>CAXOVX010000060.1:0-12181 GCA_964213345.1 Alphaproteobacteria bacterium | reverse complement strand
TTTGAGCTGATTGTGTGTTGTAAATTTTACCTCCTTTCTTCTTGACTTCTATTACAGATGCTTGGGTTACTACAACCCGAAAAATATGATGGCAAGTGCCTTACTAACATATCCAACTAGTAACTAGCACACCTCTACTCTAACAGAATGCAACACCGAGCCTCTTGTATATTGCCATCATCAATTTTAGCATAATTTTGATAATTATTTCCATAAACTGGACCAAGTAAGGTACCATAAGATGGCAGTGAGGTTTATATGTTCTTTTTTGTGAGCATATCTAAAATGCTATACGCACGTTGAATGACGTTAGTTGGCATACCTGCAAGCTCTGCTACGTGTATGCCATAAGATTTATCTGCCTTACCTGAAATAACTTCGTGCATAAATATAATTTTATTTTCCCATTCACGCACTTTCATGGTCCAGCAACTCAACTTATCTAGAGTAGCTTCTAAAGCTGTTAATTCGTGATAATGGGTGGCAAACAACGTTCTTGCTTTAATTTGGTTGTGTAAATTTTCAATCACAGACCAGGCAATAGCCAACCCATCATAAGTAGCAGTACCACGACCTATTTCATCCAAAATAATAAAAGATCGGTTGGTCGCATTATTTAATATATATGCAGTCTCAAGCATTTCAACCATGAATGTAGACTGCCCTTGACTTATGTTATCGGCAGCTCCTATCCTACTGAATAATTTATCTACTACTCCAACATGAGCATTTTCAGCTGGAACAAAACTTCCAATCTGGGCCATAATGCATATGAGGGCATTTTGGCGTAAAAATGTGCTTTTGCCTGCCATATTAGGACCTGTAATCAGCCATAAATTTTCCTTTTCCTGATTTAAATGACAGTGATTTGGAATAAATGCTGAAGAAGTACCACGTTCTACTACTGGATGTCTTCCGTGGGTTACGGAAAATTTTATACTATCATCTACAATAGGCCTTACATATTTATACTGATGTGAAACTTCCGCAAGTGCACACGTCACATCAATTATTGCAATACTTTGAGCAGACATATCGATTTGTTCTGAAGCATCTAATACTTTGCTGCATAAAGTAACTAAAATTTCTTGCTCTAATTGAGCTATTTTATCATCACAAATCAATATTTCTGTTTCAAGTTGTTTTAGCTCCTCTGTAGTATAACGGATAGCGCTACCTAAAGATTGTCTATGGATAAATACGCTATTGCTCATTTTGCTGGCATTACTAGGAGTAACTTCAATAAAATACCCTATAACATTATTTTTGAGAATTTTAATAGCTGTAATTCCCGTAAGCTCCTTATACTTATTGCGTAGTTGCGTTATGCGCTCATCAGAATTAGATTTTAGATAATAAAATTTATCTAATTGTGCATGATAACCGTTACGCACAAAGCCGCCATTAACTAGTAATGGATTATTAGTTGTAACGTGATACTGTAAGGCTGATTTTAATTCATTAAGTAAATTGTCAAAGGAGGTAATTTGACGTGCTGCCGTTAATATTCGAGATACACATTTGTTACTTTGAATTATTTCTGCCACCTTTAGCGCCATCTGTAAGCTATCGCGAATTATTCCAAGGTCACGTGAAGTCCCTCTTTTTGCGCTAATTCTAGATAAAGCGCGCTCAGTATCAGGAAATTCTTTGAGCGCTGTTCGTATACTAAGTCTTACATCGGGCAAATTTAGCAAAGATTCGACACCATCTAAACGCTCATTAATAGCCATAGCATTGGCAAGTGGAGAGGAAAGATAATGAGCTAATAACCTACCTCCAGATGCAGTTAGTGTTTTATCCAGTATTTTCAATAAACTATTTTTATTATGTCCTCTCACACTACGTTCCAATTCAAGATTAACGCGAGTAGCGTGGTCAATAGACATAAAATAATTTGCAAACACCTTAATTAGCTTTTTGACACGAGGTATATTTGATCTCTGTGTATATTCTATGTACTCTAATAACGCCCCAGCCGCTATAGTCTCAGCTCTTGAAAAACTGCCAATTCCCGATAAAAACTCAACAGCATAGAATGCTTTTAACTTTGCTTCACACCTATAAAATTCGAATAAACTGTTAGCACGTTTCGTAATACAGCCATCATATCGCTGTAACTGTTTTTTTATTTCTATATCTGAAAAATTGGAATCAGAAATTATTAGCTCTTTTGGTAATAATCTGGTCACTTCTAAACTTAAAGCAGTAAGTTGGATGGTTTCTACATAAAAATCACCTAGCGAAATGTCTATCCAGGCTATAGTGATAGTAAAATCATCTTTTATAATACTGCATAGATAATTTGTTTCTTTTGATTCCAGTAAATTGTCTTCCAAGATTGTACCAGGCGTTATTATTCTCACGACTTCACGCTTAACTACCGCTTTATGCCCTCTTTTCTTAGCTTCTTCAGGTGTTTCAAGTTGTTCGCATATAGCAACGCTATGTCCTTTTTTTATTAATTTTTGCAAATACATCTCGCTGGAGTGTGCTGGTACACCGCACATTGGTATGTCTTGTTCTCCGTGTTTTCCCCTTTTTGTTAATACTATATCGAGCTCTTTAGCGGCGATTATAGCGTCATCAAAAAACAGTTCATAAAAATCCCCCATACGATAAAAGAGCAAATAGTCTCTATGTGCATCTTTTACAGTGAGATATTGGTGCATCATAGGGGTTATAAAGTAATTATTTATATCTTTACCTATTGATATTTTTGCAAGATTTAAATTCAGCCTACAACATATCACCAATCGTACAAATAGTTTACCTTGAATAAAAATAAATTTTACCTGATACTGTGTACAGTTTAGAAACTTAGTTAATTTTGTTGAAAAATGCTAAAGCGAAGTACAGTAACTAGAGAATTCATAGCTAAAGTAATGAGTAAGTCTTTGCAAATTACGGCAGTTACCGCACATCAATACGTAGATACAATATTTGATGTTATTGTCAAAACATTAGCAGCAGAAAATAGTTTAAAGATAAGACAATTTGGATCCTTTAGCATCAAGCATAAAAATCAGCGTATAGGCCGTAACCCAAAGACGAAAGATGCAAAAATTATACATGAACGTAACGTGGTTCGATTTAAGATTGCTGATGTGTTTAGAAAGCGTATCAACGATAATCTACACATGGTATTGTTCTATCATAATCAAAAAAATAAGTAGAAATAAAGTATGTTGGTAGATAGCCATTGCCATCTAGATTTTCCAGGATTGTGCGATAATGTTCGAGATGTTCTAGATGTAGCTGCACGAGCTGAAGTTAAAATATTGCAGACCGTATGTACATCCATAAAAAGTTTTCCAAATCTACTAAAAATTACAGAGCAATTTGCTGGGGTATTTTGTTCGGTAGGATTGCATCCATCACATGTGCGGGATGGGGATGCTGTCGATGCTGAAAGCATAGTACGGTTATGCAATAATCCAAAAGTTACAGGCATAGGAGAAACAGGATTAGATTACCATTGCACTGATAGCGACCATATCATAGGGTTGCAACAATACAGCTTTGCGGAACACATAAAAGCTGCACAAAAAACTCAATTACCGTTAATAATTCACACAAGAGATGCAGAACAAGATACACTGAACATCTTAAGAGAGCAAATTGCAAAATGTCACTTCAAAGGTGTAATACATTGCTTTACTAGCAACGATGTTTTTGCTGAAGCATGCCTTGAATTAGGGTTTTATATTTCGGCTTCTGGTATTGTCACATTTAAAAATGCCAAGGGTATACAAGAAATTTTTAAAAAACTACCATTAGATCGCATCTTGATAGAGACGGATGCCCCTTTTTTGGCCCCAGTACCTTATAGAGGCAAGATGAATCAGCCAGCTTATGTGCGCGAAATTGCAAAACATATTGCTGATCTACGCAAAATTAGTTATGAAGAATTTGCGCATGCTACAACACAAAATTTTCTCCGATTATTTAATAAAGTTGTAATTTAAATTACAATATCAAAAATTAATTTAAAAATGTTCTTTACATTAAGAAAATATAGGTATCCCATAGTAGTGCGTAATTGTTTTCTTTGCAAAGCGGGAATGGTTGTTTGTTATACCAAGTCCCATTTCTGAATGAGCACTGGGAGTGTGATGATGGGGGTGAAGGGGTGTGGTAATACTACATGACTGAGCCTGGATCTTGTAGAGTGGTAACGTAAGCGTTATGAAAAGATTAGTGATTTTTTAAATCAATACAGAGGAGATATATGGCGGAATTTTTAGTAAGTAATTGTACATCGTGGGATCAGAGTGCGCCTAAAATAGCAGGATTAAGTGGTGGTGGATTTGTAATTGCCTGGGAGAATGCTACTAGTATTTATAGGGGTGCTGGTTATAATGTATATGGGCAAAGATATGGTGCAAACGGCTCTCCAGCCGGGTCTCAGTTTCAAGTAAATATTTGCAATTCAGATGGTTTAGAAGATCGACCAGCACCAGCAATAGCAGGGTTAAGCAATGGTGGCTTCGTTGTTGCTTGTACTGTCGGTACAATGACTAGTTATGATGTATACGCACAAAGATATAATGCAGATGCCACTCCGCTAGGTTCTGGGTTCCCGGTTAATACCTATAATTCAAGTAGTCAACAGGGGCCGTCTGTAGCAGGATTAAAGAGTGGTGGCTTTGTTGTCGTTTGGAAGAGTTTTTCACAAGATACTAGTTTTGATTATGGTGTACACGGGCAAATGTATGGTGCGAATGGTCTTCCGCTAGGTTCTGAATTTCCAGTCCATTCTAAAAGTTATCAACCCTCAGTGACAGGCTTGAGTGACGGTGGCTTTGTTGTTACCTATGCTAATACTAGGACTCTTTATGATGTTGATGATGTGTATTGGCGAAGATACGATGCAAATGGTGTTCCAGTACCAGCAAGTTCCGATTTTAAGGCTAATACTTATGCTTCAAATTATCAGGATTATCCGTCAGTAGCGGGATTAAAGAATGGTGGCTTTATTGTTACTTGGAATAGTTTTGGGCAAGATGGTACGCCATACAGCCGTAGTGTGTATGGGCAAGAATATGATGCAAGTGGTTCTGCACTGGGTTCTGAGTTTAGAGTTAATACTTACACAAAAAATACTCAAGACCTTCCATCGGTAGCGGGATTAAATGGCGGTAGTTTTGTTGTAACTTGGGAGAGTTTTCAAGATGCCAGTGGCTATGGTATATATGGACAAAGGTATAGTGCGAGTGGTTCTGCACTAGGTTTGGAATTTTTGGTAAATAGTCGTACGTCAGGTGACCAAGAGGCCCCATCAGTAGCATCATTAAGCAATGGTGGCTTTGTTGTTGCTTGGCATGAAAGTGATAATGCCAAGTATGGCATATATGGACAAATTTATGATGCTAATGGAGGACTGGTGACCCCTACTCCTACTCCTACCCCTACCCCATCTGTTGTAACACCCTACATGTGTGCGCGTTTAAGTGTTGATGTATATAAAGATGCTTCTGTCTTTGACGAAGCAAATTGGAGTGTTTTAAGAAGCTCCAGTGACATGACTGGTGCTAATGCAGATATAGCGAAATTGACTGGTTATTTTGGTAGAGCATATGTAAATGAAGTTGATAAAGTTGTTGTAATAGCACATCGCGGAACTGAACCTAGTGCAGGTTTTGGGCAAGATCTCATTGTTGACGCAGTGATGGCATTATGCAATGTCGTAGATCAATTTTCTTCAGTAATAGCATTCAGAGATAGTGTCAAGGACTACATCGAGAAACAAGGCAAAAGTATGCAAGATTATAGCTTCACTTCTACTGGACATTCTTTAGGTGCAGTTTTGGCTGAATTATTAAGCGCCAAATATCATTATAAAGCTTTTACATTTGATAGTCCCGGGTCTAGAGATGTGATTAGAGCTTCTATTGGAGAAGGTGAGCCAGCCTTTATTAAAGGTGTTTGTCAGGGTATGATGAGCTCTTTAGGTAAAGCCGGGGAACTATTATCCGCGCTGTTGTTATCAGCATTAGGCGGAAAACCTTTTGAGTCTTCCGACCTAGATTATGTAGATAAAAATGTCATTACGTATAACGCAGCTCCCAATTTTGTAAACACTATGGCTGCGCATGTAGGCGGAATATATAGGATATATCCTAGCATAGATGAATTATCCAAAATGAATGAGCAACCAGACCCGCTGTTTTATTACTCGAAGTACACAAATGATGGTACTTTTGGCCAGCACGGCAAATATAATATCTTAGGTCAATTTGACAATACTACTGGGCAACCCAAAGTCATTGGCTTACAGAGTGAATGGCCATCTGGATCTCTCGGCTATACAGGCTTTAATCACTATCAGTCATATGAACTAAATAGATATTATTGGGAATCGTATCAAAACAATCAACACTCACTAAAATTGATTCCCTTCGCTGATGCTTACCAAAAAAAGACTACGAGTATTGCTTGCGAATGCGCGAAAGCTCAAGCGCTAATAAAAGAACAATTATCAGGAAAAGTACCGTGGATTACTATTGCTAAAACGGTTGTTCAAATAGGATTTTTTTCATTTGAGTATATAACCGGAGATCATCCTCTTAAAGGCGTAAACATCACAGGAGACGATGGATATTATAATGGGTACGAAGGCGGTGTTCTCACAAAAGGTCGTATTATATGGGGTACAACTTCTTTTGATGATAATGTAACGACTGGAAAAGGAGACGATACAATCTATCTATTTGAAGGAAATGATGTTGTACATGATGCAGGTGGCCATGACACATACATTATGCCTATAGTAAATATAGGCAAAAAGACGATAGATGATAGTGATGGTAGTGGAGAAATACAGATAGGTAATTCTCTTCTTTCTAACCTTGTTGTTTTTCCTATCTTGAAGTCATTATGCCCTACAGTTCCTGTTAATGCTTACTTTTTAGATGTGAATGGAGTGGGCTACTATTTCATAGAGCAAAGCGGAAATTTATTAATAACGCCAGATTGTGCTAATACTGTGCAAGATATCAAAAATTCTATTACTTTGTTACACTTTAGTTGGGGTAATTTCGGCATTAGTAAATATACAGGCACGGATACTGTGGTGCTAGTTGGATCGAATAGTGCAGATTACTTAGATTGTTCAGTATATAAAGCAATAGCAGGTAAATGTTTTGCGTCAGCACTAGATGGAGAAGATATATTAGCAGCGGAAATAGGACAAAATGCTGTTTTAACAGGTTGTGATGTAGGCAAAAAAGTGTTTAAATTACTGAGTAGCGTCCATAGATTGTTATCAGGACTAGAAACACCAAGCGATACACAAAAAGTAATAAATATCAATGGTATAAAAGAAGGTGATGTGGTCGATTTAAGTGCTATTGCAAATACTAGTAGTCTAGTAATCAAGCAAAATGGAACAGATGCTTATATAGATTTCGGTGGTGGAAACGTGATTCACTCGCAAATTAGCCTTGGTAATTCATATGTGCATTTCAATTCTACAGGAGGAAATATTACTATTAACAATTTAAATATGACGCAGATTATTAATGGTGCTGACACTGATACAACTAGCTGGTGGACGCTGGGAAAGATACTGGGTGTTGTTTCAGGGGGAGTTGGAGCATTGGTAATTGCAGGATTAGGTGTATTCTTTGCTCATAAATATCATGTATGTTGTTTCGCAGCAGTGGCTGCAGTGGTAGTTACGACTGCGCGTGCTGAAGCTAAAGTCATTTCGCACAATGATGTAGATGATGGCTCTTATATGCTGCATCATCAGTATGATGATCATCCCTTAGGGAATCATCAAGATCATGAAGATGTGGGAGTGCACCATTAAAATTAATCGGACAGATAGGATGGTGGCACATCCTTCCTTGTCCGGCGTAGGCTCCTTTTGCATGAGATCAAATCTTGGTAGATGCACTAAACATCTTAAGGGAGTAAATTGCAAAATGTCACTTCAAAGATGTAATACATTGCTTTACTGGCAACGATGTTTTTGCTGAGGCATGCCTTGAATTAGGATTTTACGTTTCAGCTTCTGGTATTGTCACATTCAAAAATATATCGCTGGTCTGCGCAAAATTAGCTATGAAGAATTTGCGCATGCCACAACACAAAATTTTCTCCGATTATTTAATAAAGTTGTAATTTAAATTACAATGTCAAAAATTAATTTAAAAAATATATTTACACAAAGAAAAATATAGGTCTACTCTGATGTGGACGTGGCTATTTTTTTTTACAAAACGGGAATGGCTGTTTGTTATACTAAGTCCAGTTTTGAAATGGGCACCAGGAGCGCAGGTAAGGGCGGGGGAGTGTGGTGGTACTACGTGATTGAGCCTGAATCCTGCAGCGCAACAACGTGAGCGTTATGAAAGGATTAGTGATTTTTTAAATCAATACAGAGGAGATATATGGCGGAGTTTTTAGTAAGTAGTTGCACAGCATGGGATCAGAGTGCTCCTAAAGTAGCAGGATTAAGTGACAGTGGGTTCGTTATTGCCTGGGAGAGTCGCGTTAGTATGAATTATGGTGTATATGGTGTATATGGGCAAAGATATGGTGCAAACGGCTCTCCAGCCGGTTCTCAGTTTCCAGTAAGTATTTGCAACTCAGATGGTTTAGAAGATCGACCATCACTATCAATAGCAGGATTAAGCAATGGTGGCTTTGTTGTTGCTTGTACTACGGGTAGTGTTACTAATTATGATGTACATGGGCAAAGGTATGATGCAAATAGCTCTTCACTGGGTTCTGGATTCTTAGTAAATACTTATACTTCAAGTAGTCAGCAAGATCCATCGGTGGCAGGATTAAGTAGTGGTGGCTTTGTTGTCGTTTGGAAAAGTTTTTCACAGGGGGAGAGTTATGGTTATAGTGTATACGGGCAGATGTATGGTGCGAATGGTTTCTCGTTAGGTTCTGAGTTTAAAGTTCATTCTAGTGCTTCTCAGCCATCAGTAGCATCATTAAGTGATGGTGGCTTTTTTGTTGCTTATATTGGCAGTAGGACTCTTTATGATTCTGAGGATATATATGGGCAAAGGTATGATGCAAGCGGCACCTCGGTGGGCCCTGAGTTAAAAATTAATACTTACGTAGGAAGCACTCAAGACTATCCATCAGTAGTTGGATTAAAGAATGGTGGCTTTATTGTTACTTGGAATAGTTTTGGGCAAGATGGTACGCCATACAGCCGTAGTGTGTATGGGCAAGAATATGATGCAAGTGGTTCTGCACTGGGTTCTGAGTTTAGAGTTAATACTTACACAAAAAATACTCAAGACCTTCCATCGGTAGCGGGATTAAATGGCGGTAGTTTTGTTGTAACTTGGGAGAGTTTTCAAGATGCCAGTGGCTATGGTATATATGGACAAAGGTATAGTGCGAGTGGTTCTGCACTAGGTTTGGAATTTTTGGTAAATAGTCGTACGTCAGGTGACCAAGAGGCCCCATCAGTAGCATCATTAAGCAATGGTGGCTTTGTTGTTGCTTGGCATGAAAGTAACAATGCCAAGTATGGCATATATGGACAAATTTATGATGCTAATGGAAGGATGGTAGATCCTGCTCCTACCCCTACTCCATCTGTTATAACACCCTACGTGTATGCACGTTTAAGTGATGACGCATATAATGATGTTTCTGTCTTTAACGAGACAGGTTGGAGTGTTTTAAAAAGTTCAACTGATGCAGATGTAATACAGTACTTCAATAACGTTTCCATTGCTCTAAAAGGCTATTGTGGTAGGGCATATGAAAATATAGCCAATAAAGCTGTTGTAATAGCTCATGGTGGGACGCAAGGACCAGAAGATCAGGGCTCTGTTATAAAGCAAATGTTGTCTGCAACTTTAGATCAATTTCCTGCAGCGAGTGCCTTTATCGATTATGTAAAGGACTATATCCTGAAACAAGGAAAGAATGTGCAGGATTACAGTTTTACAGGACATTCATTAGGAGCATCGATAGCAGAATTATCAAGTGCATGTTATAAGTATAAGGCTATTACCTTCGATAGTCTCGGTACTGGAGAAGTTATTCTAACAGCTCTTTCTAGTGCGGACTTGGCTTTTGCAGATGCAAATGTCATTACATACAACGCAGCGCCTAATTTCATAAACACTGTGGCTCCGCATGTAGGTGGAATATATAGGGTGTATCCCAGTGTAGATGTTTTATCCAAAATGGGTTACCAGCCATGGGAGTGGTTTTATTTTGATCAGTACACATTTGGTAAAAATAATATTGGTCAGCACCGTCTGTTTAATACCTTAGGTCAATTTAACGATACCACTGGGCAACCCAAAGTCATTGGCTTACAGAGTGAATGGCCATCTGGATCTCTTGTAGGATACAATGGGTACGACCATTATAGAGCATATGATGTAAATACTTATTATTGGAATTCTTATATCGAGTTTCGTAGCAAGACGGAAGGTATTGCTAGCTATATAGTTGCAGAGTTAGTTAAAGGGAAAACTACCTCCTCTAATATCTGGGACATGTTATTTTTCTCTTATCCAGCTCATGGAGTGAATATTACAGGGGATAATAGTAGCAACACCATATGGGGTACGACAAATTTCGACGATATTATAAAGACAGGAACGGGAAATGATATAATTTACTTCCATGGTGGGAATGACAAAAGTTTTGATATTGGAGGAGATGACACCTATGTATGTCCTGTAAAAAATATGGGTAAAAAAATCATAGATGATAGTGATGGACAGGGAAGTATAAAGATAGGAGGTTTTTATCTTTGCTCCATTGGTAATCCCATTTATGTGCTGCCCATCACGGGGCCACTTTGTCCTATGATGTCTAGTAACACTTATAGCCTTAATGCTGGGAATGTTGGGTCTTATTATTTCATAGAGCAAGGCGGGAATTTATCAATAACGCGAGAATGTGCTAATACTGTACAAGATATCAAAAACTCTATCACTTTATTACACTTTAGCTGGGGTAATTTTGGTATTAACAAATATACAGGGACTGATCAAATTGTGCTAGTTGGATCAAATGGTGCAGATCGCTTAGATTGTTCAGTATATAAGGCAACAGCAGGTAGATGTTTTGCGTCAGCATTAGATGGAGACGATATATTGATAGCAGAAGTAGGACAAAACGCTGTTTTGACAAGTGGTGATGGAGGTAAAACAGTCTTTAAGTTACTGAGTAGTGTCCATAGGTTGTTATCAGGACTAGAAATACCAAGCAATATGCAAAATGTCATAGAAATTGCCGGTATAAAAGAAGGTGATGTGATCGATTTAAGTGCTATTGCAAATGCTAGTAGTCTAGTGATCAAGCAAAATGGAACAGATGCTTATGTAGATTTAGGTAGTGGAAATGTAATTCATTCGCAAATTAGCCTCGGTAATTCGTATGTGCATTTCAATTCTACAGGAGGAAATATTACTATTAGCAATTTAAATATGACGCAGATTATTAGTAGTACTATCGGTAACATATTTTATGATAACACTACAAATACTGAAACTAGCTGGTGGACGTTGGGAAAGATACTGGGTGTTGCTTCAGGGGGAGTGGGAGCATTGGTAATTGCAGGATTGGGTATATTCTTTGCTCATAAATATCATGTATGTTGTTTCGCAGTGGCAGTTACAGTAGTAACAGCTACGGCACGTGCTGAAGCTAAAGTCATTTCGCATAATGATGTAAATGATGGCTCTTATATGCTGCATCATCAGTATGATGATCATCCCTTAGGGAATCATCAAAATCATGAAGATGTGGGAGTGCATCATTAAATTATATCGTCGAGACAGACAGAGTGATGGTGGCACATCCTTCCTGTCCGGCGTAGGCTCCTTTTGCATAAGATCAAATCTTGGTAGATGCACTAAACATCTTAAGGGAGTGAATTGCAAAATGTCACTTCGAAGGTGTGGTACATTGCTTTACTGGCAGCGATGTTTTTGCTGGAGCATGCCTTGGATTAGGGTTTTGTATTTCGGCTTCCGGTATTGTCACGTTTAAAAATGCTAGAGGTATACAAGAAATTCTTACAAAACTACCAAGGGATCGCATCTTGATAGAAACGGATGCCCCTTTTTTGGCCCCAGTACCTTATAGAGGCAAGATGAATCAGCCGGCTTATGTGCGCGAAGTTGCAAAACATATCGCTGGTCTGCGCAAAATTAGCTATGAAGAATTTGCGCACGCC
>CAXOVX010000059.1:0-13590 GCA_964213345.1 Alphaproteobacteria bacterium | reverse complement strand
GCCAGACGGTCATTATGGATAACGCGAACTTCCATAAATCACAAAATACAAGAAAAATGATAGGAGAGGCAAAATGCCATCTGCTACTTTTACCTCCTTATTCACCAAATTTAAATCCAATCGAGAAATTTTTTGCCAATTTAAGGGCGTCGGGCAAAATATTGAAAAATACTCTTCTTTCTCTAGTAGATGCTATGGATGCTGCCTTCAAAAATTAATCCATTTCCATTTTTCTACATAATTTCAGTTATGACAAAAGTATCACAGCGGTAAATTATCGTGTTTTTTCCACGGTTTCTGCACTTGCTTATTTTCAAGTAATGCTAATGCTTGACAGATGCGCAAACGGGTACTGTGAGGACGAATGATATCATCGATATAACCACGTGACGCTGCGAAAAAAGGGGAACTAAACTTTTCCTGATATTCCATTACTTTCTGTTCTTCTTCTTGTTTAGTGAGATTGGCATTTTTGTATAATACTGCCACAGCTCCTTTTGCACCCATGACAGCTATTTCGGTATTGGCCCAGGCATAATTTATGTCCCCTCTAAGGTGCTTAGAATTCATTACAATATACGCACCTCCATATGCTTTACGTATGATCAGGGTGATTTTCGGGACAGTAGCTTCAGCATAAGCATAGAGGAGTTTAGCCCCATGCTTAATAATACCGGCATGCTCTTGGCTCACGCCTGGCAAAAATCCTGGCACGTCTACCAGTGTCACCAGTGATATATTAAAGGCATCACAAAAACGTATAAAACGTGCAGCCTTTATAGAAGCATCTATGTCTAAACATCCTGCCAAATACATAGGTTGGTTAGCAATTATGCCTACTGTGCGTCCTTCAAAGCGTCCAAATCCTATAATAATATTTTTAGCAAACCCAGGTTTAATCTCAAAAAAATCTCCTTTGTCAACAATTTTCTCAATTAATTGTTGCATGTTATATGGCTTACTAGGATTTTCTGGTACAAAATTATTTAAAAACATTTCTACCCTGTCTGCTGGATCTAAATTAGGCCTAATTGGAATACCAGATTTATTTGAGGAAGGCAGAAAATCCATCAGCTTTCTTACCTGCTGCAAGCACTCAATATCGTTTTGATAAACTACATCGCATATCCCACTCTTCGTACTATGTACACGGGCTCCACCTAATTTTTCATGGTCTACTGCTTCATGCGTTACTGTTTTTACCACATCTGGACCAGTTAAATACATATGTGACGTATTATTTACCATGAATGTGAAATCTGTCAATGCGGGCGAATACACAGCCCCACCGGCACAAGGTCCCATTATTAAGGAGATCTGTGGAATAACGCCAGAAGCATCCACATTTCTCTGAAATATTTCGCCATATCCTCCTAAAGAATCGACTCCTTCTTGAATTCTTGCCCCACCTGAATCGTTGATGAATATGATTGGAGTACCAAGTTTCATAGCCATGTCTTGCACCTTATTAATTTTGCGTGCGTGCATCTCCCCTAATGACCCACCCACGACGGTAAAGTCCTGGCTGCATACAAAAATTAATCGCCCATTTACAGTGCCATATCCACTTACAACACCATCGCCTGTTATGATATTATTTTCTAATCCAAAATTTGTGCATCTATGCTCTACAAAACCATCAAATTCTTCGAACGAACCGGGATCCAAGAGCATCTCTAGCCGTTCACGTGCCGTTAATTTGCCTTGGTCGTGTTGCCTATCAATTCGAACTTGCCCTCCACCTAGTCTGGAAATTTTTCTCTTTTTTTCGAGTATATCTGTGTTATTTATCATACTCTGCCTTCTTAGAAAAATAATTTTATATAGACGTAGTTTATAAAACTTCAATCTTTAATAGCATTCTAGTAAGGTTTTATACTAGCCATTTTTTCTTACGTAAAAGAAACAGAAAGGTAGAGAAATAATGTATCCAAATGCTACTAATGGCATTACAATCCAGGGTTCTAGCAGCATTGATACTACAAAGATAGCACTCCCAAACAATAGCAAAGGTACATAAATACGCTTTATCTTCATATGCTTTGCGGCAAAAGTTGGAATCCTACTAACCATCAAGAACCCTACCACAAGTACATACATGGCAATAAACAGAGTAGGGAGAGTGTATCCTGATAACATATCAAATGTCAACATCAGTGGAGTTATGCACAAAACGGCAGCCGCAGGCATAGGAATACCGGAAAAAAAGCTTCCTAGATAAAAACTACCGGGACTACCTTTTACGGTATTTATCAATTCTTGATCTTGTGTCTCGTCATATCCCTGTTTTTTATTTTTGTTCTGGCTTAAAGATCCGCTACCTATATTTTGCACATTAAACCTCGCCAATCTTAAGGCTGCACAAGAAATATATATCAAAATTACGCCCCATCCTATACCTTTATATGGTATATTATGTAATGCCCATAAATATGTGACAATTCCCGGTGCAATCCCAAAACTTGCAATATCAGCAAAAGAGTCAAGGTAAGCTCCAAATTCAGAAGTAGATTTTAGTAGACGTGCAATTCTACCATCTAATCCATCCATAAAAGAAGCTATTACGATAAGTCCAGCTGCAATATTAAATTTTCCATCTAAAGCATACCTTATCGCCGTTATTCCAATGCATAAGACTAGTATAGTAATGATATTGGGGAATAATTTATATAAGGGCACAACCTGATTATCGTGATTCTCCTTAGTGTTGTAGCGAAAACCACGCCTCTTCTTCCTAAATACCCGCATCTGCCATAAATCAATTGATGTTAATTTTCCCTACAAGCTAACCCTAACCTTGTTATATTGCAAGAGCTTTTCAATTACATGTGCTTTTTGTAGCAGAAGGATGGCATAATACCAATTCCCCTTTTTAACACATCTACGTTGTTGCGTTGTGGGATTTAGGCTCGGTCGTGTAGATTGCTACACTCCTTCGCCCTCACCATTGCAGGTGTATCTGAAAAATGTTGTATAACAAACAAATTTTTCAGTGCTGGATCGGTATAATTGTTAGGAGAATAAGTATTCTTCTACTTTAATTTTTCCTGAACAAATTGCAGGAAGGGCTGAATAAACGGCCGCTTTGCACAATGAGCTAAAGAGGATTATAACATGGAAAAGATTATAGATCTAGACGTGTGTCACTGAAAGAAGAGGCTACATTGCAGCGTTAATGGTATTGATAAAGTAATTTTAGGAGAAGGAATTTCTGAGATTGATGCCTAAATCAAGTGACATCATAGCAAACTCTTCTGAATCAGAGCCAAAAGTTGAGATATTGAAAACAATGCTGGGTATTGGTAAATGTTTAGCTATTCAATTAGTAAGTTTTTTGCCAGGACTTGGCGATAAAAGTTATATTAGTAATGAGTTTCTGTGATAGTAGACGTCGCATCATACGCTTGCGACAAGTGGTAAAAAAACAGGGAAGAGATTTATCTGCTTATGAAGCAGAGAGCGTTTGTTAAAGCTCCGTAATTGAAAAAAAAGAGTAAAATAACAATCTTTCTAGTGCTCATTTAAAAATGAAAATTAGAATTATCTCCAGCCTTATCCATCATAAAATTCTCCTTAAAAAATATCTTTTGCCCGAGATGAAATCGTATATTTTTTCGGCCTTTTTCACATATTTACGTTCTTTATAGATATATTTATGTATCCCACTTTCATCAATGTACTAAATTATTTCGAGATATTGATGATATTTTCTCTAAAGATTCCTCTCTTTTCTCGGAATCCGCTTCTTTGTAGAGTGTGCTTTTTTAAAACACCTAACTCCCCCCTCGCTAAGATACGTTTTAAATCAAATTTCATATTTGTACCATATCCCCCCCATTCTCTTACTTCTTCTTTAGTTATGCAAAAGGTCTATTCCAAAATCCTAAGTATTTTATCTTGCAACAGTTCCAATGTGAAAACTTCGCCTGATATAGCGGTGGGGACGTCCCCTGTGTTTGATGAAAGTTTCATCACTAACACAAGATGCCGCACATAAACAGTGGTATACTGATGTATCAGCTTAGCATTAGGCCTATTTCCCATCCCTTCCCCCAGATTTAGCGGAGGTACTTTCACTAGTTGCTTTAGCAACGAATTTAGGCGATGGTGGTTCACCTTCCTCCTTTTTTGGCGGGGGCACTACCACTAACTGCTTGATCCACGGACTCAGGTATTTTATCTCTTTTTTGCCTCATTCCTATTTCTTGTGAGCATGGATATAAGCCTTTGTTTTCACTGTACAAAAGGTATACCTCATCAGGATACATTCCGCAAAACAGCTTATTATAAGGATTAAATCGAGGAAATTTTCCTTCTTTCTCCACAATTGCTTTTGAATCAGGAGCAAGTGTCAGAACTACTTGTTCTTTGCTGGGATATTCCTCCTTACCGGAACCTTTAAGTGTCTCTATGCCTCCGGACTGCTTTATCGTAGAAAGCATTTTTGGGTCAAGAACTGGATTGTAAGTCACCAATTGCATACTCAGATAATTTTTGTTCGCAACAAAGCTTACTGTAGGGGGGCATTTACAAGAGCAACGTATTTATCAACACTTCCATGCTCACTAAATGTGGCCATCGTTGGACGGTTTCCTCTACCTATTTCCACACAATGCACATAGACTATCTTTTGTTTGCGTTCTCTTTAGACATACCAATCAAAGCTTCGCATAATTTCGTAGGAAAAGACGCTAATGCCTTGGTACCTCTTGTATCAATAATTGTGAAAACACCTGTCTTTGCAATTACCTCCCGAAAAAAGTCACGCATTTCGTCTTTTACAGGTGTTTTATCTACATCAAAATTGGATCTACGAACTCTCGCTATACAGCCATTCCCTTCGATAACTACACCATCTCTGTAAGCTGTATCAGGACTAATCCCAAAAGTTTTTTTACCTGATTTTATTAAAAAATCTGGAAATTCTTGATAGCCGCATTTTAGTCCGGCTCCTAAAACTAGATAGTACAAGAGCAATCCTTGTCTATCTCCAATTTCGCCCCTGTAAAGCCATTTAAATCGCTTTTTCGCATGATAATATCTCCTAAAATATTAACCATTTATCAAATAACGGTATCATTTATCACTCATCAGTACAATAAATTGAATCAAACAAATTAAGTGCTGTGTAGACATTGATTTAATGTCAGGTTTGATCTAGAATCCGGGACTATTTGAAGATTATTTTTGATTTACAAATATTACCGCGTGCAGGGAAGTTTTAGAAGATTTTTATGAATGATGAGCAATATGAAGCAAAATGCTGATTTTTTTAAGCTGCTAATTGTAGGAGCTCATAACGTGGGAAAAACCACATTATTCAATCATTTAGCAAATGCTAAAATTTCAATAGGGAGCTCTATTAGTGTTATTAAGTATAGATTGCACACGATATCACTGCATGATCACAAAAAAGATGTCGATGCAGTAGTAATGCAAGATTTCGACTGCATTCTTTGTGTTGTTGATACCGCTTACTTGGAACGTGATTTGTACCTAGTAAGACAGTTGCTCAAAATTGGGATGCCGGTAATAGTTGCGATTAATAAGATAGATTTGCTCGAGAAACGAACAATAGACATACAGTACTTACAAAAGCAATTGGGATGTCATGTACTAGCTACAAGTATAACACAAAAAGGGGCAGCAGATGTTAGTAAATTTTTGCAATATGAGTTTAGCAAGTACATTGCTTACCATAAAACGTTAAGCAAAATACGGACAGGCCCACCACATAACGTGTTAATCTCGGCTCAAGAATTGGCTAGAAATGCCATCATACGAAATGTCATAACTGTAAAAAAATCACTTCAAGATTATCTTGATGTGTTACTGCTGCACAGGATATTTGGATTACCCATCTTTTTTCTCGTCATGTTTAGCATTTTGTATTTGACAGTTCATATAGGCAACATGTTCAAAGGATTTTTTGAAGATGTGATAGAAATATTTGTTATAAACAGTGTATCTGGTCTATTATTTGAGCTTCATACTCCTAAAGTGGTAGTGCTATTATTTTATTATGGGATAGGCACTGGTATGAAAACTGTCATTTCGTTTACACCTTTGATAATGACGCTTTATTCCTTGTTATTATGTCTTGAAAAATCTGGATATATGGCAAGAATAGCATTGATTTGCCACAATATCATGGGTAAATTAGGGCTTCCCGATAAATCGATAATACCGCTCATTTTGGGCTTTGGTTGTAATGTTTCTGCTATTTGCGGGGCACGTATCATAGAAAATAAATCCCAAAGAATAGCTACAATCATGCTGATACCTTTTATAGCATGTAGTGCAAAATTAAATATTTTTGTATCATTTAGCTCAATATTCTTTCACTCAACTTTTGTTATTTTTTTACTTTATTTTACTTGCTTCGTCTTTGCTTGTTTAGGTGCATATATTATAAAATATTATTTTTCTGCACCATTTGTAGTACAACGCTCATCAATACCAGAATTGCCAAAATACTCACTACCTAAACTCAAAACATTATTCAGCGATACATTAGCAAAAACAAAATCTTTCATAACAGGAACAAGCAAAGTAATTATAGCGACAACAACGTGCTTATACCTCTTTAGTATAGTGGACATACATGGAAAAATTTGTAATATTGAGGATTCAATTCTAGTAAATACGAGTAAAAAACTAACTTTTTTTTTAAAACCAATAGGAGTAGAGGAGCAAAATTGGCAGGCAACTGCAAGTTTAATTACAGGCGTTTTGGCTAAAGAAATCATCATAGGAAATCTAAGTGTGCTGTATGGTATAACAGATAAGAATCGCATATCATGCAGTGACGCAGGGGATAGCGCATACATCCAAAAAGTTTCTTTTTTACATTGGATTCAAAAACTAAAACACTTTCTTAGTCGCTATATACCATTATCACCATCGTATAAACACTCAGAGCAATCTGTAGGAGTATCAACTGCCGATGTCAGTAGTATGCACGAGGAGATTAAGGCAAAATTTAAAACTCAGGCTGCTGCTTTTGCTTACTTGCTACTAGTTCTACTATACTGCCCTTGCATATCAGTACTTGCTGCTATTGCAAAAGAGTTAGATGTTAGATATGCGGTATTTACAGCATGTTTTATGACTGTCTTTGGGTACTGCGTAGCTACTCTCTTCTATTACTTTAGCACAATTTTTTCATTACATAATCATATATGGGCTGGTCTAGTGCTCACGATTTTGGTCGTAAGTGCATTTTTGACTTTAATAACCGCATGGCTCAAATCGTTAAATAGATCTTTTGCATAACCGAAGCACAAAGAGTAGAATAGTAAGTTATACCGATTTCCTTTTTAACACTCACGTTGTTGCGCTGCAGAATTCAGGCTTAGTCATGTAGTTATCACTGCACCCCGCCCTCATCATTGCGCTCCTAGTGTGCTTATTTAAAAATGGGAATTGGTGTTACACGCTTATTAATAAAGGGCTTGTTTTGCATTAATTTAAGTTGTGATGCTCGCCACATAGCACAATAACATTAAGATGTAATTATGTTAGCAATGTTTTTTAATAAAATACTAGGTTTTACGGCTGAAAAAGTTAGGATACACGGGAGCCAGCATTATGTATTCATTGTCTTCGCTTTACTAAATTATTTTGCTCCTATGTTTATCACTAAAATCACCGAAAAATTTACCTATGAACTAATAGCCTTAAGAAGTATAGCAATATTATTGTGCGCTATTTTAGTCTTGACTGATATTTGGCCAAGAAAATGGCGCTCTAGGTATTTCCCGTTATGTTGGTACATAACATTGTGGTTCTGCCTTCCTTTTGTTGCAACGTATACGGTATTACTCGCTAAAGGAGAGGAAATGTGGTTTTTTAACATGACTCTTTCCATGCTTTTGTTAATGATGTTGGTAGATTGGATAAGTTTTATCGTATTAGCAGGACTAGGTGTAACATTATCATATATAACTTACCTAATATTAGATCATACACATAAATACATTCCAGCAGATGATATCTATTTATTTGCATATCTATGCGCCTTTGTTCTATTAATGGGAGTTTCTGTCTTGCGCCAAAAAGAGAATAGCCAATCTGATAAAGTAAAAGCTATGCAGTTATTCGGAGGGGCAATAGCACATGAAATAAATAGCCCCTTGGCAGCAATACAGATGCTTGCTATTACGCTTAGCGACTTAACTAAGAATCTCTCTGAAAAAGCGGAAAAAAAAATTTCAGATGGAGGTGAGGAGTCTTATAGGATAGAGTTAGAGTCAATAGATTACCAAATGCTTTTTGATTTTATTCCTAACGGATTTTTAAATATTTCGCGGGAAGCGAGTAAGGTAGTTCAAGTTTTGCTAATGGCTTTAAAAGGTAGTATCGTTGATAAAGATAGAGAGCATTCTGTGGCTGAGGTAATCCAAGAAGCCTTAAGTTCATATACTTTTAGTAATGATCAAAGACGCAGAATCAGTTGTGACTTCAAAAATGATTTTACGTTTGTGGGCTCAAAAGAAATGTTTAGGCATGTAATATATAATTTGATACGCAATGCCTTTAAACATGGTGGAGAGCAGGTAAATATCAATATTTGGCTTTATCAAAATAAATTGCATTTCAAAGACAATGGGGCAGGTATTTCGGAGAAAGAAATAAAAAACATCTTTAAATCATTTTATACTACAAGTGAGACTGGAACTGGCATAGGATTAGCATTTTGTAGCATTGTAATGAAGGGTATAGGAGGGCGAATAGAGTGCAACTCTGTGTTGGGCAAGTATGCCGAGTTTATACTTACATTCCCACCAAATTAAACAGTAAAATGTATAGCTAAATGAAAAATGGTTGTGTTTTAAAAGCAGTATTTATAGCATCTAGTGTTTGATTTTTTTCTGATGCTTTATTATTCTTGACAATTAGTGTGCAGATCGTAATAATCTGAGCGATTGAGGTTTCGTTAAATTTATATACAAGGTGACATGTCGTCGTATACAACAGGAACGTTTGTAGCTACTCCTTCTTATATAAAAAGAGAGTGGTGGCTTGTCGATGCTGCAGGAGAGACTTTAGGACGTCTAGCTTCCAGGATTGCTTTAGTGTTAAGGGGAAAACATAAGCCATACTATACACCAAACATAAATTGTGGTGATCATGTGGTGGTTGTTAATGCAGAAAAGATAAAAGTGACGGGAAAAAAGCTTGTGCAAGAAAAATTTTATTGGCATACTGGATGGCCTGGTGGAATAAAAGAAAGGACCTGGGAGAAGATTTTGAAGAGTAAGTATCCTGAGCGTTTGATTAAAAAGGCAGTTCAAAGGATGCTCCCAAAGGAAAGTCCACTTGCAAGACGGCAGTTTGAATCTCTGCATGTTTATGCAGGGGTGCGCAATCCACATACGGCTCAAACTCCCAAAATGCTAAATTTCAATACCACTGAAAAATTCAAAACAAGTTAGCTGATTATTGGATGTGAATTATTATGGCTATTGCGATTGTTAAAGTAAAAAAAGAAAAGCAGATTGTTGCGTCTTTCTATGCAACTGGCAGGAGAAAAGAGGCTTCGGCGCGTGTTTGGTTGAAGAAGGGACATGGGAAGATCGTAGTTAATGGTAGAGAGCTTGAGAGATATTTTGCGCGCGATGTTCTAAGGATGATTATAAATCAGCCCTTTGCGGCTACGGAGACGGTAGGACAGTATGATGTAATTTCGACAGTGAAAGGTGGGGGTCTAAGTGGGCAAGCAGGGGCAATAAGGCATGGTATTGGTAGGGCGTTGGATAAGCTGAATCCTGCTTTGCATAAAACTCTGCATGACGGGAAGTTTTTGACACGTGATAGAAGGCGAGTAGAGCGTAAGAAGTACGGGTACGCTAAGGCACGTAAGCGCTTCCAGTTTTCCAAACGTTAATGATGGTGTTGGTATAAGATGAGCCTAAAAGCAGCTCTTAAATTTATGAAGGATGTTAAGATAGAAGTGAAGCGCGTTACCTGGCCTGATATGCGAGATACGGTGGCGGTTTCTGCTGTGGTTGGTATATCAGTCTTGGTAGCGAGTTGTTTTTTCCTAGTAAGTGATTACCTTATACACAGAGTGGTACAGATTTTTATACAATGGGGAGGTTAGTGCAGATTGTCCAGTGATGTAAGTAAATGGTACATTATCAACACAATGGTGGGTTACGAAAATAAAGTAGTCAGGCTAATACGGGGTGATATTGTAAAAAAAGGTTTGGATAGTTTGGTCCAACAGGTGATAGTTCCTGCAAAGAGCGTGCAAGAAGTAAGAAAAGGTAAAAAGGTCCAGGCCGAAAAGAAGATATTCCCTGGGTATGTTTTGATAAAGATGATCTTGAATGATACGACATGGGGTCTCGTAAAAGGCACACAGCATGTTGCAAAATTTTTGGGGATGGGTAATAAGCCGGGAGAGGTGTCGGGGAGAGAAGTGGAGCACATACTGCAATATATAGAAGATGCCAAGTTATCTCCAGAAGAAGATACGGAGCTTTACGAAGTTGGTGAATTAGTAAAAATTATTGATGGTCCATTTGATGGGTTTTCTGCTGTAGTGGAGGATATTGAAAGAGAAAAACAAAGATTAAAAGTTTCTGTTTCCATATTTGGTCGAGAAACTCCTGTAGATTTGGATTTTCAACAGGTCCAAAAAATTAAGCGAGATTAGTAGGTAAATTTGGGTTGCATTTAGCTCGTTATTGCTACACTATAGGCTGTCGTATTGTTTGTATATGCGCACTTGGTGGTGTTTGTACCGCAATTTTTTCGTTGTTTTAATGTGAGTATAAAATATAAAATAGATCGAGTATGAAAAAGAAAGTTACTGGTGAAGTTAAGCTGCAGATTCCTGCTGGGAAAGCAAATCCAGCTCCACCTATTGGTTCTGCTCTTGGACCAAAGGGAGTGAATATAGGAGAATTTTGTAAACAGTTTAATGAAAAAACTAAAGAGTTGGAGGTGGGGATGCCTTTGCCTGTCGTCATTACTATATACGCGGATCGGAGTTTCACCTTTATAACTAAAACTCCTCCCACCTCATATCTGATTAAAAAGTATGCGAAAGTTGATAAGGGAGCAAAAACACCTGGGAGAGAGATTGTAGGAGAAATAGATGCGGATAGTGTAGTGGAGATTGCAAAAATGAAGATGCATGATATGGGTATAGATAATTTAGATTCGGCAATTCGAAGTGTAGAGGGTACTGCACTCTCCTTGGGTTTGGTTGTAAGTAAGAGGTAGGGAGTTATTATGGCAAAGCAATGTAGTAATGGCAAGAGAGTTAGGAAGGCAAGAGAGTCGCTGCTTAAGCCTATTTACCCGCTAAGTGAGGCTTTGATGGTGCTGGATGGGTATCGTGAAAAATACAAAGCCAAGTTTGATGAAACGGTAGAGGTTGTTTTTGCGCTTGGAATTGATGCTAAGCAATCTGATCAAATGGTAAGAGGCAGTGCACTTATGCCTTATGGACTAGGCAAGGTGATACGTGTAGCAGCTTTTGTGAAAGCCGAGAAAGTGGAAGCAGCTATGAGTGCAGGTGCACATATGGCAGGTAACGATGATTTGGTAGATTTGGTGAAGGCAGGTAAATTGGATTTCGATGTTTGTGTTTCGACTCCCGATATGATGCCCAAGATAGCATCTCTCGGCAAGATATTAGGTCCTAAGGGGATGATGCCTAATCCAAAGCTAGGTACTGTTGGGGAGGACATAGTTGGTATTATAAAGAGGGTAAAAGCTGGACAGGTAGAATTTAAAGTTGAAAAAGCTGGCATAATACATGCAGGAGTGGGAAAATTGAGTTTTGGTAATGATGCATTGTTAGCTAATATAAGAGCGTTGTACGATGCGATAGTGGCAGTAAAGCCACAAGCTGCTAAAGGTATTTTTATGCAAAAAATGTATATTTCAACTTCACAGGGAGTGTCTATAGCGCTTGATTTGGCAAGTATTGCGCATTAGGAATAAGCCGAATTTGATAAATTTTATTTACAAAAAGTATAAGGTAAAAGGATAAAAAAAGTGGATAGAGCAAAAAAACATAAAGTAGCAGATGAATTGAAGGCAGTGTTTCAGAAATCTGAGATCGTCATTTTATGTCATAATAATGGCGTAAATGTGTCGAGATTTAGGGCGTTGCGAAAAGCGATCAAGCAAGCGAACGGCGGGTGCTCGGTTTTAAAAAATAGTCTTGCCAGAATTGCTGTGAGAGATTCTGTTTATGAGAGAGTCTCCACCCTCTTAAAAGGTCCTACAGTTTTAATCCATTCTAGTGGTGATGTGGTATCTGTTAGTAAAGCTGTGGTAGCGGCTTTTAAAGATAATGCAAAATTTTCTTTGATAGGGGCTGCTATCAAAGAAAATAGTTTAAGTGTAAAAGAGGTAGAATATTTGGCTTCGTTACCTACATTGAATGAGCTTAGGGGGCAGTTGGTAGGTATAATGAATGCCCCTGCGATCAAGTTGATGCGCGTGTTGAAAGCGCCAGCAGAGCAGTTAGCGAGATTGCTTTACTTGCATTCCAAAAGAGTGCTAGAGGAGATGGTGTCGGACTAGTTTTTTTAATGGTAGATGAAGTAAAAGTGTTGAAGGGTGGACTTTTCTGTGAGCTTGGTGGTGTAGTTCTTAAATTTTTTCAGTGCAGTTATTTTTAGAGCGTATTAAGCACTTGCCTCTTTAGCATCGTTTTATGTCTCTCTGTGTGATAGGGTTGATACCCTTGCCTTTTAGGCGAACAGTTTAGTATTACTTTTTTATTTTATGTCATACAGGAAAGGGTCTCACAGCATATATGAATTAAAATATCATGTTATCTGATGTACTAAGTATAGGTACAGAGTATTGACGGGGTTAAGTTAGGGAGCTTACTAGGGAAGTGTGTTTAGCTAATTATGTGGACATTGTCTGGCTCATTAAGTCCGCGTCAGTACCGCCTAATATGGGTATTTCGAAATTGGTGCAGTATATTAAGGGTAAAAGTAGCCGTAAAGTGCTAATGGAATTTGAGCAATTAAAGAAAAAATATTGTGGACAACATATACGGGCTAAAGGATATTTTGCAGTTACAGTTGGTAACCTAAATGAGCAGTAAGTTCAGGAGTGCATTGAAAACCAGGAAGCGTATCATAGAACGATAGTTTTGAGATTCCATCTCACTAATCTGCTTTGCAAGCGTTAACTCAAACTACCTGCTTTAGCGGGTAGTAGTTGATTGATAGCTATGTATATGAGATTTCCAGTAGATTCTGTGAAAAAATCATATTCCTTGGGAAGTCTTCTATTTCTGTTTATCTATGCGGATGTTTGTTCAGTAACTCGCAGCGTCTTGATTGCACTTTAAAGCCTAAGTCTGGCATTGGTAATAGAATATACGGATCGGAAGGGAGAGTGAGTGGAAAAGAAGCAGCCTATAAGTGATAATGGATTTAGAATCTCAAAATGTTTATAGAAGATCTGAGTGATATAGTAAATTAACTTGAATTAGGGATGAGCTGATATAATAGAAATAAGAAATGAGTACGAGAGCATACAGTAGCGATGTGAGGAAGTTGGTGATAGATCACATAGAAACAGGATCAAGCCAAGCATCTGTGGTAA
>CAXOVX010000058.1:0-77781 GCA_964213345.1 Alphaproteobacteria bacterium | reverse complement strand
ATATCCAGCGTCTATCAATGCCAATTCTCCCATTTGGTACAATCCTATGAAACCTTGTTCATTAATAACATCTGATGTTCCTGATGATTCTTTTTGAAGTAATGCATTATAGAACGCACTATAATCCTTCTTTTCTTCAGTTTGCTTTTTTACATCTGTCATATAATTCCTCTAATTCTTTAGGTGTAAATTTTTCTTCCTCTATTGTATTAATAATATCCGGAGTATCACATCGAAATACGACATGTCTGTAGTACTCGTATCTTACTCCATCCCATCGCCATATACTCCAATTACCCCAGCCACTGCAAAAAACTATATCATTATGATTTTGGCTCTTGGTTGGTAAGATAATTATGCTAGGAGACAGATCATCAACATGAACTATGTCAGCTAAGCAGCCTCCATCCTCAGCATACCAATTACCAAAATCCTTAAATAATACAAAATGGCAACCATGACTTCCGCACCATCCTTTATCAGCAAACATCGCAAAAATTTCTTCTTTGCCATCTCCATCTATGTCATACGTATCTATTCCAGCAATACCTTGTACGTACCCAACCACTTCATCAGTTTCATTTTCTTCATATTTCTTCATCTTGCGCTTATAGTGTTCATCAGTAACTTTTCTTTCCTTCGGAAAACTCTTGGGATCGTAGTCAAATTTAATCGCATACCCTTTGCAGAGCATTTCGCAATCTTTTTTCATTGCTTCTGATGCTCCAGACTCTAGATGACAAACTTTTTCAGGAGGAAGGAGTCCAGTTTTTGGATCTGCCCATTTGGACATTTTGTATAGCGCCGGGCTGGTAGAACAGGATGCTAGGAGCATCAACGTTGTTGCTAGTAGGGGAAGTACGTGCACGTTAGGCAATGATTGACTGCACATTAAGAATACAAATTCTAGATATAAGTGTTTAACACGGTATCAATAATTTTCACACTGATCAACATTTTTTATCAATGGACACCATTTTTTCCAGTCCAAGTACCACTCCAGTCGTCTCTTTTTGCTTCAGGATTGCTCAGTATATCTTTGTTATAATATCCAGCGTCTATCAATGCCAATTCTCCCATTTGGTACAATCCTATGAAACCTGATTCTTTATGTATTATATCCAATCTTCCAGACGATTCTTTTTCAAGTAATGCATTATAGAATGCTATGTAATCCTTCTTTTCTTCAGTTTGCTTTTTTACATCTGTCATATTTAATCACCTTATATTTTTTAAATCGTTTTAAAAATTAATCTACTTTTTGTTTTTTATCTTTTCCCATGGCTCGGGAATTGTACCACCTAGCTCTACTAAGATGGAATTTTTAGTTGTACACCTATTGTTCAAATCATCTATCTCTTCAGATGTCAATCTATTTTCTTCTATAGCTTCGTTCATCTCAGGGAAATCACAGAAAAATACTATATGTTTATAGTGTTTATATTCTTTTCCATTCCATAGCCATACATTCCAATTGCCACGCCGATCATGAAATGCAATGTAATTATGCGTTTTATTGATCTTTGTGGGAAGAATTATGACACTAGGTGCCGAAAAACCAGATGGAATTATCGGAGATAGATCATCATACGGCGCATATCCATTACCAAAATCTTTAAACAGTACAAAATGACATCCTAGAGTACCGCACCACCCTTCATCATCAAACATGGCAAAAATCTCTTCTTTGCCATCTCCATCTATGTCATACGTATCTATTCCAGCAATACCTTGTACGTACCCAACCACTTCATCAGTTTCATTTTCTTCATATTTCTTCATCTTGCGCTTATAGTGTTCATCAGTAACTTTTCTCTCCTTCGGAAAACTCTTGAATTACATGCAGCTTGTGTGGGGAACCCTTTGAGATTCCTTCATTACAGCCTGACAAAGATCTGACTATACCAAAAGGCCTATGGAGGCCCTTATTGCAGACAAAAGATTGATGTGGAGGCAGTAAATTTAGCTCATGCCCAAGGCTCCCACCTCGTAGCCATAGAAAAGTACTCTGCGAATATGATATCGAGCTTTATAAAGAAAGAAATTTAGTCGAAAAAATGTTTAATAAGCTCAAGCATTTTCGCAGTGTTGCTACACATTACGATAAGTTGGCTATTACTTTCCTTACTTTTCTTGATATAATGGCAATTTATCATTTGGCTAAAATAAATGTCGACAGATCCTAGTTAGGTAGGGGGTCTATTTAAAAATGGGAATTGGGATTGCTTATATCTTTTGTAGCCTTTGTGAATGAATCTCGGTATAATCACCCCACGATCCAGTTAAATGATAAGACAACTGATACCTAGACTCGGATGCTTAAGGTTATTTATAGCAGTAAGTACATCTCCTACATGCAAAGTTACTATTTCATGCAACAGCAAGTTGATGCCATAATAGAAAAAAAAGAGTCCCCACTCCTTTGGTTTTTAGAACACGATCATATGTACACCGCAGGCTATAATACTTTAGCCTCAGATTTATTGGGCGCGCAAAGCTTGTTACCATTATACACCACGGATAGAGGTGGAAAGCTTACATACCATGGACCTGGACAAAGAGTTATCTACCTATTGCTAAACTTACATTTTCTCCAAACAAAGGTGGATGTAAAGCTATTCATTTTGAATATACAAAAATGGCTCATTGCAAGTTTAGCCCATTTTTCTATCAAAGGCGTAATATATCCAGGGAAAATAGGAGTTTGGGTTTTTCATTGCGGAGCAGATAAAAAAATTGCATCTATTGGGTTAAAATTGAGACGCTTCGTAACTTCTCATGGTATTGCACTTAATGTAAATACTGATCTGAGCTACTTTGATAAAATAATAGCATGTGGTATGAAAGATAATGTTGCTACCTCAATGCAGGAAATATTAGAAACAGACATCAGTATGAAAGAGGTAGATAGTGTGTTGCTTGGTGAATTTGTGAAGATATTTGGTATATAATACTGAATTTACTCTTTTATAAAAAATCACATTAAAATCTCCTCATTCTCATCCTTGCACCTTTGGTGCCCATTTTTAAATTGAAAAACATACGGGGATTTAAGCACTATAGTCAAAACGAAAAATGGTTATGTTTTAAAAGCAGCATCTACAGCATCTGCTAAAGAAAAGTGTTTTTCTAATAATTTTATAGTTAAATGGAAATGGGCACATTGCTGCTATGATCTAGCTACAAAGTTCTCCTTCGAATATCTTCTACCTGAGATGGAAATCGCATACCTCTTGCCTTTTTTCGCGTATCCACGCTCTTTATAAAGATATTTCTGTATTCCACTTTCATCAATATACACCAAATTATCCCAAGATATTGATGATATTTTCTCTAAAAACTCTTCTTTTGTCTTGAGGTCTGCTTCTTTGTAAAGTGTTCTTTTCTTTGAAAACAACCCCCATCCTTTGAAAGACGCGACATATGCTAGTTGCAGTTACTCCGACCATCGCACCTATTTCTTTCTGTGTCAAATTCGGATTTTTCTGTAGTAATTCGCATCAACTGTTCATGATTTGCTTTAGTTGGCTTATTGCCATTCTTTTTAGGACTTACATCGCCATTTTCTTCCTTCGGGTTTTCCCACAGCAAAAACACAAATGAAGTAATTTCAACGTCAGTATTTGAAGCAGCATGTTGCTTATGATTGCAGCCAGTAAAACAGCAAAAAAGAGATGCATGGAAATCCCCACTCCAACATAGGCTCTTCACACATCTGCACTATTCTCTAACTTGTGCATGCCTAAATGGCTCTGCTCGCACACAAGTTGCTTGAGTTTTTGGATGGTACGCTCCTCTATCTGGCGTATCCTTTCACGAGAAATATTATAATGCGTAGCCAAAGTATCTAATGTTACGGGTTTAGCAGCCAATCTGCGTTTTTGCAATATATCCTTTTCTCTTGTAGAAAGCTTATTTATGGCATTATACAGCATAATTTTGTTACGCCTATTGTCTTCTTGCGCTATCAACATCGTTTCATGATTAGAGTTATCATCCTCCACGAAATCAATTAACTCCATCTTGCTATCGCCAGCATTAGAAACACAATTATTGAGAGAAGTAATGTTTCTACTCATACTAACCATGTCATCGTCATAACTACACGCACTAGGTACTTCACTATGCATAATGCTCAGTGCACCCACATTCTCTACTTCATTTTTATCCAAATTTCGGGATTGTTTCAACGTACCCTCCACGACGGCAGTGGCGTTACCACACAAATTTGCGATTTTTTGCTTTATTTTGCCAAGATTGTAGAACAATTTTTTCTTTATAACGGATGTGCTGACTTTTAGTATCGACCACGATTTTAGTACATAGTCCTGTATTGTTGCTTTTATCCATAATAAGGCATATGTCGCAATCCTACATCCAAACTCCGGTCTGAATTTTTGCACTGCGCGCATCAAGCCCAAATTACCCTCAGAGATCAGGTCCAATAGCGGTGCACCATATCCCTTGAAACGACACGCGATCTTAACCACAAGACGTAAATGAGAAAGTATCAGCTTATGGGCCGCCTTTACATCACCACAGCCACACCAGCGACTGATGTACCCCTGCTCCTCTTCTCGACTAAGCACCGGTATTCTATATATTTCGTACAAATAGCGCCCCAATCCCGCTTCTTGAGCGAAAACCGGCAAAGTTGTAATACTTTTCATGTGCTCCATGAGTATAAAAGTAGTATGTAGTTAACTGTATATATAATCTCAGCTTAGTACAAAATCAAGCACTGATGAAAAATTTTTATCTCCAGTTTTTTCAACAACCCTTTTTAATCCTCCTCTTTGACCACCCTCACCTTCCCACTCCTCACTACGGGAGTCCCTTCTTTCTGCCCCATCCAACAACGATCTACTGCACTCGCGCGACCTCAAAAAAATACTCTCAATGCCAATACTTGGATGCTACTAAATTCCATACAATTGAATTACTTTTTTTAAATCCACACTAGAAGTTGATATTGGCATTTCTCTCCCTATAACAATCACACCATTACCCACCACCACAATCTAGCTGTTTAGTCTCGCTAAGAATGAGTGTAGACTGGTAGTAAATAATCCTGGCACTTTTGTCCAGTGTTTTTGAATAGATTGCTGGGAGTTTTCCCCTTAATGCTTTATAAGGCATCTTGCAAAATTATATGCCATCATAAGGATGCGGGTGTATTTTTAGCTTCATGCATTTATATGCATAAAACTCTTTTACTACAGCATCTCTTATAGTCCTATCCATATGCCTCACGGAAAAAGAAATATTCTGCAGCTGATCATGCTTAGGGCGTGGTGCAAGGCGGACACCGCAGCACATAAACTGCAATAACGGAAACTAATTCCACGAATTCTAGCTGCGCCGTCCACCCACTTATACAGGCCGTACAGCCCAGCCCTGGGATGAATTGGCCTTGTACCCACGGGCCTATATTATCCACCAAAAACTGCTTTTCTAAGCTGCACGTTAGCAACGCCAGCTTTATTTTGAGTTCTTTCCAACAAAAGCTTATATCCGTTATATTTTTCATGCTGCAAAAATCTAGCAACGCGAGTAATGGTGGCGATACTCACACCTGTCTGTTCATGTATTTGTCTGTATGATAAAGTAGTAGAATATAATAAGTCGGCAACAAGCCATCGTTCTTGCATAGACCTCATTTCTGAAGGAGTACAAAGGTCGCTAAACAAGTAATAACACTCCTCAATTGATTGAAGGGCGAGGATCGCTTCATATGCATCTACTTTTTCTCCTTTATCGATTGTATCCTTAAATCTTTCTAATGCAAATTTGTACCCATTATATTTTTCATGCTGCAAAAATCTGGCAACACGGGTGATAGTGGCTATACTCACCCCCGTTTGCTCGTGTATTTGTCTATACGATAGATGGGTAGAGAATAGCAGGCAGGCCACTACCCACCGCTCATGTATGGATTTAATTTCTGCTGGCGTAGCAAGATCGTTAAATAAAGCAGTGCACTCTTCCCTGTTCTCTAGCGATAAAATTGCATCATATAAGCTTTTTTCTTCTTTTTTTAATTGCATAATCAAACTCCTTGGTAAATCACAAATTTCTCAATATATAGTATAAATATGTAAAGCGCGATAGCAATACAACACATCCTAAGGTTATTTTTTGAAAGAAGAAAGCATTAATTTACATTAAAGCTAATTAATTATACAACAAATTGACATGTTGCTTTCTTATCTATTATGCATTATACTATGGTAATAGCGGAATAAGATGCAGCGCAGATTATATTAAATTTGGGAGCATGACATGTTTAACTGGCGTTCTATCGTATTACTACTTACTGCATTGCTTGCGGCAATAGGGGTGATATCAGTAAAATTTACTTATAATAATGATATAAGGAATAACGCGACTAAAGTGGGAATAATACAAATAGTCGAGCACCCCGCTCTTGATGTAACAAGAAAAGGTATTATTGATGAGTTGAAGATTTGTTGTAGTATAGAAACTGTGTTTGAATCTGCTCATGGTAATGTTGGGCTAGCTGTACAGATAGCGCAAAAATTTGCGCAAAGTAAGCTTCCGCTTATAGTGACAATAGGAACTGTTGCCACACAATCCGCCATGAAGCATGTAGGGGATATCCCGATAGTTTTTAGTTCTGTCACTGATCCTGTTAGCGCGGGGATAGTTGGCGGTTTGAAAATTATAGATAATGTTACAGGGGTATCTAATTTTGTACCTGTAGAACCACAATTATCTTTCTATAAGAAAGTGCTCCCAAAACTATCTGCGCTTGGATTTATTTATAATCCTGGAGAAGCAAATTCAGTAAAATTGCTAGAAGAGACCCAGGCTGCTGCTGAGCATTTTGGAATAAAAATAATCCCCGCAGTAGCGGATTCGAGTAATGAAGTCGCTACTGCTGCGCGCAGTGTGATAGGTAAAGTTGATGCGATTTTTATAAACAATGATAATACTGCATTGTCAGCTTTGCAGATAATAATAAAGATAGCTGAGGAGAATAAAATTCCAGTATTTTGCAGTGATATAGATACTGTAGATGATGGTGTTGTCGCTGCTATAGGCCCTGATCAATATGATATTGGCATACAAACCGGTAAAATTGCAGCAAGTATTATTAACAAACAAAAAGTAATAAAAGAATTACCAGTACAATTTCCAAAAACATTAAAAACTGTTTTGAATTTGAGATCCGCAAAAAAAATAGGATTAGATATACCACAACATTTGGTAGACATATCTAATAAAGTTGTGAAATAACTAATATGAGTAGGTACCTGTACGAAATGAGCTATAAGGTGTTAAGAATTTTATAAGATCGAAATTTATCGTTACGTTTATGGTGGTAATTTGGGGAGCAGTAGAATTAGGATTGGTGTTTGCACTCGTGGCACTAGGGATATACCTTACTTTAAGGATTATTGACTTTCCTGATATGACCGTTAACAGTAGTTTTACACTTGGTGCAGCAATATCAGGTGTGCTTTTGTTAAAGGGAGTTAATCCCATTATAGCGACGCTTGCATCGCTGATAGGCGGAGCGCTTGCGGGTAGTGTTACAGCATATTTGAATGTTAAGATAAAAATACAGAGCTTGCTTGCAGGCATTATTGTTATGATAGGGTTGTACTCTATCAACTTACGTATAATGAATAAGCCTAATCTATCTTTAATTAATACAAAAACTATATTTAGCGTATGCGACTCCACTATATTCCTGATGTTGTGTGTAGTGGTGGTTATAGGTGCGTTACTTGCTTTCTTCTTACTATCGGAGATTGGTCTTGGCATTAGGGCTTCTGGTCAAAATTACAAAATGGGAGAAGCATACGGAGTAAGTAAAAATTTTACAATTACTGTAGTATTAGGACTAAGTAATGCTTTAGTCGCATTATCGGGTGCACTGTTTAGCCAAATGCAGGGGTTTGTGGATATGAATATGGGGCAAGGCGTTATCATTATTGGTCTTGTTAGCGTTATTATAGGAGAGAAGTTAGTACATAAGACAGATGTACCTATAATGATAGTGTTTTGCATGTTGGGGGCTATAATCTACAAATTGGTAATTGCCTTAGCGCTTGAAACTTCTTCTTTTGGATTTAAGTCTTCTGATGTGCATCTTGCTACTGCTCTGCTTATAGTAGCCTTTATGCTCGGTGGTAAAGGCAACAAGATGCTTCGTTAGAAAGAATTTTTTAGCCCAAGTAATTCAAGATTTTAGTGTGCAAGTTTGTTTATATGCTCAAGTTAGATAATATCTGCATAATGTATGACAAAGGCACTATCCTAGAGCATATAGTGCTGAATAGTGTAAATTTAGAAATCTTTGAAGGGGATTTTGTTGGTGTTATAGGTGGTAATGGTGTCGGTAAATCAACTTTTGTTAGGGTAATATCCGGAGAAATAAAAGCAGATCAAGGGAAAATTTTTATAGATAAGGAAGACTGTACTCATATGAATGTCGTGCAAAGATCTAAGTTGCTGAGTAGCGTTTTTCAAGATCCCATGAATGGAGTAGCGCCTGATTTAACGGTACTAGAAAATTTGACCTTTGCTGGCAAAAGGGGAGAAGTGCGTAAATTTTGTATTGCACTAAACAAGCAGAAACGAGAATTTTATGCGGAAAAGGTAAAAATACTAAATATGGGGTTAGAGGATAGATTAGATTACAAAGTTCAGCTGTTATCCGGAGGGCAAAGACAGGCGCTAAGTATGGTAATGGCAACGTTGCGGTCTGCAAAATTACTGATTTTAGATGAGCACACAGCATCGCTAAATCCTAAATCTGCTGAGTTGGTGATGGAGCTAACATCCAAGATTGTACGGGATCATCGTTTAACGACAATAATGATTACTCATGATATGAAAGGAGCATCGTATTGTGATAAAGTCCTCACTATTGAGGATGGGAACGTCAAATACGTGGGTGATTACCATAGTTATCATCAATAGACTTCTTTCAAAACTCTACTTTTGCTACGAATTGCTGTCCAGATGCTGAATCCTTACGCTCTCGGTAACCGCAATATATTGCAGTTCTGTGCTCCGTATATTCCTTACCTTTCAGTTTTGTTGCAAAAATTTCAGATTTGTGTATAACTCACTCTGACTAGCATAATGAGGGGGCGAAAAAATTAGACTTCTTTCAAACCTCGCCTATGCTGTAGTAGGCAGTGTTGCTGTATGTGGATTCTTTTCATAAGACGGAGCTCCAATTCAGTAACAGGGGTTTTGTGCACATCTTGGTAAAAATTAATGGATCAGCATTACAGAGTTATTGTAGCATTTATATTATCAATGCTTATCATCGGTGTTTGGCAGCATTTTTTTGCGTCAACACCTGCTGTTGTTAAGACTAAGCAAATCACGGAGATAGCAACTACAAGTGAAGATTCTGATGTTGTAGAGGGAAAGATTGATGCACCACCTAAAGATAGGGATCTTTTGGTTGAAGGTGGATATATGGAAAATTTACGCGTAAAAATTGAGAATGATTATTTAAAAGGCTCTATCAATCTTGTGGGAGCAAGATTAGACGATATGGAGTTAGTAAAATACAAACAAGACATCAAGGCTGAAAGTAAAAATGTTGTTTTGCTTTCTCCGGATAACACCATTCATCCTTATTTTATAGATTTTCATTGCTTGACTGGGGGAAAAAACGATTCGAGTGATATAGAACTGCCTACGGCAAATACCATATGGAAAGCTGATAGAAGTATGCTTTCTTCAAATGAGAGTATAAACCTTACTTGGGCTAACAAGCGTGGTATAAAGTTCATTATTAATATTGCTTTGGATGATCGTTACATGTTTTACGTTAAGTATATTGTCGACAGCAACATGGCAATATCTATTCCTATGCACGTAACAACTGCAATTGAGAGAAGTAGGGGAGATAAAGGAGTAAATAACTTTATATTGCATGAAGGCGCTGTTACTGTTGCTGATGGAAAGTTACAAGAAGTAAGTTTCGAAAAGTTACAAGATAAGAAAAAAGTAGAATATGTTAATACACGTGTAGATTGGACTGGGTTTTCCGATAAATATTGGTTAGTGGCAGTTATGCCTATAACCACGAACATATCACATGCTAGGTTGAGCAATTATGTACCTCATAACACACATCAAGCACATTTTAGAGCTTCTTTAATAAGTCCCCGGACATTAAAACCACAATCAGGCCCATTGGTGATTTCGGAGTCAAAGCTATTTGTTGGAGCAAAAAATCTAGAATTATTGGAAATATACTCCAGGGAACATGACATTAAACTTTTTGATCGCGCTGTAGATTTTGGCATATTATACTTCATTACCAAGCCAATTTTTTTATTCCTAAACTACCTGTACCACTTATTGAGCAATTTTGGGTTAGCAATCGCATTACTAACTGTGATAATCAAGTTTCTGCTTTTCCCCTTGGCATATGCCGGCTTTAAAAATATGGATAGGCTAAAAATACTACAGCCTCAGATTACAAAATTGAGAGCTATGCACGAAAAAAATCCCATGGTACTGCAGAAAGCAATGATGGAGCTATACAAAAAAGAAAAAATTAATCCTCTTTCAGGTTGTTTGCCATTGATATTGCAAATTCCTGTATTTTTTGCGTTATACAAAGTACTGTATGTGACTATAGAAATGCGTCAAGCTCCGTTAGGTTTATGGATACACGATTTGTCTGTGGCAGATCCCACCTCTATCTTCAATTTGTTTGGTTTAATAAGTTGGCAGCCACCTTCATGGTTAATGGTTGGCGTATTGCCAATATTGATGAGTATTACCATGTATATCCAGCAGTCTTTTAGCGTACAATTGGCAGATCCAGTACAGGCAAAGACAATGAAATTTTTACCTTTGATTTTTTTATTTATATTTGCTTCATTTCCGTCTGGGTTGCTGTTGTATTGGACTTGGAGTAATATTCTATCTATAATGCAGCAGCAGTTGATTCGTAAGTTGGCGAAGTGACTTTTTATACGCTTAGACATTAATTGTGATTGAAATCTTTGCAAAAACGGTGTACGGTCTGCGCGTAGGATCGGTGAGTTTGATGTGATTTGTTTTGGTTGATTGAATGTTTACAACTCTGGTTGTTTTTCAAGTTTTTGTAGTATTACTACTGATATTATCGGTGCTGATACAGCAAGGTAGCAGTGATGGTATGGCCAATCTGGCGAGCAGTAGTAATGTAATGGGGGTGCGCCATTCTTCTTCTAACATTTTAACCAAAGTTACGACGGTGTTGGGGGTATTGTTGATGCTCAATAGTATCATTTTAGCCAGGATTACCTATCACCAAAATAATGCGTCTAGGTCTATTATTGAAGAAATAGATAACAAAGAGGGAAGTCTTGCTTTGGATGAAACGTATAATAAGACAAATGGGATAGTAGATGATGAAGCTGACAAAGGAGCGCAGGAAGGTAATTGATAAAACTTTAGCGTATTTTGCAGCAGATGCGTGAGGAAGTGTGTCTTTTTGTAACGTCCAATAAGTCCTCTTAGAGATAAAATTTGGCGCAAATTGCAAGGTTATTGTTGATGTTTTTATTTGTTAGCTATATGCTCGCTGCTTGATGTTGGAAATTTTCACTTGAAAGTTTTGTCAATTTGCTTTACTCAAGTTGGAAGTTAAATTATTGTAATCTCGATCTGAAGGAGAAGATATATGTCTGTGATTTTGCAAGATATAGCAGAAAAACTTTCTGGTCTCACGGTGTTAGAAGCCGCTGAGTTGGCGAAGTTGTTGGAAGAAAAATGGGGAGTAAGTGCCTCCCCGGTAGCTGTGGCAGCTGTAGCCGCGCAGGGTGCTGTCGCTGAGGCTGCTGCGGAAAAGACAGAGTTTGATGTTAACCTGCTGGGGTTAGTAAGTGATGATAAAAAGCTATCGGTGATAAAAGCGTTGAGAGAGGTTGATTCTAAACTTACGTTGCCTGAAGCAAAGGCGTTGGTAGAGAGTGCTCCAAAGCCTGTAAAGCAAGGTGTATCCAAGGAAGAGTGTAAAAAAACTAAGGATATTTTGGAAGCTGCAGGTGCTAAAATTGAGGTAAAATAGATTGTTTCGTGTAAGCTTTTTTGAAGAGGGTATGTGTTCCGCATACCTTCTGTTTTGTGTTGTAATATGTCGATGTTAGTATTGTGGTGTGATGAGTCGCAGTAGTAGTAAGGATGCTTAGCGAATGATGCTTTTTATAGTTGTGTTTTTTGCAGGACGTGTGCGTCGCTAGGTGGTACTGTTGTACTTGGTAATTTTGTTTTTATTTGTAAAAAAGATGAACTATTTAAAAATTCATAGAGGTGCTTAGCCTGTGTCTCTAACTATTTCTTCATATACTTCAAAAAAAAGGATTAGGCAGAGTTTTGGAAGGATCTTGGATACTGCCAGAATACCTAACTTAATACACATTCAGAAAAAGTCTTACGAAGATTTTTTGCAATTGGGTAAAAAGCCTGAAGAGCGCGAAAGAAAGGGATTGGAGTCAATCCTATATTCTATTTTTCCCATCTCTGACTATGACAATAAAGCGACCATTGAATACGTCAAATATAACTTGGGTGATCCTAAGTATGATATTCAGGAATCGATGCAGCGTGGTGTCAATTATGCTGCGCCTTTAACTGTCACGTTGCGTTTAATTATATGGGACGCAGCCGAAAATGGTGAGGTCTGCGAAATAAAAAGCATAAAAGAGCAAGATGTATATATGGGAGAAGTGCCATTAATGACTGAAAGCGGTACTTTTATCATTAATGGTGCTCAGCGTGTAATAGTTTCACAAATGCACAGGTCTCCTGGGGTTTTTTATTTTCATGATAGTGGGAAAAATAATACTGCAGGAAAGTACTTGTATTTTGCGAGGATTATCCCTTATAGAGGCGTATGGTTAGACTTAGAATTTGATTCGAAAGATTTGATATTTTTCCGAGTAGACAGAAGAAGGAAGTTGTATATTACAACTTTGTTGAGAGCTCTTGGGTATGATCGTGATAGTATTTTAAATGAATTTTATGCAAAAAAGACATATTATAGGCGTGATGGGAAGTGGGTTACCAAATTTAATATAGAAGACTTTAAAGGGTTGAAGCTCATCAAGGATGTTGTAGATTATGAAACAGGAGAGCCCCTGATCAGTAAAGGTGCGAGGGTTACTCCTAAGCTAATAAAAGAATTTGCAGATAGCAATAAGTTTTACGTGGTAAATGAGGAAGATATTGTAGGTAGCTTTGTTGCGGTATCTCTCAAGGATGGCGTGGAAGAAGTGATAGAAGCTGGTAGTGAAATTACCCCATCAACGCTAAATTATATTGGTGATACACTGCAAGCAGATGAAATACAAGTACTGGATATAGATAACGTAAAAGTTGGGCCTTACGTAAGAAATACCTTAGCGTTGGACAAAAATACAACTAGAGAAGAGGCGTTGTTTGATATATATAGAGTTTTGCGTCCTGGGGATCCTCCTACGCCAGAAACAGCAGAAAAATTGTTACATTCTGTCTTCTTTGATCCTGAAAAGTATAGTCTTTCAGCTGTAGGTAGGATGAAAATAAATATCAAGCACGAGTTAGACGTTCCAGAAGATTTTACGTGTTTGCGTATAGAAGATATTGTTGCTTTTATTAAGCACTTAGTAGGATTAAAAGATGGGTATGGTGAGATAGATGATATAGATAGCTTGAGTAATAGACGTGTACGTTCTGTTGGGGAATTAATTGAAAATCAGTTCAGGTTGGGATTGAGCCGTATTGAGCGTTCTATATTGGAACGTATGAATATGGTAGAACTTGATTCTATAATGTTGCATGATTTGGTAAATTCAAAAGTTTTGATGGCTATAATTAATGAATTTTTTGGTACGTCTCAGCTGTCACAATTTATGGATCAAACAAATCCTGTTGCTGAAATTACGCATAAACGACGTGTTTCTGCTCTGGGCCCTGGTGGGCTAACGAGGGAAAGGGCTGGGTTTGCTGTACGTGATGTGCATAATACGCATTATGGCCGCATTTGTCCTATTGAAACGCCAGAAGGGCAAAATATTGGGTTGATTAGCTCTCTAGCTACTTATGCACGTATTAATAAGTATGGATTCATCGAAACTCCTTGTCGTAAAGTTGTGGATGGTAGAGTAACAGAAGAGATTTTTTATCTATCAGCTATAGAAGAAGGTAAGTACACTATAGCGCAGGCAAGTGCGGAGATTGGTGCAGATGGTGAATTGTTAGGTGAAGTAATGAATTGTAGGTGCAAAGGGGAATTTACAGTAGCTTCTCCTAAAGAGATATCTTATATAGATGTATCACCTAAGCAATTAGTCTCAGTTGCAGCCTCGTTGATCCCGTTTTTAGAAAATGATGATGCAAGCAGAGCTTTGATGGGTTCAAATATGCAACGTCAGGCTGTGCCTCTTGTAAAAAGTGAGGCGCCCTTGGTTGGTACGGGGATGGAGGCAATTGTAGCGAGAGATTCTGAAGCCGTAGTTATTGCTAAAAGAGGTGGGATGGTAGAGCAGGTAGACGCCACAAGGATAGTGATAAGATGCCAAGATAGTAATGAGCCATTAGGAGTTGATATATACACGTTAACCAAGTATCAAAAATCTAATAAATGTACATGCATCAATCAAAAGCCAATAGTAAAAGTTGGTGACGTGATACAAGAGGGCGATATCATAGCCGACGGGTCATGTACAGATTTGGGTGAATTGGCTCTAGGTAAAAATGTGCTTGTAGCATTTATGCCATGGAATGGGTATAATTTCGAAGATTCGATATTGATTTCGGAAAGATTGGTTAGAGAGGATGTATATACTTCAATACATATATCTGAGTATCAAGTTATTGCACGTGATACTAGATTGGGGCCTGAAGATATCACACGGGATGTACCTAACGTACCAGAAGAAAATTTAAGGCAGCTTGACGAAAATGGTATAGTCCATATAGGAGCAAGTGTAAAATCTGGAGATATATTGGTCGGTAAAGTAACACCTAAAACAGAATCTCCTCTAACCTCTGAAGAAAAATTATTACAAGCAATTTTTGGCGAGAAAGCTTCTGATGTACGTGATTCTTCTTTACGTGTTCCTCCAGGTGAAAGGGGGACAGTTATTGGCGTGCGAGTATTTACAAGACGTGGAGTTGAAAAGAATGAACGTGCAATAGCATTGGAAAGAGTAGAGATAGGAAAATTGAGCAAAAATGCTAACGATCAGTTAGTCATAATCGAGTCTTTTGTATATGATAAACTTGCTATCTTATTAGCTGAGCAAAGGAGTACAAATAAAATAAAAAATTATCCTGCTGGTACTGTATTATCCAAGGATGTACTGGGCGGTCTACCAAACCGTTCTTGGTGGCAATTAGAGGTAGAAGATCAGAGTGTAACAGAACGAATACTGCAATTAAAGTCTTTTTACGAAGCCACTAGAAATGAATTGAATACTACTTTGCAGAATAAAATAGCGAGACTTCAAAGTGGAGATGATTTGCCGCAAGGGGCTCTAAAGGTAGTGAATGTATACGTAGCAACTAAATTAAAATTGCAACCGGGTGATAAAATAGCGGGGCGGCATGGGAATAAAGGTGTGGTATCTAGAATAGCTCCAATTGAAGATATGCCATTTTTACCGGATGGGACCGCCGTAGATATTGTATTGAATCCTTTGGGTGTGCCATCACGGATGAATGTAGGGCAAATTTTAGAGACACATTTAGGTTGGGCTTCAGCTAATATAGGGAAGCAGTTAGCTACGTTATTACAATCTATAGAGTCTCAACAAACTGGTGCAACGTTAGAAAATCTACGAGCAAGTTTATTAGAAATATACAATCGAAGCAGCTATTCTGATAAAGAGGCCCGAGAGTTAATTCAGGGAATGAATTGTGATGAGTTACTGGAATTGGGGCATAATTTAAAAAAAGGTGTTCCGGTAGCAACACCAGTGTTTGACGGGGCAAAAGAAGGAGATATTAATGATATGCTGAAGAAGGCTAACATTGCCACTTCTGGTCAAGCTGACCTAATAGATGGTAGGACTGGTGAGTATTTTGATCGCAAAGTCACTGTTGGTTACATATACATGATGAAGTTAGATCATTTGGTAGATAATAAAATTCATGCGAGGTCTATAGGCCCTTACAGTCTTGTAACTCAGCAGCCGTTAGGTGGTAAGTCTCATTTTGGAGGGCAACGTCTAGGAGAAATGGAATGTTGGGCTTTGCAGGCCTACGGAGCTGCTCATACTTTATTGGAAATGCTAACAGTAAAATCAGATGACGTAAGCGGTAGAATCAAAGTATATGAAAGTATAGTGAGAGGAGATTACGCATTTGCGGGGGGTATCCCGGAATCATTCAAAGTAATGGTAAAAGAGTTAAGATCTTTGGGTTTAAATATAGACTTAGTTACCGATAGTGATGAGCAATTAGAAGAAATGCAAGAAGAAAAATAGAGAGATGTACATTAGTAAAATTTGGCACCAATTTATATATTTAACTAGACTGGATGCTGAAGGATGAGTGTGGAAAGGGTTTTGCACAATGGAGACGATTTGTTGCATGAATCTGGGGTGTGAGTGGGTGTGCAGATTGATATATATAGGGCTGTTGAAGGAGTGGCAGTTGTCGTGAGTAGTTTTTAGAGTAAAAATAGACTTTTTTGATAGTCCCATAATAATGTTTTTTCACTAGGGGTACTGTAATGGTAACAGATCTTACTAATTATTTGCGTTTTGGGCAAAATTCTCAAAATTTTGATGTAGTACGCATTTCTATAGCTAGTCCGGAGAAAATTAGATCATGGTCTTATGGAGAAGTAAAAAAGCCTGATACAGTAAATTACCGTACTATAAAGCCGGAAAATGGGGGATTGTTCTGTGCTCGTATTTTTGGTCCCGTGAAGGATTATGAGTGTTTATGTGGAAAATATAAGCGCATGAAGTACAGAGGTATTGTCTGTGAAAAATGTGGTGTTGAGGTTACTACTTCAAAAGTAAGACGGGAAAGAATGGGGCATATAGAGTTGGCCGCACCAATAGTGCATATATGGTTTTTACGTTCTATGCCGTCTCGTATTGGTACGCTATTGGATATGCCTTTTAAGGATATTGAAAAAGTTCTATATTTTGAGTCTTATGCAGTGTCGAATCCTGGTATTTCAAAATTTAAATATGGGCAATTGCTAACAGAAGATGAATATTATAGAACTCAGGATGAGTTAGGAGAAGACGCTTTTGAAGCGGGGATGGGGGCAGAGGCGATAAAAAAGATGTTATCAGGAATGGATTTAAAAGAACAAAAAAATTTACTACGTGCTGAGCTAGCTAGCAATGCTTCAGAAACAAGACGTAAAAAAATAGTAAAACGCCTAAAATTGATAGAGGATTTAATCGACTCAGGAAACAAGCCTGAATGGATGGTTTTAGATGTATTACCTGTCATTCCTCCTGATTTACGCCCTTTGGTGATGCTAGATGGGGGGCGATTTGCTACTTCTGACTTAAATGAGTTATATAGAAGAGTGATAAATCGCAATAACAGGTTGAGTAGGCTAATCGAGCTTAAAGCTCCTGATATGATTATTCGTAATGAAAAACGGATGCTGCAGGAATCAGTAGATGCTTTATTTGATAACAGCAGGAAGACGAAAACTCTAAAGAATTCTAACAAAAGACCATTTAAATCCTTAGCGGATATGCTAAAAGGGAAATATGGTCGTTTTAGACAAAATCTATTAGGAAAAAGAGTTGATTACTCAGGGCGCTCCGTTATTGTTGTTGGGCCGGAATTAAAGCTTCATCAATGTGGTTTGCCTAAGAAAATGGCGCTAGAATTATTTAAGCCTTTTATCTATTCAAAGCTTGAAGCATATGGAATATCTAGTACCTTAAAAGCTGCAAAAAAAATGGTAGAAGCGGAGCGTCCAGAAGTTTGGGATATGCTGGCAGAAGTAATTCAAGAGCACCCAGTATTGCTTAATCGAGCTCCCACTTTGCACAGATTAGGTATTCAAGCTTTTGAAGTCACATTAATAGAAGGAAAAGCAATTCAATTACACCCGTTGGTATGTTCTGCATTTAATGCAGATTTTGATGGTGACCAAATGGCAGTACACGTGCCTTTATCAATAGAGGCGCAACTTGAGGCTAGGGTACTGATGATGTCTACGAATAACATATTAAGCCCCGCTAATGGTAAGCCGGTAATAGTACCGAGCCAAGACATAATTTTAGGGTTGTACTATATGACTCTTGAATTGCCCGAGCAGAAAGGTGAAGGGATGGTATTTTCTTGTTTAGCAGAGATTGAGCATGCTATACACAGTGGTATTTTAGGACTGCAAGCAAAGATAAAATGTAGACGTGCTATTCTTGATACGGAAGGTAACATTACTCAGTTAGTTGTAAGTACAACTCCAGGCAGAGTCATGGTATCTGAATTACTTCCGCAAAATACCAATATAAGCTTTGATTTAGTAAATAAAGTCCTGAATAAAAAGGAGGTTTCTACCCTTATAGAGCTAGTATATCGTCATTGTGGTCAAAAAAGCACTGTAATTTTTGCTGATCATATAATGCAAATGGGATTTCAATATGCTTGTAAATCTGGTATTTCTTTTGGTAAAGATGATATAGTGGTTTCCACAACAAAGGCTCGTCATATAGAAGAGACATTGGTAGAGACGCGACAATATGAGAATCAGTATGCAGAAGGGTTTATTACAGCAGGAGAGCGATACAATAAGGTAGTAGACGCATGGTCACGTTGTACAGATAAAATAGCATCAGATATGATGGATGTTATATCAGGACAAAGCAATAAGGGTGATGTTTATATAGGGCAGGGAAATTTAAATAATATTTACATGATGGCAGATTCTGGAGCTCGTGGCTCTCCAGCGCAAATAAAGCAGCTTGCAGGTATGCGTGGACTTATGACGAAACCATCTGGTGAAATTATAGAAGTGCCTATTACTTCTAATTTCAAAGAGGGGTTAACGGTGCTACAGTACTTTATATCTACCCATGGTGGAAGGAAAGGTATGGCTGATATAGCACTAAAAACAGCAAATTCTGGGTATTTGACAAGGAAGTTGGTAGATGTAGCGCAAAATTGCATAGTGCTTGAAGAGGATTGCGGTACTGAGAATGGATTGATTGCAACTCCTGTCATTGAAAATGGTGAAATTACGATAAGTTTAAGTGAGAATGCGCTAGGTAGAGTGGCATCTATGCCTATCTACCATCCAGTAACAAATAAATTAATTATTGATAAAGGGCGATTGATTGACGAAAAATGTGTGGAGCTTATTGAAGAAGCGGGTATTGATTCGATAAAAGTAAGGTCTGTACTCACGTGTGAGAGTAGGAGTGGAATATGCACGAAATGCTATGGACGTGACCTGGCAACTGGAGATCTTGTAAACATTGGGGAAGCTGTTGGCATAATTGCCGCTCAATCGATAGGTGAGCCAGGAACTCAGCTTACGATGAGAACATTCCACATAGGTGGAGCGGCACAAAAAACAACGGTACAATCACAGGCTGTAGCTTCCTACGGTGGACACATAAAATTCAATCACAAAAATGTTGTTGTAGATAGTAAAAACAGAAAAATAGTGATGAGTCGTAATTGTGAAGCTCTGGTTGTAGATGAAAATGGAATTGAAAAAGCGCGCTATAAATTGCCGTATGGGGCACGATTATTGATAAATGATGATGAAGATTTAGTAAAGGCAGGACAAAGAATAGCCGAGTGGGATCCATTTACAATACCGATAATTACCGAAAAATCAGGAATAGCGAATTTTGTTGATCTGATTAAAGGTGTGTCTGTGAAAGAAGTGCAGGATGATGTAACTGGCATTGTAAATAGAGTCATTATTGACAGTAAGCAGCACTCTAAGGGGCATGTGGATCTGCATCCAAGGATTGTGCTAGTAGACGAAGCTAATAACGTACTCACACTTGCAAATGGGCTAGAGGCCCGTTACTTCTTACCAGTAGGTGCAATATTAAATGTTCCTGATAGAGAGCTAATTCACGCTGGTGATATCATAGCGAGGATTACGAAAGAATCCTCAAAGAGTAAGGACATTACAGGGGGATTACCTAGAGTTGTTGAATTATTTGAAGCAAGGCAACCAAAGGACCATTCTATCATTAGTGAGATGGGTGGTTATGTAGAATTTGGTAAAGACTATAAATCCAAACGGAGGATTATTATAAGATCTGCTAATAATAGTGAAGAATATACAGAATATTTTATACCACGAGGGCGTCATATCACAATAAATGAGGGAGATTACGTCTCTAAAGGTGATATGTTAATGGAGGGCAATCCATCCCCACATGATATTTTAAGAGTAATTGGAATAGAAGCATTGTCACAGTATATTATTTATGAAGTGCAGCAAGTGTACAGGTTGCAAGGTATTGGTATAAATGATAAGCACATAGAGGTGATATTGAGGCAAATGTTGCAGAAAGTTGAGATAGTAAATCCTGGGGGGACTACTTTTTTAGTTGGTGAACAGGTAGATAAAGAAGAATTTGATAAAGTTAATCGTAAAGCACTCCAATCAGGCTATGAGTTTGCCACTGCTATCCCAGTACTACAAGGTATTACGAAGGCTTCATTACAAACAAATTCTTTCTTTTCAGCTGCATCTTTCCAAGAAACAACACGTGTGTTGACAGAAGCAGCGGTGGCTGGGAAAATAGATACGCTAAAGGGGTTAAAAGAAAATGTGATAGTTGGTCGGCTAATTCCAGCAGGGACTGGTCACTACCATGACTTAGTTAGAAAAATAGCAAATAAGCGTGATAAAGAAGCGGAGAAGCTGGATAAATTGGAGAGAGAAACGTCTGTACAAGTACAGCGATAAGATCTATAAGTTTCCCTTCTGACACCCACAGTTGTTATGCTGTGGGATTTAGGTCCAGTCATGTGATTATTCTGCACTTCTTCGCCAATCGCCATTGCGCTCCTAGGCTCTGTCGATATTTATTCTAGCAAAATTTTTTCTTTATAAACCTAAAGCATAGATAAGATTAGAAGATAATAGTGGTTGAGATAGTGGGTTTATAGTGTGATAATTGGTATGGAATCAAGTAAGCTATAAGACTACAAGAAGCATTTTCTACGGATGTGAAAGTAGAATGCCAGAGTCTTTGAAATTGGTTGAGTTTGCCGGAAATAGTTTCAATAATTGTACGTTTATGGAGCAAAAATTTATCTTGTAGTAGCAATAATTTATTTTTCATGTTCTTCTTAAGCCTCGTAATGAGCAACGAATCTTGATTCAATAGCTGTGTTGCTAATTCTTCTGAGATATATCCTTTATCGCCAAATAATTTTCCCCATGAGCCTTTTGCCATGGTCAAGACAGGCTTTCTGTCATCAACATTACCAGGTGTAATTCTGATGGAAACAAATTCGCTTTTATCATTGAAAATTGTGTGTAATTTCAGAACATAAAACCAACCGGTGCTTTTTCTACTTTTTGCAGCAATTCCACGAAAAATATTATGTCTACTGCCGCGTAGATCCTTACATGTATCAAGTGGTGTAGAATCAATAAATTGGATACCAGAAACTTCTCCGGTAATGCATTGCAATAAGCAACATAATATAGGCAAAATACGCTACAATACGGCTACAAACCTATCATACAACAATAAATTTTTGAAATCTCTCCGGTGTTTTACATACACATAAAACAACTAAACTTACTCTCTTGGTAGCCTAATAGAGTAAGTTTAGTTATAGTCACTACCTCACTAAGGATCATATTGCACTTCCTACTCCTCTTGCCTTTCGTTGTCCTTGCCTTTTATAAATGTATTTCCAACCAAGTTATAAATCCTTTGCAAAAATCATCAACATAACAATATATTCCTGTAAAATCTATTTCCATATGTTTCCTCTTTGTTACCCTTTATCGGCTCCTTTAAACAGATATCATATGCAGAGTGGGTTAAAGAGGGGCATTGATAAGACTTCTTTGAAACTCTCTGCTTTGGCTGCGAGCCACCCACACATCCAAAGCTCCAGTGCGCACTGGAGCCCTGCTGCGCCCCATGTGCCACCCGCATTTTGACATACACAAGCGAATTATTCCGAAAGGAGTCTGTTGTTTGGCAAGAGATCAACTACTACCCGCTAAAGCAGGTAGTTTGAGTTAACGCTTGCAAAGCAGATTAGTGAGATGGAATCTCAAAACTATCGTTCTATGATACGCTTCCTGGTTTTCAATGCACTCCTGAACTTACTGCTCATTTAGGTTACCAACTGTAACTGCAAAATATCCTTTAGCCCATATATGTTGTCCACAATATTTTTTCTTTAATTGCTCAAATTCCATTAGCACTTTACGGCTACTTTTACCCTTAATATACTGCACCAATTTCGAAATGCCCATATTAGGCGGTACCGACGCGGAACTTAATGAGCCAGACTGATGTCCACGTAATTAGCCTTCCCTAATAAGCTCCCTAACTTAACCCTGTCAATACTCTGTACCTATACTTAGTACACCAGATAATATGATATTTTAATTCATATATGATGTGAGACCCTTTCCTGTATAACATAAAATAAAAAAATAGTACTAAACTGTTCGCCTAAAGGCAAGGGTATTAACCCTATCCCACAGAGAAACATAAATTGGATACCAGTAACCTCTCCAGTAATGCATTGCAATAAGCAACATAATATAGGCAAAATACGCTTCAATACGGCTACAAACCTATCATACAACAATAAATTTTTGAAATCTCTCCGGTGTTTTACATACACATAAAACAACTAAACTTACTCTCTTGGTAGCCTAATATTATAGTCACTACCTCACTAAGGATCATATTGCACTTCCTACTCCTCTTGCCTTTCGTTGTCCTTGCCTTTTATAAATGTATTTCCAACCAAGTTATAAATCCTTTGCAAAAATCATCAACATAACAATATATTCCTGTAAAATCTATTTCCATATGAATCCTATTTTGTTACCCTTTATCGGCTCCTTTAAACAGATATCATATCTCCATCTTATTGCAATATATTATCCATTCCTAATCCAAAGTACATACAATAAAGTTGCCAGAATAGGTATGATGTGATCAGTGATATTTAGGCAAGAGTGGGTAAACTGTATCCATATTTGAAGCATAGAGTTCGACCCCGAGGAAAGACCCACTCTCAGGTGCTACGAACGGATGCCGAAAGGTTTACCTTGCGTATGAAGTAGCATATTCCATTGCAAAATATACTATACAAACTGGTTTTATGGCAACTTATATTGGTGTTGTAGGCATCACTTTATCTTTACTTACCTATTGTAGATAAAGCTTTGGAAGTTAGTAATCTGAGAGTGGTTTTACTGATTTTCTTTCTTTTATTATCCAATATTACAAAGAATTAAGAGAAGTGATTGTTGTACGAACCTACGGGTGGTTACGAGCATAAATTCAAACAGTTTCTAAAATCAAATCAACTAGCTTTTAATACAGTTCATCCTAATAAAGTCCGCTCTTATGCAAAAGCTAAAGGATGTTTAGCTAAAACAGATCGTGTTGATTGTAAGCTTTTATACGATTACGCAGCAACATTTGCTTTATCTGCCAAAGTAGAATATCAGCACTCATTAATACAACGAAGAGAGTAATTGATTTCGTTTAAGATTCATGATATTGCAAGACTTGAGACTGAATATAAGACTAAACAACACTACCGCTACACAATCAAAATAGCCTATATAGCTACTTTGAGCTGATTGTGTGTTGTAATTTTACCTCCTTTCTTCTTGACTTCTATTACGGATGCTTGGGTTAAAAGGGTAAGGTAACTAACGTGTAAAGGTACTGAACTTTGCTATTGATTAACTTTTAAACAACGCATCTCTCAATGCACTTATAGCTGTTTTTACTTCCGTATCAGATATTTGCGCCACACTTCCATCTAAAATTTGGGCGAAATTGCTCTCTAAGTGCTTAGTCCCATAAAGATTTGCACCATGCTGAAATGTTTCACTGTCATTATTGATAGAATGTAACTTAAACGCCTTATCGTTGATTACTAATTTTATAGCACTTATCGCCTGATAACCAAAATAGGTATTAATTTTCTGCAATATCGTAGTTTCAGACATTTGTAACTCCATAACATATCCTGGATTGCTAATAGCCAATATCAAAGTTCCGTTAGCACTCTGAGATGGAGGAATTTTGAGTGCAAATGGAATGGCAATTTTGGCCAATTTTAGACCTACAATGTGCTCCCAATCTACTATGATTTGGTGATGTGTGAAACTACTTTTACGACAACAATTCGCGATCGTATTGTTCATTAAAACATTGAGCTTTTTCACTTAATTTTTCGTAAAATTGTTACAATTTACCAGGCAGGCTAAACTTCTCATACTCTCAGTATTTCCATTATATAAGTTGGGAAATTTGTGCTATTAGCTAATCTAGCAGTATCACTGTATGCATATTTATCTATCAGCAAGGAATCAGCCCCAATATTATTCGCTCCTGCAATATCGTGTACCATGCTGTCTCCAATCACTAATATTTTGCTACTACTAACATCAACTCCTAGGCTACTGATAGCAAAATCATACGTTTCTTTGTATGGCTTTCCAAAGTTATATACCATACAACTGTTCATTTGTTGATAATGCTGCGCATAGAATCCTGGGGTATATATACGTTTTTGTTTTGTGTGATATGGCGCAACATCTGGATAAGGACAAAGACAAGGTAGACTCATTTCTGCCGCTAAATGCAATACATCATCCCATCTACTCATAGGCATATTGTCATTTGGTTGTGAATAGGCCAGCATTATCAAATAATCTGCCTCTTTTACAGAAGAGGCTACTTCAAATGGCTTACATCCCATATTTCGCAAGCGCATAGATATTTCTGAAATCAAATGATGTTTTGTATCTCCTACTACATAAGCTTTTCCCCGTAAAAACAAAAATGCATCATTTGTGCTTAGATTAAGCGCTGTATGATATCTAATGACAAACTCTATAAAAAAATCGCATGAAGTAAATATTGCTATATCTTTTAGCACTTCTTGTGCATATTTATTATTGTCTTTGACAGCAATGTCGATCAACATTTTTTTTATATATGCATTAGTTTTATGAAAATTAGATAGGAAAAATGCCGTTTTTCCCAGTTGTTTTAATAATCCTATGACTTCTATTGCTTGATTTATTAGATGTTGTTCATAAAAAATAACTCCATATATATCAACAATATATAGGTCATAAAGTGGGATAATTGTAGATATACTACTAATACATTGCATACTGTTACATACTAATATAATATTTACATTTCTTATAATTTGCAGTATACACTGTACTCGGGCTATTTTCTAGTTGTTTACATTTATCTGTATTAGTGTAATGTAGTACGCAGACAATGCTAGGCCGATCTCAAGAACATAGATTTCTTCCTGGAAAGAAAAAATTCTTCTTGTGGTAATCATATTTTAGTTCAATGTATAGTCTAAGAAATTTTCAGAATGATTGTATTGCAATTGCAAGTATATTCCAAAAGATGATCGCATAGTTGCAGTACTGTAACGCAATAAAATCTTAAAAAAACCACTTACATAAGGAAAGATAAATATCATGGCAACACTTGGAATAACGAAGCACGCAAAAAACGTGGTACAAGCGACGCTCGGTTCGCAAGAACAGCAAGAAACACTACTGCAAAATGGTAAAAAGTCTGATACAGTAGTTGATAGTGCAAGTGCTGCACCTAGTGCTGCTTCATTCACTGCAAATAGTGCTGATGAAGGTTCAGCGAATACCGAAGTTACTTACCATCTTAAAGATTTAAAAAGGAAGAGCCCTGAAGGGTTAATGATATTTGCAGAATCACTTCATGTGGAAAACCCAGAAAGTTTACAGAAGCATGACCTCATTTTTGCTATTTTACAACATTTGGCTGAGAAAGGTGGGGTAATGGTAGGAGAGGGTATATTGGAAATTTTGCAAGATGGCTATGGCTTTTTACGTTCCCCAGAATCTAATTACGTACCTGGACCAGATGATATATATGTTTCTCCAAATCAAATTAGGAAGTATGCACTGCGTACAGGAGATACAATTGCGGGACCTATCAGAGCTCCGCGTAAAAATGAAAGATATTTTGCCATTACTAATATCAGTACTATCAATGGAAGTGAGCCATTAAAGAATAAACATAGGCCACATTTTGATGATTTGACACCACTTTATCCTGAGCAATTAATCATGTTGGAGAGTATTGACGGGGCACCTAATACTTTAAGTGCTCGTATCATAGACATAGTATCTCCATTAGGACGTGGGCAAAGGGCTTTAATTGTAGCACCACCACGCACAGGTAAGACAATGTTAATTCAAAACATAGCCCACTCTATTACTCGTAATTACCCCGATATCATATTAATTGTTCTTCTAATCGACGAGAGACCGGAAGAAGTAACAGATATGTTGAGATCTGTGAAGGGGGAAGTAGTTAGCTCTACCTTCGATGAGCCTTATTATAGACACGTGCAATTAGCAGAAATGGTTATAGAAAAAGCAAAACGACTTGTAGAAACAAAGAAGGACGTTGTAATATTACTAGACTCCATCACAAGATTAGCACGTGCATACAATAATATCGCTCCTTCTTCTGGTAAAGTTTTAAGTGGTGGTGTAGATTCAAATGCACTACAAAGACCAAAACGCTTTTTCGGAGCAGCTCGTAATATCGAGGAAAAGGGGTCTTTAACCATTATAGCAACCGCTTTAATTGAGACGGGTTCCAGAATGGATGAGGTGATATTTGAAGAATTTAAAGGAACAGGTAATTCTGAAATTATACTAGATAGGAAAATTGCCGACAGACGCATATTCCCCGCAATTGATATATCAAAATCGGGGACACGGAAAGAGGACTTGCTAGTAGATAAAACAACTTTATCTAAAATATGGATTTTGAGAAAAATAATCAACCCTATGGGACCAACAGAATCCATAGAGTTTTTAATAGATAAATTAAAACCTTCAAAATTCAACCATGAGTTCTTTCAACAAATGGACACATATAGTTCCAATAATAAAACTAGGAGAGAATAGGGGAAATGCCATGTGGGAAGGATTATACACTGCTCTTATTACACCATTCTCGGATGAAGGGAAGATAGATTTTGCAAGTCTCGAAAAACTCATTACCCTGCAGATGGAAGCAAAAGTAAATGGTGTTGTAGTTTTTGGCTCTACAGGAGAAGCAGCAACAATAAAGTGCGAAGAAAGGGCAGATGCGATTCGATATGTATCGGACCTCACACATTCAAGTCAATCGAGTATGAAGCTAGTTGTAGGGACCGGAACTAATGATACAGAACAAACAATTTTTTATACGAAACAAGCCAAAAATTTAGGTGCAGATGCAGTTTTAATTGTTACACCATATTACAATAAGCCACCTCAAGATGGACTATATGCCCATTATAAACTGGTTCATGATAAGTCCGATATTCCAATATTTATTTACAATGTTCCGGGTCGTACAGGAATAGACATACAAGATCATACGATACACAAACTAGCTCAGCTGCCTCGAATAGTAGGAGTAAAAGACTCAACATCTAACCTAGATCGTCCTTTGTTTTTACAGACATTACTGAGTAGTAGTGGAGTAAAGAACTTCACGCAACTATCTGGTGAAGATTCCACCGCAATTGCCTTTAATGCTCATGGTGGACAAGGGTGTATATCAGTATCTTCGAATATCATACCTCATCAGTGCAATAAAATTCAAGAACTACTGAGGCAGGACCACTATGATGAAGCTCTACGTTTGCAACAAAAATTATTTCCAATACATAGAGCTATGTTTTGCGAAACAAATCCTATACCAGTAAAATACGCTGCATACCTGTTAAACATAATACATAGTCCACATATCAGGCTACCCTTATGTGAATTAGGCGAAAATAGCAAACAAATTATCGCAAACATCGTAAATTTAGCAAAGGCATTGGAATCATGAAAGAGGGTACATATGAGAAAAGTTACCCGGGCTGGAGGAGAAAACCCCGATAATTGTTTATTATCTACTGAGAGCCGCATATATGGTATTGATAAGGTTTGGAATTTTTTTGCCGCTGCTATAACAGACAATAAGTTACATCATGCCTATATCATAAGTGGCCCCGCAAGTACCGGTAAAGCGACTTTTGCCCGCAGATTAGCCAAGACTCTTTTATCTATCCGAGATGATATTACTTTGTCACAATACAATACATCAAGTATGAGTAAAAATGCAGAATTGAGTATTCTTGCAATGACCCCTGAAGTAGCAAAGTTGGTAAATAAGTTGCAGCATCCAGATCTCTTACATATTAGCTCAGAATGTATCTACAATTCGTTTACACAAAAGGAAAAAGTGGGTATTACCATTGATGAAATCAGATTAGCACAAGCATTCTTACAGACTACACCTGGATGTGGTACACGGAAAATGCTCATGATAGATGGAGCAGAACACCTAAATCTTAATGCAAGCAATGGGTTGTTGAAGTTATTAGAAGAGCCTACAGCATATACTTGTATTATTTTGGTAACTAGTAAACTTGCCACTATTCTGCCTACTGTAAGGTCACGTTGCTGTATAATAAAGACTCAAGCACTAGCTTATAGCGACTTTTGCAGCATATTGCGTGAAAAAGTAAAAGACTTTCAGCTTGGAAATACAGAGCTGGAGGCAATATTTAGGCTTTCTGGTGGGAATATGGGCATCGCGCTGAAACTCTGCAGTAACAATATATTAGCCTTGGTACAATCTATACAAAAATTTTATTCTGTACCTATGTCAGAACGCGATAGTATAAAACTATTATATGAAATTCTAGATAATAGTGTACTGAAAGATAATTTTGCATTACTGAAGAATGTACTCCCTCGGATCATTGTTGGCAATATAAAGGATAAGATACAATTACCTGCCTCTGAAATTCAGAAAGATTTACGTTATTTAACAAATTTACAATCGTTATTATACGATGCTGAAAATGCGTATCTTAACCCAAGTACCGTACTATTTAGCATCTTAGTCCATAACCCCCGAATTATAGATGAGGAGTAGATGATGTTGCAACAATATGGATGTGATATCTATATTAAAAAAGCATGGCCAAGTAGGTTTCGTATGGAAATGGACTTTGCAGAAGTGTGTTGTAATGTTAATGGCTCTTACAAAGGATTTGTGTCTTGACTGTAGAACCATTTGTTAAGTTGCACAAAGGAAACATGATAGGAGTAAAGGTGGCGTTAAAAGGGAAAATTAATATTATATGTTAAAAGCACTCCCTCAAGGGGAACGATCGAAGATAGTTGTAGCCATGTCAGGCGGAGTAGATAGCTCTACAACGGCTGCTTTATTGCATGAAGTCGGATATGATGTTATTGGTGTAACACTACAACTATGCAATAAAGATAACATCCTAGGTCAAGAAAGGGCCTGTCACGTTGATAGCAACATTTATGATGCTCAAATAGCAGCAAAAAAGATAGGCATACCGCACTATACCTTTAACTATGAGCGTAATTTTCAACATGAAGTCATAGAACCGTTTGTAGATAGTTATGTAAGGGGAGAAACTCCAATTCCATGTGTATTGTGCAACCAACGGGTAAAATTTCAAGGTTTATTACAAGCTGCTAAAAAATTTGGTGCTGATCAAATAGCTACAGGGCATTATGCACGTAAAATAACGCAAAATGGTAAGCATGAATTGCATAAAGCAGTAGATGAAGGTAAGGATCAGAGCTATTTTTTATTTACAACTACACATGAGCAATTAAATTACTTGCTGTTTCCACTAGGTAATTTCAAGAAATCGCATACAAGGGAAATAGCGTACCATTATGGGCTTAATACCGCTGACAAGCCAGATAGCCAAGATATATGTTTCGTGCCGAACGGTGATTACAGGAGTATTATAGCAAAATTTCGCCCCACTGCTTTTCAGCCAGGTAACATTGTATTCAGGGATGGTGCCGTCATTGGTAAGCATGATGGGACCATTAATTACACCATTGGGCAAAGAAGAGGGCTGAATATCCCTCACTCAGAACCTTTATACGTGATAAAAATAGACCCCGAAAACAGCGAGGTAGTTGTCGGTTATAGACAGGATCTAAAGTCAAAAAAATTACTTATAAGAGGGATAAGCTGGATGTCACAAAATGATGAGATATATCTAAATCACCCCTTAAAGTGTACTGCAAAATTACGATCAACCCACATAGGTTCTAATGTCGTTGTAAAATATGCAGGTCATGATGCAGCTGAGGTAGAGCTTTATGAAGATTATTTCGCTATTACTCCAGGACAAGCATGTGTTATGTATGACAAAACTAAATTGCTAGGAGGTGGGTGGATTATAAGGAAAATACCAAGTTAATAAGCACTAGAAGAGCGTAATAGTGAGAACAAGAAGTGTAGTGGTAACCATGGGCAGGTGTCAGATATAATATAGTAATACAGACTTTTTTCAAAACTCCACTTTTGCTACGAGTTGTTGCGTTATTTTGGCTATATTTTCGTCTGCTATTGACAGATAAAATTTTATATTTTAGTCTGATAGATACGTAGAGTGGGATAAAAAAGGAAAAAAATGGCTGCTACCGTTGTAAAGATGGATGTCCCCTGTGACTTTGGAGGGAGGGTTGCGAAGGTCGCCATATACATAGGCTCCCCTAAAATGGACCAACATCCCATATTTTTTCAAGCTAAATTTATTCAAAGTGAGCGTGGAGGAACGATACCACAGGAAATAATGGACAGTTTAGAGAAACTTCAGAAATTGGCTTTAGAGCATGGTGTACCATTCGAAGAGCTCTGCAAGTACGCTTTAACAAGTTTGGGTGAAGGTGGTGTCAATAGTGCACAGATCGATGATGATCAGCGAGTTGTGTCAGAACAGTCATCGCAATCTGCCACAACACTTGTTGAAGGCGCGAAAGTTGAATAGATTCTCTTACATGCAGAGATCTTTTGAGTGCGTAGGAAGTTTTGTATGAAAATTATTGAGCTTGGCTTCACATTTGGCTTGATTTTTAATCTTACATCAAGTATTAGCTTTGTGTATGGAGGGGCGATTAGCTCAGCTGGTAGAGCACCTCGTTTACACCGAGGGGGTCGGCAGTTCGAACCTGTCATCGCCCACCATTAGCTGGAATAAACAGTGTGTTAGTGAAGTGTGATGATCTACGTTTTACAGAGCACACGGGATTGTGTTAGGTAGGGTGTGCGTTGTTGAGTGTGTCGTGTTTTTGTTGTTGTGTTTAGTAAAGAGTGGGGGCGTAGCTCAGTTGGTTAGAGTGCCGGCCTGTCACGCCGGAGGTCGCGAGTTCGAGACTCGTCGTCCCCGCCATTTTTGAAGGCATGATGTTTGGTGTCGTTTTCCATCGATTCTTATCGTATAAATAGTTGCAGCTTGTCTTTACAATGGTGGCGGTAGTAGTTATCCTACGGTATAAGAGTGGGGTGTAGGTCTGCTTGTTGCGAAGTTGGTGTTTGGTAAAGGTCAGTCCTTGTTTTTTAGAAAAATACAGGAGGCTGAGCCTTGTTGTAAAAAAGTAAGCGAGCTGGGGTATATCTGCTATGGTAAAATTGTTATAACACATCATGATGCCGTATAAATTTTTAGACAAAACAATCTCATTTCTTTTGAAAAATACAAAAAATGTGTTCTTTATAGCAGTAGCATATGCTTTTTTGTTTTACCTTCCAATTATAGTCTATGCACTGCATGTAAAAGTGTATTTTTCGGAGTACATTCAGATTTTGATTGAGGGTTTAACAGCTGTTTCGTTGATTTTTGTCATATTTCTAGTTGCTAGTTTAAATAAGCGCTTGTTATATACAGTAGTTACAGTTTTGTATGGATTGGGCGGATTTAGTATATATTTCTTTATCAATTTCAAGCAACCGTTAACCTATAACTTATTTCGAGCAGTAATACACGAAGATCGGGATTTCATTGGGGATTTGCTGAGTAGGCAAGCATTATTTTTAGCAGTAATTGCAGCAATTATTGGTTTTTTTTTATTACACCGCTTAGAAGCTAAAATATCGGATGCAAATTCTGATGACAAAGCGCGACACTTGTTTGTACGTAGTATTGCAGTGCTTTCTATTATTTTGCTTATATATGGGCATATTGTAATAGGTCGTGTTGTTGTGAAAAATGTGTTAACCAATTATCAGCCCTTTCCCTTGATATATTATGCATTATTTAGCAAGAATATCCATACTGGCACTGACATACTACCATCTAAAGTGGATATAAGTAAATTGCACCAATTGCACCATAATATGCCTGATAAAAAGCCATTAACGGTGATTTTGATAATAGGAGGATCTTTACGTGGTGATATTTTAGAGATTAATGGATATCGAAAATATGAGAATACTCCGAAGATGATGCGTATAGAAAATTTTATTAGTTTTAAAAATGCAACTTCTAGTGCCACCACTACACAGATTTCGATCCCATATATCCTGACTAGGAACAGTCCTCCATACTGGAAGAAGGCTATAAGAGAAACGACTGTTATTTCGATTTTCAAGGAATTGGGCTTCAAGACAGCGTGGATAGGGATGCGTTCTGTTTCTCTCGGAGACAGGCATTGTAGTTCAATTCCATTAGAGGCTGAATATCTTTTAACGAAAAGCGATATTCGCGATAAGTTTGGTAGCAAATTTAAAGATGGCAAATTATATGATGAAAGTCTCATACCACTTGTAATGTCTTTTATTAACGAAAACAAAGACAAGAACAAATTTTTGGTAGCTCAAATGCAGGGCAGCCACTGGATGGTTAATCTTCGATACCCTGGGGAATTTTATAAATTTCATCCAGAATGTCACATTAGTAGTGTTGCAAACTGCACTCCGAAAATGCTGGAAAATAACTACCACAATAGTGTACTTTATACCGATTTTGTTTTGGATGAACTAATAACTCAACTTAGAGATGAAAACGTATTTTTGATTTTTGCATCAGATCATGGGTCATATGTAACAGGACGCTACTTTGATGCAGCAATGTATGAGAATATACCAGAAAAAGCCCTAGTTAATATAGGAATGTTTGTTTGGGGGTCACAAGAGTTTTTAACAAGATACGGAAATAATTTTGAGCGAATAAGAGGTCGGGCAAATGATGCTGTATCGCATAGCAACATATTTCACTCGCTACTTGGATGTTTAAATATAGATTCTCCGTTAATAAGGCCGGAACTTAATCTTTGTAAATAGCGAGGCTGTTAAAAAAATGGATACAAAATTTATTTTTATTACTGGTGGGGTTGTTTCTTCACTTGGAAAGGGTATTGCTGCAGCTTCTTTGGCAGTTTTGCTCCAGGCTAGAGGATACAGCATACGTATACGTAAATTGGACCCTTATTTGAATGTGGATCCAGGCACGATGAATCCCTATCAGCATGGAGAGGTATTTGTTACTGACGATGGAGCTGAGACTGATTTAGATCTTGGGCATTATGAGCGTTTTACTAATATAAATGCTAAACGCGGTGATAATGTTACAAGTGGGCAAATATATTCTAAATTGTTATTACAAGAGCGGCGTGGTGAATATCTTGGTGTAACTGTGCAGGTAATACCTCACGTAACAAACTTAATTAAGGAATTTATTGTTGATGATGTTGATGGGGTTAATTTTTTAATATGTGAGATAGGTGGTACTGTTGGTGATATAGAAGGGTTACCCTATTTTGAGGCCATACGTCAACTTGGATATGAAATGGGGCCCAATAGGGTTATATACATACATCTGACATTGCTTCCTTTTATCGCATCAGCGCGGGAATTAAAAACTAAGCCTACGCAACACTCTGTAAAAGAGTTGAGATCTATTGGTATACAGCCAGATATTCTTTTATGTCGTACTGATAGACCAATTCCATTTGTTGAAAAAAGTAAGATAGGTTTATTCTGTAATGTTCCAGAGTATTCCGTGATTGATGCACTAGATCAAGATAGTATATATAAGATACCAGTTGCATATAGCGGTACTGGACTTGATTCAGTTGTGCTTAAATTATTCAAGTTGGATAATATCACAACGCCAGATTTGAGAGAGTGGAAGAACATCGTTCATAAGATTGATAATCCGCAGACTAGCGTTGATATTGCAATTGTTGCAAAATATCACCAACTTACAGATGCATATAAATCACTGGTAGAGGCATTTATTCATGCTGGAATTTATCATCAGTGTAAGGTAAACTTGAGCTGGGTGGATGCGGAAATTTTAGATGATGAGAAGGAGGTTTTTGCCTGCTTGCAGCATGTTGATGGTGTTATGGTGCCTGGAGGATTTGGTCATCGGGGTATTGGGGGAAAAATTAATGCTATAAAATATGCACGTGAACACAAAATTCCGTTCTTTGGTATATGTTTAGGTATGCAGTTAAGTATTGTAGAGTTTGCACGTAACGTCCTGGGAATGAGTGATGCTAATTCGTCAGAATTTTCTGATTCCGGCACGCATGTAATAAATTTAATGACTGAGTGGGACAAAGGGGGCGAGAAACAGGTACGTGCATATAATGATGCTAAAGGAGGTACTATGAGGCTCGGTCAATATGAATGTAGAATCATGTCGAGTAGCTTAGCGCATGATATATATGGCACTACGAACATTAAAGAAAGGCATCGCCATCGATTTGAATTTAATATAGAATACAGGGGTGTGTTTGAAAGTGCTGGAGTGAGGTTTAGTGGGTTATCACCTGATGGTATGCTAGTCGAGATTATGGAATTAACGGGGCATCCCTGGTTCGTTGCTGTGCAGTTTCATCCAGAATTTAAATCTGGTCCTTTTGTACCACATCCATTGTTTATATCGTTTATACGGCAGGCAATGGTTTGTAGAGGTGTTGCATGAATTTGTATGGAACAAAAAAAAGTAGCTCCATAGTATCTTATTTTATACTTTTCCTATGTCTGTTAGGACTTCTGTATGTCTTGCAATTTTCTACTTACCTCTGCCTTGTTATGCTTGTGTGGCTGTTGCCGACTATTGTCGCGATTGTTGTTGACACTCATCCAAAACTATATTTTTCTGTTGTGGTTTGTATGCTCAATGCATGTGGGATAATGCCTTATGTGTTGCAGATGGTGATGAATTATGGAGATATAGATATTGCTGCGTTACAGTTTTTACAGAATAACTCTATTCTATTATATATCTATTCTTATGCCTCTGTTGGCTGGTTGGTTTATGTGATAGTGCCAAAGTTGGCAGAGATTACTATAAAAGCAAGAATCGAAAGAAAAATGCTTAACTTGGAGTTAGAGTTAGAAAAATTAAAGACAAAATGGAGAATTTAAGCATAATAGCAGATAATTGCAGCTAATTGCGCGTTCTTACTCTCATCTTTTTTTCGAGTAGCAGAAATTTAAAGTGAGTTTTGCATAAGTTACAACTCTTGTATTTTGTGCAAAGCAGTACTTGCGGTGCAGCAATACTGGGATTTTACAAACATAAAAAAATGTTATAAGTATAGAAAGCTATATGCATGCACTAATTGTAGATCAGAGGATATGAAACATGAAAATAAAAAGCCTGAAATTGTGGCACAAAGTTATTCTAGGAATGTTACTTGGGATGTTGTTCGGAGCCCTGCTTAAGGAGCAGGCCGTTATTTTTAAACCTATTGGGACTATTTATTTCAATATGTTGAAGATGATCGTCATTCCAATAGTCTTTTTTGCTGTATTGTATGGCATGACTAGTATGGATGATGCTAATACACTAGGTCGTATTGGGTTAAAAGCGTTTATTATGTATAGTGCTGCTACCGTTCTAGCAGTGGTGATAGGTATAAGTTTTTCAACAATTTTTAAGCCAGGTGTCGGTGTAAACATAGCTTTGAACCATATACAAGAGGTCGGTACAACAGAAACTTCTGGGCAAAAATTATATGATATAATTGTGAATATGATACCTTCAAATCCCATTCAGGCTATGGCATCAGGAAACACATTGCAAGTTGTGATGTTTGCCTTCTTCTTAGGACTTGCTTTCATATTAGCTGGGGATAAGGGGCATGACGCTAAAAAGTTTGTTACTTCGATGACTCAAGTAATTTTTAAGATGGTGGAAGTCGTAATAAAAACAACTCCATATGGTGTTTTTGCTATCATGGCGTGTGTTATAGGAGAGCATGGCTTTAGCTTGATAGTCAGTCTAGGTAAGCTAATTTTGGTGATAACTGGAGCTTTTGCCTTGCAGTACATGCTTTTTGGCCTAATGTTGTTGGTAGCAGGGCTTAATCCAGTACCATTTTATAGAAAAATGGTGAATATTCAAGCTTTAGCTTTGGCTACAGCGAGCAGTAAAGCAACTTTGAGTACTGCAATGATTGATCTACAAGAAAAAATAGGTGTGTCGAGGCGTATTGCTGGGTTTGTTTTACCGCTTGGAGCTTCTATTAACATGACAGCAACTGCAATATATTTAGGTGTTTGTGCTTTGTTTTTCGCTCAAATGACGGGGGTAGAATTAACTATTAATCAATATTTTGTAATAATCATTACCTCGACTATTGGGTCGATAGGAGCAGCAGGATTCCCAGGTGGAGGAGTTATAATGATGAGTATGGTCTTATCATCGGTAGGATTACCAATTGAAGGTATATCATTGGTTTTGGGGATAGATCGTTTTATAGACATGATGCGCACAATGATAAATATCACTGGAGATTGTGCTATTACAGTTATTGTAGATAAAATAGAGCATACGTTAGATATCAAGAAGTATAACCAAATTGAGCACAAAATTCTTCAAGATCAGAACAGATAGTGCTATTTTTATTACTATCCGGGTGCGTTCTACTTATACTCAGTTCCATTTTTAAATAAGCACTGGGCGTTTGATCCCGGAGAATAACGGTGTGTTACGTGAAGATACAAAAAAAAGGAGGAACATCATATGGAACAAGTGTTACGTGGACGCACCAGAACAGCGAAGGGAATTCGTAGAGAGCAGATGTAACTGAAAACTGGGCTAAAAAACGCAAACGGCGCAACAGCAAGGCACATAAAGAGGTGAGTGTGATGGATTTTGGTATTTATGAATAAGGTGGCAAAATAGCCTATGAGAAGTATTATTTTATGACGTATCAATAGCCAATTATTTTTATCGTGGTACATTTTTAGGACACTTTATTTAGGAAGTTTTTGCAAAAGGCTAATGATGGTAGCGAAGGAGGGACTTGAACCCCCGACACACGGATTATGATTCCGTCGCTCTAACCAGCTGAGCTACTTCGCCCTGAGACTGGACACCGTTCTAGATGATGCAATAGATTTTGTCACGAATATTTGATAGCATGCGACTTAAAAATAAAAGAGCCTTAATATTCTCAAATCTTTCTGTATGGCTTCCAGCACTTATACCAGGTCCCATTTTTTAATACACAATGGTAAGGGCGGAATGTAGCCAATCCACACAACTAAACACCTTAGTTCTGGGGGGTAAGAATGAAGCGTGATATGGGTATTTGACTTAGATCTGCAGCACAAAGAGAATGGCACGCCTGAAAGGATTCGAACCCTCAACCTTTAGATCCGTAGTCTAACGCTCTATCCAACTGAGCTACAGGCGTATTACAAATCTAAGTTTTATTTTTGAGAGATGTATTCCATAGAAGTGGAACCTCAGAGAAATTATACTAAAAGGGTCTTACCGCGACAAAAAGAACTTTTCTTAAAAACAAGCTTAGTACTCAAGCTTTTTGCTTTTTTTTGGAAGTCAGCCCTATTGCAAAATTTTAATAATAACTTAAAAAGATTTTTTATTTTTTTGGTTGTGTTTAAAAATTCGTATTCTTACCACCGATGCAGAGGCTTGATAAATAGTTTTGTAGTGGGGGAAGGGGTATGAAAACGTATTTTAGTAGCATTCAATCTATAGTTGGCAGTAACAATAATGATGCTATTGACAACAAAGTAGGGCAGTTGCTTGGTGTATTCAATGAAATTGCTACGTATAATGGACAACACAAAATACAGCTAGAATTAGATGCTGGGTCGTGCCAGTTTGTACCATTACACAATCAAAGTGAAGCAGAGATGTGGGTTGCTGACAGCCTGGATGCAGCCTTAGTACTATCAGATAATTGCGATAGAGAGCAATGGAAGGCATTTAAAGCATCGTTGTGTAATCAATGGTAATGCCAAATTGGATACAATATCGAAGATGGTGAAAATTTTGTTAGAATATAAGATGTTTGATGTACAGAATGAGGAGATCGTGCTCCAAAAAACAGCGACTCTCTGCAAGAAATTTGCTCTATTTTTGCTTAAAGATCAAAGTATGCAAATAGATTGGGAGCAATTACTTCCTGATTCGTTTCGTAAGCCGCAAGATACGATATCCTCTGCTTTAAAAGATATTGCTGGTCTTGAGAAGAGAAAGCTGAAAGAGGCAGGATTACCACTAGACGCAGTGTGGCAGTATGCAGACTATCTGCTGGCAGATAATGAGGTAAGAATGATAGCGTGGCAGCGAATTGCTGAGGAATTGCATTTACCTCTAGAGCAAATCGTACGAGACTACTATATTGACACAGTAGCAAATGCAAACTTGAAATATCCTGATGGTATAACATTCGTCACTCAGCGTGTAGTTGAGGCACTAGCAAATATCAGAGTTTCTCGCAAACCATCTTTTTTGGCGGTAAACACTGGTGAGCACTGGATTATGGTGGGTATTGTGCCAGATCCAAAAGATGTTGCAAAAATCTCCTTGGTGCTTATGGATTCTCAGTTACCTTTGCATTTTTTTGCTAGTGCGCAGGAGCGGCAGCGGGCAGTCATAGATTTTACTACTACTGTTATTAAGAATAACAATCTAGGTACACAAATACATACAATTCAGGATCTATCTGTAAGGCAGCAAGTGTCTCAGTGTTGTGGCCTGGCAGCTGCGGAGAATATTGCTTCGATAGCAAAATTCTATACTGAAACTGTGGGACGAGATGCCTCATTTAACCCCGACACTTCATGGACTTCCTTTCAAGAAGGGAGCGTCAATTCGCTGTACATTCTATTTTCTCCGTGGGTTGACAACGATGATAACAAAGCCCTTGATTATGTGAAAAAGAGGGGAAAGCAAGCTTTTGATTTTCTATCATCAGCAATGGGAGTCAAAAATTATTTACAGAACATAGGACAAGGAACCATCGATAAGATTAGTGCAAAGCAATTGGAGGAAGAACAAAAAACGCAGGCCGAAGTACTGGCATCTCAACAGCATTTTGCTGCAGAAGAAGGGATCATAGGATATAGCGATGTAAGTTACCAAAGCGTATATGAATTGACCGCAAAGCAGCAGCTTCTTAAACAAGACCTTGCTCTACACGCTATTGCTAAGGAGTATAATGATATAAGTGCTTTGTATCAGCTAGTACTAAAAGACAACAGCACTGTTAATATAGAGTATTTTGTCGCCGAGCTGCAAAATGGACTTATTACAAAATGGAATGAAAAAGCTCAAAATGAAAATAGCGCCATAAAAAGCAATAAGTTACGTACAGACTTATTAGGACCAGTGTTAAGTTAGCTGTGCTGAGAGACCCCCCCTGGCAAATTACTCAACTGATACACCACCTTGTTCTATCCAATGGCAGCCCGTAATTAGTGCTAAAGCATTTTCTCCACCACCATTTTCGTAATATTCTGAGTTATGCGCATTGATATTTGGAATAAGATCAGTCCCTGCATAGAAATTTTGATAAAGAGATAATGAATATAAATCTTCTCCATTCACCATTTTATCTACTATTATGGGAGTAAATGCATCTTTATCTTTTATGGCCTCAGACGCCCATTTGAAAAATGATTCTAATTTCTGTAATTCGATAGAAGTGGAACTGAACTTATATTTATTTTTATATTCAGCAACAAATTTATCAAAAGAATCAAAGAAATCGTTTAATTTTTGGGCGCCTAACTTTTCTTTACTTTGAGCAGCCAAAGATTTTGCGATATTTCTACATTTGTCTATGTTAATCACGGCAATACCTCATAATTTTTTATAATTCTGTTTTTATATTTTCTTCAGGAACTAGATAACATAATATATAACCATAAGTTGTCCCATCTAACTCATGGTCACCATGAGTTACAGGAATCTCTTCTCCTAATTTTGAGATACCCAGCTATTAACCTCCACCACATATCGTGCTGCATGTTGAAATCCTTTATAATCTATTTCATTCCCATTAAATGTTTCATCTCCTTCTTTAAAATAAAAAGCTATAGTGTCATCTAAGGAAGGATTTGATATTGTATCAGCAGCTATATAATGATCTTTTTTTGGCAAAATAGAACATATTAACTTTCCATCATCTAGTAAAGAATTTTCTCGAGAGCTAATAATTCAGATATCTTGTGAATTAAATATTTTTTCAATCAATATTAAAAGTTTTGATTGGACTGAGAGAGTAACTAAAAGATTTCGCAAACAAATAAGAGATTATCTAGGTTATCGAGAGCCAAAAGATGATGACTCAAATCAATTTATTAAATATCTAATAGAGAATATGCTACCGCGTTGTCCCTCAGATGCTTGTTTATTAGAACAAGCACGTAAATATTTTAAAAAACATAAAATAAGACACTTTTTATTTACATGGATGAAAAGGAAGGGAGTTGATGATGCATTAATACAGCCTTATTCAGGTCATAAAAAGCGTCATTCATTGGAAATTTATTCCAAATTATCCTTAGTTGATTGCCAGAAAGAGTATGAAAATCAGATTAAAGACTTCCCAATTTAAAGGGGGGTCTCTCGACGCAGTTAGCTTAACACCTGTCCTATTACCGGTAACGAGGGGAATTTGGCTTCTTTGTTGAAAGAGAATGCAGAACTAAGACAGAATGTGGAGAAAGTGCTGAAAGATGAGTCGTTGGCTTATTTGTTACATCCAGTGATTGCAAGTAAGTTGGATAGTATTGTACATGAGTTGCGGCAGCAGGCACAGAACTCCTCTCTTATCACTAAAGCTTTTAGTTGGGTGGGAAATCATGCATATAAGGCGGTTTTTGGATTATCTCGTGCTGACCAAGAAGCATTTGTAAATGAAATTAAGGGAGTAGTATCCGCAAAAAAAATTCAAAATCAGGCTAGCAAAGTGCAAACTACGCAACAACAAGAGGCTGGGATGAAGAGAAGTGAGCACGATTTGATTAATAGCATTCGGTAAAGGGGAGAGGAGTGTAGAAGCTGTGTGTTTGTTTCACGCTGCTGCATTGCCTGCTCGCTCTATAGAGCAGTTTGTTTTTGTTCGTTCACTATATCGTCAATGTTCGTTTTCTTTAGTAGCAGCTTGTTGTTTATGTATACTTCTATCGCTTTTATAGACTGAGCTACAGTAGGCAGTTGCAAATAAATGCCAGTAGTTTCCTGAGCCTTAATGATTTTGTTTAATTCTGCGGTTGAGTCCAGTAGTATCCCTACGCTATCATCTCCAAATCCTACAATACGCAATTTATTTATAAGCTCAACTTTACCAGTAATATTTTCTACCTTAATACTCAGAGCTATTTTTGTTTGTCGAATTTTGTTTATATTATCTGTCTGCCCCTTTACTTGCCCTTCATTTGCTATTGGAATCAGCACAGCGCTAATACTTGCTATGCGCATGGTATGATAAGCACTATAGATACCAATATAGCCGTAAAATCCTTTTAATCCTGGAAATTTTTCGGAAAAATAATTCACGTATTCGATACACAGTACAAACCACAAAGTAATAAAATTAAGAGCAACTAGTACGATAATAATATATTTCCAATGGGAATGGTTGCTATCGTGGTCTTCATTAGCAACACTTTGTTTGTTGAAGTCTAATTTTTCTAACTTTAACCTGTCCAATAGAGTGTCGATACCTTCCTGTTTTTCGTGTACTTTCTTTTTATCTAACGCTTTGACTTCTTGAACGTCGGCATCAACAGACTGCCCCAATCCTGCCAACCACTCATATTTACATTGTGAACATCTTACAAATCTTCCATTCGCACCAATGTCAGCTGGATTCACATTAAATGTTGTATTGCAATTCTCGCATTGGATTAACATTTGACCTTAAAAATTTTATTTTGTACTGTTAGCATTGGATATTTATATCATCCAAGATTGGCTCTAGTATTTCAACACCTACTCAACCGATGGATGTTATCAAGGACTACCAATATACATGAAGTAAGGGAAATTAACAATGTCTTTGAAAATAAGTGATGCTCAACTTGTTGTAGAACGCACCTGGCTGCAACTACAACAAGGCTACAATATAGACAAGGGGGAGATAATCGCCATATTAAGTAGCATTATGATTTCTTTAGATCAGGGAAATTTGGTAGTGTGCGAGATGAAAAATGAGCAGTGGGAGGTGCAAGAATGGTTAAAAAAAGCTATATTGTTGTACATGAAATTTGCTTCAAGCCAATTAACGGAGCACTGTAATGGTAGAGCATTCGATAAAATTTCGCTAAAATTTGATAATTGGGCAGAAAATGATTTTTCAATACGCAAAATTCGTGTAGTACCTGGAGCGATTGTCAGATTATCGGCATATATTGCTCCCCATTGCATTATAATGCCATCATTCATTAATTTAGGTGCTTATATTGATACAAATACACTGATAGACAGCTGCGTTACTATTGGAAGTTGTGTGAGAATCGGGAAAAATTGCCATATTGGAGCTGGCACTACCATTGGCGGGGTCTTGGAACCGATACAGGCAATTCCGGTTATTATAGAAGATGATGTGTTTATAGGTGCTAATAGTGCTATAGTGGAAGGGATATGGGTTGGCAAAGGGGCCGTTGTAGCACCTGGTGTTTGTGTAAGTAACTCTACTAAAATATACAATAGGTGTACTGGTGAGTTAACACGCGGAAAGATACCTCAGTATTCTGTTGTTGTTCCAGGCAGTGTTACTGACGCACATGGAACACATTCCTTGTATGCTGCAGTGATAGTAAAAACTGCAGATGCAAAAACAAGAGCAAGTACTGCCATCAATGAATTATTGAGATAATCGAGTCTTATGCAAATGTTAGATAGTATTAAGTTATTACAACAACTTTTGGTGTGTAAAAGTATCACACCAACGGATGATGGAGCAATACCTGTGGTAGCTGCTGCACTAGAAAAATTGGGATTTCAGTGCAAGATTTTTGAATTTTACGATAGTGAAGGTAGGCCAGTTTTAAATTTGTACGCTAAATTAGGAAAAACGTTGCCTAATTTGTGCTTTGCAGGGCATGTAGATGTAGTCCCTGCAGGTGCGTTAACTAATTGGCAATTTGATCCTTTTGCTGGCATCATTGACCATGATGTAGTGTATGGTAGAGGAGTTGTCGACATGAAAGGAGCAATCGTTGCTTTTATTACCGCAGTAAGCATGTTTTTAAGCACGAAATCAAAATATGAGGGCACCATAAGCTTCTTAATCACTGGTGATGAGGAAGGAATTGCAATTAATGGGACAAAGAAATTGTTAAAATCATTGGCAGAAAATAATGAGGTCATTGGTGCCTGTATTGTAGGTGAACCTGTAAGTAATAACAAAATAGGTGATACAATAAAAATTGGAGCACGAGGAAGTGCCACATTTTTCCTAAATATAAAAGGAACACAGGGGCACGTTGCTTGTTGTAAGACTGACAATGCTGCAACAAAATTAGCCGGAGTGCTGTACAAAATAATATGCGTAGAACTAGATAATGGTGCACCATTTTTCGAACCATCTAATTTAGAAATCACCAATATTATTGTAGACAATTTAGCGGAAAACATAGTTCCAGGTCTAGCTTCTGCACAATTTAATGTTAGATATAACAATTTACATACAGCATCTACGCTTTATAAGAAATTACGCGATGTTCTCCTATCTGAACTTAAAGAAACAGAGTTTGAGCTTACTTATAGAAGTAGTGGAGATGCCTTCATTTCTAACTTAGATGTATTTGCTGATGTTGTTGTTAAATCTATACATGAAGTTACTGGATATGTTCCAGAATTTAATACCTCAGGTGGCACGTCAGATGCAAGATTTATCAAAAATTATTGTCCTGTATTAGAAGTGGGCTTACTTGGTAAAACTGCACATCAAATAAATGAGTGCAGTTTCATTTCTGATTTATATGTACTAGTAGACATATACCATGCCATTATAGAGAATTATTTTCAGTCTCCAGTGTCAAATAATACTAATAGGTGGATCTAGGTTATTGTAGCCTAAGAGCTGTACATTTAGAGGTAAATTAATAATGAAAAAAAATAAAAAGCATTACATCACTACTCCAATATACTATGTTAATGATGTTCCGCACATAGGACATGCTTATACCAGCCTTGCCTGTGATGCGATCGCGAGATTTGAGCGCTTAAGTGGGAGTGATGTGTATTTTTTAACTGGCACCGATGAGCATGGGCAAAAAGTTGAAAAATCAGCTCAGCAACATAATATGGCCCCTAAAGTATATGTAGATTCTCTGATTCCCAAATTTAAAGAGGTGCTTGATACATTTAATATCAGTAGCAATGGATTTATACGTACAACTGATAGCAACCATATCCAATTTGTACAAAAAATATGGAAGCAAATGGAGGATAATGGGGATATATATTTGGGCAAGTACTCGGGATTTTATGCAATTCGTGACGAAACTTTTTACGCTGAAAACGAACTAATCGACGGTAAAGCTCCCACTGGCTCTGAAGTTGAGTGGACGGAAGATGAAAGCTATTTCTTTAGGTTATCTAATTATCAAACGAAATTACTTGATTTTTATCAAGCTCATCCAGATTTTGTTGCCCCAGAAGGACGTTATAACGAAGTAATCTCTTTTGTGAAACGTGGATTAAAGGACATTTCAATATCTCGTACTGCATTTACTTGGGGCATTTCAGTTCCAACCAACAGTAAGCATATTATATATGTTTGGCTGGATGCTCTTTTTAATTATGTTTCTGCTATATCCAATGATTCCCAAAAATATTGGCCATGTGATTTGCATGTGATTGGAAAAGATATATTAACTTTCCATGCGGTATATTGGCCGGCATTTCTGATGTCTGTCAGGTTACAGTTACCACAAAGAATTTTTGCTCACGGGTGGTGGATGAATGAAGGACAAAAAATGTCTAAATCTATTGGCAATGTAATTAATCCAAAAGAATTAATCCAGGAATTTGGATGTGATTATGTGAGGTATTTTATGTTGCGAGAAATGCCATTTGGTAATGATGGAAGCTATTCAAGAGTTAATCTTATATCTAGGATAAACGCTGAACTTGCCAATAATATCGGTAATTTAGTACAACGCTCATTAGCATTTATATGCAAAAATTGTAATGCACAAATTCCGCAACCTCATAATCTCATCGAAGAAGATAATCATGTACTAAATATCGCCTATGAAGCAATAAATAAAATGTCTGAAGAGATGGGAAAGCAAGCCATACATAACGCAATCAACATTATTACGTCACTGAGCCACCAAGCCAATGTCTATATTGATAAGTGCGCACCGTGGAAGTTAAAACTCACTGATACAGATAGAATGAATACAGTTCTGTACGTACTTGCGGAATGTATAAGAATTATTGGAATATTGCTGCAACCCTTTATACCTGAAAGTGCCAATAGAATTTTGCACAATTTTATTATATACTCCGACAATATAAACATTCCTTTCGCATCTATAAAAACAGACAAGGAGTTGTTAATAAATAGCAAAATAATAGAACCTAGGGCCATATTCGTCAAGCTAGATTTATAACGAATAAAAAAAATGAAAATTAATCAGATCAGAAAATTTTTTCTCGATTTTTTTGCGAAACATCAGCATAAGGTCTTGGAATCAGGTCCTTTGATTCCACATAATGATCCCTCTCTCATGTTTGCTAATTCTGGGATGGTGCAGTTTAAAAATTGTTTCACTGGTACAGAAAATCCGGAATATACTCGCGTTGCAACTGCACAGAAATGTGTAAGAGCTGGTGGTAAACATAACGATTTAGAAAACGTTGGGTATACAACGCGTCATCACACATTTTTTGAAATGTTAGGAAATTTTTCATTTGGAGATTACTTCAAAGAATTAGCGATAGAACTTGCATGGAATTTACTCACCAAAGAATTTAAGATACCAAAAGATAGACTGTATATTACAGTATACCACGAGGATGATGATGCGTTCAAAATTTGGCAAAAAATAACAGGCTATGACTCAAATAAAATAATTAAAATCAGTACAAGTGATAATTTTTGGTCTATGGGTGATATAGGACCATGTGGTCCTTGTTCTGAGATTTTTTATGATCATGGTGATCAATATGCTGGCGGCTTACCGGGAACTCCGCAGGCAGATGGAGATAGGTATGTTGAAATTTGGAATTTAGTGTTCATGCAATATGAGAAACTAAAAGATGGTAGCATAATCAAATTACCAAAGCCTTCAATTGATACAGGCATGGGATTAGAGCGTATTGCCACGGTACTGCAAGGTGTAGCGGACAATTTTCAGATTGATTTGTTTCAGCACTTAATAGCTATTTCGAAAGAGCTGTCTGGTAATGACACTGAGCTTACATCACACAAAATCATTGCAGATCATCTCAGAGCTTCTAGCTTTTTGATAGCTGATGGAGTATTGCCTTCCAATGAAGGTCGTGGCTACGTTTTACGTAGAATTATGCGTCGTGCAATGAGACATATACATTGTATTGGGTGTAAAGAGCCATTGCTGTATCGACTTGTACCAAGCTTGCTTGATGAAATGGGAGAAGCTTATCCAGAGCTAAAGCGTGCTGAAAATATAATAATTTCTACGTTAAAATCTGAAGAAGAGAAATTTCGCGAAACTCTTGAAAGAGGATTAAAATTGCTTAATAGCAGTGTAGAATACTTAAAGGCAGGAGAGGTGCTAGATGGTAATGTTGCATTCAAATTGTATGATACTTATGGATTTCCTCTAGATCTTACAGTAGATATTTTAAAAACGCGTAATATTGGTGTAGATCAGCAAGCATTTGAACAAGCAATGTACAAGCAAAGGCAGCGTGCAAGAGCAGCTTGGACAGGTTCTGGTGAAAAAGTAGAAGATAAAGTGTGGTTCGATATTTATGAAGAAGCAGGTGCAACGGAATTTTTAGGATATACAATACTAAAGTCCGAAGCTTATGTTGCAGCCATTGTATCAAATAATGTACAGGTACATGAACTAAAAGAGGGTAATAAAGGAATCATCATTTTAAACCAAACATCATTTTATGGAGAAAGCGGAGGGCAGATTGGTGATAGGGGTGCTTTAGTGATAGGAGATGTGTCACACAAAGTAGAAAATACCATAATTTATGCTCATAAGGTCTTTGGACATCACGTATTAGCACAACATACCATAAAAATAGGCGACAAAGTAATTGCGGAAATTGATACTGCAGCACGTAATAAAATACGCTCCAATCACTCAGCAACACACTTGTTACACTATGTATTACGCAATAACTTAGGTTGCCACGTGATGCAAAAAGGTTCGTTGGTAAATGAGGAAAAATTAAGATTTGATTTTTCGCATACACAAGCTCTAACAGATGAAGAACTAAGACTTATTGAGCAAGAAGTTAACAAAATGATTATAGAAAATATTGAAGGTCACACTAGTGTCATGTCCTATAAACAAGCTTTATCAGAAGGTGTGATGGCATTGTTTGGCGAAAAATACGGTGATGAAGTGCGAGTGGTGAATATAGATAAATCCGTAGAACTGTGTGGCGGAACCCATGCGAAACGTACTGGCGATATTGGCATGTTCAAAATTATCAAAGAAGAGGCAATTTCTGCTGGTATTAGACGCATAGAGGCTGTAACGAGAATGAGTGCATTGAATTTCTGTAATGCAAAATGTCAGATTGTCAAAAATATTGCTTCGTCCTTGAAATGTCACGAAGAAGATGTTTTTTTGCGTGTTGAAAAAATTATTGATGAGAAAAAATTAGCAGAAAAGACTCTAATAGAAACAAGAGTAAAGTTATGTGCTCTTGATAGTAACTATGAAGCATTCGATTTAGTAGGCCATGAAATAGGAGCTAAAATAAAACTTATCGCATTGCGCTGCTGTGATATTGGCGTAAAAGACCTGAAGCAGGTAGCAAGCACAATAAGAAATAAATATCAAACTGACTTTGTAACAGCTTGTATTCTAACACAAGAAAATGGACTTTTTCTCTTAGTACATGTTGCAAAAAATCTTTTAGAATTAGGATTAAGCGCTAATAATATCATAACTCAAGTTATAAGTAAGATGGGTGGGAAAGGAGGAGGAAATGCTGAAATGGCTCAGGTTGGCAATATCCCTTGTACCGACACACACTTGCTGATTGGTATTATTAAGAATGTATTGAGTGGTACTAAACTGTTCTCTCAATAAATTTAAAAAAAGTGGGATGTTTTCTCTTCGTTTAGTTCCAGAGAAAAGGTAGTGTGCGAGCCTAGTGGAGGATATGAGGAAGAAATTTGCCAGGGATTATCTCTGTTAATAATTTATCTAAAACTAATAAGGAAGATGCAAATGTTTGGCTATTCAATTAGTAAGTTTTTTGCCAGAACTTGGCGATAAAAGTTATATTAGTAATAAGTTATCTATCTGCAATAGTGGACGTCGCACCATATGCTCGTGATAGTGGTAAAAATACATCTATTTTTTCTTGTTTTTATTGACTTGCTTACTTCTTGCTATTGCCAAATTGTCATCTGGAACGTTATCGGTAATTATACTTCCTGCGGCAATTTTTGAGTTCTTACCGATACTGATGGGCGATATAATTGTGCTATTGGCCCCTATAAAGGAGTTAGCACTAACTGTTGACGAGTGCTTGTTTTTACCATCAAAATTACAAAATACAGTTCCCGCCCCAATATTACTGTTTTCTTCTATATTAGCATCTCCAATATAACTTAAATGACTTGCTTTGACTGAGTGGCTTAAGTTAGCATTTTTTACTTCCACAAAGTTACCTATGTGGCATTGATCAGCAATATTGCTATCTGGCCTAATTCTAGCAAATGGACCTATAGATACGTTTTCTCCGATCACAACACCTGCTATATGGGAAAATGAAAAAATATTACTGCATGCCCCAATTTTTACCCGTGGCAATATACATACGTATGGGTAAATTATGACATCACACTCTATTACTGTATCACAGCTTAAAAATATTGTTTCTGGCGCTATCATTGTAACACCATTATTTAGCATTTTATTTCGCAAAAAGTTTTGCATAACGTTTTCGAGTTCTGCTAATTGAGATCTTGTGTTTACACCTAAGCATTTTTGTTGTTCAACGAGTACATATTTACACTGATATCCCATTTTGGTTATGTGAGTTATAAAATCTGTCAAACGAAGCTCATAACTAATAAAATTTTCTTTTTCGTTATGTTTTAATTTTAGGAAGTCATACAATAATTGATAATGAGATAACATGATACCAGCATTACACAAATTAATCTGTTTTTCTGTATCAATTGTATCTTGTTCTTCTATAATACTCGTGATGTCGTTCTTTGCATTAGTACACATACGTCCATATCCAGTTGGATCATCTGCTATAAATCCAATGTTTACTGCAGCTGTTCTGTTTCTGCCACTTAATATTTTGCGAATCATTTCTTCTATTGTTTCGATGGGTAGCAATGGTGCGTCCCCGTATAGTACAAGAACGTAATCGGTATCTTCAACACTATATGTTTGTAGTGTATTATTTTTATGTTCTGAGTGGGCTTTTAGTGCACATAGTACTGCATGTCCAGTACCTCCTCTATGCTTCTGTAGTACGGTTTGCAATTCATTCATGCTCTCAATGCAATAATGATATTTTTGCAGTAAGATCTGAAATTCTTGATTTTGCAGCAGCTCACTACTTACCACTACCATATTTTTAAATCTTACTTTGTAATTTTGCACTTGAGTAAAAGAGCTGGATAAGGTAGTAATAAGCTGTAGGGAGTATTCTAGTAAGGGCTGTCCAGCTAGTTTGTGCATCACTTTCGGCAGTGTAGAGTGCATTCTTTTGCCATGCCCTGCTGCTAACACCATTACTAGTATATTGATATATTGCTTTAACATAGTACTGTTAATTGCTAGATATAATTGGAAAATGGATACCTACAAATTGATTATCGTTTATACCAACTAACAAAAATAGCAAATGCAAATTTATGTTAAGAATAATAAAATGGCAGGTAGCGTTAATTGCAGCTGTATGTTTACTTGGTGTATACCTAGCGTTACCAACCCTCATTCCGTATGCACAGGGTAGCTGGTTGGCCAAGATTCTCCCGAACACAAAAGTCAATTTGGGGTTAGACCTTAAAGGTGGTGTTTCGCTACTCTTATCAGTTGATGATAAACAATACTGTAAAGAAAATCTTCAAGGTATTGTAGATAAAGCAAAGGAGGTTTTAAAAATCGACAAAGTGGCAGTAAAAAGTATCAAAATGTCTGATAAAGCTATTGATATTGAAATTGATTCATATGGTGATGTTAGTAGCAGTGCTGATGCGATGAGTAGTGTACTAGATAAAGCTGTAGGCGCAATCGAAAACGTAGCAAAAGAGATGATAGGTAGGAGCAGTTATCAAATTGTGAGCAGTCAAGGTAATGTAGTATCTATCAAATTATCGGAAAACTTCGTTAATGAAGTACAAAGCAAATTAGTGACGCAAAGCATACAAATTGTCCAAAAACGTATTGATGAGAGTGGAACCAAAGAAATAGATATTCAGCGTCAGGGTAAAAACAATATTTTGTTACAGGTACCTGGGGTGTATGATACTACTACTATAAAGAAAATCTTGGGCCAAACTGCTAAACTCACTTTCCATTTTGTTGATGGTAAGGTGAGTTACGATGATATCAAACAAGGAAAAATACCATTTGGGGTAAAGGTGCTTCCGCTGGAAGTAGAAGATAAAATGGATGTTTCAACCAAGGAAGGAACAAAAAAGGCAAAACGTAACTTATTGATTCCAGTACAAGTAAGACCAGTAATGACGGGAGAGGTGTTAACCGATGCGCAGCCAATCGCACAGATGGGAAGTTATTCAGTACAGTTTAAGCTTAATAACTGGGGTGCAAAAATATTTGCTGAAGCTACGCGTAATAATGTAGGCAAAGCTTTAGCAATTGTGTTGGATGACAAGGCTATCAGCGCACCTGTAATACGGGAGCCAATTCTTACGGGGAGTGGAGTTATTTCTGGTAATTTTCATAATGAGGCGGCAATAGAGCTCGCATTGTTACTACGCTCTGGTGCATTGCCTGCAAAACTTACGGTGATTGAAGAACGTACTGTAGGACCTACCTTAGGTCAGGCTTCTATTAATGCTGGAGCAAAAGCCGTGGTTATGGGAGGCATTGCTGTAGTTATATTTATGATCATTTTTTACGGATTATGGGGGATTTTCGCAGACATAGCACTGGCTTTCAACTTGCTGTTAATTGTTGCTATATTAGGTGCCATAGGTGGTACACTTACTATGCCTGGACTTGCTGGTATAGCGTTAACTTTGGGTATGGCTGTGGATGCTAACGTGTTGATACTAGAGCGTATGCGAGAAGAGCATAGGAAGGGGGGGAAGAGCATACCAGCAATCATTGAAAATAGCTATAAATTGGCCTTAACCACTATAGTAGATTCTAATATCACTACTGTCGCGGCTGCTGTAATACTGTATATTTTTGGTAGTGGTCCAGTACGTGGCTTTGCTGTGACGCTGACTATTGGAATATTATGTTCTATGTTTACTGCTGTTGTGTTGAATAAAATGTTAGTCGCAATCTGGTATCGACTGATTCGTCCGCAAAAGCTCTTATTATAACGCCTGTGCTAGGCCGTCTCATACGTTTGCCGGTGTGAATATCGATTACTTGTCCAAATACAAATTTATCACTTTGAGTAATGTACACTACATTATTATTTGCCAGTGCCTTGGCATCAAGAAATGCACCTTCTTTTATATCAACAGGTATGTCGCGGTACATGAAACCCTCTAATATCCTTGGTTGTAAAAATCTAACATAAGTTTAGTATGTTATTAATTTTATTACAATAAAAAAGAAATAATATTTTGACATTGAGCATGAGTAAGTTCAGTATGTGAAGGAGGATGGAGCAACTTATACCAAATCCTTTTTTAAATGCTCACGTTGTTACGTTGTGGGATTCAGGCTTAGCCGTGTAGTATTTCTACACTCCTTCGCCCCGACCATCGTATTCTCTAGTGCTTACTAAAAAATGGGATTTGGTATTACAAAATGTTGGTTGAGCCAGAGATTAATTGCATTATCAAATCTAGTAGCAGCCATACAGGCAGTGCTGCTGGCAGTACTAAACAACCTATGGTATAAATAATATGACAAAGAGAACGTTATCTGTAATCAGCACAATTTTGTTGTTAAGTTTCGTAGCTTATGTTACAAGTGGTGCAACTGTTAGCAACGCACAATCTACAGCATGTAACAATATGGCGGAAAGAACACTATCTATAATCAAACCTGATGCGACAAAGCGGAATATTACAGGGTTAATAAGTGCTGAGTTTGAGGCAGCAGGCTTAAGAATCGTGGCCCAGAAGAAGGTATGGTTGACACGAAAACAAGCTGAGGATTTTTATGCAGTACATAGAGAGCGTCCTTTTTACCGCAGTTTAGCCGAATCTATGATTTCAGGCCCTATTATGGTCCAGGTTTTAGAAGGTGAAAATGCCGTTGTAAAAAGTCGTGATGTGATAGGTGCAACCAACCCTGTGGACGCTGCCCCTGGTACCATTAGGAAAAAATATGCAGAAAGTATTGAGGCTAACTCAGTGCATGGCTCGGATTCTGTAGAGAGTGCCAAGAAAGAAATTGCATTTTTCTTTTCGGATTTTGAGATTGTAGGATAAGAAAACATGAAAAATTCCTTTTTGTCTGTAATTTTCGGTGGTGAGGTGCAATTGCAATAATAAAAAACCAAAGAGTGACACATACGCAACAGTATGCTTATCTATTAGCATTGGGAACAAATTTGGGAGATAGAAGACGTAATCTGCGAAAAGCAATGGAGGGCCTCTCGTTGCTCGGGTGTGTGGTGCAGTGTTCGTTTTTGTACTCTTCTCCTGCTTTATTACCAAAAAATGCACCACAGACCTGGGATTTAGAGTATTTTAATGTGGTATCTCATATAGATAGTGGGCTTGCTCCGCATCAACTGCTTGAAGAGATAAAAGCAATCGAAGCAAATCTTGGACGTGATCTAGATGCACCACGCTGGTCACCACGCATTATAGATATAGATATTTTACTCTCATGTGCTCACTCATATAGCGGAGTAGGATTGGTGATAAATGATCTACCGCACTTAGCAATCCCACATCCTGAATTTTTGAAACGTGATTTTTGTTTAGTGCCTGCTGTAGACATTGCTCCGCACTTAGCGCATCCGGTAACACAAAAAACTTTAAAGGAACACTTACTTGAGCTAAGCTTAAGCCATGGTATCAACGTACGTAAAATGATTGGTAGTGTCGTATATGACTAAACTAATAGGTATTTTAAACTATACACTAAATTCTTTTTCGGATGGTGCGAATTTTTTTTCCAACGAAAAAGCACTTCGACAAATACGTAAGCTGTTCACTGACGGAGCTGATGTTGTTGATATTGGGGCTATCGCTACTTCTTATGGAGCTCGCCTTTTGACAACAGCAGAAGAATGGCAGAGGTTATATCCACTACTTCATCAGTGTGCTAGTGAAAAAGTAAGTATCGATACATTTTATGCTGAAACGGCAAAAAAAGCTGCAGAGCTAGGCATCGGATACATTAATGACCCATCTGGAGGCAAAGATCCAAAGATGCTAGAAATTATAGCAGCTTACCCTAATATCAAGTATATCTTTATGTTTAGCTTTGTTTTGCCAGCAGATCGTGATACTAAAGTGGAACATCGTGATGAAATATTCGAATGGGGCGAAAAAAAAATACGAGAGTGTTTGAGTTGTGGAATTCAAAAAAATCAGCTTATTTTTGATCCTGGTATAGGGTTTGCAACTAGCGCCGAACAATCTTTTGAAGTAATCAAGAATATTGAAGAATACAGGAAATTGGGTATTCCCGTATGCGTAGGTCATTCACGTAAGTCATTCTTTAATCTTATATCTAGCTTTGCTCCGGAAGAAAGAGATATCGAAACTTTGTCAGCATCAATTTATATGCTCATGCGTAATGTAGACTATTTACGTGTGCATAATGTTGCTTGGCATCAGCGAGCTTTTAAGGTACTGCAGCGCCTTTAAGGTATTATACAAATGACCTACATACTGGATTTTTTCGAAACTCTATTCATGTTAAGAAAATTGCTGCGTTATTTTGACCAGAGTTCTTAGGCTGCGTACTATAATCAAATGAAAAATAGTAGTAATTGATGATTAAAGCATTATACAGGTATGAAGATTTTTATTTGCAGTTACTAGGTAGAGTCGACATTTAAGAGTTATTATGGTATATTAGATCCATAATAAGTATGAGGTATGAGATGACGTAAGATTTAAGAGAAGGTCAGTGGGAAGTCAGAAAAGATAGTTTTCCTGGCGAAGTGGGTGATAGAGGGAGGTCAGGAGAAGATAATCGGCGGTTTATATGTGCAGTGAAGTGGATTGCAAGGAGAGGTGTGCCGTGGAGATCTTTGCCATCTGAATACTGCAAATGGTCCACTGTACACAAGAGAATTATGAGATGGGCAAAGGCTGGGATGTGGCAAATGATCTTCAATACCCTTGCTGTGGATGAAGATAATGAATGGGTATTGATAGATTCAACCGTCATAAGAGCGCACCGCATGCAGCTGGTGCAAGAACAAGAGCTCGGAAGAGTTACATGCAGCACGTGATGAACTTGAATTCAATTAGATTTTTCATTACGGCAGGTCAGCGCTCTGATTACGTGAAGGCCTTGGATTTGATAGAAGAAAGATGAGCGCCTTAATTGCAGACATGCAAACTACATGATAGATGCAGCTCAAAAGGTTGGAGCTGAAGTGTTATACCTCCAAGATCAATTCGTAAGAATCCCAGAAAATATGACCAGGATTTATATAAAAAACGCAATTTAATCGAAAGAATGTTCAACTAACTTAAGCATTTTAGACGGGTGGCCATAACGTATGATAAATTAGATGTCGCATACCTTGCTTTTGTTTTTATCGCAGGAGTCTATTTATGGGTAAAATAAATGTCGACTCTACCTAGGATTTATCGACATTTATTCTAGCCAAATAAAAATTTTGCTACCGCAGTACCCTATCATACTTTAATCAAGTGTCTGCAGAGACTAAATCCAATCAAGGAATTTTAGGCTAATTTAAGGATAAAAATACTAGAAAAACGCTTTTCTTTAGCTGATGCTGTAGATCCGCTTTTAAAACACAACCATTTTTCATTTAACTATAAACTTAGTAAAATCTACCTGCAGTAACATAATATCATTTTGAAAAATGTTTCTCTAAATGCCGGAGCCAGCTGCGATGGCTCATTGCTGGTGCGAAGTAATTACCCTGCAAATAATCTACGCCTAGCGTCATGAGCTTTTTCGCTGTGTCCGCATCTTCGACAAACTCCGCTACTGTTCGTAAATTCAGAGTTCGAGCAAATTTAGTGAGAGTAGCAACAAACATGTAGTAGTTTTCATTTTTGCTGAGTTTTTTTATATAGCTACCATCTATTTTTACCATGTCAACTTTGAGATTCCTTAACAAATTGAATGACGTATATCCACTACCAAAATCATCTATTGCTACTTTGCAACCAAGAGATTGGATGATTTTTATAAAATGTCTAACTTTTTTTATATCATGATAAAATGTTGTTTCTGTTATTTCTATTGTAAGACGCGAAGCGATGACATCATCTACCAATAATCTCTTAGCTTCGTCTAGCCACTTATAGTTACTTACAGAGTTATACGATATATTGATACTTAATTGTAACGAGATGTGCAAAACCAATTCCTGAACCGCAGACTTCAATACCATGATATCTACCTCTACTATGAATCCCAGTTTTTCCGCAGCTAAAATGTGGCGGCCTGCAGAGATCACTTTGCCATCGAGAGTCACAATGCGCAATAACCCTTCATATCTTATAGGCTTCCCATTTTTTGCCTCTATAATGGGCTGGAAAGCTAATTTCGTTCTATTACTCAGTATTGCATGCTCCAATATTTTAGCTAATTCAGCAGTTTTGAGGAATGATGCCGTACTCTTAGCATTTTGCTTCTTGGTATATTTATGATACTGCTGATTATCTCTGTGACATTCTTTTAAAGCAAAGCATGCTTTCTGTACCAAATTTAAAGTGCTCTCGTCTCTATGTCCGACAGTATATCCCAGCTTGATGTCGAGGTATATATGGTCATCTCTCAATTTTGCCAGACTTTTACCACAATTTTCAAGAATGTGGAAGATATTCTTAGAACACTGTTTTCTACTAACGTCTCTTTGTAGGGGCAAAACTAGAATAAAAGTGTCGTACAAGATTTTCTGTAACAGATAAGGAAAAGATATGGTATCAGATAGCATTTTTGCGATAAAATTAGTGGCATGAGAATAAAGAGCGTCACTATATCCGTCACGAATAAGTGGTAAACTTCCAACATGCATCGCTATAAATATGCATTTGTCTGTATCACAGACTAATACGGAGCGCCTTGCACCTCTGACTAATTTACCCAAAAAACAATCAAAGATGCTAGTGTCAATTTTGCTTTCTTGAACACTCATCCTTTAATCCCATTACAACGACGAAGTAACAGAGATATTGATACGAACTACAAAACAATCCACTGAAATCTTCCCCGAGAATCTGTAATAAGCTCTCCCATGTGTCATTTAGTCTTTTCACAGGCACCACTACCCTTGGCGAGTCTTAAATTTAGGATTTTTTTTGTTGATCACGTAGATTTTTCCTTTTCTACGCACGATTTTGCAATTCTTATCGCGTCCTTTTGCAGCTTTCAGAGATGCTCTTATTTTCATAAACCAAACACTTTAATTACTCTTCAGAGCAGACACTGTAGTAGATTTTTTGCTCAAAATCAAGAATATAATTTTGGTCATGCTTTTAGAGGGAATAAATTCATGTCAATGATACCAAATCCTCTTTATAACACCTATTTATCGTGCTATAGGATTCGGGCTCGGTCATTGCGGTTATATCTGAAAAATGTTGTATAACGAATAAATTTTTTCAGATATAGAAGAGGACTTGCTTTGCGCTGGATCGGTATGGCCGGGTATTGACAAATGTTTTGGCTATTCAATTAGCAAGTTTTTTGCCAAGACTTGACGATAAAAGTTATATTAGTAATGAGTTATCTGCGATAATAGGTTTGCATCATACGCTCGTGATAGTGGTAGGAAACATGGAAGAGATTTATTCGTGAGAAAGAAAAATTCTAAAAGATGCTTTGTATACGTAAATTGCTTATGAAGCGGAGAGCATTTATCAAAGCTCCGTAATAAAAAAAGAAGAGTGAAATAACACAATCTTTAGAAGAGCTGCCATACGTGGATGCAAGCAAACGCACCATCTAACAGCGTCGTAACGCTTAAGCACAAAAAAAATAAAAAAAACAAAAACAGATAATTGCTCCCAGTGCTCATTTAAAAATGGAAATTGATATAAGAAAAAGATCATTACGAACTTTATATACAGGATAGTTGCAGTACAAAAACGGGGATACCAAGTTTTTTGCCGCATCAACCGCAACGAAACTTGGTATCGTGTGATATTAAAAAGTATGATGTACATCCACCATCACATTGTGAACAACATCATATGCTATCTCTGAGCCATGGCCAAATAATAGACCTGTAACAAGATCGCCACCTAACTCATACAGACCTCCCATTACTTTTTCACATACTTTTACTTCTTCAATAAAACCTGTGACAATGGTACTGCCCGCATTATACATTTTTGTAGTAACGGTACTGCCTACATCGTATATTTTTGTAGCAACGGTACTGCCTATGCCATACAATTTTGACATCACTTCCGGAACGACTTTTTTACCTTCAACAATAAGGTCTTTAGCCTTCTGTGATACATAAAAGTTACCTGCAGCACATACTGCTGACAAATAGTCCTTTATGGGTGTATCCGTCTCACCAAGTAGCCATTGAGCCCCAGCGTTTAACTTATCAAATGCAAATTTAGATGCTAAGTTAGCAACATAATCCTGCTCCTTCTTTGGGTCGTGAAATAACTCAAAAGCTGTTGATGCAAGTGTACCTGCTACAACTTTCAATACTGCACCAAATTTACCTGCTGCACCTTCAATAAATTCACCAGCAACAGAACTCCACGTATTGTACCAAAGATCTTTACCCTTAAGAAGAGTACTGGAAACTCCTGCTACCATTCCTTTACAAAGAAGAGTCCCAGCAGTTCCCCCTGGGGATAGTAACTCACAAATACCCTTGCCAATCTCCGCATATCCTCCTTTTAATGCGCTAAAGTTTACAGCATCTGTTATTTGCTTTAATACTCCTTCATGGTTATCAAAGCTTTGCATTATAGCCATTTGTGCTTTTTGCTCGCAATTGTAAATGTGCTTTCCAATGGCATACACTGTACCCAGTGGATATGCAAACATGCTAGAATAGCCCTTTTGTTGCACACTAGTAACTTCAGTAGACCAAGTAGTAGCAAAGTTTTGCGCATTGTCCGCAATCCTAAGCGCAGCATCCTGAATCACGTGTGATGCAACGATTTTTAGTCCAACATTATATGCACCAGTCAATATCATCACTCCTGATTTCCAAAGACTGAAGTAAAGAGGCTGAGCCATAATTTTCTCATATAAAGTAATTAGTTTTATCGTCTCACTGTACTTTCGTAAATAAAACGATTACGTAGCAATCTTGTTAATATTATATTAGGGTAGTATATTAACTCAATTACTTAGCATACTTATACTAGATATATGATGCATCATCAATGTCTTATCTCTATAGAACGATACTAAGATATAAAAAATGAGAGTTTTTGTGAAAATACTACTACGAAAAAAGATGAAATATACTACTGTGCCGCAATATCAGTATCATCTACAGATTTATTCTTAATTTTAGTTATATTTTTTTTATGTTCGTCAAAAGTGGCAGAAAATAAGTGTCCACCCGTGCCATCAGCAACAAAGTACAACTTATCTACCCAATGAGGATGTAATGCGGCAATTATAGCTCTTTGACCAGGATTACACACTGGAGTAGGTGGCAATCCCGAGTTTAAGTATGTGTTATAATCTGAAACATGCTTTAAATCCTGGTACGTTACCCTGCGCCTAAAATTCTTTATACCACGCGTCAAGCCGTAAATTACCGTTGGATCAGCCTGTAATCTCATATTTTTTTTTAGTCTATTTATATACACGCCAGCTATTATGGACTTCTCACTCTCAAGGATTGTCTCCTTTTCAATTATTGATGCCAACACTAGGGCATCGTGAGGACTGCGAATCACCGCATCTATCCGCTTATCACGTTTCAACCACTCCTCTCTTAGAAATTTGTCCATTGCCTGATGCATACGCAAAAGCAAATCCAAATTAGTTGCACCATAGGTATAGACATATGTTTCTGGAAACAAATATCCCTCTTCTGGCTCAGCTATGTCCAAAATGGGCAATTTTATTATATTTTTTTCTGCATTTACCGATTCAATAATGCGAGCAGCTGTATATCCTTCTGGGATAGTAAGCTTATACTTTATTACAATTCCATCTACCATTTTCGTTATAACAGCAAACATACTCATTCCCTTTGTAAATTCGTATCCTCCCGCTTTGATGGTCTGGTTATGATGTAACAATGTATATAACTTAAACATCATAAGGAATGCGTACTTATCGTGAATTATTGATGCATCTTTTAGTATTTCCGATATTGCTAATACTGAAGAATTTTGCGGAATTAAGAGTGTTGTATCTTTTTCTACATGCCAGTTACAAATGTAGTAAGTAAACCCTATCGAAAATAACATTATACTTACTATAACAACATAAATCAGTACACGTAATAGGCGAAATAAATTGAACAATGGTTTTAACATGGTCTGCTTATGAAGCAATTTTGAGTATACACAATGAAAGAACTAGTACTATACTGATTGAGCTCTCCCAAATCAAGAAATTTAAAGTGCTCTATAAAATGAAAAGAATTGCTGATGCTACTTTACCTAATTTTAGCATAGAGAACAAGTTGGGAGAGCATGTATTAGGTATTGATGAAGCTGGAAGAGGTCCTCTTTCGGGGCCGGTAGTAGCAGCATGTGCACTACTAAATAGGAATATAGCAATACCTGGGATCAACGACTCTAAAATACTTTCAGAACAGAGTCGTCTATTGGTATATGAGAGCATAATCAAGAACGCTCATTATGGCATTGGCATTGCAAGTGTAGAGGAAATTGACCAATATAACATTCTAGAAGCGACTTTTATCGCCATGCAACGTGCAGTGGCTGCAATGAAAGTAGGTTATGAAGCTATTATGATAGATGGCAATCAAAACCCATTCAAAAATCACCATCAACCTATTCAAGTCGTCACTGTAGTGGGTGGAGATCGTAAATCTTTGAGTATAGCTGCTGCTTCTATTATTGCTAAAGTCACACGTGACGTAATAATGACAGAACTAAGCCCAGCATTTCCAGAATACAGTTGGCATCAAAATAAAGGCTATGGTACAAAAAAACATGTTGAGGCTATAAGGAGATACGGCATCACAGAACATCACCGTAAACTTTTTATCAGAAAATTAATTTAGCAATCTAGGATAATATCGCCATCTGTTCAATTTTGCACCCTCGTAGGAAACTTGAAGTATCCATTGCTCTTCTTCCAGCTTTTTGCAAAATCATGGGGAATAGGATTCCACCACCACCACATTTTATCGCTAAGCTCCCGTTGAGTACCTGTCCACCACATGAATTCAGATATGTCTCCTTATTTACATCTATCGTCCCATCATTAAAACATGTCTCTAATTCTTCAGGTATTTTGTAATTTGCCTCTAATATCTTTACGGACACGTCTCCATATTTAAAATAAGCACCTGGAGTTCGGGCCAGCGCTTTAATTTGGCAGGCAATTGCATGTGCACTCAAATTCCAATCGATTACCTCTTCCTGCGAAGTTACTTTATTAGCATACGTTACCTCGTCATTTGACTGTTTTGTATACGTAACACAGTTATTTTTTATTAACTCTACAGTTTGTATTACAAGTCTGGCTCCTATGCTAGCAAGCTGCATACTTAACTTATCAGCATTTATCTTGTCATCAATATTAACATCTTGCCTCAAAATTACAGGTCCAGTGTCTAAGCCCTCATCCATTTGCATAATACATACAGCAGTAGTTTGATCTCCTGCCATAAGCGTACGCTGCACTGGCGCCGCACCACGCCATCTAGGCAGTGCGGATGGGTGCACATTGATACAACCATATTTCGGAGCAGCAAGTATAACTTTACGCAATATTAGTCCATATGCAGCAACTACACAAATATCTGAATTTAATGCTTTAAATTGCTCTACGTTCTCAGGGACCTTAAATGTGTGAGGTGTAAATACAGGAACATTATGATCCTCAGCCAAAATATGTACTGGCGACTTCTGCGCGCCATTCCCATGATGAATCATAGTATGTGGCGGTTTTGTATACACAGCTATTACTTGATGTCCTTGACCACCAGATTCAATAAGACCTGATAAAATCGGTACCGCAAATTCAGGCGTTCCCATAAACACAATTTTCATCCCTTAACACTCGCATTTTTGCTCGCTTAATATCGAAAATTAAAATTACCAAAAGGTAGTTTTCCTACTTCTCCAATAGTTCTATTATAAAAATCTCACGAGATTTTACCACATTTTTCTAATAGCCCATTTACAATTAAAGTTTGTATTGTATTGTAAATATTAATGTAGTAAAAAATATTTGCTTTAGCCTAATTGCCAACAACAAACGTGTGAGCGTATGTTAGTTTAGTTAATCACAGAATCAATGGAATCTTATGACAAACAATTGTAAATATTATGAACTTGATATAACCACCCAGACTATGTACAACATTTTAATATGCGGAGACTTGCACCCTCAAAGAGCTACTCTTGCGCTGCAAGAAAATGTGTTATCACCTTCAGTTGATCCTGTGATGATGATATATGTAAACAGCACCAATAGTAAGTGGAAAACTGCAACTGGATATGTTCAGGCCAAGAGCATAAATCTAAAAACACAGAAAATTATTTCGGAATTTATAGTCTCCGACCTACCAGGCAAGATCGTAGGCGCTTCAGCTCATGTGATGCCATTAGCGGATGGTAATTTTGTAGTTAATATCTCAGCCGAAAAATTATATAGCACAATAATCAGCACTACAGGTGTCGTTAAAACTCTACTGGATCCCAGTTCTTCACAACTTTATAGCGATTGCTACCACGGGGGTACTGAGTTAAGCAATAAGAACATACTCACAAGAGATCCTAACTACTGGTATGGCGGTTTTAAAATATCTGATAGTCAGTGTAAAACGTTGAAACATATTTCGATACCTAACTATCTAGCTAATGGAGGCGTCATGGTGACTTTAAAAGATCAAATCGCCTTTATTTATAGTTCTGCCACCAGTAAATACCTAGAAAAGATAGCCATATTGTATGATAATGACGACTATCTGAGAGATGATAGTTTTTCATTTACAAAAATACAGGAGACGGTGAGAAGATGCCCAATTACTTAATTCCTGTAAAGAATATTGGCTTTTGGCTAGTATACCAAAATTCTAATAATCTGTTCGCAACATTATTTGATAACCAACTAAGTGCTCAAAAAACATATGACATAACACCAGGTATGGATGTACTTGGCATAAATAAATATTATTCAGTGTCCTCTCTATCAAGCAATATGTTCATATTTTACAAGGAGGGGTATCTTGAGAGCAAGAACGAGATGATTTTGGTAAAATTTAATGGGAATAATGATGTCGTTTTGAAGAACTATTCCAGTATAATACCACAAGATAAGGCTTTACACTCAATAATAGCATATGGTGTAGACAAGTTAAGTACTACAGGACAAAAGAACGATGCCAGTATTATGATATCAACATATGGTAGTAGTAGTAAAAAAAAGCTTGATTGTCCTACACAAATTGTAAAAAAATTCAGCTTGAGTGATATTGCTTGCGCAGATTTTATGGGTGATAACCCTCAGCCTGGACCACAGCCAGAGCCAAAACCAGTTTATGGTACTCATTTAGATGTAGCACTTACTATCGGGGAGCTTGTTGTGGGGTTAGTATTGTTAGAGTGTTTTAACTAAAATCACTACTAATACCAAGTCCCATTCTTAAATGAGCACTAGAAGCAAGATGATGAGGGCAAAGGAGTGCAGTAAGTTACATGACTGAGCCCGAATCCAGTAGCGCGACGATGTGAGCGTTATAAAGGAGATTTGGTATAGTACAGTTATTGTAAATAGAGCGTGGCAATCTGACCTAACTTGGATTGCTACATTCACAAAAAGAGCCTATTATACCAAGTCTCATTTTTAAATGAGCGCTAAGAGTGTAATGGTGAAGACAAAGGAGTGTAGTGATACTACATGACCAAGCCTGAATCTTGCAACGTGACAGCGTGGGCGCTATAAAGGGGGTTTTGTATTATAACACACAAGTTGAAAAGGAAAATCTGTTAGTAGCAGATGGCAAAAATGGGGAAGGCGATAGTTTTTATACAACGGCAGCTTACAAGCTTCTTAGAGGAAGAATTTCAAAATTGGCTACTGTGGATCCCTACTTTTATGGGGATAGGGATAGCGGTTTATTTCAAAACTAATTGTACAATTTCCATCTTAGCTTCAGTGCTTTTTACCATCAGTATTAGCACTATATATTGCATTTATTTGCGTCAAAAGAAAGTCTACTGTGCAGTAGCAAATAGTAACGAAGCACCCAAAGACAATGGGCACACAACATTCGTACTTGCCACATTGAGCACTTTTATCTGTGTCTCTGTGTGCCTTGGGTATGTTGCTGCCTTACATCGTACACAAACAGTACGCTCACCAGTAATTGATGCAAAAACAGAAATAATAGATATTAGTGGTAGAATAGAGCAGTTTGAGCGCAAAGTAAGCGGAATCCGCCTCTATCTGAGTAATGCGCGGATAAAAGATATCCCCGAAGAAAAAACGCCAAAATTAATTAGAATTATGGTGCATACACGTACGGATAAAAGCCTAAAAATAGGTGATCACATATTTGTAAAGGGCATACTTATGCCTCCACCATTTCCCGTATTTCCAAATGGTTTTGACTTTGCCCGTTTTGCCTATTTTAAACAAATAGGAGCAATTGGCTATGCCGTAAATAACCCTAAAATCATAGAAAATAAAATCATAACAACCAAAGAAGCGGCTTATACGCACCAATCTTTATTGGAAAAAGCCACAAAATGGCTTAACGATTTACGTAAACAAATTACAGAAAAAATCAAAAATGCTATACCTGGAGCTGCTGGTGTCATTACAGCTGGTCTACTTGTAGGGGAAGCCTCGGAGATTGCACCTAACGATCATGAAGCAATGCGCATTGCAGGAACAGCGCACTTAATTGCCATTTCCGGCATGCATATCGCTGTTGTGGCAGGAATAGTATTTATGGTAGTTAAATTACTATCATCCTATTGCATTAGCATTACGAGATTTTTAGAAACTAAAAAATTAGCAGGAATGATTGCAATCCTGTTTAGTTTTCTTTACCTGCTAATTTCCGGTGCTCCAGTATCTGCACAAAGAGCTTTTATTACTTCAACTTTAGTATTCTTGGCTATAATAATTGATCGTAATTCTGACCCTTTTAGGGGATTGAGCGTTGCTGCCATTGTAATCCTATTAGTTACTCCCGAAATGCTGTTCAATGCAAGTTTACAAATGTCTTTCGCCGCTTGTATAAGCCTTATTGCTACATTTCAATATTTAAATACCAAAAAATCGCAAGCGCACGCCACAAAAGGGTTTAACCTCTCGTTGCATAAATACAGAGCAGTACTCGGTAAGATTGCTGGATACGTAATTACATTACCCATTTCATCTGCAGCTGCTGGGCTAGCTACTGCTCCATTTATTATATATCACTTTAATCAATTCTCTCCATATAGCGTCATAGCCAACTTGATATGCGTTCCACTGAGTGATTTTTTTATAATGCCGTTAGGAATGATAGCACTACTATTAATGCCATTTCATCTTGAAAACATAGCGCTGATACCTATGGGGCACGGCATAGACCTCATGCTAAATATATCTCACCTTATCGCAAAATTACCCAAAGCTACCATTTATTTACCCAGCTTTAGTGATTTTTACATTACTCTCATTACCTTTTGCATACTATTTATATGCTTGAGTACTAGTAAATTGCTAAAATACTTTAGTGTATGTGCTTTTTTACTCAGTATCACTGAATTATTTCAACATCAAAAAGTTGATATAATTATCTCTGGAAGTGGAAAGTTATTTGCAGCAAAAGAAATTTTAATTAATGGAGATAAAAAAGAGCAAGAAGCAAAAGATAGTCCCCTAGTACTTTCTTCACTGCAGGTAGAAAGGTATGTACGCAGTGTGTGGCAGCAAACCATCGGGAGTGCCAATTTTCTGCCAAGAAGCCTAAATCATCATAAATATGGTGACTGTAACGCAAAATCTTGTGTTTTGCAGCAAGATAATGCAATAATCATCATTAATGCACTTGAAAATTTGGATGATAGTCAACATTACAAGCAATACTGTATGCCCCAATCATCTCTTAATAGTTCCTATACAGTACCTAAGATCAAATTGTTTATAAATTTAGCTAATGATGAAGCTTGCAATACAGCCAAACATACTATTACATTCACTGATCTTAAGAAACATGGCACACACACCGTAAAATTGCTTCACGATACAGAATTAAAGACGGATAAAGTAAGCGATCATATATTAGCAAATAGACCTTGGAATAATATCAATTCCTCTTTTTAATACCCACCGTTGTTGCACTGCTGGATTCAGATTCAGTCATGTAGATTACTACCTCCTTTGCCCTCACTATTGTGCTCCTAGGATTTGTCAACATTTATTTTAGCCAAATAAAAATCGCCGTTATATCAAGAAAAGCAAGGAAAGTAATAGCCAATCTATCGTAACGTGTAGTAATACTACGAAAGTGCTTGAGCTTATTAAACATTTTTTCGATTAAATTTCTTTCTTTATAAAGCTCGATATCATATTCGCGGAGTACCTTTCTATGGCTATGAGGCGGGATTACAGCTTGGGCATGAGCTAAATTTACTGCATCCACTATGTAATTTACATCAATCCTTTGTCTGCAATAAGGCGCAATAAGGGCCTCCATATGCCTTTTGGTATAATTAGATCTTTGTTGGCTGTAATAAAGAATCTCAAAGGGTTTCCGAGGCCATCTTTAGATCTGCCTAACTCCTGTTCTTACGTACCCATTCTTTATATTTCTTTCTCGCACCAACTGCACGTTGATGCGCCCTAATTACTGCAGAATCCACCATTTTCCACTCTGTGTCTTCATCAACAGCAAGGGTATCAAAAATCATTTGCCACACTCCAGCTTTACTCCATCTCATAAACCTTTTGTGTACACTCGACCATTCCATATTCACAAGGTAGAGCCCTCCACCGCGCCCCAGTTCTGGCAATCCACATAGCTGCTCCAATAAATTACTTCGTATAACATTTTACCGAGATTACTTTATTATATTTTATGATGCTGTCGGATGGTGTATTTGCTTGCACCCATCCACGATGGCAGCTTCTAAAGATTGTTTCTTCTTTTTCAATTACGGAGCTTTAATAAATGCTCCCTGCTTTTCGTTACTTAACAATTCAGCAAAATCTCCCCTTCTTGTTGGCTTCTTGGTTGTATAAATAATTAGCTTTAAGCGTTTTAGAAAGATTACTAGAGATCTTCAGCTCTGTGCAAAGCGGCTATTTATTTAGCCCTTCCTGTAATGTGTTCAAGAAAATTAAAGTAGAAGAGTACTTATTTTCCTAACAATCATATACTGATCTAGTGCAAAGCAAGCCACTCTTGTTTATATCTGATTTTATATCTGAAAATTTTATTCGTTATACAATATTTTGCGGATATAATCCTTCAGTAGCAGTCTTAGTTATATATCAGCTTTGCGTTACACATGCAAGGATCCAAGCTTTCCGAGAAAAACTATCAATGCTTGACATGGGTTTAAGGATCGGCTAGATGGAACTAGTTGGCAATTTATCAGGAGAGCAACAATAAGCTCTTGGCCTTGTTATGGCGGTGATTGCTGATTCTAAAATTTTGTTGCTAGACGAAATTGCAGCTGCTTTAGACTCTAGAATTGCCGAAAATGTTATGCAACTTGCCAATAAGATTATCCGTGAAGAAAACCGTACTTAACTTAGGAGTGTATATGTTAAACAATATTTCTGGATTTCCAGAATTTCTGCCACGTGATCAGATTGCATTTAATCGCACGGTAGAAATTATAAGAAGACAATTCGAGTTATATGGCTTTACGCCGCTTGATACACCTGTAGTTGAGCGCATTTCCACCCTGCTTGCAAAGGGTAATGATAGTGAAATTTATGGAATACATAGACTTGCTGATGTTGATGGGGCCGAAAAAAAAGATCTTGCTCTCAGGTTTGACCTTACAGTGCCGCTAGCTAGATATGTTGCGCAACACTATGGCAATCTTACTTTTCCATACAGGCGTTATCATATCGCACCTGTGTGGCGGGGAGAAAGGCCTCAAGCAGGGAGATATAGGCAATTTTATCAGTGTGATATTGACATTATTGGTGATGGAGCATTATCTCTTATTCATGATGCTGAGGTGCTATCCGTAATATATAATGTTTTTAGAGCAATTGGTCTTACACGTTTTATTATAAAAATCAATAATCGTTATATTTTAACAGGATTAATTAAAGCTTTTGGCATCTCAGAGGGAAATATCTCACCTATTATGCGAACCATTGATAAAGCGGAAAAAATTACGTCAGATATACTACAATCGGAACTCATTTCTCAAGGGTTGAGTATGAGTGATGCAGGGGTAATTGTGGACATAACATCGAGGCAGATGAGCAATGCAGAATGGATTCGGTATCTAAAGGCTTTATGCACCAATGAAGAATTTGTTACCGGCATTTCTGAGTTACAAGAGGTATTGCATAATACTCAAGCCTTTGGAATCCCAAATTCATTTTTACAAATTGCCCCTGCTCTTGCTAGGGGCTTAAACTACTATACTGGTACCGTATCTGAAACCAGACTTCTGGATTACCTTGAATTAGGAAGTGTTTGTGGTGGTGGAAGATATGCAAATCTAGCTGGTACTTTCAGCAGCAAGCAACTTCCAGGAGTTGGGTTTTCCATTGGTATTTCAAGGCTTATCCCCAAACTGATTGAAGCTGGCATTATCAAAGCAGAGGCTGAAACTCCAGCTCGAGTTTTGATCACAACACAGAACCCCGATTTTATGCTGCAATACATACAAATGGCTAAAATATTGCGTGATAGCGATATCAATACCGAGCTATATCTTGCTCGAAAATCACTAGGAGCACAAATGAAATATGCCAATAAGAAAGGGGTCGATTTTGCTATTATTGCAGATAAAGCTGAATTTGATGCAGGCCAGATTATTCTGCGCTATATGGCAAGCGGCGCGCAGAGTACCGCGACAATTGAGGATGCCATTAACATCATCCGGAATGCTTTATATCAAGGAGCTGTTGTGAGATGAGATAAAAGGTATTATTCATGTAGGTGTGGAAGATAAATGGTAGGTGAATGGTATTAAGTCAAATAATAATGGTGAGTTTGGAAGAGTTGGTATCTAGGGATAATCAATAGAGGAGTTTCAAGGCATTATTTAATTTTGCGGCAATTAGTGGTGAGTTATCAGCAGTTGAGTTGCCAGCTAATTACAAAGGTTACAGAGTTCATAGGCTATTTAAGTGCTTCTGCAATTGATGGAAGATTTGAGCGATAAGAACTTGAAAGATAGAGTGATGGCAACGCAGCAAAGTGGTTTTGTGAGTTTGATTTAAGGGATGCGACTCCAGATTATAGCGTATTTAGTAAGCTAAGGGAAAAGATAGGGACCAAAGCTATCTAGGATATTTAGTATTTTCAGAGATCAGCTTATGGCGCAATTATATAAGCGAGGTATTTACATTTGTTGATGCATCGCACCTAATATCGAAGGCAAGTTTGTGGGAAGAGAGAGATGAGGCAAGGCGGAAGAAATATAAAAAACTGAATAATGAAGTTTTGTCTAAAGTGGCACATGATAAACAAGCTAAGATCGGCTGTAAAGGTGGTACTAAGTTTTTGTATGGTTATAAAAAACATGTGAGTGTAGATAAGGCGACGATTACACCAGCAAACGTTAACAGATGCCCAGGGATTTAAACATGTGTGCCCGTCTAGGCGCTCTATATACGCAGATAATGGGTATTGCACGTCTCCTGCCAAAACTATAGCCATAGCTAAAAGAGGGCATCTTGGAGGAATTAAGAAGACTGATAGGAAGGGTAAAAATGGTGGGTTCGACCCTTCGGATTCTATATGGAGGGCGCCTTTTGAGTGGGTCTTTTCTAAAGATACTATATATTCACGCCTCTTTAGCATAGCAAAGAATAAGTTTTCAGCACTTATGCATGCTATTCGTTTTTATTTAAAACGTTGTGCATATTGACCCTGCCAATCAAGGGATTGGTATAGCTAATCACCAAAAATATAGAGAATCTTCTAGAATACACAAATAATAAATTTTAAACACAGTCTATAAGACACATTCCTTAGCTAAAATCATTTTTATAATAGCGTCTTTAACTCCTGAAAATACAAAAACTCCAGCCACCAACAGTCCCATAATACCAAGTCTCCTTTTTAACATTCATGTTGTTGCGCTGCAAAATTCAGGTTCAGTCATGTACACTCCTCGCGCCCTCATTATTGAACTCCCCTAGTGCTTTTATTGAAGAATGGGACTTGGCATAACTCTCACGAGCGCACTGGCTATAAGAGGTATGATGTTTACAATTTCAAATTTTGCTGGTAGTGAATTCTGCGGAACGCTACCAGTTGTTATAATTTTCTCTATAGGTGCTTGCTCCAACCTAGCTGTAGCGTTGCCTGAAAGAACTGGGTGTGTCACAACGACTTGTACACTGAAGGCTCCGTGCTCCCTGAGTAGTATGGATGCCTTGCATAATGTTCCTCCAGTGTCAGTTATGTCATCAACTATAATGCAATGTTTTCTAGTCACGTTGCCAATAATATCATCCATCTGACACGTATTATGTTCTTTGCGGCTTTTGTTAATAATTGCAAGACCGCAGTCTAAACTCTCTGATAATTTTCTTGCACGAATTAAACCGCCTACATCTGGAGATACGACCACTAAATCTCGAGATTTATCAATGGTTGAAGCAAATAATGGAATAGAGTCGATATTCTGCACTCCTATTTTGAAAAACCCTTCGGATTGCTTCGAATGCAGATCCAAGGTAATAAGATGATCAACGCCAGCCGCTTCCAGCATAGTTGCAACAAGCCGCGCTGAAGTTGGACCCCATTCATAGAAAGGCCGGTCTTGACGGCTATAACCAAAATATGGAATGAGTGCAATAACCTTGTGCGCCCCCGAACGTTTTGCAGCATCCACAAGTAATAATAGCTCCATAAGGTGGTCATTAGCAGGCTTGCAAGTGGATTGCACAATGATGGCATCTTCTTCATAGAGATGCGCGGTAAGCTGTACTCTTAATTCTTCGTCAGCAAACCGTTTTATTTTTACATCCCAATATTCCAGTCCTAGATATTGGCTTAAACCATAAGCTAGATCCTTACAGCTGTTTCCAGCAATCATTTTTGCCATTATCTCCTCATTCTATTTTATAAAAAAAGCAAAATCTATCTCCTACTGTTTTAATAACCCCAGTTTGGGATTAAGAAGTGGGAGAAATGAGGTATTGACGTAGGTTACAAGATATATCATAGGTATTTCATATATATATATTTTTATCATGAAACATTTACATAGAACACCTATATGAAGAAAGATATAACAGAATTATTCGTTTTTGTCGACGATTTTTGCAATTCAGTTGAAGCATGGCTAAATAAGAGAGCATTGTCTGATATTACACCACATTGTACACCGACAAGAGTCCCAGGGATGCGATATTCCGAGATCATGATTATTGTATTATTATACCATCAATCACCATGTAAAAATTTTAAGTATTTTTACAATAGTTATGCAACCCTCTTATAATCGTTTTATAGAACTAAAAAGTTGTGTATTAGCGCATTTAGCACTATTACTTGAGTGGTATTGTCATGGAGCGAGGGACACCGGAATATCATACGTAGATTCAACGCCAATAGCCGTTTGTCATCCAAAAAGTAAGGTATTTGCGGGAATTGCGAAGATCGGCAAGACTACTAAAGGTTGGCTTTACGGGTTTAAACTGCATCTGATAATTAATGAGAAAGGGGAAATACAATCTCTTCAATTAACAGCAGGAAATGTTGATGATAGAGAACCAGTGCTATACCTAGCAAAACGCTTAACTGGGTTACTTCTTGGCGATAAGGGATACATAAAACAAGAATTATTTCATGAATCGTATGAAAAAGGAGTAAAATTGATTACCGGCATCAAAAAAGGTATGATAAATAAACTTATGCTTTTATTTGAAAAAATCTTACTCAGAAAACGTTCTATAATTGAAACGGGTTTTTCAGTACTTAGCGCGCTATTTCGAACTCGAACATACTCGCCATAGGTCAATTTGGAACGTATTGTACATATCTTCTCAACTTTACTCTCTTATTGCTTGAAACCTACGAAACCTGCCATCAATACTTCGTTCTAATCCCAAACTGGAGTTTATTAATGTATTTCTAACCAAATTATAAACTCTGTAGAGTATACTTTTTTTTGAAAACCACTCCCATTTTTTTGAAACGCACGACATATCCCAGTTGCAGTCATACCAACTATTGCATCTGTTTTCCGTGTTAAATTTGGATTCCATGTAATAATTCACTCCAACTGCTCATAATTGGCTTTAGTTGGCTTATTACCCTTTTTCTTTGGACTCACATCACCACTTTTCTTTTCTTCATACATTTTCCATCCAAATAACGCTCCTTGCTAATCCATAGCATCATACATACTTTCTATATCCACTTCTTCATCAATCTGTTCAAGTGCTATCTCTCCACAATTTTTGCTATATGGCCACCCATCATCTTTACATTAGTAACTGTAGTTGCCAAAATAGAAATCTTCATATTTACATAATATACTTTAATCATCACTTACTACTATTTTTCATTTGATAATAGACAAAATCTCCAAAATCCTTTTACGATTCTTCTACTTCTTGACAGAACTGTACATCTAATGCTTGATGCATACGCCAAAGTATAAATTATGAAATTGTCAGAAAAATTGCTGCGATGATTATGTTGGGCTTTACTGGTTTAACATTACGAGAGTCAAGTGTCAAAGATACTTTGAATTTTGTAGCAGCCGGCAAAATAGGAGGGATCATATTATATGGCCATAATATAACTTCCCCCATAGCTCTGAAGGAAATGCTATCTGCATTTAAACAACAAACAGGGGAAAATAATATTTTTATTGCAACCGATCAAGAAGGAGGAAAAGTACTCAGGGAGTGGATATCTTTATCTTTAGTAATCACCCAAAATTTGTTAATATGTGGGGTATTGTCACACCAGATAGAATTATTAACGCTATACTTCAAGGTATTGCAAATGGGGTAATAGCAGAAGATATAGTGCATAAGTCCTACCTACGTATACAAAATCTGTACAAAAAGTTAAATAGTATGCTGACAAATGGTATTCGCAAGTATATAAGCTGAGGAGATGGTTCCTTTTGGAAAATTTCTTCTTGGTCTATAAAACCGGTTTAGTGTCTTTTTATTATGATCTTTAAAATAGCTATAGTTGGTAAACCAAATGTTGGGAAATCAACTTTGTTCAATAAACTTTGTGATAAAAGACTGGCTATAGTAAATGAATTACCTGGAGTTACAAGAGATAAGAAGCAATACGCTGCTCATTTGTGGGGTATAGATTTTATCGCTGTGGATACGGCAGGGTGGGAAAAAAGTAACACGCAGGGGTTGCACACTTCAATGGTACAACAAACTGTTTCAGCTGTACAGGAAGCCAATGTAGTGTTGTTTATGATAGACGGTAAGGGTGGTGTCAGTAGTGACGATCTAGATTTTGCTACCTTAATACGTAAGCATAAATCTAATAACGAAACAATCTTGGTTATAAATAAAAGCGAAGGCAAAGCGGCCTACACCGAGCTTGATCAAAATTATTTGTTTAAGTTTGGATTAGGTGAGCCGCTATATATTTCCGCACTACACGGGCTAGGCTTCGACACGTTGTATGAAAGATTATCAGTAATATATAAAAAAAATAATGATGTAATAAAAACTGCAGATGGTGAAATTCTAGAGCAAGAACATAAAGAAGAACACACTGCTCTACCTGGCGTGGATACAACTTCTAATATTATTCTGGCCATAGTCGGAAGGCCAAATGTAGGAAAATCAACTTTATTCAATAAAATTATAGGATATGAACGCGTTATAACTGCAGAACAAGCAGGAACAACAAGAGATTCCATTTCCGAAGCAATTAGTATAAAGGGAGAAATAGTATCACTAATAGATACCGCTGGAATGAGAAAAAAGAGTAAGATTGACGATCAGATTGAGGTAAATGCAGTAGGACAAAGCATAGCTGCAATAAGGCGTGCGCATGTCGTAATATTAATGATGGATGCTCTACATCCATTTGAAAAACAAGATTTATCCATAGCTCATATTGCAATTAACGAAGGGAAATGCGTTGTTATAGTGCTAAATAAATGTGATTTAGTCGAAAATGTGGCTGCGCTACGTAAATATACAAAATATGAGTTATCACACTCTCTAACAGATATCGAAGAAACCCCAGTTATATATTTTTCTGCTTTATACGATAAAGATGTAATTCGTTTACTTGAAGTAGTAAAACACAGCTGGAAACAATGGATAAAGCAAATACCTACTTCCGCTTTAAATAAGTGGGCATACAGTGCGATGGAAACGTCCCCCCCCCCCATAGTGGGAATAAATAAGCAGCGCGTAAAAATTAAATATTTAACCCAAGTTGCAGTAAAGCCGCCAACTTTTTGTTTATTTACCAACAAACCTGCCCATCTTCCAAAATCCTACATTAAATATTTAAAAAGATCGCTGGCAGAGCGCTTTAAATTATATGGCATGCCTCTACGTTTCTTCCTTCAAAAAAGCTTTAATCCTTACAGCAAGGATGAAAAATAATCGTCAAACGGGAAAAGTTTAGCAAAAAAATATTTTTTATAGAAAAATAAAGGCAAAGTCTATTAAATGAAGAGTAGGATATTTTCATGACTACACCGCACATATTGCTTTGAGGCTATGATGGCGTTATCAAAAATAATACGAAATTTACGCGATGTTCTCCTAAAAACTAAACAACACGCATTATACCCTTATCTCTACAATAAGCTCATAAGGCGCTTTTATAGAAAGCAATCTTGCATATTACTTATGCTACCTATGTGGTGGAGTGTTATCCTAGGTTCTTTACGTCCTATGCAAATAATCAAGTATTTTACAATTTTCAGCATAGGAATCGCTTGTGTATACAGGATTTATTCTATTTTAAATAATGTAATCCTGAAAGCTATCATCTTTCGTACAAAATTACAAAAATGCAATTTCAAAGATACTCATGATGCTAATACACACATTAAGCGGTCTATTTGTGAATTATTGATATTGTCGATCTTAGTAATTGTTTTGCTGTTCACATTACCTGTCACTGCCGTAAAAATAGGTGCTATTTGGCTTGTATGTTCTTTTACGTATTTGTTCGTAAAAAAGTGGATTGGATACCAATTTATTATCCGTGGATTCATTTATAATATAGGCATTTTTATGTCGTGGTTTAGTGTAACGCAATTTTGGAGCATAACCCCAGCTTTGCTTTATATAAGCAGTGTTTTATGTACCATAGGCCATAATATAGTGTATAATTCAAAAAGAATGCCTCAAGGAGTAAATGCAAGATCTAAGGAGGTAATCTTAAAATTGGGTAATCCCGAAAGCGTACGTCGATTTTACACGCTATCTGGTGTATGTCTTGGCATTGTTGGTATAAATAACCAAATGAATCTATTGTTTTACGCAATACTATGTTGTGCCGTGTACATGCTATACCTACAAACCGAAAAAATAGAAATGGGTTATACTTTGACAAAAATATTTAATTTTAATATATATTCTGTTACACTTGTAACTATATCTTTCAGTTTGGGGAAATTTTGATATTGTTGTACAAACGCAAATATATATTTTGATAAAATGGGTGTAGTACTGAGCATACTAAGGGGCATAAGTGCACTTTTCTATACCATTATTGGTGTCAAAAAAGGCGTCGATATTGCTCGTGACAATCCTGCGGAATTATACCATCAAGCTCAAAAACAGAAAGTTGGTAAGCAAATTACGTTTAGCGTTGATGAAGTTAGTAAACAACTTGAAGCAGATGAGCCAGCCAGTAAATCCAAGATCTCTAAGTCTGTTTTTACACCAGTAGTTGGATTTTTCAAAAAAGCTATAAATTTTTGCACAAGTGATCCAGTTCTTAGAGTCGCTACAATAGCCATCAGCGCGCTAGGAATTTTTATGGGGCCTTTCGGCTTTGCAGTAGGCTTGGCATTTTTTCTCATTACTACAGCTGCGTTAGTGGGACAATATATAGTAGAAGGTCAGCGCCAAAGTAATTTAAATAAGATAAGAAATGAAGATAAGGTATTAGGAAAAATAGCAAAATTAGAGAAACAAAAGCAACGAGAAATAATAAAATATCCCGAATTACAGGCATTATCTAAATATGTGGGAGAATCCGCTTTTACCATAGATCCAAAAACTCTTAATGCCACGCTGAAAGATATTAGCACAAGCAAACAACCCATTTTAGGCGCAAAAGATATACCTCAACATAGTGGGGAAAAGGGCATCACGAACACAATAGATAATATAGCATTCAAGGGATTAGAGAATACAACTACATTACTATCGATACTGTCAGCAGCAAGCAGTATAGGAGCAGGGCTAGGAGGGGGCTTGGCTTACATGTTATTAATTCCACCTGCATTGAGTTTAGCAGGTGATTTGGGCATAACATCCCAGGAACGGAGAGCGTACAAAGATCAGTACATTGACTTGTTAAATGATATTGAAAAAAATAAAGTCCTTTTGGGACTAGAGTATACAACTAGTAAGGGATTGGATTACCTGAATGTTGCAAGATATACTCGAGAAATGGAGTTGAAAGCTATGCGTGATGTCGGTAAAGGTATGGATACTATTCGCCATGAAGCTGCAGAGTATTGCGTAACTCATATCCAAGATTTAACTACTGCACAAAAAAAGGCAACACAGGATTTTGTAGAATATAAAACTAATAGTAATTCTGAAATACGCCTTTTAAATATGGAAGTACAAAATATACAAAATGCTGTAGAAATTAGGAAAAAAATAAATGACCTAAGCTATGCCACATTGGTAGAAAAAAGCTATGAAGATAAAAAAGAATTACAAAGCAAAAAAAGCGAGCTACGGGAATTAATCAAAAGATTTAAAGATATATTACCCCCCCGAACAACATCAATGCAATCTTGGGGAGTTGGAGGCACAATTAGGACAAAAAAAACAAGAAGTAGTAGAAAAACGCGAGATGTTGCAAGAGAAGCAGAAGCGCGTATTGCAGATAGTCAAGCCTGAAAAATTAGAGCAAGTAGAAAAAGAGTATGAAAAAACTGCGGAAAATATGACACTTATTAGGTTTAAGGAACGTTTAAGTGAATATGCGGGCACTCAGCCTTTAGAAAAAGATCAAGTTCTTGCAGCACTTGCAAAATCACATCCTGAAGAGGCAAAAAAAATGTACAATACTGGCGTTATGGCTAATGTACGGGATTTGGCTACCACTTTTTCCTCCAGCGGTCTTATCGAGAAAAGCTCTCCTTTGTATGAACACAAGGAATATAAGCAGACTATGAGCGATTTAGGACTAGACGTAGCAGCTATGAGGAAAGAAATACAGCAAGTCAGAACAGACTATGAGAACCTTCCACCACCACCAGAAATACCACCTTTGAAACAAGAAACAAGACAACAACAAAACTTTGTTGATCGTGTGATGATAAAATCAGAAAACCAAAAACACGGCATCGATGCTCGTAATTGATACGTGGCCTAATGTTGGAAGAATAGTACCAAGTTTCACTTTTTAACCCGAAGTAAGGCTAAGGAATGGATAAAGGGACTGATGCTGGAGTTTTTGTATTTTCAGGAGTTAAAGACGCTATTATTTGAATGATTTTAG
>CAXOVX010000057.1:0-13398 GCA_964213345.1 Alphaproteobacteria bacterium | reverse complement strand
TCACAGTTATCTTCAACTTTACAAAAAAGATTCTTCTACTTTGCCTTCATATGAAGGATTTTTAGCATTAAGTTATTTGGCATTTTTGATTGAATGGTATTACAATCAGGCGAAATGTACTGGAATATACAGAGCTGTTTGTCATCCGCAGAGAATTACGTGAAATAAAGTGTTTGCTGGTTGGTGCAAAGCTCTAGGTAAAGCAAGTAAGGGCTGGTTCTACGGGTTGCCTGGTGATTAATGAAATAGGTGAAATTCAAGGAATTCAACCGACGTCTGGCAATGTTGACGACAGAGTGCCAGTTCCATCCATCACAAAACGCCTAACTGGCTTGTTGTTTGGGGATAAATGGTACATAAAAAAGGAACTTTTCGAAGCATTACATAATAGAGGCCTGAAATTAGTTACGGGAATTAAAAAAGGTATGCAAAACGCCCTAATGCACTTGTTTGAAAAAATTTTACTTCGCAACGTTCGGTTATCGAAACTGTTTTTTCTGTACTCAAAAGTCGATTCGAGCTCGAACATACTAGACATCGCTCCCTTTGGCATTGGCTGTAAACATATTCTATTTTCTCTTCCTGCATACTGCCTCAAAACCTCCAAACCTTCTATCTCTTTTTCTGTTCTAATCCATAGTTGAGGTTAAAAAGAATGGCAATAAGCCAATTAAAGCAAATCATGAACAGTTGATGCAAATTATTATAGGAAATCTGAATTTGGCATAGGAAGAAATAGGTACGATGGTCGGAATGACTGCAACTGGCATATGTTGCGTCTTTCAAAGGATGTGGGTTGTTTTCAAAAAAAAGAACACTTTACAAAGAAGTAGATTCTCGAGACAAAAGAAGAGTTTTTAGAGAAATATCATCAACATCTCGAGATAATTTGGTGTATATTGACCGAAAGTGGAATACAGAAATATCTTTATAAAGAGCGTGGATATGCGAAAAAAGGGCAAGATATGTGATTCCATATCAGGTAGAAGATATTCTAAGGAGAACTTTGTAGCCAGATTTAGCGGCAATGTGCTATTAAGGACACTTGCGATACAAAGTTATTCATCTGATATCTGCGTTAAAGCCTGGTCAGACAGTCATCACGGATAATGCTAGCTTCCATAAGTCACAAAATGCAAGGAAAATGATAGAAGAGGCAAAATGTTATCTGTTATTTTTACCTCCTTATTCACCAGATTTAAATCCAATCGAGAAATTTTTGGCCAATTTAAAGGCGTCGGGCAAAATATTGAAAAAAATACTCTTCCTTCTTTAGCATATGCTGTAGACGCTGCCTTCAAAAACCAACCTATTTTTATTTAACTATGGGAGCAATTAATCTTTTTTGTTTCTTTTTATTTTTTGTGTGTACTTGAGCGTTACGACACCATTGGATGGTGCGTTTGCTTGCACCCACCCACGATGGCAGTTCTAATTTTTCTTATCAGTTAATAGAGATACTTCCCGGCAAATTTCTTTCTCATACCCTCCACTAGACTCGCGTACTACCAATTTAATTTCCTACTCCTCCCATACCCCACTCGATCATTTGAATATCTACGATAACTTGGAAGACTTTGAGCTCTGTAAATACGTACAGGAGGACAAAGATTAATTGAGTTACTTTGGTCACGTTTCAACCAAAAATCAAGGTGCTATGTCAAGCAAAAGCCCACTTTGATATGGGGGGTACTCTTTTTGCAGTTACTTCATAAATTTAACGTAAAGAGTACCGTGACCCCGCAAAAGCTCACATACTACAAATCATGATGATCAGTAGCGTTGTTGTCATGAGACGGAAGAATGCTACCATTATCATGACCTAGTGTAGTGTTATTATGATAATCAGTACCGTAATACTGATGAAGCTTAGGTTCAGTTACATGACTTTTTGGCATCAACCAATCTACAGCAGCACCAACGCCATCTTGCCCAATTCTTACAAATGGAGCTAGAAGGTATGTGGTGATTATTTCGGCTCCTATTTTTGCAACTATATCAATAGCAACCAAAGCTGCTACTGCAACAACTTTCAATACAGGCCCCCTGACTCCATGATTGATTGTACCGAATTTCGTTAGCATAGTAGTTTCAAGTGTTAATTGAACACCTTGACCTACAATAGCGCTAATGAATTTTCCCTCCGCTTTCACGTAAGCTCCTTTAATATTCTGCGGAACATGATATTTATTGAGAACTTCTCCAACATTATCTGCAACAGCATTCTTAGCAATACCTTCAACTACTGCTCGACCAGCCAACTTAAAGTTCATATTTTCCCGCATAAAGGTAAAATACCCGGTCTCCGTATCATGTAATTTTTGTTTATCTTTCGATGTAAGAGCAAAAAGTCTTACAAGAGGCTCACATGCATAATTTGCCCCTCTACCCCATGCCGCAAGATACTCTTTGTTAGTTGCCCCATGAGCAGTATACTGCCCTACTGAGATGACGGAAGCTTTACAGAAAGCTTTTGTTAAGCCGCCGTACACATTTCCTATGTCATATTTAACTCCAGTACCGCCTAGTTCATTTTCAAACAATACAGAAGCAACATTGGATGGAACTTTGAGAAAGTCTCTTATAAAGGCTTTTGCAACAGGATTATAGCCAAATTTATTGAGCCACCCCTCTGCTAATACTGTCACTATTGCTGTCGGAGTTGAGGACGTTAGAACTTCCTTGAAATTTGGAACTCGTGCCCACGTCCAGCTTAATGAAGTACTTATTACACTAGCAGTATCCATTGTTGAATTATTTAATATATTGGTAGTATTTGTTATTTGACTATTTTTTGACATATTGATAGCATACATAATGGGTTGTTGTTTATCACTTTGTAGCTGTTGATCAAACAGCCGCAAAAGTGATTATGAGTGTTTGCCAGTGCAAGCTCGCGGTTGCGCCGCGCAGATACCAATTGGTGGCGCACTACCGGCGTTTGTACGGCCCCAACTCCTAGGCGTCCAGGTTAATCTTGGATGCCTGTTTGTTGTTGTGTCGCATCGTATAAGAAAAAAATTTAATATACAACAATAAGTTGTATATCATAGATTTTTTTTATGATTGTAAATTTCCCTTAAGGTTTTTTACACACCAAAAGACCTGCATAGCAGGAAGACAAAAAGCTAGCACACAAAGTCCACTTGGTGTTTGTCATTTGCCTAGCACTGATGTGTAAGTATGTGCAGTAGAACAAAATTTGATTGAGTTATGTTACGTTTTAATCAAAAATCAAGAGGGGATGGTACTCTCGCAGTTGCTCCATAAATTTAGTATAAGAGTACCGCAACCCCTGCAAAATTGCCTGCTTACATACTACAAATCATGATGATCAGTAGCGTTGTCGTTATGAAGCGAAAGGATGCTGCCATTGTCGTGACCTAAAGTAGTATTATTATGATAATCAGTACCGTAATACTGATGAAGCTTAGGTTCAGTTACATGACTTTTTGGCATCAACCAATCTACAGCAGCACCAACGCCATCTTGCCCAATTCTTACAAATGGAGCTAGAAGGTATGTAGTAATTACTTCAGTTCCTATTTTTGCAACTATATCGATAAGAATTAAGGCCCCAGCTGCAGCAACTTTAAACGCGATTCCTCCCTTAGATCCATGATTTATCGTACTAAGTTTTGACAACATAGTAGTCTCAAGCGCTAATTGCATACCTTGACCTACAACAAAGCTGAGGAACCATGATTCTGCACTCACATAAGATCCCTTAATCTTTTGCGGAATATTATACTTGTTAAGGGTTTCTCCAACTTGATCTGAAATAGTAGTTTTAACAGCTCCTTCAAGCAATGCTCGACCAGCTAATTTTAAATTCATATTCCCCGCCATGAAGGTAAAATACTCGGTCGTTGTATCATTTAACTTTTGTTTATCTTGCGATGTAAGAGCGAAAAACCTTACAATAGGCTCACATACGTAATTTGCTCCTCTACCCCATGCTGCAAGATACTCTTTGTTATCCACTCCATGAGCAGAACACTGCCCTATTGAGATGATGGAAGCTTTACAGAAAGCTTTTGTTAAGCCACCGTACACATTTCCTATGTCATATTTAACTCCAGTACCGCCTAGTTCATTTTCAAACAATACAGAAGCAACATTGGATGGAACTTTGAGAAAGTCTCTTATAAAGGCTTTTGCAACAGGATTATAGCCAAATTTATTAAGCCATCCCTCTGCTAATACGGTAACTATCGCCTGTGGCACTGAAGACGTGAGGACTTCCTTAAAATTTGGAACTCGTGCCCATGCCCAGCTCAATGAAGAACTTATTATACCAGCAGTATCTGATGTTTTATTATTTAATATATTAGTAGTATTTACTGTTTGATTATTTTCTGACATTTTGATAATATAGATAATAGGTTGTTATTTACCATCTTGTAGTCGTTGGTTAAACGGCCACGAAGAGCGATTATGTAACACTCACTACCAGCGCAAGTCTGCAGCAAGGGGTGCCGCACAGACGTCAGTCGGTGGCACACTGTTTGCATTTGCGTAGACTCCAGCTCGCTGACATTTAAGTTGTTCTTGGATGCCAGCTTGTCGTTGTGCTATATTAAATAGAAGAAAAAGATTTAATATGCAATAGCAAGTTACGTATCGTAGGTTTTTTTTCATGACTGCAAGTTTTTTCTTAAGATTTTCAGCATGCTAAAAAATTATACTAAGAATTTGTGCAAAATTAATATAAATACCAAGTTCTGTTTTTAAAAATGAGCACTAGGAATATAGTGGTAAGGGTGAAGGGGTGTAGTAACACCACACAACTGCGCCAAAATCCTGCAGCGCAACAACGTGAACGTTAGAAGGGGAATGGTATAAAAGTCCACTTTGTGCTTGCTATCTATCTAACACTGATATCTAATAACGGTAAGTGAGGTGCAATTTTTTTGTAGCTGAAATTTTTTATAGCTAGAACAATATGAAATTGGCTAAATTTTGGAGTGTGTTGCAATTTTTGGTTGTTGTAGGTACCGTGTTATTGCTGTCATACGCAAATGTAACTGATGGGGCGCGTTGTGCCTATGCAGATGCTGGAAATGTGAAAAATTTTATAACAAAAACAGCCCGCGATGTTACCGCCATAATTAACCTCGGTGATACGGAGCAAAACAAGGCAGATAAATTGCAGAAGTTATTTGAAAAGGTAGTAGATATAGAATGGATGGGGAAATTCGCTTTAGCAAAGTCTTGGGGAAAATTCACTCCAGATGAGCAGAACGAGTATATGATAAACTACAAAGCATATCTTGTGAGATTATATATTCCTAGATTCAAGGAATATAATGACCAAGTGCTCAATATCACTGATGTCAAAACATTAAGTAATCAGCAATATCTTATTATGACCCAGATCATTCTAAATAATGCTGGTGCCAATAGTAGCGGTAATAGCCCAGGTGGAATCATTAATGTTGGTTATCGCTGTAAAGAATTTGATGTTAATACAATTTTGATACGGGATATTATAGGAGAAAATATAAGCTTAATAAATACACAAAGATCTGAATTTAGCTCCATAATAGAAAAAGAAGGGCCTACTGCCTTAATCACACTGCTAAAATCTAAGAGCATTAAATAGTTTAAATTTTTGAAATACGCATTCTATGCAAAAGTATCTTGATAATTTATTTTCGTGCTGTTAGCATTGGCGCTGGTGTCTTTTTTTAATAAAGTTTAAGTGTTTATTATTATTTTTAGGGATTTGGCATGCTGGAACAGATTACAAAAAGAGAAGAAGCCGTACGTAATGTAATGCATGAGGACAGTGCAAGGGTGCGCTCATCAACGTCAGGTAGTACTGTTGATGAAAGGCAGAAGGCAATAGACAAAAAAAGCAATTTTTTTCTTCAGCTAATGCTGCAGCAATTAAAATACCAGACGCCAGATGAGCCCGTAGATACTGACAAAATGGTGCAAGGTTTCACTAATATGACTATTGTTCAAGAAACAATGAATATGAACAAAAGTACCAACGCTAACTTAGAAAAGATAAATCAAACTTTAATTGACGGAAGGATTTTTTCCGTAAGTGGTGCGTTGGTAGGCAAGCAGGCAATTTTAGGAGGGAATGATTTTAGTGTTACCAGTAACTTGAACACTGTACCTATTATTTATTCAATAGAAGGCGATAGGCAAGATAAGGTTAAGGCAGAAATAAAGATCTTTGACAGCAATAGCAAATTAGCGCAAAGCATTCCACTGGAAACGGTACAGCTGGGAGAGGTACAAGTGTATAGCGTCGATATACAGAAGCATAGATTGCCAGAAGGTAAGTACACGTTTGCAGTAACAGCCATGGATAAGGATGGGAAGCTGCTACCTGTGAGAACTTATAAAACCTCGCAGATTCAGCAAGTGTATAAAGATGGCTCTATATGGACGGCAGATGGGGCAAAGGTAAATTTTGCTGATATAATAGGAGTGCAAAACAGCAGCAATAGTGAAGATTATGTAGCTTCCATGGACGGATTGTTACGTAATGTAAATAATGCTGAAGATAGAAAGGCCTTTATGAACTTACTCGGTAAGTATGCTAATAAAGCATATAAGGACGCGAAAAGTAATGGAAAAGCAGAAAGCAGCGGGATGGGATCCATCTAGACTTTAAGTACATAACTTATTAATTTTCAAATAGAAGTCTACTCTGAAATGAGGTTGTCGTTTGGGGTGATTCCAAATCGTCACATGAATTTTAGCTTTTATGGCTGCGAATCAACCAGTTTTAGGCAAAAAAGTAGTGTATGTAGCACAGCATTCTCCACATTTGTTGTGGGCTATACCACGCAAAGCTAAAAGAGACGAAATAGGAGTGCAGAATCCTTTACCATTTTATGGGTATGATCTTTGGAATGCTTATGAAGTCTCGTGGCTTAACAGTAGCAATAAACCTGAGGTAAAAATTGCAGAAATATGCTACAATGCCAATTCTCCATTTATTGTCGAGTCAAAATCATTAAAGCTATACCTGATTTCATTTTTTAACAGCAATTTTGGTAGTGCCAGTGTTGTAAGAGAGACTGTAGCTAAGGACCTTTTCAATATATTACAGACCGATGTACAGGTCAAATTGGTCAATCTAGATACGCAGCAGTTGCAAATTAGATCTCCATCGGGTATCTGCATAGATTACCTTGACGTCGCATGTAAAATTACAGGTAATGTTGAGCCAAAATTCTTGGAGTGCACAGGCGAATATGATGAGGAGAGCGTGTACTCAAATTTGCTAAAATCAAATTGCTTGATGACAGGGCAACCAGATTTAGGTACCATAGAAATTTCATACAAAGGGCTGCATATCAGGCACGATAGCTTGTTGAAATACATTGTGTCTTTTAGGAATCATAATGAATTTCATGAACAGTGTGTAGAAAGAATTTTTATGGACATAATGAATTACTGCAGACCGCAGCGATTGACAGTTTATGCTAGGTACACAAGGCGTGGAGGTATAGATATTAATCCGTTTCGTTCTACCGAAAAATCACATGAACTAAATAATGCCAGACTAATACGTCAATAATAATCTTGTAAGAATAATATCATACTAATATCACAAAATAAAAAAGATATGCCCAAGTTAAACGAATTGTTGTTAGAGATATTTTCTGAAGAAATTCCAGCGTTGATGCAAAAAAATGCCGCCTCTAATCTACTAGATGCATTTTTGAAAAAAGTTAATGAACTATGGAAACATTGTAGTAATAATATAAATTCAATAAGTTTTGTAACTCCACGCCGCATTGGATTTCATGTAACGGATATACCTACAGAACAATTAATAGAGGAAGAAATTAGAGGACCGAGAATTGGAGCGCCAAAGCAGGCTCTAGATGGGTTTTTAGGTAGATATGACCTAGATAATGTTGGCAAACTTGAGGAAAAAAACGGGTTTTGGGTTTATAAAAAAAACTCAAACTCCAACGTCATTGACACCCTAAAATCATTACTGGAAGAGATATTGTGCAATTTTGTATGGCCAAAATCCATGCGTTGGTCTACATATGACACAAAATGGATCCGTCCTATTCACTCTATCTTATGTCTATTTAATGACAAGTCCCTCCCAATTAAATTTGGACATTTGACCGCCAGCAACATTTCTTATGGACATCGTTTCATTCGTGAGGAGCCAATAGTTATTGACAATATATCAGAGTATTACGCTAAATTAAGACAAGCCAGTGTGCTACTATCTCCTGAAGAGCGCAGACAAAAGATATTAACAGATGTCACACTGGCTGTATCTGGCATGGATTTACAATTAATTGCAGATGAGGATTTGCTAGGGGAAATAGTGGGGCTAGTTGAGAATCCAGTGATATTTATAGGACAGATTGATAAGCATTTTATGGCACTGCCTGAAGAAGTTCTGATTACCACACTAAAATTACACCAAAAATACCTAATGTTGCAAGATATGCAAGGTAAGGTAGCTTCATATTTTGTTATTGTATCAAACATTGAACCACATGATGGTGGTAATGCTATTGTTTCTGGAAATGAAAAGGTAGTGCGCGCACGCCTAACAGATGCAGAGTTTTTTATAACACAAGATTGTAAAAAAAATCTAGATCAGTATGCAGCTGCACTATCTAAAGTTACTTTTCATAGCAGCATAGGAAATATGCATGATAAAGTTGAAAGAATGAAGGATATCGCTGTAAAGTTGGCGGAAATGATAAACATGAATTTGGACACATACGGTGTAAGTGCAGGTAAGGTAGTTAGAGCTGTAGAACTTTGTAAGAATGATTTAGTAACGGGAATGGTAAAAGAATTTCCAGAATTACAGGGAATTATGGGGTATTACTACGCATTATATCAAGGTGAAGATATAGAGGTTGCGCGAGCAATTCGTGAACATCATAAACCACGTGGGCCGGAAGATGCAGTACCCATAGGCTTAATTTCAGCTATTGTGGCTATGGCAGACAAGCTTGATACTTTAAATCAAATGTTCGGTGCAGGCATAAAACCAACAGGATCAAAAGATCCGTATGCATTACGTCGTGCTGCTCTCGGTGTTATACGGATCATTTCAGCTAACTGCCTAAATGTGTCATTAAAAGCACTTGAAATACGAAATGATGTGTTGGATTTTATTGCAGAAAGGTTAAAAAATCTTGAAACTACAAATTATAGCTTAACTTTCATAAAAAATGCATTACAATGCTGATCGAAATTATGACAGATTTTTTGCAGTAACGGACTGTAAAAAAGTCTAAGAAGTTGGTAGATCTTCAGAAGGGCTGAATGCTTGCACGGGTAGGTACTATTACGTTTATAGGTATTGAAGTAAAAAAGATAGATATTCAGGTACATATAGCACCTGGAGGGCTGCCTTGTTTCAATATTGTAGGTCTTGCTGATAAATCTATTGCTGAGTCCAAAGAAAGGGTAAGGGCAGCATTCACTAGTATAGGACTGGGATTCCCACCAAAAAGAATTACGGTGAATCTAGCTCCTGCTGATGTTCTGAAAGAAGGGAGCCATTTTGATTTAGGTATTGCCGTTGGTTTACTGGTTGCTATGCAGATTATCCCCCAAGAAGAAATAGATAATTACCTATTTATGGGGGAGCTAGCCCTGGATGGGAATATTACCGGCGTAAATGGGGTTTTGCCAGCTGCTATAAAAGCTCAAGGTCTAAATATGGGGCTAGTATGCCCTAAACATAACGGTAGCGAAGCAGTATGGGCTGGTAACAAAAGCATTGTTGCACCAACGAATTTACTAGAGCTTATAAATCATTGTACAGGAAAACAATATTTATCGAGTCCTAAGCATCTATCAATATCGGAAGAGTTAAATTATCCAGATTTCAAGGACGTAAAAGGGCAGAAAGTGGCTAAAAAAGCCCTTGAAATAGCTGCAGCTGGTCAACATAATATGATAATGATAGGACCTCCGGGGGCTGGAAAGTCTATGTTAGCTAAGCGATTACCCGGGATATTACCTGCGCTTAGCATAGAAGAAAAATTAGAAATTAGTATAATAGCAAGTATCACCGGATTATTAAACAGTTCCAGTCCAATTGTGCAACATAGACCATTTCGTGATCCGCATTGTTCCTCATCCATGCCAGCCATGGTGGGAGGAGGTCGTAATGCGAAACCTGGAGAAATAACACTAGCACATTTGGGAGTATTGTTTTTAGATGAATTGCCAGAATTTTCGCGCTCTGTTCTAGAATCATTGCGACAACCAATTGAAGCGGGTAGTATTAGCATTGCACGTGTAAATACACATATCACATACCCCGCAAAATTCCAGTTAATAGCTGCTATGAATCCATGTAGATGTGGATATTACGGCAGTAAGTATGAATTGATGTGTCATAGGGCTCCCAGGTGTGCGGAAGAATATCAGTCTAGAGTTTCTGGCCCGCTCCTTGATCGCTTTGATTTGCAGGTTGAAGTGATAGCTGAAAATGTTTTGCAATTGTATAACACTACTTACGTGGAAGAAAGTTCTTCAGATATTTTAAAACGCGTCGCAAATGCAAGAAATATACAGCAAAAGCGTTATGAAGCTTTCGAATTACCCATAACACTGAATTCAGAACTGGACGGAGGAATGTTAAAAAAGGTCATAACGCTGAATGCTAGAGCACGCCAACTTCTTGAAGAAGCTGCAGAAAAGTTTAGTTTATCAATGCGTGGGTTTAATAGAGTTTTAAAGGTTGCTCGTACTATCGCGGATTTGGGAGGTAATGCAGATGTTACAGAATTCGATATTGCACAGGCGCTAAATTATAGGATAAGTAAAATAAACAAGTGACCTCCTGTTTAATATAGACAACTATCTGCATGATATAGCTGATGTATAATACTTTGTATCAAATATCGACAGAGCCTAGAAAAACGCTTTTTTTAGCCAATGTTGCCAATATTGTTATGTCATTTACGATTTCGTTGCTGTACTGATTTAGCAAACATTTTACAATGTCTCTGTAATCTTCTTTTATAGCAAGGTTGAGTGATGTATAGAGTTCATAATTAATATCCATTGATTAGGGCATTGCAGTAGGGGTTGTTCCATTTTAAGTTATTTTTGTGTATTGTGGCATGAAGTGGAATCTCTTTATCCTCATTTCCTACCTTTGAATTAGCGTGATGATCTAACAGCAGTCTTATTGTTTTGCTATATCGGCTTTTCCTATAGCAATATGAAGTGGGATATCGTCCTTTTGCCCCTTTATTTTTACCATTCTAGCGCTATGCCCTATTAATGACGATATTACTTCTCGCGCTTAGATGATAAGTTAATCTTGACTGTTTCGGGTTTGTGATTACAGTGTGCGGTACATATTTTACAAGGAGATCTTGTTGGTGCTGATTTTGATAAACTTGCTTTATAATGGTGGCATTATAGAGCCGTTGCGTGATAACGATTGTTTGTTGGTGAAATTTTGTTAAAACAACAAGAGTGAGTCTGACTTATGATAGCGGTAATTGAGGCGTATAGAGCTGGTTTACTAAAGTTTGAAAATTGGAAAAATAACATTATCGCTGGAATTATTGTGGGCGTTGTTGCATTGCCTCTTGCTATGGCTTTTGCGATAGCTTCTGGTGTTAAACCGGCACAAGGTATTTACACAGCCATCATTGCTGGTTTGATAGTAGGGATTTTTGGAGGCACAAGGACCCAAGTTTCCGGGCCTACAGGTGCATTTGTTGTTATTCTTGCTACGATTACAGCCAAATACGGGGTGGGTGGGTTGCAATTTGCTACTATAATGGCTGGACTGATACTTTGTGGTATGGGGGTGTTGAAGTTGGGCAATGCCATCAAATTCATTCCTTATCCCGTTATTATTGGATTTACGAGTGGAATTGGAGTTATTATCTTTGTTAGTCAATGGAAAGATTTTTTTGGGTTACCAATTTCTATTCCCATAGATGCTTCATTTTATCAAAAATTTATTATATTAATCAACGCATTTCCACAGATAGACTTTAGAACGACTACTTTATCTCTCGTGAGTCTAATTATTTTAGTTGTTACGCCTAAATACATAAAAAATGTTCCATCTCCTTTAATAGCGATGCTCTTTGCTACCTTTATCCAGTACAGTTTCAATTTTACCAGTATTGCAACGATAGGCTCGGTTTTTGGAAAAATTCCACAGTCTCTTCCTAAATTTACATTTCCTGATTTTTCTCATTTAACCTTAGTGAACCTTATAGGCTCTGCATTTACGATTGCTCTTTTGGGAGCTATTGAATCATTGCTTTCAGCAGCAGTAGCAGATTCTATATCTGGGACGAAACATAATGCAAATCAAGAGCTGATAGGGCAGGGACTTGCCAATATAGTAGCACCATTCTTTGGAGGATTTGCGTCTACAGGGGCTATTGCCAGAACCGTTACCAATATAAGGCATGGAGGCAATGGTCCAATTTCAGCCATTGTACATTCTGTAGTGTTAGTTTTAATATTGCTTATTTTAGCCCCTTATGCGGTTCATATACCATTTTCTGCACTTTCTGCAATTTTGTTCATTGTAGCGTTTAACATGAGTGACATACCGGAGTTTGTGCATATTATGAGGCGTGCACCCTGGTACGACGTTTTTGTATTGGTAATGACATTTTTTCTCACGATTTTTGTGGATTTGGTGGTTGCTGTAACAATTGGAGTTATTACAGCCATGCTATTTTTTGTTGTTAGAATTCATCAAAGCGTAAAAATTGACAAACATAGCTTTAAAGATATTGAGGGAGGTGTAACAACACAAAGAGTTGATGCTACATTTCTATCCGACGGAATTATTTATGTAATTGAAGGACCATTTTTTTTCGGAGTAGCTGAGAAAATTGAGCATGCTCTTGCAGTTACACATACTGATCCTAAATTTATTGTATTTCGCTTATTATACGTACCATTTATTGATATGACTGGCTTAGAAACGCTTTCAAAAATTATTGACCAATACCACAAAAGAGGGGTGCGAGTTTATATTTGTGAAGCAAATAGAAAAGTTTTACAAAAAATAACCAGAATTGGAATTTTAGAAAAAATTCAAAATAATGCGATTTTTGGATCATTGGAAGAGATTAGGGAATTTTTAGAGCATGGATAAACGAATTAATGTGGTGGGTAATTTTATCTGCGGCAACACTCCAGATTTCCTAGCTGCAGCGATGGAAGTAGGAGCAGCACAATAGCACTTATCTGCTATACTATAGTTAAATGGAAATGGTTTGGTCTTTGAAGGCAGCGTCCACAGCATCCGCTAAAGAAAGAAGAGTATTTTTTCAATATTTTGCCCACCGACGTCTTTAAATTGGCCAAAAATTTCTCGATTAGATTTTAATCTGGTGAATAAGGAGATAAAGATAACAGATGAAATCTTGCCTCTCCTATCAT
>CAXOVX010000056.1:0-1200 GCA_964213345.1 Alphaproteobacteria bacterium | reverse complement strand
TTATGTTAAACGTGAAAAAAAAACTACACCATCTAAGAGCAAAAGCGCAGCGTTAAATAGCTTGGCGCATAAGGTATCGATGCGTTTAGCCAGGCCTGTGAGCTCGAACTTTAATAAAATTGATGAATTGGCTATGAGGAAGTCGATACAGTACTTAACCGTCGCGGTATAAAATTTGTTTAAGATAAATGACGAGAGCCTGAAGATGTAGATGGAGAAAGTAACGTTAGAAAGGCCTTATGCGTCAAGTTTTGTATGATTTTCTACTGTACGCGATGGGCGAGCACACTCAAATGCACTAGATGATCAATCTTGAATATAAAACTATTGTCAGTACATAGCAATATTGCGACAAAATATCCCAGGATATCACATCTTGTCGACATTGTTAGGAAGTAAAATACCTGATATAATTTAGAAATACAGAGAAAGATTGCTAAGAATTTGTAACAAAACCAAGGCCTATATGCACATCTGTGTACCGTACGAGCCCAGAAGTACAAATGGAGTCATAATGGAAAAAGTGCTGAGTCTATCTTTATTTTCAGACGAAACAGAAACAACAGATCATAGTAGCGTCTACAAGAGAGTGCTAACCTGATGAAGACCAAGCGAGATGGCTATAAGCAGCAGCAAAAGAATATTACAGCGCAGATGAATATTTATCGTATTTCATATTGTGGTAGAGCTACATGTAAGGACAATAAATTACGTAAAAAATAGCTGGTTTTTCTTAGACGAGATCTACGATGACTGGTGCCCTATCGTCTTGCTTATTGATTAAGGATAGTATTGAGGTAATCGAAATTAGGCCGTCAAAATGGCTACAATGAAGGTCTGGCCGGCGACTAATAATTTAACGATGTTCCAAAGCAACCTTCTCATTCAGGCAAGGCATGAAAGGGGCACCGCTACATGTAAACCCACCGCTTTAGAAACTTATCCTGTGGGCGGTGAAGACTGAGAATACAAGTGAGTAGCCACCTAATATTAAATTTGCTGACGGAAAACTAAATACTCTTTCTGGTGTAAGAGTAGGATCCGTAAAATTACTTTCCAACCTATTAGACCCATGATACCAGGCAGGCTAAGGTACGTCTGGTATTTTCTACCCGGCCACATGCCTTAATCCATAGCCTAGAAAGAATAGTTTAGGTAAATCCAATAATGTACGCCGAGCTGTTTTTTTTAACGCAAGAC
>CAXOVX010000055.1:0-73841 GCA_964213345.1 Alphaproteobacteria bacterium | reverse complement strand
GAACGATAATTTTGAGATTTCATCTCACTAATCTGCTTGCAAGCGTTAACTCAAACTACCTGCTTTACGGGTAGTAGTTGATTTATACGCGGTGTTTTCGCGAACTGGGTTTCTATGTAGTACAACTTTCTTCTGTAGATTAGGAAAATAAAGTAAAAATCTAGTGTACCTTTCTTTTTTTGATATACATTTTATCCTTCCCCCTATTTTATCCATGACTTCAGCACAAAAGTTCAGGCCAAGTCCAATATTAGATGTACTCACGGCGCAAAACTTTTTGAATATATTTTTCATAATGTGTACTGGCATTCCCTTTCCATTATCTTCGAAATACACTATATGATCACCTAACCAAATTTCGATTTTTGCTTCTTGTCCTGCGTGTTGGAGAGCATTCTTTAGTAAATTAAAAACAACATGTTTGATAAAATATTTAGAACCTCTAAAATAAAAATCTTTACCACGCTTAAAAATTATTCTTTTTCTATCGTCTGGAGCCAGACAATAATCACATATAGCTTCATTGATTGTTTCTGTGACAGAGTAATGATTGGTGTCTATTTGATGACTGATGCTGCGTAGTGTAGTTAGGGTGATTTCTGTTTTTTTGATACCGCCCAACGCCAAATATTCTATATCATTTATGTACTCTCTTATTTTTTCATAATCTTTATTATGTAGTGCTTCTGTAGTAAGCTCTATAAACATTTGGATAGTTGCAAGCGGACTGACTGCATCGTGCGCAATTATTCCACTAAGGGTTTGTATAGCATTTAATTTGATTTGTTTTGCTTTATTTGTAGCATATAGAGATATTATTATCAGTAACACTACAACATTAGACAGGTACATGAATATAGTACCATAATCCATCACTAGCTTGATATTTTCTGTCGTAGCAGTACAAAAAAATGCTACTATGCCCAATACTACGCCAGTTATAAAGAGTAACAAGGGAACTGGATATGTAGTTAACGTAAATAATAAAAAATTAGATAATATGAAGTTTGCGAGCCAGAACAAATTCTGTGCTCTGTCGAGCAGCATGTAAGTGGATAAAAATGGTAAGGAAAATAATATTACCAAATGCCAACAAAAATTATAAACCCTATCTGGAATTCTTTGGCTCCAATATCTGCTAAAACTCAGAAGAAGGCATAGCATAGATGACACTACTCTGAGGCATAGACCAAAATCGGTGCGCAGTAGTACATCGGAAACTCCCGTAAAAAAAATAGAAGATATATAATTGATGCTTATGAATATGGGAAATAAGATGTACGCTAATCTTTCGTCAATCTTTTCCGCTTCATACGCAGATATAAATTTATCGATAAAACTTTTCAAAATAGATAACGTAACTCCCTTGGTTTAGTGTGCACTATCGCATCATGATTCTATTTTTTTCTTACCGAAATGCAAGAACTATTAGCCGTGGCAATTACCGAGGCAATACGGGCTTCACTGCCAGATATAGATTGTACTTCTAGAAATTAGTCATAAAGCCTACTACTCGCACCAATATACAGATTCACTAATTACAGCGATCTATTAGCATCATAAACTAAGGTGTTGTTTGGCTTTTACCTGAAGTACACTTCTTTTTTTGAAACATAACTAACAGTATTATTCCTAACGCAAGTGATAATATGGATCCTGCAAAAATTCCAATTTTTGCTTGGGACAGATATAGAGCATCACGTTCAAATGAGAGTGTTGCAATAAACAAACTCATGGTAAATCCTATGCCACACAATACAGACACCACATATACATCAATGACTCTGGCATCTTTAGGCATTTTTATAATCTTGCCTTTGATAAGACTCATAACAACAGTAAAGATACCAAATTGCTTGCCTAAAAAAAGGCCTAAAGTAGTGCCAATGATTACAGGATCAAAAAAATTTGCACCTGTCATACTAAAAAACGCAAGCCCGCTATTAGCAAAAGCAAAAAGTGGCAGTATAATGTATGCAACAAAAGGCTGTATTGCTTTCTCTGCATACAATATTAGAGAAATCTTGATATTGCTGTTTACTCGTAAGGGGATGAGAAAGCCCAAAATAACTCCTGCAATCGTTGGATGTATACCGGAGCGCAATAGGCAGTACCACAGTATTATACCAAGTAGGAAATATAGCGTAAGGTATGGTACTCCGAGACGATTGAAGCAGAATAAAACTAATACAACCGTAAACGCATACACCAAATACTCAACAAATATGGTATCAGTATAAAATGCAGCAACAACAATAATTGCTATCAAATCGTCAATGATAGCAAGGGCCGTAACAAAAACTTGTAAGGACTTCGGGATGTGTTTGCCAAATGTAGTCAAAGCACTCAACGTAAACGCTATATCTGTGGCTGCAGGAATAGCCCATCCTTTCTTAGTGACATCATGATAGTTGAATGTGCTGTATATTATGATAGGCACCACTACACCACTAATTGCAGCGATTATTGGTAATAGTCTCTGTGAAGTACTTGCTAAGTATCCTCCTATCATCTCTCTTTTTATTTCCATACCAACGAGCAAAAAAAAGATGGCCATCAAAAAGTCATTTATCCATGCCTGTATGCTCAAGGAAAAGCTATAAATACCTAAATTCAAAGAAAATGGCATAGCAAAAATATTGTTATAATGATGCTGCAGATTAGAATTCGTGATTAATACAGCTAAAATTGTAGCTCCAAATAGCAAAACTCCACTTTTAGCAGCCCTATCAAAGAGAAAAAAGATTTTTTTAAGTACTGTTTTAAACGCCATTTTACTACACTATGTTGTGTTTAATATTAATAACACCTTTGAAGAGATCGATTTCTTCTACTAGTGCATAGTCATTTTTTCTCACTTTTTCCTTGATATTAAATACCTCATGTTCGGAAATATATAGATTCTTCAATACGCTTCCTCCTAACTGTAATCCTGTTTCAATAGTAGTTGGGATTGTTGCGCTAGCTCCCAGCTTTTTTACACCTTTAGCATGTCTATAATCTTCTACTCGTGCAATAATCTGCAAATGTTTATGCTCTTTCGCTAAGAACTTAGTGGCTTTGTTGACATCTGATTTTTCGCTCATGCTTAAGACAATCGCAACAGCACGCTTAATTCCCACAGCTTTGAGTGTATCAAAGTGAGTGGCGTCACCATGGAAAATAGGGAACCCCTGTAGCTTTGCTTTTTTTATCAGTGCAGTATTACTATCTATAGCCACATAATCTATTTGTTCTTGAGATAGCATATATGCAACTACTCTACCAACGCGTCCAAACCCTGCGATAATGACGTGATTATTTAAATCACTGATTCCTTTAAATTCTTGGTTGGTATCCAATTCTTCTCTTGAGCCTAGCCAATCTTCAATTTTACTACCTATAATTGCTAATAAAGGAGTTGTTGCCATTGTAAATGCTGCTACCATGCATAATAATTGCGCTAGATTTTTTTCCATCACTTTGTGCTGCGCAACAATATTGAATAAGATAAATGCAAACTCTCCTACTTGCGATAACAAAAGGCCAGAGTGTATTGAAGCCCCCCAGCTAAACCTAAACAATTTGCACAAGCTACAAATTACTAAGAATTTTCCTACTAGGATAAGTACTGATAAAGTGAGTATCTCTGATGCATTCTGAATAACAAATTTTATGTCTATAGACATACCTACCGTCAAGAAGAATAAAGCTAAAAATAGCCCCTTAAAAGGCATAATGCTATCTTCAACTTTATTTCTATACTCAGTTTCAGCGATAAGTAATCCAGCGATAAAAGCACCCATAGCGGCTGATAATCCCAATTTATACGTGATCCAAGATGTGCCTAATACTATAAGTAAAGTAGTAGTAACGAATATTTCATCTTTTTTTACAGAGGCAATCATAGAGAAGAAGGGCCTTAAAAATAACCTACCTGCGATAGTAATTACAACAATTGCTGTTAATGCTTTTACAACGGCTAATCCAACGTTAGAGAACAAATGCTCTGTATTAGCGGATAACATCGGCACTATTGCAAGTAAAGGAACTACAGCTAGATCTTGCATTAATAATACAGAAAATGATAACCGTCCCACTTGTGTAGATTGCTTCCTATTCTCAGTCAACACCTGTATCACTACCGCTGTGGAAGACAATGCTAATGCAGCAGAGATTGTCGTGCTAATTACCGTACTTAAACCCAAAATTTTTTGTAATGATGATGACAGTATATACGTGGTGAGAAAAAGCTGCATACCACCGAATCCAAAAACATGCCATCTCATTTTTAATAAACGCTCGAAGGTAAGGTCCAATCCGATTACGAATAGCAGAAACACAACACCAAATTCACCTAACGTCTCCATGTATTCATAATCATTGATTAAATCTAATCCATGCTTACCTATCAGTGCACCAGCTAATAAGTAACCCAATACTGGGCTTAGCTTAAGCTTATTCATGAATACCACAATAAAGATGGAAGCCAGCAAAAGGACAAGCATGCCAGGTAAATGGGAAAATTCGTGCATCGCTATATGCGCTATGTGAATTGAGACAAAAGTACAGTTTCTAAAAACAACTTATTCTAAAAAATCTACATATATATGTAAACAACCAAGAAGTTTACATAAACAAAGAGGGGCGATCCCCCTACAACACCTCCCGATGTAGATAACGATTACCATGTAACTATCGATAGTGTACTGTATAGTATGAATCAAAGCAAACAACAAAACAAACTTAATGGCAAAAGCGTTCATTACAGGAGGAGCAAAAAGGATGGGAAAAGTTATTTCCCTATTTTTAGCGCGGCAGGGATGGGATATTATACTGCATTATAATACCTCAAAAGATGAAGCAATAGAGCTTGCACATCAAATAAGGCAATTAGGTCGCGACATTACATTATTACAAGCAGATTTTGCGCAAAAAGATGAACTTGGAAGTGTACTAGAAGCATTGAGCAATGTCGAAGATATACACTTACTTGTAAACAATGCCGCTGTATTCATCAACGACAATTTCGAAAATACAAAATACGATGGCCTGGTAGCACATTTGCAAATCAATGTCGTTGCGCCAATTATTTTAGCGCAACATCTACTAGGTAGTGCTAAAAACACACTAAATGTAAATATCATAAACATCTTAGACTACACAGTTTTCCAAATACAACGCAATTTCTTTTCTTACAATTTGAGTAAAAGGATCCTCTACGACTACACAAAACTTACTAGCTTACAAGCAGCACCGCATGCAAGAATTAACGGCATTTCCCTGGGGCAGGTTATGCAAAATCCTAAACAAAAAAAAGAAGACTACAAACTCGCCATTAGCAGCACACCCCTGCAATGTGGTGGTACTACACGTGAGCTCTGTAATACCATACAATTTATTCTGCAAACTCCCTCTCTCACTGGCCAAGTATTCACTCTGGATGGCGGTGCGCATCTAGAGGGTGCTTGCACAGTGAAGCGCAGTAGGTAGAGATGGCTTCATCCCAAATCCACGAACATACCGTTCAATATTGGTTGCCTTTTTACACAAGGATCCACCCCTACTGAGTTTTTTCCCCATTCATTTGCAGCACACGGACTTTTTAGATCATTAACAGAAGAGTCCTTAACTCCGCATGCAGTGACACCCAGCCCTGTTACTACCGCAAACGCCACTGTTAGCACCACTTTTATTAATTTTTGCATACAAGCCATAACATTAGTTAAAATTACTTATATCAATTTATATATACACCATTATATCGATAAACATTCTACCATCCACATATATTCAAGCATACCCTTTTTTTATGCAATATGCACTTTTTGCCCCAAATCTACCCTAAATCCATTACTTAATGGATACTTTCTTTCATACCTAAAACAGCGCTTGCTAATTTTGGGAGCACAGGGTGATTGCATACGTTTGAATTCACTTTGGAGTAACATATTATGTATAGTACTTACAACTTCCAATTCCACACTTAGCTTCACAGAAATTGCCGTAATTTCTAGAGGCTCCTCTATTAACCAGTATAAAATTTTATCTAGTATGTGGTACGGTGGTAATGTATCTTTATCATATTGATTAGGTTTTAGCTCTGCGCTAGGCTCTTTGTTAATAATACTGGCAGGTATTATGTTATATCTTTCTAACTTACTATCGTATGGAATATTCCTATTACGCCATTTCACAATTCTATAAATCTGCGTTTTGTACAAATCTCCAATTAACGCAAAGCCACCACACATATCTCCATATATAGTTGTATAACCTACTGCACTCTCAGACTTGTTGCTTGTACTTAATAGCAGCTCATTGAATTTATTGGATATTGCCATTAACATAATACCCCTAATCCTGGCCTGAATATTTTCGCCAGTTTTTTCTATGCCAAATTTACCACACACGCCAGCTAAACTGTTGCCTATAACATCCTTTGCTGCATCAATAGATATCACATCAAATTCGCACCCTAAATCATGCGCTAAAATCTGCGCATCTACTTTACTATGCTCAGATGAGAATTCCGATGGAAGTGCCACGCAACGGACATTTTCGCTGCCCAGAGTGTCTACAGCTATTGTAGCTACAAGAGCAGAGTCTACACCACCAGATAATCCCAGTAAAACTTTATGAAAGCCATTTTTTTGCACATAATCACGCAAACTAATCATCAGCGCTTGGTATATCTCTGCGTCGTACTCTTCAGTCTCAAACATTTGCCCAGGCTGGAGGATAGAAGACTTTGATCGCAATTTTGTATGAACTGTAATCACGTTAATGTTGTCACAAAATTTATGATATATTATTTCTTCACGCCAAAACACAGGCAATATATCGTAATTGCCCTTATTATTCATTATGAAACTTCCACCATCAAATATCATTTCATCCTGTCCGCCTACTTGATTAACGTAAATCATGGCAACATTATACCTGGTACAGACATTTCTCGCAGCATGCTCATATTCTTTGCCCTTTCCTACGTAGAAAGGTGAGGCATTTATGACTACTATAAGGTCAACGTCCTGACTAATAGGATCGTGCTCTAAGTCGTTTATATCTATACCAACTACAATATGCATTCTATAAGATTTCCATCTCACAATTTCTGAGCGTGGAAATCCACAGGTTATAAAACGCTTTTTATTGGATGTTTTGTTATTGGGCGGATGGCATTTATAGCTAATATTTAATTAATCTACCCTTGACGATGAACAATGCTGAATTATATACAGCATTTCCCTGTACATTATTTTCGTAATAAAATGTGCCAAAAATGATCGCAGTATCGTACTTACTGCTAAATTGAATAATCTCATCTATTGATGCACTTATTTTTCGTGCGAAATCTGGACAAGAAAACATATCACGAGCTCCATATCCAGATAATGCTAATTCCGGGAATATAACAAGATCAGTATCACGTGCTTGTGATAGCCTGATACATTCGCATATTTTTTTTGCATTAGACTCTATGTCGCATATTTTTGGGTTGATTTGCGCTATAGCAATATTATTCCTCATAATACCGTGCGATAGATATGATTGTTGTTATCAATATAATCTTAGTATTTATTTAAAAATGAGACTCGGCATAATATTGAGTTTATGAGATTTTTCACTTTTTTATAAATAAATTTTACTGGAAATATAAAATCTTATATAATTAGTTACTTGTCAGGTGTGCTGTGCTAGCATGTACAGCAGAGTTTTTTGTAATAGTAAAATATTTTCAGCGGAATATGCAATGCCACAGCTCGATCCTACGTTTTTTGCAAGTCAGATTTTTTGGTTAAGTTTGGTGTTTTGCTTATGCTACATATTTAACGCTTTTTTCCTGTTGCCACAATTAAAAAGCTTTATAAATAAAAGAGCTCAGCTTGTCAGTGATGACCTAAAAGAAGCTGAGATATTGCTAATACAGGCGAGAAATCTAGAAGATGAATTAAGAAAGATTACGAATCAAGCCAAAATTGATGCTAATGCACTGAGAAATGCGTCCTTGAAGAACGCTCAATTTATGATAAATAACAAACTTTCTGAGATTAATGCGGCATTTTCGAGTTATTTGCATGCGGGAGAAGAGAAGTTTAGGCATCAACAAGCTCAGATAGAAAAAGAAATACCTAACTTGATTGCAGACATTACACCTCGGGTTATTGAAGTGCTATTAGGTCAACATTCGTAGAAGAGAGTAAAGCATATGTTTTTTTCAGAAATATTTTGGGTTACCTTGTCGTTCTTTATATTGCTTTTTTCGGTGTACAAGCCAGCTAAGAAAATGATAATAGCTACACTAGATGGTAGAATATCTAAAATACAAGATGAAATCAAAGAGGCCTCTACGTTAAAGGAGGAAGCATATCAAAGGCTCATAGTGCTAAAGGAGGGATATACTGAAGCACTAGGGAATAATGCACTCTTAATGTCTCAAGCAAAGCTAGAAGCGGAAAGTATATTAGAAGAGGCTAAAGCCCGCGTAGTTGAAATTGCCAAGAAAGGGGAAGATCTGATACGGGAGCACCAGATACAGCAAGAGCGTGATATTATCAACAAAATAAAACAAGATGTAATGGTCAGTGTATTAAGTGCGGTAGAAGAAATACTGCTGAAGAATTTATCATATTCTGATCAAGTTAATATTTTGGAATCTGATCGTAGAATCTTTAAAAAATTTTGGCACTAGGCTTCTTTTGTATTTGTTGTATGTGTTTGTAGTGTAAAAATTTTATACCACAGTGATACTTTCGCTTTATTTTTGTGCTATTTATAGCTAGAATCTCCGGGTAGCATAGTAAGTGCTGAACTTTTCAAAAATATACAACTTAGTATAGCAAGAAATATGGCTGCCCTTGCCTGTGTGCAACTGGATAGGGAGTTTATTGTAGGACTAGTTGCTCATTTTTGAGTAAATTTTGCGTAATGTTTATCTTTTTAGTATCATGGTATAATAGTGACAAATCAGAGTAGTACTGTCAGTCTTGGCATAGTTCCTACATCAATTGAAACTGAGATGCAGAAATCTTATTTAGATTATGCAATGAGTGTAATTACTAGTCGTGCTTTACCAGATTGTAGGGATGGATTAAAGCCTGTGCATAGGCGCGTACTCTATGCCATGCATGCTACGAGTAACACACACGATAAACCGTATAGGAAATCAGCTAGGGTTGTTGGTGAGGTAATGGGAAAATATCATCCACATGGTGATGGCCCAATTTACTCTTCAATAGTGCGTATGACACAAAGCTTTTCTTTACTCACTCCATTAATTGATGGACAAGGAAATTTTGGGTCCATAGACGGTGATTCTCCAGCGCAAATGCGTTATACAGAAATACGCTTAGCTAAAATAGCAAGTCAGTGTTTATTAAAAGACATTGAGGAGGACACAGTAGGGTTTCAAGACAATTATGATAATTCAGAACAAGAACCGAAAGTACTACCATCTCGATTTCCTAATTTGCTAGTAAATGGTGCAAATGGAATAGCTGTTGGGATGGCAACCAATATACCGACTCATAATTTGGGAGAGGTTATAGATGGTTGCTGTGCGTACTTAGAGAATGAGCATATTACTGCAGCAGAATTATTAGAGCACATACCAGCTCCTGATTTTCCCACAGGTGGAACGATTATCGGGTATGCGAAGGTGCAAATTGCACTCACAACCGGCCGTGGCAGTATAATGGTGCATGGGAAAGCTAGTGTAGAGGCTATAGAAAATCGCAAAGCAATAGTAATTACGGAAATACCATATCAAGTTAATAAATCGGAATTAGTTAAGTCTATAGAAGTTTTAGCACGTAATAAAGTGGTAGAGGGTATCACAGAAATACGTGATGAATCGAATAAATTAGGGATAAGAGTAGTAGTTGAATTTAGAAAAGATGTTGAAGGAGAGGTGCTATTAAACAAGTTATATCATCATACTGATCTTGCTTGCTCTTTCGGGGTAAATATGCTTGCTCTCAAGGAAGGACAGCCCTTGATCATGAATGTGCGTGACATTATAGCCACATTTATTAAATTTCGTGAAGAAGTAGTCACTAAACGTACAGCTTTTTTATTACAAAAAGCACGAAATAAAGCCCACATTTTACTTGGATTGCTAGTAGCCATAGATAGCATAGACGAGGTGGTGAGAATAATACGTAGTTCCACAGATCCTAAGCAAGCACGTTTACTGTTAATAACCGCACAGTGGCCTTTAGCTGCAGCTAGGCAATTTATTGCTCTAATAAACGATAAGCGCATTCATGTTATAGATGACAAAATGCTGCTTACTAATGAACAAGCGCAAGCAATATTAGATATGCGTCTTCAACGTTTAACAGGTTTAGAAAGCTCAAAAATTACCAAGGAACTAGAAGAATTATGTAAAGAAATAACAGAATATATAGAAATATTAGGATCAAGAACAAAGTTGGTTGACATAATAAGAGAAGAATTACTGGAAATAAAAAAGAATTTTGCCACTCCAAGACTCACTAATATTGTACAGAGCTCTAAAGATGCCTTAGAAGAAGATCTGATACAGCAAGAGGATATGGTTGTAACTATAACTAAGAGTGGTTACATAAAACGTACACCTCTTAAAAGCTATCATGAGCAAAAAAGAGGAGGGCGTGGAAAGATCGCTATGTCAGTATATGAAGATGATGCGGTTATAGATGTCATCGTAACCAATACTCACTGCAATATCATATTTTTCTCTGATATTGGGAAAGCGTACAAACTCAAAGTTTATAAATTACCTCTTGGAAGCTTACAGAGTAAAGGACGCGCGCTTGTTAATATACTTCCATTGGCTTCTCAAGAAAAGATAACTAGCGTGTTAGCTTTGCAAAACATGGATAGTACTGATGATGCAGGAGAAGAAGATTTTGAGAAGAATTACATAGTATTTGCTACCGCCAAAGGCAATGCTAGACGTAACGCTTTGAGTGATTTTGCAAATATTCAGAGCAGTGGTAAAATTGCGATACGTCTTGGGGAAGATGACAAATTAGTCGGGGTAGTCTTATGTAAAAAAGACGATCATATGCTATTGGCGACGAAGCAAGGTAAAGCTATACGCTTTGCAGTTGGTAAACTTAGGGTATTTAAAAGCAGAACTTCTGATGGAGTTAGAGCTGTAAATTTATCTAAAGCAAATGATGCCGTGATTTCACTCTCGGTGTTAACTGGTATAGCAATTGAGCAAGAACAGCGTGAAGCTTATTTACGTATTCCACTGGAAGATAGATTATTTATTGCGGCAGAGAGTCAGCAGGAAGTCGGGAAGATTGCATTGGATTTAGCAAATCAGGCTGTAATAAAATTGAACGATTTGGCTAATGTAATAGCATCTGAGTCCAAAATTGATGCAGCAGGTGTTGTAAAATTCGCCCAAAATGAACAACTTTTACTGACTATTACCGACAATGGTTTTGGAAAGCTCACTTCGGCATATGAGTACAGAGTAACAGGACGTGGCGGTAAAGGTATTATGAATATTGCGCTTGTCAAGAAGAAAGGATCGGTAATATCTGCCTTTCCAGTGCAAAGAGGAGATAGCATAGTTATACTAACTAATTTGGGGGTACTGATTAGGATGTCAGTAGATGGTATTAGAGTCACTGGCCGGCACACTGCTGGTGTTCGTGTAATGAATTTGCAAGATAGTGACTTTATATGTTCGGTAAGTAAAGTGGTAGAAAGTAGTAAGTGAAGATCGATTTACTTTATCGATTAAGAGTTCTGTATTTTAGCCACCAGCGTGAGTCGTGTGACCCTATTCTAAAGGGCTAGTATTTGGATTTAAAGTGAAATCTAGTATAGTACATAGATATATCACAACAGAACGGGGCAAAAAATTCATTTTACTACTTCAGGATTTTAATATATTTAGTTCCCTAACTTCAAATTTTTTTCCTGCAAAACTTATGTACAAGAAGACTAGATATGCACTGCTATTTTTGCTTGCAGTTGTTATTCCATGGATTGCACTTGTGGAGTGTGCCCATAGCTTAGTGAAATTGGATATAACACAAGGGAATGTTGAGCCATTGCCGGTAGCAATAGTGCCATTTGAAGGTAATAGTCAGGAAGATAATGAATTAGCAACAAATATAACCAAAATCATCACTTCAGATCTTGAAACTTCAGGTTTGTTTAGAGTTATAAGTAGCGATGCATTTTTGGAAAAATTAACGCTTAATACGCAACCTAATTTCTCTAATTGGCGCAAAATCAATGCTAGTATAGTAGTTACTGGACGTGTTGATTTACTGAGCGCAGAAGGTAAAGTGCGAGTGCAATTTAGAAGTTGGGATCCTTTTAACGAAACGAGTATTCAAGCAATATCATATAGTATACATTCTGGCTCATGGCGCCGTTTAGGACATAAAATAGCAGATCAAATTTACCAACATCTCACTGGAGAGAAAGGCTATTTTGATTCACGTATAGCGTTTATTGCCGAGAAAGGAGAGCAAAAAAGCAGAATAAAAAGGTTAGCTACAATGGATCAAGATGGTGCTAATCTAAAATTTTGGACTGATGGTAGGGACTTAGTATTGACACCTCGCTTTGATCCACAAATCCAAAAAATAACCTATCTTTCATATAGGAATCGCATACCACAAGTGTTCCTCTTAAATCTGGAAAATGGGTTACAAAAGTTAGTTGGCAATTTTCAAGGGATGTCATTTGCTCCTAGATTTTCGCCGGATGGCAGTGCACTTATCATGTCAATTGCTGTGAATGGATCAACCTCTATATATGAATTTAATATAACCAATGGAAGTACGAGAAGATTAACAAATGATATGGGAACTATCAGCACCTCCCCATCTTATTCACCTGATAGTGGAAAGATTGTCTTTAACTCTGACCGTGGAGGTAGTAGGCAGATTTATGTTATGAATCAGGATGGAAGCGATGTACACCGGATAAGCTTTGGTGACGGTACGTATGCAACTCCCGTTTGGTCTCCACGAGGTGATTTGATTGCTTTTACAAAAATATTGAGGGGGAAATTTTATATAGGTGTTATGCGTCCTGATGGGGGTAACGAACGTCTACTCACAACTAGTTGGCTGGAGGAAGCACCGACATGGTCGCCAAATGGAAGGGTTATTATGTTTTATAGGCAATTTTTAGATGGAGAAAGTAAGTTATATGCTGTAGATATAACTGGATATCATGAGCGCTTAATTCCAACTCCAATGAGTGCTTCGGATCCTGCATGGTCTCCATTATTGAATTAGTAACATAGATGAGCGCTATGGGCTATATACAAAAAGAGCTAATTTAACACAAAGGTATGCACAAAAAGAATATTGGACGCGATAGTAAAATCCAGGTACGCAAGTCTAGACCACATGTACATTGTACATCGACTTCAAAAAAACGACATGATGGTACACATCAGGCTGCTTCCATTAAAGAGGGGCATCGCAACAATGATAATTTTGTAAACAATTTAAAAAAAAGTGAAGGTAAGCATCGTAGTGCACAAAATGATGTAATGGAGGTAGAATCAGGTATTGATAGTAATAATCAAAAAAAACCAGATACTTTTTTGGATTATGTAAAAGTTGTAATTGTCGCGGTTGCGTTGGCATTATTATTGCGAAGCTTTGTTTTTGAACCTTTCAAAATTCCGTCAGGGTCAATGAAGCCCACGCTGTTAATAGGTGATCGCTTGATTGTTTCTAAATACCCCTATGGATATGGTAATTATTCCATGCCTTTTTTATCACTGCACCTAGATCGTCCATTATTAGACGCATTACCAACAAGAGGAGATATAATAGTGTTTCGCTCTACAAAAGATGGCGATGATAAAGCGTATATCAAGAGATTAATAGGATTATCGGGAGACGAAATAGAAGTTATACATGGTATCTTGCACATAAATGGTGTTGCAGTAAAATTGAGAAAAATTGGAGAATACGTTGAATATGGAGAGAGCGGGCAAAAAATTGTTATGGATGAATACGAAGAAACTCTTCCTAATGGCGTTAAATATAGCATACTGGACAGCAATATTGATCATCACAGAAATTTTCCAGATAATACCCCTAAATATAAGGTGCCAGAGGGGTGCTATTTTTTTATGGGAGATAATCGCAATCACTCCGCTGATAGTAGATATATACATGATATGGGTTTCATTCCAGATACTCATCTTATAGGGAGAGCTGAATTCATCTTTTGGAACACTACGGTACCACTTTGGAAATGGGTGCTGCAGATTGAAAAAAATCCTCGCATATTTACAACATTGCGAAATGACGCTAAATTTTAGTGATGTGAAGTTTATCGCAAAACGCAAAGAATCCGTATATTAATTTGTTGAAAATAGTATGAGCGACAGGGAGGATAAATCCAGTAAAACTGAGAGGCCTAGTGCGTATAAATTAGAAGAGGCAAAGAAGAAAGGGCAAATTTTTGTTTCCAAAGAATTGAATGCATTTCTATCTTTAACGACATTTGCAGTTTTGATAGCATGGGCTGGACCCGCATTAGGTAAACATGCAATACACGCAGTAGCTAAATACATAGAAGCACCACACACAATTATTAGTCAAAATAACTATTCTGCCGATGTTGTATCTGGGGCTGTCATTCGATTATTACTAGATAGTATGGGTATTATACTATTACCGATACTCATGTTCGCGCTAATAGCAATAGTAGGTAACGTACTACAGCATGGATTCATATACGCGCCAGAAGTACTAGCTCCAAAATTGGAGAGGATTTCTATATTAGCTGGATTAAAGCGCATTTTTTCAAGAAATGCTTTATTTGAATTATGCAAGGGGCTCGCAAAAATAACACTAGTTGGCATTGCAATATATTTCACGATTAAGCCAGAATTCCCAAAATTTAATTACGCATATACTGGAGAATTTGGATGCATTTTGCACTTACTACTAGACGGTATAAATAAAATGCTAATTACCGTATGTATTATTATGTTTTTTTTGGGAACAGCAGATTATATATATCAGCGTTATAATTATATGACAGAAATGATGATGACAAAGCATGAAATGAAGGAGGAATTTAAGCAGCGTGAAGGCAGTCCAGAGATAAAAAATAAGCTGAAATCTATGCGTATGAAACGAGCAAGAAGCAGAATGATGGCATCTGTGCCAAAAGCGGATGTGATCATTACCAACCCAACACACTACGCGATTGCTCTTAAGTATGAAATAGATTCAATGTTAGCGCCTATAGTTTTGGCTAAAGGTAAAGATCTTTTGGCGTTAGAAATTAAGCGTATTGCAACAGAACACAGTATACCTATAATTGAAAACCCAGTACTGGCAAGAGCGCTTTACATGTCTGTTGAGGTAGATCAAACCATAAAATATGAGCACTACAAAGCTGTAGCTGAAGTGATATATTATGTCATGAAGCTAAAGGGCACACTACTGAAAAACGCGGAAAAAGAATTAAGGTATGTGAAGAGGCAATAGCAGAGGTCGACATCGGCCCCTTTGGTTATCATTGTTTCAGAGGTCTATTTTCAATGTGTACGTCGTTATAAAATGAAATTTGGGGGGTGTAGATGAAAAGATGCTGCTGCTCGAGCTCTCTTCAAAGGGAATCCATGAAAGCAAAAGATGTAAAGCTCTGCTAAAGAAGGAGTGATAACTTGTGCACGTTTGGTATGCTTGTACAAAAAGTACGATAAAACTCTTCTGACTTCTGAGACTCAACTTCCACCATGAATGCCGTATCATTCCAGTGCTCGAATCTTCGTGCATATTGCATCTATGCCCACACACCAAGTACAGAGTACCAACTCCAATTACGTACCAAATACTCTTATTTTTACTTTAAAAACGAATCACTTTACTGCGCGGTGGAATTCGAATCTGGTCATGATGGACATATTTTTTATACACTCCCCCACTCTCCCTCACATTCCTTGTGCTCATTTTTAAACTGAAAATAGTATCCCTTAACTCGTACCAACATCTTCAGCAGATTGGATGTTGTTCTTCCGATCTTTTATCTTTAATACTATCTTGCCATTATAACGCCCATCCTTTAAAGAAACATGATGCGGCAACTTGGGTTCTCCTGTCTTCGCGTCAAATACCACATTTACCCCTTTCAGGGCATGATGCGATCTTCTTTTATTGCGTTTAGAGGGAGATGTCTTTCTTTTAGGAACTGCCATTGTATTTGTTACTCCTCGATAATTAGTATGCTAGCTAACGCAAAATTCTCATTTCATTATCACATTATTGTATTTTAGAAATAATTCAAAACGAGACTTGATACTACCTTATAATATAGTGCATGTAAAAAATCTAGCATTTTTGGATAGAAACTTCCATGTGTAGAAAAATCTACAGAACCAAGTACAAAAGAAACCTTTGAGCAATGTATGAACGCACTTTGATTCGTTGCATCCAAATTTTAAACTACAAATTTCCAAAAATATACTCCATCCATCACTACCCCTTCTCGTAATCTATAAAACAAACCCACAACAGAATTAAGTAAGTTTTCTATTACAAATTAGCACTTTCTAAGACTTTAATTTTTTTTGCCAATCTACTTACCTTGCGTGAAGCTGTATTGAGCTTTAAAATACCTTTAGTTACGCTTTTCATAATCTCAGACTCTGCCGCACGAAACGCTGGCAGCGCGATGTCTAAATTCTGCCGTTTTACCAAATCTTCTACCTTGGAAATAAACGTCTTGACCTTGCTCTTAATATTACGATTTCGAAGAGCACGTTTTTTAGATTGCCTATGAGCTTTAACAGCAGATTCATGATTAGCCATTTGTTAACCTATAACTATGAATAAAATATAAACTTTTATAATCAATACATAAGAATGACTTCACATGGATAACAATTTTCTTTCTTGTAGTCAATAACATTCAGCGATAAGGTATAGATGTTGCATTTAGAATTCAAGCTTTGCCTAATACAGCTGTACTACCGTTATAAAATCCTTCTCCTTACATTACTATTTACTACATACATTCACACTGCAACGTCTCCTACAAATGCATAGCTCAAGAGTACATCTGCATTCTTATCTGATGGCATATAACTTTGCAAAGCGCCTCAAGGCACTGAAGGGAAAACGCCCGGCAATAATTTTCATTCAAGAACACTGGGAAAAATCTCCAGAATCCCTTACACTCCACGTTACTTCTTGATGGAACTAAACATCTTATTCCACCTGTCTAACTTCTATTACTTCTGGAATATAACGTTTTAGCATATTTTCTATCCAAACTTTTAATGTGAAGGTAGCGCCAGGGCAACCTGAACAAGCTCCGTGTAGCGTTAAGTACACTACACCATCTTTAAAGCTAGCGAACTTTATATCTCCACCATCTTCAGCAACAGTAGGTCTGACCATTGTGTCGATTAATTCTATAATTTGTTTTACAATCTCATCATCAAGATTTTTACTATCATCATTATCTTGATCAGAGTAAAAGTTATAATCTATTATCATTTCCTGCTCAGAGGAAACATATTCAACAACAATATTACTGAGCCTGCTTTGCAATTTATCCCACCCAACATCATGATTTTTGGTTATAGATACAAAATTGCTACCAAGTAATATACTTTTTATACCTGTCAATTTGAAAATTTCTTGGGCCAAAGGAGACACTTTACTCTCCTGCTCAGTCTGGAAGAGATATGTTACGTGTTGCTCTAAAATTTCCTTATTTAATACAAACTTTAGTGTGTGTGGATCAGGCGTCTCTTGTATTTTTACATTCATAATAATATGCCATTGTATAGATATTAAAAACGATAATACTGCTATGTATCAATTAGTGCAACAAGCCATTTGATTATACTAGATTTTATCATTATTTCATATTCTCATGTTTCGTGAAATGCATCTTCCATCACATATAACCAAGTAATACCAATTTCCATTTTAAAATGAGCACCGGGAGTCCAATGGTAAGGGCGAAGGAGCGTGTAGCAATGCTACATGACTGAACCCGAATTCTGCAACGCGACAACGTAGACGTTAAAAAGGGAAATTATTATAAATCTTTCCATATACAACGCTCACTCTTGCATATTATCAAATTTTGCCCAATAAGTCCCCTTGCTTCTCTGATAGATGGGGTACGCTTACGTGAATGAAGTAAGTATCATTTTACAGTGCAATTACCTTGTGGCGAATTTGTAATCATGCTACAATTAGTGCATAGAGATGCAAACATCGGTGTATTATGGTTTCTACCAAGCAAGTAAACGAGAGTTTGAATAGCATACGTGAACTTATTGCAGGAAATATTTTTGAAAAGGTTAATTCGGATATTTTGGAGCTGAGTAATGTAGTACCCACTGGCAAAACTGAGACGTTAAACAGCATTTTTGATAATGCGTCAATCAATCTAAGCAGCACAGAAACTGTGGTGGAAGGAGTCGTAAAAAATATATTAGAAAAGGAATTGAAATATTGGCTAAACGCAAATTTACCTACTATAGTAAGAGAAGTGGTAGAAAAAGAAATACAAAAAATCATTCGTCAGTACTACACACGCAATGAGAAAGCCTGATTTAAAATTGAATTCAATCTACAAAGTTAAAGCTATAAGTAAAAGTGAAAATAATATTATAAATATATTAATTTCTATATTTGCATTATGTCTAGTAGGTGTTTGTACGTCTGAAGTTGCTGCCGCCAACTTGACTGATAAAAGCATAACCCAAAAATACGACGAAAATAGCGCTAGGAGAAGTGATGAGTTTATTGATGCGCTTTCTCCCCCAACTACACAGCTACCAGCAGCTCCTATTAGTCCACAAGAGGAGGAGGAAAGTGGTGCTACAGCAAGTTTCACGCCACCTCTATCTCTACCACAAATATCTCTGCCACAAATATCGCAATTTACTCCCAGCCCTGCCGAGAACGAAAAAAATATATCAACAGTAAGCAAAGAAGAGTCTCACGTTTTTGCAGAGGGCGATAAAAATCTAAAATCGCTACTCAAGGAAGATTCGAATAGAGCAATTAGGCTATCAGATATTGCAACTGTCAATAGTAATGCAACAAACGATGTAAAAATTCAAGATACATTAAAGCCAGAACTTCCGCAATCACAGTCTGACGCTCAGATCCCCTCCTCACTTCTGCTAATGCCACCTCCTACTTTCAACTTAAGCCCTACACCGCACCAATCAGTGGGTAAAGAAGCAAACATAAATTTACCATCTGTAGTACTACAAAACGATATTATCACTAATGCGGTAAAAACAGATAAGAATACACTAGATTTGGAAAAGAGAGCGGATGCAGAGACAGCAAAAATAGCTGATAATGGCAAAAATCAGGATGTAAGCCAAGAAAGCAAACCTCAAGAAGTAAAGTTAGGTAACGGAGAAGTCAATACAACGATAAGTAAAAGTTCAACACAGAATAAGACCATCAAACCGAAAATTGTACAACAAAATAAGAAAGTGCAAATTAATGGAGAAAATACTCCTTTTTCCGCAATTACTGCAAAAAAATCATCTGCTGTCACGAAAAAAGAAGAAAAAAACTCTAAAGAAAATTCTTTGTTACAAAGAAGTAGTGTGGAACGGTCTAAATATGTAGTACAAGAAGACTTGAATACCGGAAAAATACCGCAAATAACCAACAAAATAACTCCAAAGAAAATTTTGCCAGAATTTACTTTACCAGAAGAAAATGAAATATCTCAGATCGATCCGCAACTTCAAATCCGGCATAGGCCAGTCTATGATTATAGGAAAAATGTCCTTCCTCCAGCTATTAATAAAAAAAACTACGGTGGTGATAACCAGCATTTGCCTAAAGTTTTCTATCAGAAAGAATATTCAACGTTACTTTTTGGCGCAATTATAAACGATAATCTGTCTGCTGTTAAAGCCTTACTAGAAAGGGGAGCAGAGATAGATGTTTGGGAAGTAAGCACTGGATATACACCTTTGATGTATGCAATACATCATAATAAGCTGCGTATAGTACGGTACCTTGTGATGCGAGGTGTAAACGTAAACAAAACAACGCTTGACGGGAAAACTCCACTTCATATAGCTGCCATGAACAACAACTTTTGCATGTTAAAAGTATTGCTAAGTGCTAATGCTAACATTATGGCTAAAGACAAATACGGTTATCGACCATGCTACTATATTACTAAAATTTTTAATAGTATAGTGACAGATATTGTGTCTTACTACACAGATTTGAATAAGGCATTAGTTGATTTTGTAAAGTTAGGCTCCACCATCGGCACTCAGTACGCACTAGATAAAGGGGCAAACATTAATACCATTAGTGATATTGATGATGCAATGAATACACCTTTGATAATGGCAGTGCAAAATCGTGATATAAAAATGGTATCAATATTGTTACTGAGAGGTGCCAATTTGACTATTGCCAATCATAGCAAGCAAACCCCTGTGCAAATTGCGTTACAGGAAGGCTATAATGAAGTTGCAGATATTTTGCGCACTGTACAGATAAAGCGAGAACTTGATGCACTCGAAGCTACTATAAACAGAAGACATATGAATTAGAGTTGTTCAAGCTTATGTTATTACGTAAAAATGAGTACTGAGATGAAATTTATGCTTCTCTGTGGGATAGGATTGAGCCCCTTTCCTGTATGACATAAAATAAAAGAATAGTACTAAAGTATTCGCCTAAAGGCAAGGGTATTAACCCTATCCCACAGGGAGACATAAAATTCCGCTCTAACCCAATCATAACCCACTTTAGTTGGCTTATTACCCTTCTTCTTTGACTCGTATCACCCCTCCTTTTCTTCATACTTTCTACACACTCCTTCTATAGCCAGCTCCAGTGCTATCTCTCTAAAATCTTTGCTGTGTAGCCACCCATCATCTTTACCTTAGTAACTGTAAATGAAAATCTTCATATTTATGTAATATTTTGATCATCATTACTACTACTCTTTATTTGACTATAACACGTTCTTCAGATACCCCATTAGCTAAATAAGCTTTGACTGCAACTGCTATTTTTTCTCACATTCACTTTTCCTTTCACTTATTTATTTTGTTCCCTTCTTAAAAAGGTGAGAATTTAGATACCAACTACCGTATCGCGGGAATTGTTATTTAACATCTTTATCCTCCCTAACCTCTTCGAATTCAGCATCTACGACTTTCTCATCTTGATCTTTAGCAGTTTCACGAGTTCTACTACTACTTGCTTCTTCGTTTGTATGTTCACTTTGCTCTGTGTTATTTCCCCCGGGAGAGCCATACACAGCTTGTCCTATGTGCATGGTTAATTGCATTAAAATTTCGGTTTTGGATTTTATTTCCTCTGGGTTTTCACTTTCCATACTTTTTTTCAGATCTGCAATAGCATCTTCTATTTTGCTTTTTTCCGTAGCAGGAACTTTATCTCCATATTCTTTAAGGCTTTTTTCTGTAGAATAGATGGTGCTGTCAGCATAATTTTTAGCTTCTATCAATATTTTACGTCTATCGTCTGATTCCACATTTTCTTCAGCCTCTTTAACCATATGCTTTATTTCTTCCTCAGTTAATCCACCTGAAGACTGTATGGTAATTTTCTGTTCTTTACCTGTTGCCTTATCGCGTGCAGAAACATGAAGTATGCCGTTAGCATCTACATCAAACATCACTTCGATCTGCGGCAAACCGCGTTGCGCTGGTGGTATACCCTCCAAGTTAAATTGGCCTAATAGCTTATTTTCTGGTGCAATTTTGCGCTCGCCTTGAAATACGCGAATCGTAACAGCCGTTTGATTATCGTCCGCGGTTGAAAAAATCTGACTTTTCTTGCTAGGGATGGTTGTATTCCGCTCAATCAATGGTGTAAATACCCCCCCTAATGTCTCAATACCAATAGAAAGCGGAGTGACATCAAGAAGTACGATATCCCTAACATCACCACTCAATACAGCCCCCTGAATTGCAGCTCCTGCAGCGACTACTTCATCAGGGTTTACGCCCCTATGAGGTTCTTTGTTGAAGAATTCTTTAACTTTTTGAATCACCTTAGGCATTCTAGTCATACCACCAACTAAAACTACCTCATCAATTTTATCTGCTGTGATTTCTGCGTCTTTTAAGGCTGCTTGACATGGCGCCATGGTGCGCTGTATTAAATCATCTACCAAATTTTCTAACTTTGCCCTTGAAAGTCTTATGTTCAGGTGTTGAGGGCCACTTGCATCTGCTGTGATATAAGGCAAATTGATTTCTGTCTCTAACGTGCTTGATAATTCAATTTTTGCTTTTTCAGCTGCCTCTTTCAAACGTTGCAAAGCTAAAGGATCTTTCGTTAAATCAATACCTTTACTTGCCTTAAATTCATCACATAAATACCGTAAGACACGCGAATCAAAATCTTCTCCACCCAAAAAAGTATCACCATTTGTAGACTTCACTTCGAATACTCCATCTCCTATCTCTAATATGGAAACATCGAATGTTCCGCCTCCTAAATCATATACTGCTATGATTTGAGATCCAACTTTTTTATCCAATCCATACGCAAGTGCTGCTGCTGTGGGCTCATTTATAATTCTCAAGACCTCTAGTCCTGCAATCCTTCCTGCATCTTTTGTAGCTTGACGTTGCGAGTCGTTAAAATAAGCTGGTACTGTGATTACAGCTTTAGTAATTTTTTCTCCTAAATAACTTTCTGCGGTTTCCTTCATTTTTTGCAATATCATAGCACTAATCTGGCTAGGAGCATACTCATGGCCCTGAGCTTTGACCCATGCATCACCATTTGGAGCCTTTACTATTTCATAAGGAGATTTAGATCTTAATTCCTGAATTTGAGGGTCATTATAAGCCCTGCCCATTAACCTTTTTACAGCAAATATGGTATTGATTGGATTAGTCACTGATTGCCTTTTTGCGGACTGTCCCACCAATTGCTCTTTACTACTTGTAAAAGCAACTATAGAAGGAGTCGTCCTATTACCTTCAGCATTCTCAATGATCTTATGCGTCTTTCCCTCCATAATTGCTATGCAGGAGTTAGTTGTGCCTAAGTCTATACCAATGATTTTACTGCTCATACCAATACCCTTACTTTATCGTTCAAAAGATAATTTATCATGAGAGAGATATATGAGCAATTGCACTTGATGCAAGAGGTAACAGAAATAATTTCACCATCAATGTCACCATCCCATTTGTAATATACAAGGAACCTAGCGAATGATAAGCGCTGCACACCTCACTCGCAACCATTTGCTTTTATTGCACTATCAACCCACGCTATATTTCCATCTCTACGATAATAAACCAAGTTTAAATGCATATTGTTTGCATTGACAAACAGATAAGCAGATAAATTCTGCAAATCCATCTGCATTACTGCATCACTTACACTCATCACTGTTACTTGTACAGGTTGTTCAGCTACAATGGTCGGAGCGTAATTATCCTGTTGAGCTTCCCCTGTTTCCTCATTAGTGAAGGGAGAAATAGTATATTTTACGGCATTCAGTGTTAACTTATGTTTTTTATGATTTTTGATACGTTTCTTGTAGCGACGCAATTGCCCTTCCATTTTATGGATAGCCTGCTCAACGCTACGATACGCATCATACTCTTCCGCATCACTTTTGATTACGATACCAGTGCCAGTACCTTCGTTTATTATTATTCTAGTACAAAAACACTGAGCATCACTTGACACTTTCGATATCGTAATATGAGCATGTATAGCATTTTCAAAATACTTCTTTATATGCTTTCTGACATTCTCCTCAACATATGAGCGCAACGCCTCTCCCACATTCAAGTGCTTACCTGAAACAATAACCTGCATACTCGTACCCCTCGTTTATGTTGTTATACCAATCCCCCTCTTTAACCGCCTACGTTGTCGCGCTGCAGGATTTAGGATCAGTCATGTAGTATTTACTACACTCCTTCGCCCCCACCATCGCGCTCCTAGTGCTCATTAAAAAATGAGACCTGGTATTATACACATTGTACCAACGTTATAACGGCAAGTATAACGAAAAACAACAATAGTCACAACCTACTTATTTAACCATTCCCCTTTTAACGCTCACGCTATCGCGCTGCAGGATTTAGGTCAACCATGTATTTACTCCACTCCCTCCCCCTTACCATTGCGCTTCTAGTGCTTATTTAAAAATTGGACTTGGCATTATGACATGCTCAATTGTGTACGCAGTCAACTACTACCCGCTAAAGCAGGTAGTTTGAGTTAACGCTTGCAAAGCAGATTAGTGAGATGGAATCTCAAAACTATCGTTCTATGATACGCTTCCTGGTTTTCAATGCACTCCTGAACTTACTGCTCATTTAGGTTACCAACTGTAACTGCAAAATATCCTTTAGCCCATATATGTTGTCCACAATATTTTTTCTTTAATTGCTCAAATTCCATTAGCACTTTACGGCTACTTTTACCCTTAATATACTGCACCAATTTCGAAATGCCCATATTAGGCGGTACCGACGCGGAACTTAATGAGCCAGACTGATGTCCACGTAATTAGCCTTCCCTAATAAGCTCCCTAACTTAACCCTGTCAATACTCTGTACCTATACTTAGTACACCAGATAATATGATATTTTAATTCATATATGATGTGAGACCCTTTCCTGTATAACATAAAATAAAAAAATAGTACTAAACTGTTCGCCTAAAGGCAAGGGTATTAACCCTATCCCACAGAGAAACATAAATTGGATACCAGTAACCTCTCCAGTAATGCATTGCAATAAGCAACATAATATAGGCAAAATACGCTTCAATACGGCTACAAACCTATCATACAACAATAAATTTTCGAAATCTCTTCGGTGTTTTACATACACATAAAACAACTAAACTCACTTTCTTGGTAGCCTAATAGAGTAAGTTTAGTTATAGTCACTATCTCACTAAGGATCATATTGCACTTCCCACTCCCCTTTCCTTTCCTTGTCCTTGCCTTTTATAAATGTATTTCCAACTAAACTATAAATCCTTTGCAAAAATCATCAACATAACAATATATTCCTGTAAAATCTATTTCCATATGAATCCTATTTTGTTACCCTTTATCGGCTCCTTTAAACAGATATCATATCTCCATCTTATTGCATTATATTATTCATTCCTTAGCCTTACTTCGGGTTTATTAAATTTTGAAGTTTATGATGAACGTAGTGTTGATCATAACAATGTAACGCTAGATATTTATATTGGCATTAGAAAATGAAAATCGAGCATGCATTGGCGCCTAACAGCAAAGATATTGATTTTCTAACACAGAAAATTAATCAAGAGACGCCTGAATTTAGCGCTGCATATCTATTTGCTTTCTTTATACAAGATAAAAACAACCAAATCATTGCTGGGTACAATGGTTCTGTGTTTTTTGGCGCGCTATTTATACCGATCAATTATAGAGACGGCATGATCACCGCAAAGCTGGCCTTGGACATTGATGGCATATGTGTGAGAATGGATGTACAGTGGAACGGTTGCCACGATGAGTTTTTAGGACGCCTAAGGCGTTCTACGAAAGATTGGGATACGTGGATTTTGAGAGAGCAGGCTATACAAAGGATTCAAGTTGCATCTTTTTAAGGATGGCATTATGACCTTCAAGAAAAATCATGAAAAAACAAGCGTAACACACCAATTACCTCAGGGCATGGTAGAGTGAATTCTGCATCTTGCATGCCCCGATATAAAACTCAAGTCTTTTGAGTTAATTGCTGGTGGATGCGCCAATCTTAATATTAAAATTCTGCTTGTGGGTGAGCAGCGCCTATTGATTTTACGTGTTTATTTGCGTGACAAGGATGCTGCATATCGCGAGCAGAAACTCGGTGCATTATTAAAACGAACTGTGCCAGCACCACTGACCTATTATATCGGCGAAGTTGATAGTTATCATTTTGCCATTACGGAGTTTATGCCTGGAATAACGCTGCGAGATCTTTTACTGGGCGATTTACCCCATGATATCGGCTCAGTAATGCATGAGATTGGCACCATCCTTAAATATTACAACGCATGAATTTTCTCAAACTGGTTTTCTTGATAAAGAATTGGGGATTATCCCTCACACCTCTTCAGATGATTATCTAACCTTTGCTAAAGACTGCTTGGAGAATGAGACCGCATTGTCTGTGCTTACGCCAGAGGTGATTTCTAACATTAGTCAGGCCTTTGATAAATACGGCTGCCTATTTCCTGATAAAAATGAAAAGCATCTTGTCCATGCTGATTTTGATCCGGCTAATATCCTTGTGAATGAGGTTGATGGCGCCTGGAAGGTAAGTGCTGTTTTAGATTGGGAATTTGCTTTTTCAGGATCGGTATTGTGCGATGTAGCAAATATGCTCCGCTATGCTCACAAAATGCCACTTGAATTTCAGGATGTATTCCTAAAGGGGCTGACCAGTGGTGGTATAACGTTGCCTAAAAATTGGCGCATCACCTTACAACTATCGAATCTACTATCGTTGCTTGATTGCCTCAAAAGATCTGATTCTAAAAATCGACCAAGCCAATGTGCTGATATTCGTGAGCTCATTGACCATATGTTATTAGAGCTAAAATACGTGAAACAGATCCACAATATCGAAATTGTTCCCTACAACCCCAAGCATCCGTAATAGAAGTCAAGAAGAAAGGAGGTAAAATTTACAACACACAATCAGCTCAAAGTAGCTATATAGGCTATTTTGATTGTGTAGCGGTAGTGTTGTTTAGTCTTATATTTTGCCTTTTTCAAATAAGGATATAATTAATTAAAATTATTTGAAAAAGGCAAAATTAATTAATTATATCCAAACAGTATCGTTTTTGATCGAAGCATGCATGAAGGCCGGAAGTTTACGCATACGAGAGTGACTTTAGGAGGTTTATGATTATAGATCAGTCTAGAGTAGAAATCTTGAATTTTTTTATTGCGACGTAAAGAAGCAACGGCTGCCATATACAGAATTTATGTTTTTCGGCAACAGTCCCTATATCTTGCCCACTTACATGAATAATGCCTTAATTTATCTCATCTCGCAACAGCCTCATAAGGGGCAACACCAGCTAAAGAAGCCAGCTGTCTCAAATGAGTGCTACCTAACTGTGGCAATTCGCATATAGCAGTAGTTGCAGCTATCAGGCAAATTCCAGGAATAGAAGTCATCATTATCGCGAAGCCCTTGAATAGACGCTTTTCTAGATGTTCCAAATGTAATTTAATAGAGTTTCACAATCAAGGTATTACATTCAGTCTCAAGTCTTGCAATATCATGAATCTTAAACGAAATCAATTACTCTCTTCGTTGTATTAATGAGTGCTGATATTCTACTTTGGCAGATAAAGCAAATGTTGCTGCGTAATCGTATAAAAGCTTACAATCAACACGATCTGTTTTAGCTAAACATCCTTTAGCTTTTGCATAAGAGCGGACTTTATTAGGATGAACTGTATTAAAAGCTAGTTGATTTGATTTTAGAAACTGTTTGAATTTATGCTCGTAACCACCCGTAGGTTCGTACAACAATCACTTCTCTTAATTCTTTGTAATATTGGATAATAAAAGAAAGAAAATCAGTAAAACCACTCTCAGATTACTAACTTCCAAAGCTTTATCTACAATAGGTAAGTAAAGATAAAGTGATGCCTACAACACCAATATAAGTTGCCATAAAACCAGTTTGTATAGTATATTTTGCAATGGAATATGCTACTTCATACGCAAGGTAAACCTTTCGACATCCGTTCGTAGCACCTGAGAGTGGGTCTTTCCTCGTGTTCGAACTCTATGCTTCAAATATGGATATAGTTTATCCACTCTTGCCTAAATATCACTGATCACATCATAATTCTGGCAACTTTATTGCATGTACTTTGGATTAGAACAGAAAAAGAGATAGAAGGGTTGGAAGATTTGAGGCAGTGTGCACAAAGAGAAGATGGAATATGTACTAGAGGCCCCCACGATGTCTGGTATGTTCAAGCTCGAATTGGCCCTTGAGTACTGCAAAAACAGTTTCTACGATTGAGTGCTTTCGAAGTAAAGTTTTTTCAAAAAGGGTATTAGCACATTTTTCATGCCCTTTTTTATCCCCGTAACTAATTTAAGTCCTCTACTGTATAATTCTTCAAAGAGCTTCTTTTTTATGTACCCTGTATCCACAAACAACAAGCCAGTTAGACGTTTTGTGATGGATGAAACTGGCACTCTACCCAACATTGCCAGGCGTCAATTTAATACCTTGAATCTCGCCTATTTCATTAATCACAACATGTAATTTTAATCCAAGAAACCAGCCCTTACTGGGTTTATCTAGCTTTGCACAGTATTTCGCGTAATTCTTTTCGGATGACAAACGGCTATGGATGTTGAATCTATGCAGGATAGCACACTGTTTCTCGCCTGATTACAATACCATTCAAGTATTCTTCTTCTTTTTAGTGTTAAAAATCTCTCATATGAAGGCAAAGTAGAAAAATCTATTTGAAGTTTCTACATGGAGATTGTTGCTAAAGCAGCTCAATTGTCATAACCTCAGATAGCCATATCTCTAGCGTTCTAGTCGGATTTCGATGCTCTTCGTCTGCTAACAATTTGTTCTTTAGCCATGCATCTATCGCTTTACAAAAATCGTCAACAAAAATGAATAGTTCTGATTTTTGTTGATGATTAATATCTCTTTTCATGCAGATACCTTATGTTGTCGTATCTTGTAAAAATCTTACATAAAATATCCAAAATATCCGCTGCCTCAACTCAATAGCATATCTTACTTCTCTCTAATCCATAGTTGAGGTTTGTAAAGCTCGATATCATATTCGCGGAGTACTTTTCGGCTACGAGGTGGGATTCAGCTTTAGGCATGAGCTAAGCTTACTGCATCTACTATGTAATTTGCATCATATCCAGTTTGTCTGCAATAAGGGCCTCCCTAGGTTTGGTATAGTCAGATCTTTGTATAAATCTCAAGGGTTCCCGAGGCCGTCACAAGCTGCGTGTAATTTAGTAGGCCCCATTTAGATCTGACTAACTCCGGTACCATCCTCTATTAGCTGCACGCCGACGCGCCCTAATTACTGCAGAATCCACCATTTTCCACTCTGTGTCTTCATCAACAGCAAGGTATCAAAAATCATTTTCCACACTCCAGAGCTTTACACCATCTCATAAACCTTTTATGTACACTCGACCACTTACCATATTCACAAGGTAGAGCTCTCCACCGCGCCCCAGTCCTGGCAATCCACATAACTGCTCCAATAAATTGCCTCGTATAACATTTTACCTCCATTTTCAAGATTACTCTATTATGCTTTATCATACTTTATATCAAATATCGACAGAGCCTAAATCCAATCAAGAAATATTTGGTGGATGATGGATACCGTCCCATTTTTAAATGAGCATTAGGAGCGCAATGGTGAGGGCGAAGGAGTGTAGTAATCCATATATGATTGAGCCTGAATCCTACAACGCAATAACGTGGGCATCAAAAAGAGGAATTAGTATAAAATTATTAGAAAAATACTTTATAACAATTTTTCGTTTGACTATATTAATCAGGAGTTCTTTCGCCAAGGCCAAATTCACACATTTCACTGCATCACTTCTATCTGCTTACACCTCTCCAACTTCCTATCCACTCAGATTTTCTATAAATTGCAACAATAAGCACTTGAATATCTCGCTAATCCCATTCCTTATATGCTGTCTCCTTCTCATAACTTATCAATTTTGCAGATATGATCCGAAATCAAATAATCTCCTAAATTTCCTATACTGATGCTCTCCACATGCTAGATCTTCCAGACTTACCACTATTATTTGCTCTACTGACATACTTCTATCCCTCCTACTACATACATTCATCTTGCAACAGTCGGATTTGAACATCGAAGCAACGCGCAGCAGTTCACGGTGAAAGTAGAGGCGAAAGAAGTTCACGTTGTACACCTCTTGATACCCCTGCTCTTGATGAATGCAACCCCTCTCCCGTATTTATAATCTTATAAAATTCCATAAAAAATGCACCACTAAACATCTGACAATTTAAGATAAACACTACATTTCGACCTTACTTTACTGTTCTTTAAATGCTTTGTGGAAACTATCTGTAATAGGAGATATTAAGTATTGTAATACTGTTCTAGTACCCCGTATCAAGAAAACAGTAACTGGCATACCAGGATACAGCTTTACCTCAGTATTCAACTTTTCTAAGGTGCTTTTTTCTATTTTAATTTTGACTAAAAAATATTCAGGCAATTGGTTAGTAGACCGGCCAATCTGCTCATTTGCTATTCTATCTGCTGAAACATATATCACTTCTCCCTCCACTCTTGGCACCAAACGCTGCTTGTAAGGGTTTAGTGTTACTTTTGCTCTCATACCTACCTTAAGGTGATTTATTTCTTGTGGAGCCACATATGCTTCTACTATCAGATCATCATCTTGTGAGATAATATCCATCAGAGGTCCGCTTCCTACAAGCGAACCAAGAGTATGTACTTTTAACCCCGTAACAATACCCTTAATTGGGGACTTTACCACTGTTCGCTCCATTTGATCCTTTGTATGCAAGTATTTTTGCTGACTTTCGAGAAGTGCTGGATGATTGCGATTATATTCCTCTGCCACTTTGGTGTAATAGTCACTTTTTACCGCCATAATACGGGCTTTCAATTCTCCAATTTTCTCTATTGTTGCTGCTATTTGAGCTTGTAAAGAAGCTTTGTTTGATTGATATCGCTGGTACTCACCACTTGCCTGTACAAGCTCTACCTTTTTTACAAGTCCTTTATCGAATAATATCTTAGTTGTCTCCCAATGTTTTTTTTCCAGTTCTAGCTGTTCAAGTGTATTTTTCAATTGTTCTTTATGACCCTTGTTCATCTCCATTTCCTGAAGTATTCCCGCAGTATATACATTTACACTTTCTTCTAGTCCTTGGCGTTTAGCTAGAAAAATATTTTCCTGATTTTTTATGATAGCTTGAACTTCTGGATCTTTAGGATCTAGAAATGCTTCATCTAAAAAATCTATACTCTTCGCATCATTTTGCTCTGCAAGCGTTCTTCTTTCAACAGCTAGGTGAGTACGTACTGCTGCTCTCATTATTTCTAACTCAGACTTTGCTCTTACCTGATTCATTATAATCAATGCTTGTCCTTCTTCAACAAAGTCACCGTCTTTTACCAAAATCTTATCTATAATACCACCTTCATGTTGTATTGTCTTACGAGTACCACTTAACACTATATGTCCCTGGGCACTTGCAGCACTGTCCAAAGGAGCAGTACCAGCCCAAACACCAAAAATACCAACTATCACAACTATTGTTATAAATCCGAATTTCGTGGCTGGACGCACGTGCTTGACTAGATCTTGCTCAATTTTTACTTTGTATTTTGCATCTTTAATGTTACTAGCAAATAAAAAATCTTTCAGATCAGAGAAAAAAATCTTAATTCCTTTCCAGTCAATTAGTTTATTTTTTTTAGCATTCATAATATATTTCCATCACACAATGACAATAATTGATAATGTAGTCATCTTTATCGTTGCTGCACAGCTGCCTTATTTAGCTGCTCTAATATTTCCTTCTTTGGTCCATGTGCGGCCATCATTCCATCTTTCATAACCAATATCTCATCAGCCAAATTTAGAACAGGTGTACGGTGAGATATAATTATGGTTGTTATCTTTTTTTCTTTGGCAACTTCTAATGCAATGGAAAGTGCAGTTTCCCCGCCAGCATCTAAGTTAGAGTTAGGTTCATCCAAGACTAATATTTTTACATCTCCATAAAAGGCACGTGCTAATCCTATGCGTTGGCGCTGGCCACCAGAGAGCATAGAACCATCAACACCAATTTCTGTATCATATGCCTTAGGTAACTGCAATATCATTTCGTGCACTCCAGCTAACTGTGCTGACATAATTACCATTTCGGGATCTGCATTACTATCCATTCTGGCAATATTCTCCCTTACAGTTCCACTGAATAATTCAACATCTTGTGGAAGATAGCCTATATGTAGACCTAATTCACTTTTTTTCCAGTCCTTTAGACTTGCTCCATCTATTCTGACTGCGCCAATACTTGGCTGATTAGCCCCTACTAGTAGCTTAGCTAATGTTGTTTTTCCAGAACCACTGGGGCCTATGATGGCAAGCATTGTCCCAGCTTTTAAGTTAAAATTCACACCTTTGATAATATGTTTCTGCATGCCAGGTGGCGCAAAATATACATTTTCTACTTCCATTTCCCCTACAGGCTCAGGCAAAGACATCAAGTCTTCATCCCTGGTTATCTTCAAAAATCCGCTATTTAACCTATCATATGCCTTTCTACAGTTCACGTATCCCTTCCAAGATGTAATCGCTACTTCAAACGGAGCCAAAGCTCTACTAACTAAAGAAGAACTAGCAATAATACCACCGGCTGAAAATGCACCATGAGTAGTAACAACCAAATACGCTCCGACCCCCGTCACAGCAATCTGTATAACAGCACGAAGGAATTTGATTATCTCCGTAAAAAATGCCTGTCTTTCCACAGTCAAAGATTGGGTATTTTGAACCTTGTGGTTTAGCGTTTGCCACGAATTTATAACGTTAGGCAATAACCCCATCACTTCAACAACTTCCGAATTACGGGTAGTTTGATCTACATAACGCATGCTTTTGATAAAGTTATCATTATTATTTTCCATCAAAGGCTTTGTAGACCGATCTGCTATTAAACTTACAACTATCAATACAGATCCACCTATTATGGTCAAACACCCAATGTATATGTGCAATATGAATAGCACGATGATAAAAATAATTGCCCATGGTACATCAAGTATCGTTATAAAAGCAGGGCTTGTTAGGTACGTCTTTATAGTCTGCAAATCTCTCATTTGCTGACTGTTTGCATGCATCTTTGACTCCAAGGAAGCCTTTACAGAGTTGGTAAACACTGTCTCCGACAGTTTTTTCTCGAACCAATTTCCCATCTTATTCATTGCGAAAGAACGGGCTCCTTGAACTAACCCCAGCAGTAGCAAAGCAAACGAGATTACTAATGATAGCATTCCAAGGGTAGTCAAATTCCCACTCGACAGCACCCTATCCAACACTTGCAAAGAATACAGTGGAGAAGCTAGAGCCAAGATGTTTACTACACAACCACAAATAAGAATGTACTTTAACATCACCTTACATGCTATTAATGCTTCTTTGAGTGGTGTTACTGGTTTATTAGGATCCATATTTTTCTTCTTTTTTGTATTAACAATCTATAAAAAATAATCTATAAAATCTACGCATGCTAATCAAACTATTGTCTACTTTATATTACACAAATTGCCAAGTGAAATTTTTAGCTGACTTAATGATACAGTACTACAAGATAACAGCAACAATTATCTACTGATAAAAACATAATTAGGGCATTCACGCACTTCATAGTACCAAATTTTTTGTTAACATGCATAATCATATAGAAAAGAATACAATAAAATAACGTGTAATCTCGAAGTTTTTTACAAATTTTTGAATAAAACGTATAACCTCCCAATGAGAGCGAAGCTTTATTAATATTAGACTTCTTTCAAAATCTATCTTTTACTACGAACTGCTGTGTCGTACTAATTTCCCTTTTTTAATACCCACGCTGTTGCGTTGTGGGATTTGGGCTCAGTCATGCGGTATTCCCACACTCTTTTGCCTCCACCATCGCTCCTAGTATTTATTTAAAAATGGGATTTTGTATCCTCTGGTGCCAAAACCTTCATGCATATCAAATCATAGTTCTATGCTCTCTATATTCCTTGCATTTGGTCAGCATGAGTGAATTTCAAAAAAAATCTATCCCACCAAGTATTGAAAATCCTTCATAATTTTAAGTATATCAAACCACATTAATTTTTTTTTAACGGGTTGCCTGAGCAGGTATGATGGATGAAATATGGCAGTTGCTTTTATTGGCTCTTTTAGATAAGGATTTTTATAGTCAAAATACTGCCCCCTAAGCTTATTCATCGGAGTATTTAACTGCAATAACGCCTCAACAGCAGTGCTTCCCACCAGCATTATTAATTCAGGTTTGATCAAAAATATATGCCTCTCAACGAACGGTCTGCATATCACAAGTTCTTCCTTTGTGGGCCGCCTATTTTCGGGAGGACGCCAAAAAACCGTATTTGTAATATATACTTTTGTTCTATCTAGGTTAACTGCAGCTAATATCTTATCAAGCAATTTTCCACTTGGGCCACAAAATGGAATACCGCATTTATCCTCATAAAATCCTGGAGCTTCCCCTATAAGCATAATTTTTGCCTTAGGATTACCATCACCAAAAACAGTATGCGTTGCATGCTCTTTCAGCGCACATCCATCGAACGCTTGTACAATGTTTCGTAAATTTTCCAAGCTATCGCAGTGAAGTACTGGATCTTGAGCGGTAACACTCGTTTTAGAACAATCTATATTTGAATTTCCTGTTATACTAACGACAGCACTGCTACTATCGTAAGAGTGCATTCTATGCACTGGTTGATCACCGTATGCTAACTCTACACCTAATATTGCAAGTAAACGGTGCGCCTTGGATATATAAAATGTATCTCTCATGCTATTAGCTTTGCATTTATAAAACTTCTTGACATTACCCCAAAAATGGCAGTAAAATCCTACTTTGTCTAGTCTAAACATTTTACAGCTAGACTAACAATTTAGATAGTATTTTGCAAAAAAAAGTATGGCAACAAAAAGAACATATCAACCGAGCAGGTTAGTTAGAAAGAGGCGACATGGTTTCAGAGCACGCACAGCAACTGTTGGAGGAAGGAGGGTGCTCAATAACAGAAGGGCTAAAGGACGCAAAGTACTTAGCGCATAGGCTTTTTGGAAAACTCAAGTTTCATATAGGTTATCGTTCCAGCATCAAGTGGCTCGGTTTGCTGTGGTTATGTGGCAAGTAAGTTGGCGTTTGAAAAAATGAAGACGTCTGCTGAGTACAAGCAAGTTATGGCTAGTGGATACAAGATCGTCTCAGCCTACTTTGTGCTGTTTTTTATGGCAGAGGGTTGTGTGTCATTTTCTCCTGTAACATATCCGACTAAGAATGTAAGATGTGATCTGGTAGATAAGCCTTTAATTGGGTTTATTGCGAGTAAGAAAGTCGGAGGTGCTGTCAAGAGGAATAGGTGTAGGCGCGTATTAAGAGCAATATCACATCACCATTTTTCATCACTTCCTTTCGTTAAGTGTAATAAGGTCATTAAGATTGTTGTAGTCGCAAGACAAGCTTTGTTAGTTGCTGATTTTTGTGATGTATATTCAGAGTTTAAAAAATGCTTACATCGTGCAGTGTCATCCCGTTTACGTATATCTACAAATAGCTGAAGTGCATGTTCTCAAAAGTAAAAATTTATACAAATATTGTGCTCAAAAATGTAGCACTATTCTTGATATACTTCTATAAGCTGTGTCTCTCGCCATTTCTCCCGCATTACTGTTTATTTTACCCCAGCTGCTCTAGCTACGCTAAAGAAGTATATAAGCGCCATCCTGCGCATAGAGCAAGCTTGCTCTTATTATTCAGACTATGTAGATGTCATCCATTTTCCGGTAAAAAGGGGTACGATCCCCCACCTTAAGTCCTAAAACTGCTATTCCATCTATTCCTAATTTAGAAAACGATTGCGGTGCTTGTGCTAAAACAAAGATGCAAATGGGAATTAAAATTTCCTCGCATATAGCAGTCTTTTTTAGTACGCTGGGAAAGTAATACCAAGTCCCGTTTTTTTTAAATGAACACTGGGCGCAAGGGTGAGGGAGAGTGGTACTCTACATGACCGAGCCTGAATCTTGCAACGCGACAACGTGGGCGTTAAAAAAGGGACGTTAGTATAAGGTGGGCAATGACACAGAAAAGCCACATAAAAAACTTTTTAGTATGACCTCAATAAGGCACATAATGAATCACAATTTCGAGCATCTGATAGAAAGCAGGGCATGGCCGTTTCAAGAAGCGGAGAAAATATTAAAAAAAATTAATTACACCACTCCTGCAAAAGGGTATGTGTTATTTGAGACAGGGTATGGCCCTTCAGGGTTGCCTCATATTGGTACATTTGGAGAAGTTGTACGCACTACGATGGTGCGTTATGCGTTTCAGAAATTGTCTAATATACCCACACATCTATTTTGTGTATCAGATGACATGGATGGCATGCGTAAAATACCAGACACTATCCCTAATAAGCCGGAATACGTAAAGTACATGGATCTACCGTTGAGTAGCATCCCAGACCCGTTTTGCACGCACTCTAGTTTCGCGCAACATATGAATGCAAGGCTTTGCCAGTTTTTAGATCGTTTTGAATTTGAGTATGAATTTAAAAGCGCAACTGAATGCTATAAAACTGGCGTCTTTAACGAGGGATTGCTAGCGGTACTCGAACATTATGATGAAATTATGGATATAATGCTCCCTACTTTAGGGCAAGAGCGGCAAAAAACTTATAGCCCCTTCTTGCCCATAGATAAAAAAACAGGAAAAGTACTACAAGTCGCAATCATTGACCGCGACATCAAACAAGGGATGATTGCCTATAAAAATGAAGAGACAAACGAAGTTATTTATACAAAGGTAACAGATGGACATTGCAAACTTCAATGGAAACCTGATTTTGGCATGCGTTGGGCTGTTTTTGATGTAGATTTTGAAATGTACGGAAAAGATCATCTCGTTAACGGCCCAATATACAGCAAGATATGTCAAGTACTGGGTAATAAAGCTCCACATCAAATGTTTTACGAATTATTTCTAGATGAAGCAGGGCAGAAAATATCAAAATCAAAAGGAACTGGGTTTACATTAGAAGAGTGGCTAAAATATGCTCCACAAGAGAGTTTGTCCTTGTTTATGTACGCATCACCGCAAAAAGCTAAAAGGCTGTATTTTGATGTTATACCAAAATATGTAGACGAATATATTTCATACATTGCACAGTTCCACAAAGAAAGAGGTCTGCAACAAGATCAGCTCAAGGGAAATTGTAACTATGAAATGCACAGCTGCAATCCTAACAATAAATCTGACCTGGTTGCAACCGAGAGTAAACAAGCTGCAAATCCCGTATATCATATACACAATGGTAACCCACCAGTGCTTAATACAAACCTTACCTACTCACTTCTTTTGAATTTGGTTAGCGTTTGTAATACTGATAATCCAAGTGTAATTTGGGGATATATCGTGAGGTATACAAATGACAAAGAGGCAGTTAATTGCCCATTTATTCAAAATATGGTAAGGGGGGCTATCAATTATTATCATGATTTTGTAAAGCCAAAAAAACATTACAAAAATCCTGATGCTCTTGAAAGGGAAGCACTGCTGACGCTTAAACGGTCATTGTTGGAATTAACGGAGCAGGGAAAGCATGACTCCGATACAATTCAGACAAAAGTATACGAAGCTGGGAAAAAACATCAGATAGAGTTGAGAGCCTGGTTTCAAAGCTTGTATGAAGTATTGTTAGGGGCTGTTTCCGGCCCACGTCTTGGATCATTCATTGCGTTGTATGGAGTGGAGGAAACAATTCAGGTAATAGATAGCGCCATAAATAAAATCATTTAATATATGTTCTTTGTGGTTGACTCCAAGATATTATTTGTTAACTTTCGTATATCTCTTTTTGTAGAAGTCATAAAAGGGTTTGTAGCTCAGGTGGTTAGAGCGCACGCCTGATAAGCGTGAGGTCGGAGGTTCAACTCCTCCCAGACCCACCAGTTTCGTGGCAGCAGTAGCGCCGGTGAGTTGAAGATGTAGAAGTGGCAGCATGTTTGAAGTAGTCATCGATTGTAATGCGAGGAATGAAGCTACTTACAAGGTATATTTTGTAAAATTTGTAAAATTATCAGTCATATTAATAAAAAATAAAAAAACAAAATTTCTAACAGCTTAGTAAGTGAGATCCATGTATAATATTCCTTGCAAGTTTTTTTTCCGTCCTATACATAAGCTTATAGTAGTTTGTGCAGCTTAGGCAGTTTTGCAGGTATTTTCAAGAACTATCAGGACAGTTTTGTGGATTAGGAGTGGTGAAAGTAGACGCAAAGATGAATTGAGATGTGTGTAAATGTGTTTTGTTGGGTCTGTAATAAGAAGGCGGCGCAGGTACGGGTGATGCAGATAAAGGAGTATCTTTCCTGTAATGGGGGGTTTTTGTTAAAAAAATGGTGTAGTGAGCTATAGCTCTTACAATTTATAGGACTAACCACAGTTGGAGGTAAGTGCGTTGACAAATGTAGTAGTGGCAGTACGTTTTAATAACGTTGATGCGGCGTTGCGTCAAATGAAGAGAAAGATGCAGAGGGAGGGGATTTTTAGGATATTAAAACTAAAAAGATTCTATGAAAAGCCCTCTGAAATGCGCGTTAGAAAGCAAGAAGAGTCTGTAAGACGTAGACATAAGTTAGCCAGAAGATACATAACAGATGGTTATTGAGTCTGATTTTATGAGTGTTTTGGTGTAGATGTGTTCCATATTTTTACAACAAATTGCGATTTTATTTGAATCGAGTTGGTTATTGTACAAGGGCCGAGTAGCAAAGTGGTAATGCAACGGATTGCAAATCCGTTATGCGTCAGTTCGATTCTGACCTTGGCCTCTCCTCTTTTGTAACTTGCATTCCCCGATGTATGGGTTTTTGTATGGAAACGGTCCGTCCTCCTATCTGCGTGCACTGCTTTTGTTACGTCTCGTAGTAGGTAAATCTTGCAATTACCATGGGACTGTTGCAAGACAAGATTTTTAGTTTTTCGGAGGCATAGGGAAGAACTATAAGCTGGGGGCAATCTATAAATAGTATTAACGTAAGAATTCATTTAGGTTACCAACTGTAACTGCAAAATATCCTTTAGCCCATATATGTTGTCCACAATATTTTTTCTTTAATTGCTCAAATTCCATTAGCACTTTACGGCTACTTTTACCCTTAATATACTGCACCAATTTCGAAATACCCATATTAGGCGGTACTAACGCCAATATATGAACATGGTCCGGACTTATAATGAGCCAGACATGATGTCCACGTAATTAGCTAAACACACTTCCCTATAACACCGTCAATACTCTGTACCTATACTTGTACACCAGATAATATGATTTAATTCATATATGCTGTAAGACCCTTTCCTATATGACATAAAATAAAAAAATAATACTAAAGTGCTCGCCTAAAGGCAGGGTATTAACCCTATCCCACAGAGAGACATAAATTTTTTGCATCAGCACCACAAACCTCAATCATGGATTAGAATAGGAGAAGAGATAGAAGGTTTGGAAGATTTGAGGCAGTATGCACAAAGAGAAGAGAGAATGTGTACTAGAGCATTCCAAACAGAGATTGGTCCTGGTATGTTCAAGCTCGAATTAGCCCTTGAGTACTGCAAAAACGGTTTCTACGATTGAGTGCTTTCGAAGTAAATTCTTTTCAAAAAGGGTATTAGCACATTTTTCATGCCCTTTTTTATCCCCGTAACTAATTTAGTCCTCACTGTATAATTCTTCAAAGAGCTTCTTTTTTATGTACCCTGTATCCCCAAACAACAAGCCAGTTAGACGTCTTGTGATGGATGAAACTGGCACTCCTCCATTGCCAGGCGTCAATTTAATACCTTGAATCTCGCCTATTTCATTAATCACAACATGTAATTTTAATCCAAGAAACCAGCCCTTACTGGGTTTATCTAGCTTTGCACAGTATTTCGCGTAATTCTTTTCGGATGACAAACGGCTATGGATGTTGAATCTATGCAGGATAGCACACTGTTTTTCGCCTGATTATAATACCATCATTCAAGTATTCTTCCTCTTTTTAGTGTTAGAAATCTCTCATATGAAGGCAAAGTAGAAAAATCTTTTTTGTAAAGATAGATAACTGCGATAAAAATATTTGAAGTTTCTACATGGAGATTGTTGGCAAAGCAACTCAATTGTCATAATCTCAGATAACCATATCTTTAGCATTATAGTCGGATTTCGATGCTCTTCGCCCGCTAACAATTTGTTCTTTAGCCATGCATCTATCGCTTTACAAAAATCATCAACGAAAATAGATAGTTCTGTAATATATCTCTCTTCATGCAGATACCTTATGGGGCTGTTGCGAGATGAGATGGGATAAATTAAGGTATTATTGGTGAAAGTGGGCAAGATAAATGGTAGGCAAATGGTATTAAGTCAAATAATAATGGTGAGTTTGGAAGAGTTGGTATCTAGGGATAATCAATAGAGGAGTTTCAAGGCATTATTTGATTTTGCGGCAATTAGTGGTGAGTTATCAGCAGTTGAGTTGCCAGCTAATTACAAAGGTTACAGAGTTCATAGGCTATTTAAGTGCTTCTGCAATTGATGGAAGATTTGAGCGATAAGAACTTGAAAGATAGAGTGATGGCAACGCAGCAAAGTGGTTTTGTGAGTTTGATTTAAGGGATGCGACTCCAGATTATAGCGTATTTAGTAAGCTAAGGGAAAAGATAGGGACCAAAGCTATCTAGGATATTTAGTATTTTCAGAGATCAGCTTATGGCGCAATTATATAAGCGAGGTATTTACATTTGTTGATGCATCGCACCTAATATCGAAGGCAAGTTTGTGGGAAGAGAGAGATGAGGCAAGGCGGAAGAAATATAAAAAACTGAATAATGAAGTTTTGTCTAAAGTGGCACATGATAAACAAGCTAAGATCGGCTGTAAAGGTGGTACTAAGTTTTTGTATGGTTATAAAAAACATGTGAGTGTAGATAAGGCGACGATTACACCAGCAAACGTTAACAGATGCCCAGGGATTTAAACATGTGTGCCCGTCTAGGCGCTCTATATACGCAGATAATGGGTATTGCACGTCTCCTGCCAAAACTATAGCCATAGCTAAAAGAGGGCATCTTGGAGGAATTAAGAAGACTGATAGGAAGGGTAAAAATGGTGGGTTCGACCCTTCGGATTCTATATGGAGGGCGCCTTTTGAGTGGGTCTTTTCTAAAGATACTATATATTCACGCCTCTTTAGCATAGCAAAGAATAAGTTTTCAGCACTTATGCATGCTATTCGTTTTTATTTAAAACGTTGTGCATATTGACCCTGCCAATCAAGGGATTGGTATAGCTAATCACCAAAAATATAGAGAATCTTCTAGAATACACAAATAATAAATTTTAAACACAGTCTATAAGACACATTCCTTAGCTAAAATCATTCAAATAATAGCGTCTTTAACTCCTGAAAATACAAAAGCTCCAGCCAGCATCAGTCCCTTTATGTTGTCGTATCTTGTAAAAATCTTACATAAAATATCCAAAATATCCGCTGCCTCAACTCAATAGCATATCTTACCTCCCTCTAATCCATAGTTGAGGTTTTTAGAGAAAACATCATCAATATCTCGAGATAATTTGGTGTATATTGATGAAAGTGGAATACAGGAATATCTTTATAAAGAGCGTGGATATGCGAAAAAGGGGCAAGAAATACACGATTTCATCTCATGTAGAAGATATTCTAAGGAGAACTTTATAGCTAGATTATAGCAGCGATGTGCTACAAGGAAACTTTCCGATACAAAGTTACTCGTCTGATATCTGCCGTCAAAGCCTAGTCAGATGGTCATCATAGATAACGCTAGCTTCCATAAATCATAAAATACAAGGAAAATGGTAGAAGAGGCGAAATGTCATCTGTTATCTTTACCTCTTTGTTCACCAAATTAATCCAATCAAAAAATTTTTGGCCAACCTAAGGCGTTGGTAGGCAAAATATTAAAAAAATACTCTTCTTTCTTTAGCAGATGTTGTGGACGCTGCCTTCAAAAATTAACCCATTTCCATTTTTCTACAAATATCACACTAAACCAAGAGCGCCGTTTGAAAGTTACATTCCTTGGTTTTCACTAAACTCTGAACTTCTCAGCCTTTTCTATGCTGCAAAAAAAAATTACGTAATAGCATTGCACTCTTCTCGGCAATTATACCTCCGTATATTTCCGGCCTATGGTGGCATGCCGTGCTACATAGCACCCTCGGCCCATTCTCCACCCCTCCACTTTTTGCATCGTAGGCCCCAAAATATAATCTTCGCATACGACTGATCGAGATGGCATGTGCACACATAGCACACGGCTCAAGTGTAACATAAATATCACAGTCAGTTAAATACTGAGTGCGCAACACCCTAGCAGCCTTCCTTATCGCAAGTATCTCAGCATGCGCCGTAGGATCTCTAGTTGTTACTACTTGATTATGAGCAGAGGACACAACTCTACCGCGCCTATCAACTACAACAGCACCCACTGGCACCTCGCCAATCTGCAAAGCAAATTCTGCTACAACGAAAGCTCGCTTCATAAGAGATATGAACATCACCACCAATCACAACACCCCCAACAAACTTGCTAAAAAAGAGTCAAACCTCCACCACTCTGAAAAACCTTTCGCACAGATAAAACAACGTCACAAAGAGCAAAACAGCCTACACATACTGCCACTTTCTCCTAATTTTCCCGCTTCTTCTCATTAATTACAGTCATAAGCTGTGCTACACGCGCCTTAAGAAACCTAAATCTATTCAGATCGAAGTCACCAGATGCTAGCTTATGTTGAAAACGCAAATTCATAGCCTCTTTTTTAAAATCTACAAGCATAACATGCAGCTCCTGCAGACTATGCCCCCTCAAATTTTTTACTTTTACCTCTTCTGCCACTGCATCACCTGCTCACTAAAAAATAATCAAAATTCAGATTTTAAGCATTTTACTACGCATCAAAAAAAATACGAGCGTACTACAATATACTGCCACCCTCTATTCTTTTTACAAATCTTGTCTTTATCGGCAATTTCCCAGCAGCTCGTCGCAAAGCACCCAACGCTTGCTCCTCAGTTATACCATCAAGCTCAAACAACATTTTCCCAGGTCTTACTCTACAAGCCCAATATTCCACTGAGCCTTTGCCACTTCCCATCCGTACATCTGTTGGCTTTTTCGAAACTGGAACATCAGGGAAAATACGAATCCATAACTTACCAGCACGCTTTAAGTATCCATTAATAGCCTTTCTGGCTGCTTCTATTTGCCTAGCTGTTATTCTTTCAGGCTCTAAAGCCTTCAATCCAAATGCACCAAAACTTAAAGTAGCACCACTAGTAGCAATTCCACAAATCCTCCCCTTGAAGGCTTTTCTATATTTCGTTTTTTTTGGATTTAATATCATAACGCTATTGCTCTTACTTAAATTTATTCACCAGGTATCCATCAACACACATATAAAACTACAAAAACACAACCACTCACTTTTTCTACCACACCACAAAACAACCCCAATTCTCGAATGCTATAACCCGTACACAAAAATCGCTTCCTCACATACTTTATGAAAATCACTACTAGCTACGAGGAGTACCCTTTTTCTCAGAATGAAAAATCCACACTTTTACACCTATAACACCATACGTAGCATAAGCTTTAGCTGTAGCGTAATCTATATCCGCACGAAATGTCTGCAATGGCACCTGACCCTCTTTATACCACTCAGTCCTCGCTATCTCAGCTCCTCCAAGTCTGCCAGAAACATAGACCTTTATGCCTTGTGCCCCCATTTTTAACGCAGCTTGTATAGCTTTCTTCATGGCTTTCTTATAGGACACCCTGTTCTGAACCTGCTGAGCTATACTCTCAGCGATCAATTTTGCATCTATTTCAGATTTTTTTATCTCTGCCACATTCACTGACACTTCTGTCTTAGTAGTCTTCTCTGCAAAAATTTTGATTTTTGCTATTTCCTCACCCTTCCTTCCTACTACTACCCCTGGCCTGGCACTATGTATCATAATCCTGGTTTTCTTTGCTAGACGTTGTATCACTACCTTACCCACAGCAGCGCTTGCAAGACTTACAGTAATAAACTTCCTTATGGCTAAATCCTGATGTAGCCTCTCAGCATAATCTCTGTCCGCATACCACACAGAACCCCAAAGCTTATTTATACCTAAACGCATTCCTATCGGATTTACTTTCTGTCCCATATAATACAACACCTACTATTTTTTTTCACTTACAAAAATTGTGATCCTACTAAAAGGTTTTTGGATCCTTCCTGCCCTACCTCGCGCCTTCGCCATAAAACGTTTTAAATAGAACGCTTTATTAACGAGTATTTCAGATATGTACAGCCTATCAATATCAAGACACATGTTATTTTCCGCATTTGATATTGCAGATCTCAGTACTTCATGCATATCGTACGATACCTTCTTACTACAAAATTGTAACTGCAACAATGCCTTGGATGCTTCCATCCCCTTAATCAAGTCCGCTACTAGATGCAATTTATACGTGCTAGTCTTAATCGGAGCACTCTTCGCAAACGCAGTACTATCTTGAGCTAGATGCTTCCTATAATGTAAAATACTCATATAACCCAATATTTATAAACACAAAACATACGTTGATCACTATCATACAAAATACATACACTACTCACTTTACTGTAGCTTTTCTATTCGTACCATGCCCGGTAAAAGTACGTGTTGGAACAAATTCTCCCAACTTTCGACCAACCATTCTCTCGTTCACTGCAACTGGAAGAAATTTCTTACCATTGTACACATTAAAAGTCAATCCCACCCAATCCGGTATGATAGTCGACCTCCTAGACCAAGTTTTTATTACTCTATTAAGCTTTTGCTCTCTCGCAGCTTTATCCACCACCCTTAATAGAGAACTATCTACGAAAGGTCCCTTTTGCTCAGATCGTGCCATATCTCCCCCATTGTACATTAAAATTTTTATTTTTTATTATGTCGAGATGTTATTATATATCTAGCAGTTCTCTTATTATTTCTAGTCTTCTTACCTTTAGTTGACTTTCCCCAAGGCGTAACCGGATGTCTTCCTCCAGACGTCTTTCCTTCGCCACCACCATGCGGGTGATCTACCGGATTCATAGCTACACCACGCACAGTAGGACGCACACCTAGCCACCTACTCCTACCAGCTTTAGCTAAGACAATGTTCTGATTATCTGGGTTAGATATAACACCAATCGTAGCACGACAAACAGATGATACCATCCTTACTTCACCTGAACGCAACTTTATCAAAACATGGCTAACATCCTTGCTCACTAGCTGAGCACAGGCCCCAGCAGCTCTAGCTATTTGCCCGCCTTTTCCTGGCTTCAACTCTACATTGTGCACAACAGTTCCCACAGGCATATTTCTCAGCTGCATCGTATTGCCAACCTTAATGTCAGCAGCATCTGCAGACACAACTCTTTCACCCATCAACAAATCTTGCGGTGCCAAGATATACGACAACTCACCATCATCATATTTTACCAACGCGATAAAAGCAGTTCTATTGGGATCATACTCAATTCTCTGAACCGTCCCAAAAACCCCTACTTTGTTGCGCTTAAAATCTATTTCTCTGTATTTCTGTTTTGCACCACCACCTTTCCTCCAAGCGGTAATCCTGCCCAAATTATTTCTCCCTCCACTCCTTTTTTTACTACGCACCAAACGCTTCTCTGGCTCACCTTTCCATAAATCCGACCTATTTACTAAAACCAAACCGCGAGTAGAAGAAGTTACGGGCTTGCATTCCTTTAGAGACATCGCCTATACCTCAAATTTTTTTTTGCACAAAACACACAACCTCCTCTTTTTACAACACAACCTAAGATAAGTTTTACAAAACAAACTAATCCAGTAAAAAAATAGATCCAACATCGCGCGAAAAGTTGAACTTTTCGCAATGTATACTAACTAACCTACTAATTCAAGCTAAACACATGCGTCTTATCTAAGATAAAAATTCAAAACTTTCATTCTGCTGTAACGTCACTATAGCCTTCTTATGATGAGCACGTCTACCCTTTATACCTTTAAACACCTTAGTCTTAGGATGCACATTAATAATATTTACACTTTTTACTTTTTTCTCAAAAATCTTTTCTATTGCCCTTCTTACAAGGGATTTATTGGCTTGACGATGCACTATGAACACATATTTCCCACAAGCTCCACTACACACAGTAGATTTTTCGGTGTTTATGGGTGCAATTAAAACGTCATACAAACTGCCGACAGTGCTCATATAATTAATCTCTTCTCAATTTGTTTTATCGCATTAATAGTCAATACCAGCTTCTTATGCCTCAAAATATCAAATACATTCATACCCTCAACAGGCATAACATCAATACTGCGAAGATTAGCAGTAGACATTTTAAGATTATCACTTATCTCTTGGTCAATAATTAACATCGTACTTTTTTCTAACCCCATATTCCGAATTCTATCCAGCAAATAACCCGTCTTAAAAGATGCCAAATTTGTATCTTGCAACACGATTAAATCCCCCTCTTTATATTTTAGAGACAACGCAGATACAACTCCCAATACACGTACTTTTTTGTTTAATTTGAATTCATGAGACCTAACAACGGGGCCAAAGATAACGGCACCACCTCTAAACTGCGGAGCTCTTAAGCTGCCATGCCTCGCCTGCCCGGTACCTTTTTGTTTATAAATCTTCCTTGTAGATCCCCTAATATCACCAATTTCCTTTGTTTTGTGCGTCCCCGCCCGTCTCTTGGACCTTTGCCACAGCACAACTCTATGCATCAAATCAGGTCGTATAGAACGGCCAAACACACCCTGACTCAACTCAACACTCCCTGTGACATCACTATCTAAACTAATAACCTGAGCTTTCATACATATCCCATCCTTATACCAACCACACACAGCAGGCATGAGAAACAACCCTCATACCGCCACCACATTATCACATGCTGACACTCAATTATGCAAAACCCAGCTACATCCACCCACACCCTAACACCAACACAAGCAACATTAGTGCACATTCACAGAAAACTTGCCCTAATTTTTATTTTCATAACACTCAAGCGCCCACATATACCTCCTTCATTGACAAAGAAGCAGTGAGTGGCACACCTAACGGCAACGTACGCTTTACAGCATCTCTAACAAAAACCACCCCACCTTTACTACCTGGGATAGATCCTTTTACAGCTACTATAGACAGCTCTAAATTTATGTCTACAATTTCTAAATTCTGCGTTGTAACGGTTTTATGACCCATATGCCCCGCCATCTTTTTTCCCTTAAATACCTTCCCCGGATCTTGCCTTTGTCCTGTAGAACCCAACGCCCTATGACCAAGAGATACACCGTGAGATGCTTCAAGGCCAGCAAACCCATATCTCTTCATACCACCAGCAAATCCCTTACCAATACTAACGGCCGTAACATCTATATGCTGTCCTTTCATAAAGTGCGAAGCTTCAAGTACACTACCCACCTGCAACGCACACTCACCAGATACCCTGAATTCCCTAGAAAGCCTAAAAGAGTCTATTCCAGCTCCCGAAGCAATACCCTTTAGGGGCTTTGTCATTTTTTTACGCGCACCATATCCTAGCACAACAGCAAAATATCCATGTTTATCCTTATTTTTCGTGTAAATGACTACATTTCTCTCGATTCTCAGTAATGTTACAGGCACCAATTTGGACCCTTCACAAAACACCTGAGTCATTCCCAGCTTCGTAGCAACAATCCCAGTACGTTTCACTGCTTCCATATACAACCTTTATTCCTCTATTACACAGTACTCTCAAGTAATTTAATCTCTACCTCAACACCCGGCGCTAATTCTAACTTCATCAAAGCATCAACAGTTTGAGGAGCGGGATCAATGAGTATCAAACGACAAAAATGCCGAATCTCAAACTGCTCCCTCGACTTCTTATCAATATGTGGAGACCTATTCACGGTAAATCTGTCTATTTTCTGAGGCAAAGGAATCGGTCCTTTTATTTTGGCACCTGTCTTTTTTACAGTATTGACGATGTCACACACTGCCTGATCTAAAATCCTATGATCAAACGCCTTCAATTTTAACTTAATTACCTGCTGAGAACTCATAACTCCACTACCCACATTTTACTCTTTTGCTACTTTGTCCAAGATGGCACATACGCTCTCTTCTCCAAAAAATATTACGCTATAATTTCTACTACAATACCGGCACCAACCGTTCTTCCACCTTCACGAATAGCAAATTTTAGCCCTTTATCCATAGCTATAGGAGAAATTAACTCTACAGTAATCTCGGCATTATCACCAGGCATCACCATTTCAACGCCTTGTTTTAAAGTAATGGAGCCGGTAACATCAGTAGTCCTAAAATAGAACTGAGGACGATAATTCCCAAAGAATGGAGTATGTCTACCACCTTCCTCTTTTGTCAATACGTAGATCTCTGCTTTAAACTTAGTATGTGGCGTAATGCTGCCGGGTTTTGCGATAACCTGCCCACGCTCTATGTCATCTTTACCTATACCACGTAATAATATACCAACATTGTCACCTGCCATACCTTGATCTAATTCCTTTCGGAACATTTCAACACCAGTACATATAGACTTCGCTGTGGCGCGCAATCCTACAATTTCTACCTCTTCTCCAACTTTGACAATACCCTGCTCAATACGCCCTGTAGCAACAGTGCCGCGACCTGAGATAGAGAATACATCCTCTACTGACATCAAGAATGGCTTATCAATTACTCGCTCAGGAACCGGGATATATTCATCAACTGCCTTCATTAGAGCACGTACCGAGCTCTCACCCATTTCCGTACTCGCACCTTCCAACGCAGCTTTCGCAGAGCCACGAACAATAGGGATCACATCACCAGGAAACCCATATTTTTTCAATAAGTCTCTGACTTCCATATCTACAAGGTCCACAATCTCCGGATCATCAACCGCATCTACTTTATTTAAATACACCACTATGCTGGGCACACCCACCTGCCTTGCTAACAAAATATGCTCACGCGTTTGAGGCATCACACTATCAGTTGCACTCACTACAAGTATTGCTCCATCCATTTGCGCAGCACCTGTAATCATATTTTTTACATAATCTTGATGCCCAGGACAGTCAACATGCGCATAGTGCCTAGCGTCTGTCTCGTACTCTACGTGCGCTGTATTGATAGTAATACCGCGAGCTTTTTCTTCAGGAGCTTTATCTATTTCATCATACTTAACGTATTTTTTACTGAATAATTTTGTCAAAGCAGCAGTTAAAGTGGTCTTGCCATGATCAACATGCCCAATGGTACCAATATTAAGATGCGGCTTAGTGCGCTCAAACTTTCCTTCTGCCATTCGCGTATTCTCCTTATTTCTATTTTATAACCCTTTAATAATGAACTCAAATCCCACTAAACTTCATAAATATTCACATCCAATCCTATTCTATACACCAATCTCATAACAAATACCACATAAAATTAGAGCTCGCAGGCTAAATAAAAACACCTTACTTGAAAAAACTCACCTGTTTTTTGCTACAATCTCATCTGCTACTGCCTGAGGCACATATTCATAATGAGAAAACTGCATAGTATACTGCGCTCTTCCTTGCGTCATAGACCTTAAAGCATTTATATAACCAAACATCCTGGCCAACGGCACATGTACCTTTATAACTTGAGCATTACCCCTTAACTCCATACCTAACATTTGCCCTCTTAGGCTGTTTAGATGACCAATTACATCTCCCATGAATTCCTCTGGAGTAACAACCTCTACAACCATTATTGGCTCCAATAATTTAGGAGAAGCCTTAGCTATACCTTCTCTAAACGCAGCTTTTGCAGCTATTTCGAAAGCTAAAGCACTAGAGTCCACCTCGTGGAAAGCTCCATCCAGCAAAGTTGCTTTATAATCTATCATAGGAAATCCAGCTAGAACACCACTTCCAGAACTCTCAATAAGAGCTTTTTGTATCGCCGGAATATATTCTCTAGGAATACTACCGCCTACTACCTTGCTCTCAAAAGAAAATCCTTCCTTTGTGGGTTCAAAAACAATTTTGACTCTCGCATATTGTCCAGCACCACCAGTTTGTTTTTTATGCGTATAATCTATCTCATACATTTTAGTAATAGTTTCTCTGTACGCAACCTGTGGCTCACCAATGTTTGCTTCAACTTTAAACTCTCTGCGCATCCTATCAACAATAATTTCTAAATGCAGCTCACCCATTCCAGCCAAGACTGTCTGATTTGTTTCGGAATTAACCTTTACTCGCAGAGATGGATCTTCAGAAGCAAGCCTCGAAATAGCAATCCCCATTTTTTCTTGATCTGCAGTAGTTCTGGGTTCAATTGCCACTTCCATAACAGGCTGTGGGAATTCCATTTTCTCCAAAATAACAGATGCACCATCTCCACATAAAGTATCACCTGTTGTCGTATTTTTAAGCCCCGCTAGAGCCACAATATCACCAGCATATGCAATTTTTACATCTTCTCTATTATTAGCATGCATCAACAAAATTCTTCCTACTCTTTCCTTAGTACTTTTTGTAGTATTGATAACTCCACTCCCAGATTGCATAATCCCGCTATAGATGCGAACAAAAGTCAACGAACCTACAAACGGATCCGTCATGACTTTAAAAGCTAAAGCCACCAAATTTCCAATATCTGATTGCTTAATATATACCTCAACCTCTTCTGCTTTACTTATATCTATGCCACGTGCAGGAGCTATATCCGATGGGCTTGGAAGATAATCTATAACAGCATCCAACAATAGCTGAACTCCCTTATTTTTAAAAGCACTACCACACAAAACTGGTACAATTTTCCCTAATATTACGCCCTTCCTAATGCATATTTTTAAGCCTTCTATGCTAATTTCCCTACCTTCCAAATATGCACTTAAAACCTTATCATCAAATTCTGCAACTGTTTCTATTAACTTCGCACGATATAACTGAACTTCATCGAGCATATCACTAGGAAGCTCAGCTATCTGATAGCTCGCGCCCAAATCGTCTCCTTTCCATATAACAGCCCTTTCCTCAAGTAAATCTACAACACCCCTAAAAGTATCTTCAACTCCTACTGGTAATTGTAATACAACTGGTTTTGCACCCAGCCTATCCACCATCATTTCTACGCATCTTTTAAAATTAGCTCCGATACGATCCATTTTATTTACAAAGCATATCCGAGGTACCCCGTACTTATCCGCTTGCCGCCAAACAGTTTCAGACTGTGGCTCAACTCCAGCGACACTATCAAACACAGCAACAGCACCATCTAATACTCTAAGTGACCTCTCAACCTCTATGGTAAAATCCACGTGACCAGGTGTATCTATAATATTGATTCTATGCTTTACCCCATTACTATCAGGCCAGAAACACGTCGTTGCAGCGGAAGTAATTGTAATGCCACGCTCCTGTTCTTGAGCCATCCAATCCATAGTGGCCTTCCCCTCATGTACTTCACCTATTTTATAAGATTTACCTGTATAATACAAAATGCGCTCAGTAGTGGTAGTCTTACCAGCATCAATATGAGCCATAATTCCTATATTTCTGTAATGCTCTATCTTTGTACTTCGTGCCATCATCTCTTACTTTTTTACACCCCTTTTATCTATCTTTCAACTCTCGCCATACATCTTAATTAGCATATTGCTATAAAATCACTTTGTTCGTGTTCGATAATGAGCGAACGCCCTATTGGCCTCTGCCATTTTGTGGACATCATCACGTTTTTTTACTGCAGCCCCCCTCATATTACAAGCATCTATGAATTCTTCTCCTAATTTTTCCGCCATACTGTGTCCTTTTCTCGCACGTGCTGCTTTTACCATCCACCGGATGCCCAACGTTACACTGCGCGTTGGAACAACAGTTTCTGGCACTTGATAAGTAGCTCCCCCTGCCCGCATTGAACGCACTTCAACCATCGGCTGAGCATTTTTTATCGCTTTTTCAAAAACCTCAATTGCATCCGAGTTCAATTTCACAGCCGCTAACCCGATAGCATCGTATACTATTTTCTCTGCTACGGATTTCTTACCACACATCATCAGATTATTGATAAATTTCGCAACTGTGCAGTGGTGAAATTTTGAATCTGGGTGTACATGACGCTTCTTCGCTCTTCTTCTACGAGCCATTTTTTCCCTCTATTTAAGATTGGATGTTTTAAAAAAACTAAAATCGCACTTATTTCGGCTTTTTAGCGCCATATTTAGATCTACCCTGCTTTCTGCTCTTGACACCCTGCGTATCTAAAGATCCCCTTATCGTATGATATCTCACACCAGGCAAATCCTTCACCCTTCCACCTCTTATGAGAACAACGGAGTGCTCTTGTAAATTGTGCCCCTCTCCACCAATATAGCTAGTGACCTCAAATCCATTGCTTAACCTCACCCTAGCAACTTTACGTAAAGCAGAATTAGGTTTCTTAGGCGTAGTAGTGTACACTCTAGTACACACACCGCGTTTTTGAGGATTTCCCGCAAGCGCTGGTACCTTACTTTTTCTATCTTTACTCTCCCTTTCTTGACGAACAAGCTGATTAATTGTGCTCATTAAAATAAACTTTGATTTGATGTTATGTACCACACTTTACCACTTCTGATCTCAGAAGCGTTCATCATAAATATCAACCTGGATTACGTCAAGCCATTTTTCACAATAAGCTTCTTTCGAAACTGTACTTATGCCGATAAAAATGCAAAAGACAACTTCTTCTATTTTAAGCGACGTAAACTACTGACCTTTTTTTAGAGAAAGTTTGCACTTCTTTCAAAAGTATTACAGAGCTTTGTATTGTATAAATCTAGGCAACCTGCTTTTTGCACACTTTTACCTAAAAAACCCGAAGTAAGGATAAGATTAGAAGATAATAGTTGTTGAGATAGTGGTTTTATAGTGTGATAATTGGTATGGAATCAAGCAAGCCATAAGATTACAAGAAGCATTTTCTACGGATGTGAACGTAGAGTGCCAGAGTCTTTGAAATTGCTTGAGTTTGCCGGAAATAGTTTCAACAATTGTACGTTTATAGAGCAAAAACTTATCTTGTAGGAGTAATAGTTTATTTTTCATGTTCTTCTTAAGCCTCGCAACAAATCTTGATCTAACAGCTGTGTTGTTAATTATTCTGAGACATATCCTTTATAGCCAAATAATTTTCCCCATGAGCCTTTTGCCATGGTCAAGACAGGCCTTCCATCATCAACATTACCATTGAAAATTGTGTGTAATTTCAGGCCATAAAACCAACCGGTGCTTGTTCTACTTTTGCAGTAATTCCACGAAAAACCTTATGTCTAGTGCCACGTAGAGCCTTACATGTCTCAAGTATTGGACACCACTAACATAACCATAATATAGGCAAAATACGCTTCAATACGGCTACAAACCTATCATACAACAATAAATTTTTGAAATCTCTCCGGTGTTTTACATACACATAAAACAACTAAACTTACTCTCTTGGTAGCCTAATATTATAGTCACTATCTCACTAAGGATCATATTGCACTTCCTACTCCTCTTGCCTTTCCTTGTCCTTGCCTTTTATAAATGTATTTCCAAACAATTTATAAATCCTTTGCAAAAATCATCAACATAACAATATATTCCTGTAAAATCTATTTCCATATGTTTCCTCTTTGTTACCCTTTATCGGCTTCTTTTAACAGATATCATATCTCCAATTTATTAGATCAATTAGTGTAAGTGTTGTTACAATCGGTCATTGCACCAGACTTTTTCGAAATGCACTTACACCAACGAAATGTAGTAATCAGGAATGTACCAAGCACTAGAATGACGCCAAAATTCGCAAAAAAAGTAGAGCTTATTCATAATTATCGTGTACAAACTGCTCTAGTAATCTAACACCAAATCCAGTTGCTCCCTTGGGTGCAAGGTTTGTTCCAGTTTTTATCCAGCAAACACCTGCTATATCAATATGTGCCCACCGACAATGTTTTTTATCTTTAATGAATCTTTGTAAAAATTGAGCAGCAGTGATTGCTCCTCCTCCTCTATTAGCTTGTCCAGCATTTTTTACATCAGCTATATCAGAGTCCATCTGCTTATCATATTGCTCATTGAGGGGAAATCTCCAGACCAACTCTCCAGTAGTCTCTCCAGCCTTAAGTAATTGTTCTGCTAACTCATTATTATTAGAAAAGAGACCTGCATATATATCACCTAAGGCTACTACAACAGCACCAGTCAAAGTTGCTACATCTACTAAAATCGCTGGTTGGTACCTTGTCTGTACATACCACATAGCATCTACAAGTATTAGCCTTCCTTCTGCATCCGTATTATCAATCTCTATCGTTTGTTCAGACATTGATTTTACGACATCACCAGGACGCTGAGCAGTACCTGAAGGCATATTTTCTACCAAAGCCAAGATCCCTATTGCATTGACTTTTGCGTGACGCCTTGCTAAAGCCTTCATTAGCCCAACAACCACTGCAGCACCTCCCATATCATCTTTCATATCGGAGATGGAAGGATGGGTTTTTATGTTTATACCTCCACTATCAAATGTTACTCCCTTACCAACAAAAGCTAGAGTTTGGGCTTCTTTATCATCTTTAGCACCATACCATTCCAGTATTACTAAACGTGGTGAGTTTGCACTCCCTTGCGCAACCCCTAAAAGTGCTCCCATACCCAATTTTTTCATTTCATCAGGCATTAGGACTTCAACCTTAAGACCGAAATCACTTAATTCTTGACATATTTTAGCGAAGGAGTCGGGATATATTACATTAGAAGGCTCACTCACCAAATCTCTAGCCATTAATGTACTATCTGCTACTACTTCTAAACGCTTAAATTCTTGCATCGCTGCTTGATAGTCTGATGAGTAAAAATTCAGTGAATTCAGTGTCAGAACGTGCTCTTCGAAATTCACAGTATAATATTTGTTAAAAATGTAATTACGTAATTTAGCTCCCAAAGCAATACAAGCAGTACTACAACCACCAGTACCTATATCTTCAACATACACATCTGCGTGAGAAATTTTCATGGCATTAAGTCTGTTCACCATGTCAGCACCTATATTCCGCAAAGCATCACAGGTGCTACCACCATCTTTGTAATTTTCCCCCGTACCTACCAAAATTACTATCTCTACACCTGCAGGAAATGGGAGATTAATCGCTATAATTTGCTTTATTTTTCCTTTAAAATCACCCCTGTTCTCTATTACTTTCTCCACGATACCATTACTAATAGCCTTGAGCAGAGGAGGAAGTGCAAGTTGATTGTTTACAAAAAAGACACCTGCCTTAGAATTTGGGTGAACTGGCATATTAGAGAATGTAGTTTGCATGATAACTCTCAGTTAATAAATGGTTAAATCAGGCTAGTTTTAGCATTATCAATAAAAGAAGATGCAGCTTTCCTATCTATGTAGTGTAAGCATATTAGAGCTGGCAAAGAAAGCAAAGCAGAAAATACAAAGAAATTTACCCATCCAACACTTAACGCCAATTGTCCTGTAGTGCTGGAAAATAGACTGCATCCTATAGAAGCCAGCGAAGCCATAGTAGCATACTGAGTAGCAACAAATTTGTCATTGCACAAAGAGCTGATGTAGGCAACCAATATTGTAGCGCTCGCACCACTGCAAATACTCTCCAGACTATTTACCACCATTAACACTCCTGTATTATGTCCAGCGTAGTATTGCAATATAAATCCCAAATTAGAGAAAGTCTGCACCAATACCCCCTAATATGCTTGTTTTAAAGCTTAGTCGGGTAAGTATGTACCCACCTAAAAACATTCCTATAAATGTGGCTACAGTACCGTACATTTTTATAATATTGGCTATTTCTATTTTTGTAAACCCGGTTTGTACTAAGAATGGATTCGTGACATTGGCTAAATAAGCATCACTCAGCTTATAGCAGATTATCAAGAGAACAATGGGTATCCATGTTGTGCGTTTACAAAATTCTTGAAATGGATTGATAAACGCAGCAATAAGGGAGTATTTAGCCTTTTCAGGAAGAGCCAAGTCAATACTTTGTGTTAATTTAGCGCGATTATTTTTTACGACACATTCCTGCACCCATACTACAAACGCCTTGACAGGAATCGTACTCGCTATCACACTTACAAATATCATGTATGTGCTACTCCACGAGGTATAAGTGGCTATGTATAGGGCTCCAGCTCCAGACATTAACATCCCAAAACGATAACCAGATATGGCAGCCGTACTCGCAACTCCTTGCTGGTTACTTGGTATCCACCCCACTCTAAATGCATCAATCAATGTATCTCGCGTAGCAGACAAAAAAGTAGCGATAACACACAAAACAATAAGAAATTGCATATTCTTTATAGGATCTAGCATCCCTACGCCAATTACTGCCAAGGATAAAAAAATTTGCACTACTGGTAGCCAACTGTTTCTTTTTCCTAAAATAGCATCGAGGTATGGAATCGAATAATAATCAAGCAACGGAGCCCATAGGTACTTCATAGAATACGGCAAAGATGTTAATGCAAAAACAGAAAAGCCACACTTAATCCCTTTTCCACCAACATCACAGATAAGGTGGAAGAAGTTAAAGCCAGTGGAATGCCACTTATTACCCCTAAAAAGAATATTATGAGAATTCTTGGTTGAACATATAAGTGAAAAAAAATCATGCCATGTTCTTTTATCCTGGTAAACACCCTTGCCCCTCTGTATACTACACTTATGCTGAATTATGTACCTGGCACTATACTTGTCTGATTTATTTTTTGCTTTATAAAAGTATCACTGCTATGCATTTAATTTAGATACAAATTGTTATTATATTAATTTAGAACGTGATAAATGGAAAAATTGATAAACAAAATGCCTGCGTACAGAACACATAACTGTGGCGAACTTAGCATTGCACATGTGGGACAACAAGTAAAATTGGCAGGGTGGGTTCATAGAAAAAGAGATCATGGTGGTGTTTTTTTTATAGATCTCAGAGATCACTATGGCATTACTCAACTTGTAAGTTCTAACCAAGAAGCAAGGCTACTCAAAATATCATCAGAACAATACGAGATACTTAGCAGTGTTAGCTATGAAAGTGTCATTTCTATCACGGGAATTGTTATAGCACGAACGCCCGATACCGTTAATAAACATATTTATACAGGTGAGATAGAAGTCATCATAGAAAATTATACAATAGAATCAGTTGCAGGAGTGTTACCATTAACGGTGAATAGCGATCAAAATTTTCCAGAAGAAATTCGCCTTGAATACAGGTTTTTAGACTTAAGGCGTGAAACTCTGCACAATAACATCATGTTGCGTAATAAAGTGATATCTTATATACGTACTAGAATGCATGAATTAGGTTTTAGCGAATTTCAAACTCCAATACTTACTGCAAGTTCACCAGAAGGTGCAAGAGATTTTTTAGTACCAAGTAGACTGCATCCCGGAAAATTCTACGCACTTCCACAAGCACCACAGCAATTTAAGCAACTGTTGATGGTCGCAGGATTCGACCGTTATTTCCAAATTGCGCCGTGCTTTCGTGACGAGGATGCTAGGGCAGACAGAGCTCCTGGTGAATTTTATCAACTAGATATAGAAATGTCATTTGTTACACAAGAAGATGTATTTTCTACGATAGAACCAGTAATGCACGGCACATTTGACACTTTTTCCAACCATAGCATTACTGCCATGCCATTTCCTCGCATTACCTATAAGGATGCAATGCTGCAATATGGCACCGATAAGCCAGATTTGCGTAATCCACTAGTGATATGTGACGTTACAAATATCTTCAGAGATTCAAATTTTACAATATTTAGAGAAGCTATCAAGCAAAATGCCGTAATACGCGCAATACCCGCACCTCTCATTGCTGATAAGTCTAGAAGTTTTTTTGATGGCATGATTACATTTGCACAAACTGAGTTGTCTGCAAAAGGGCTGGCATACATTACATTTTCACAAGATGGCACTGCAAAAGGCCCAATAGCAAAATTACTTACATTAATGGAACTAGAAGCTATCAAGACAGCTTCTGGTATAAAAAATGGTGCCATATTTTTTGTGTGCGAGCAGGAAAATGCAGCTGTCAAGATTGCGGGTAGGGTGCGGCAAAAATTAGGTGAAGAGCTAGATCTGATAGAAAAAAATAGTTACAGAATGTGTTGGATAGTAGATTTTCCGTTTTATGAATGGAATGAAGATGAAAGCAAGATTGATTTTTCGCATAACCCATTTTCAATGCCACAAGGTGGAATGAAGGGTTTAGAAGCAGCTGATACCATAGAAAAGCAGCTTGCAATTATTGCGTATCAATATGACATAGTATGTAATGGAATCGAGTTATCAAGCGGAGCAATACGTAACCATCATCCAGAGCTTATGTATAAGGCTTTCGAGTTAGCAGGGTACCCAAAAGATGTAGTGGATGAGAGATTCGGTGCTATGATAAAGGCCTTTAAATATGGAGCACCACCACATGGCGGTATTGCACCTGGTGTAGACAGAATTGTGATGCTACTTGCAAATGAACCTAATATACGTGAAGTAATAGCCTTTCCACTGAATCAAAAAGGACAAGACTTAATGATGAATGCCCCTACAGCAGTATCAGATAGACATCTCAAAGAGCTTCATATACACATAGTTAACCCTCCTAGGTAGAACATTATGATATATGGAATAGGATGCGATATAGTTAACATAGAACGCGTTGAAAGAATATATTTACGCTTTGGTAGTGTGTTTATAAAAAGAATTTTAACGGAAATAGAATTAGCACAAGCACCTCTAGCCCACAGGAGGCTTTTTGTATCTTATGTTGCTAAGCGATACGCTGCAAAAGAAGCATACGCAAAGGCCATGGGTACGGGAATAGGGAGCTCTATAGGCTTTCAAAATATAGAAATATTGAAAGATTCTACGGGAAAACCCTATTTTAGCGAAAAAACTTTAATTCAGGTGAGGTGTAAAGCTCATGTTTCCATCAGCGATGACTATCCGTTGGTAATAGCCTACGTGATTATCTCCTGGGAATCTTAAAATCCACTCATGTAAATTCTCTGATATTTGCTATTACAAACCTCAACTATGGATTAGAGGGAGGTAAGATATGCTATTGAGTTGAGGCAGCAGATATTTTGGATATTTTATATAAGATTTTTACAAGATACGACAACATAAGGTATTTGCATGAAAAGAGATATTAATCATCAACAAAAATCAGAACTATTCATTTTTGTTGACGATTTTTGTAAAGCGATAGATGCATGGCTAAAGAACAAATTGTTAGCAGACGAAGAGCATCGAAATCCGACTAGAACGCTAGAGATATGGCTATCTGAGGTTATGACAATTGAGCTGCTTTAGCAACAATCTCCATGTAGAAACTTCAAATAGATTTTTCTACTTTGCCTTCATATGAGAGATTTTTAACACTAAAAAGAAGAAGAATACTTGAATGGTATTGTAATCAGGCGAAAAACAGTGTGCTATCCTACATAGATTCAACATCCATAGCCGTTTGTCATCCGAAAAGAATTACGCGAAATACTGTGCAAAGCTAGATAAACCCAGTAAGGGCTGGTTTCTTGGATTAAAATTACACGTTGTGATTAATGAAATAGGCGAGATTCAAGGTATTAAATTGACGCCTGGCAATGGAGTGCCGGCTTCATCCATCACAAAAACGCCTCACTGGCTTGTTGTTGGGGATACAGGGTACATAAAAAAGAAGCTCTTTGAAGAATTTTATACAGTAGAGGACCTTAAATTAGTTACGGGGATAAAAAAGGGCATGAAAAATGTGCTAATACCCTTTTTGAAAAGAATTTACTTCGAAAGCACTCAATCGTAGAAACCGTTTTTGCAGTACTCAAGGGCCAATTCGAGCTTGAACATACCAGACATTGCCCCGTTTGGAATGCTCTAGTACATATTCTATCTTCTCTTTGTGCATACCTCAAATCTTCCAAACCTTCTATCTCTTTTTCTGTTCTAATCCATAGTTGGGTTTGTAGTACATTGCTGCTATAATCTAGCTACAAAGTTCTCCTTCGGAATAATCTTCTACCTGAGATAAGTCGTATATTTCTTGCCCTTTTTTCGCATATCCACGCTCCTTAACAACCCGAAGTAAGGATAATATTACAAGATAATAGTGGTAGAGATAGTGGGTTTATAGGGTGATAATTGGTATGGAATCAAACAAGCCATAAGATTACAAAAAGCATTTTCTACGGATCTGAAAGTAGAGTGCCATAGTCTTTGAAATTGCTTGAGTTTGCCAAAAATAGTTTCAATAATATTGCGTTTATAGAGCAAAAATTTATCTTGGAGGAGTAATAATTTATTTTTCATGTTCTTCTCAAGCCTAGTAAAAAGCAACAAGTCTTGATTCAATAGCTGTGTTGCTAATTCTTATGAGATATATCATTTATCGCCAAATAATTTTCCCCACATACCCTTTACCATGGTCAAGACTGGCTTTCTGTCGTCAACATTACCATGTGTAATTCTGATGGAAAAAAATTCGCTTTTATCATTGAAAATTGTGTGTAATTTCAGGCCATAAAACCAACCGGTGCTTGTTTTACTTTTTGCAGCAATTCCACGAAAACCTTATGTCTAGTGCCGTAGAGCCTTACATGTCTCAAGGGGTGTAGAGCCCACAAATTGGATACCGTGACCTCTCCAGTAATGCATTGCAATAAGCAACATAATATAGGCAAAATACGCTTCAATACGGCTACAAACCTATCATACAACAATAAATCTTTGAAATCTCTCCGGTGTTTTACATACACATAAAACAACTAAACTTACTCTCTTGGTAGCCTAATATTATAGTCACTATCTCACTAAGGATCATATTGCACTTCCTACTCCTCTTGCCTTTCCTTGTCCTTGCCTTTTATAAATGTATTTCCAACCAAATTATAAATCCTTTGCAAAAATCATCGACATAACAATATATTCCTGTAAAATCTATTTCCATATGATTCCTCTTTGTTAGGCTTTATCGGCTCCTTTAAACAGATATCATATCTCCATCTTATCGCATTATATTATCCATTCCTTAGCCTTACTCCGGGTTGAACAGATATCCTCAAACGTTGACGCAGGCAATCGAATAAGAAAATCTTTGGAGAGTTATAATACTATATGCTTCTTCCCTCCAATGCATGTTTGGCGGTTTTACAAAAAACGCAAGCTGGTTGACTATAAGTACTGGTGCAAAAAAAGGAGCATCTACCCCTATTAGGAGGTACTTTCATGATAATTATTTAAGAATTTTCTAAATTTGTTACATATAAAAACTACCACTATGGGCAAAAAAAAGCCTATGAGTATTTTTGCCATGATAAGGTGAGGAATTTCGGTGTACTGCCCCCTCTCTATTACAAAAATTTTATTCAGGTATTTACTGATCAAAGTTGCTCCAGATGTTGCCAAATTTAACCAGCATGCAGTAAGCGCAAACCACGTTGCTCTATTAGAATTTGGTGCGTAATAAGCTGATAATGCGGAAATTGGTACCATCATCAAACTCGTAGCTGGACTCTCAATTATAGGGTCAATTAAAGCAATTGTTCTTGCCCCAAATCCAATATACGCTTCAGTCCATTCATGTAATCCGTACGCCATACCCAGGTGTGGCAATATTAATATTGCGTTAATAATAGCCAACACTGTAACAACAGAGGCAATGTCTTTTTTGATCAAATAACTAGAAAAAATCCACATACTCACAAATCCTAGCAAGTATCCAACTTGTCTGAGTAAACCGAAAAATTCAGGGTCAAACTTTAATACATCTATTTGCCACCATTTTATGCCCGCCCCCAATGGCGGATCTAACCTAAAAGCAAAAATCATAATTCCAATTAATATAATTTCCCTCAAATCTACCTTTCTGGTATTTGTGCACACCAATTTAAGCAACAACGATATGAATAATAGATTTACCAAAAAGGTTATTTCCTGGTTATACGGAAATTTTATAAATTCAGATAAAATACTGCTTAAAATCAGTATTACTCCCACCAAAGTTATTTGGCTACTATAACAGCTTTCATGATCTCGTAATTTTACATTCAATCGAAATACAGAGATGGCGCTACATAATGGTATAAAAATGGTAAACCATACAATATCTGAAAATCGATACCTATCAGCAACATATCCCCCCAGTGCTGTACCTAACAATGTACCCAGCATAAAGCTCATCTTACCTATGACTTGTACCTTCCCTATTTCATCTTTGACCTCTGTGCTACACGTACTCTGATTTTGTCCATTTTCAACAAGCTCGAGACACAAAGTACTAGCAACCAAATCTTGTATAAGAAATCCGGACATAATAAGCACACCAGATACAAGCAATTGGTGATAGATGGGACCCACAACATTCACCCAAGTATACCCGTTGGCAAGCGAAATAAGTATGATGTTACCTACGCCGTTAAAAATCGCTCCTATAATTATATAAGATTTCCTCTTATTTCCAAATATGCTGACACTTTCTATAAACTGAGAAAAGACTATTTTGAATGTCCATGGAATTGTGCACACCCAAAAATTAATTTGAACTAACTCTATTGCAGAAATATTTAAAAAATTTTTAGTCCAAAAAATTGCCGAAATGGTAGTAAAAGTCGAAAAGCCGTAGCAAAAATAAATGATCAAAATAGATAAGTATCTCAATTTAAAATACTGAATAACACCAACTTTGGATAAAGCTTGCATAACATATTGAAATAGCAAAATTATTATTTTTATTTGCTTTTATCAGCTTTTATCGAAACGCCTCAAAACCCCAATTCACCCTTATAACATTTTATATTTTTGGAGAGCCAAATTCATAAACCGTGTATTATCAGCCCTATTTTATAGGTATTACAACAGTTTTCTTATCCAAAGTTAAGGTTGAATAGAGATCGCAATGCCAACAACGCTGATTTCTTACATAAGAACCTCCCTCTACTACCTACCCAAAATCAAGCACACACATTAATGAACCATTTCAACGATAGACCTTTTCCCGAAACTCGCTTGGCTGATAAAGATGGGAAGGAACATCCGGAGCACAGGATCACAATGTATCACACCAACTCCACTTTAAACGCCCACGTCACCACACTGCAGGACTCAGGCTCAGTATGTATACTCTACACTCCCTCGCCCTTACCATTGCACTCCTAGCGCTCATTTAAAAATGGAACTTGGTATTAGATACACACAGGATTCGGAACAACACAGGCCTCTGCAGAGAGGGGATTTCAAAAACACTAATGAGTCTCTCCCCTATTTTATACCCCCTGCAACCGGAACAAACACCAACAACACACCAAACTCAGAAATAACTGCCTCCCATAACACCAAAGTCAACCATCAAAACAACAGCCTTACGGTAAATTTTACTAAAATTTCAGCCCAGCTGCTCTTGCTGCTTCGGCAAGCACCTTAACACACCCATGATATTGGTAGCCCCCCCCTATCAAACACCACCTCACTTATTCCGCACTTCTTAGCTCTTTCAGCCACAAGCCTACCTACCTCACTGGCAGCATACATATTTACAGCATTTTTACCCACAAACTTCTCACCAAAAGACTTATCTAGTGTGGAAGCTGAAGCCAGTGTAAACCCTTTTGAATCATCTATAACTTGTGCATATATATTGGAGTTTGACTTGAACACAGTGAGCCTCAATTTACTAGTGGCTACTTCCTTAATTTTCGCCCTAACCCTCCTTGCCCTTTTTTGAAACAATGACAATATCCTATGCATAAAGTACTACCTGACCACCATCCTTATTAGTTACAGAGAGGACACCACTCCCCACATCTTTCACGCAACTACTTCTTCTTACCTTTTTTCCGTATTATAAGCTCTTCTTTATATTTTATCCCCTTGCCTTTATACGGTTCAGGCGGCCTTATACTTCTGATATCAGCGGCTATTTGTCCCACCTTTTGCTTATCTGCTCCTGAAATAACGACCTCCTGCTTTTCACATCTTACTTCTACATCATCTGGAATTGCATATACCACATCATTACTATAACCTATAGACATCATCAATAACCTACCACTCATAGATGCTTTATATCCCACGCCATTTATTTCTAGTTTCTTTTCAAATCCTTCTGATACACCCTTGACCATATTAGCAATTAAGCTCCTCGATAAGCCCCACATTGCATTAGCAACCTTTGAATCCTGTGCTATGACAACTTTTAGTACACTATCATCATGCAACAACTTTATTTCCTGTGGTACAGTATAGGACAACTTACCTTTCTTTCCTTCAACAGTAACAGTCACCCCCCCCGTAACATTCACACTAACTCCCTGCGGTACAGATATCGGCAACTTACCTATTCTTGACATAAAAAACAACCTACACTTTCACTCACATCCTCAGTTTCTAACCCCTTATCCCCAAAGCCTCCCGGGCATTCTATGCCTTGTAGAGAAAATTTACTCAAAAGTCAACAAAAAATTACTCTCTAAAACAAAAAAAATCCTTCCATCTATGAAGCTAAATCTTGCACCTCTTTCGCATATTTTTCATTAAATTCCGTGGAAGTAACTTCAATCTTTGCGGTAGGACTCTTACTCAAAATAAAATCGACAACTTTTTCCTCTAGCATTGCACCTCTAATTCTATTGGTATTTTCTAGATTGCTATAAAATGCCTCTACTTCTTTTGCTTCATTTGGTCTTCTTGCTAATTCGCTTTTTTTGGAATCCTCGATATCTGTATCAGTAACAGTGATATTATTAAGCCTAGCTATATTTGCCAATATCAAACCTAATTTTACCCTTCTACGTGCTATATTCACCAACTCTTGCTCTATCTCTGCATCGGTTTTATCAAGCTTTGCACTTTTCGCTTTCATTACATTTACTTCATTGCGCATAGCGCTCAGGTCCGCATTTACCATCTTTTCAGGAACTTCCATCTCAATTAAACTATCCATCTTATCAAATAACAATTTCTTAGTGCGTAATCTGGATATTAAATTAAAATCAGCATGTATCTTTTGCTTCAGCATCTCATCAAACACAGCAACATTCTCCACGCCAAATTTTTTAACAAGCTCATCGTCAATTACTACGTTTTCTTCTGGTTTTAGTACTTCATGCACTTTAATATCGAATACCACTTCTTTTTCGGCCAATTCTTGGTTATGATAATCCTTTGGGAACAACACCGTTATAGATTTTTCATCTCCCTCTTTCAATGATATCAATTTTTCTTCAAATGCAGGAATAAACTGCCCTTCACCTATTGTCACCTTTATACTACTTGCCTTATTTCCTTCAAATTCTTCACCGTTAATTTTACCTGTAAAATCGATCAACACGGCATCTCCCACCCTAGCTACGTGTTCAGGACCAGCATTAACATAGTTGGTCATCATCTTTATAGCAGAGTTATAAGCCTGCTTCATATCATGTTCCGTGATCTTTAGCTCTAATACATCAATTTTTAATCTCTCATCAGTAAAATTCATCGCAGGAACTGCCGGCAGTAGCTCAAATTTTAGGCTACATACTAACTCTCCCTCTGGCTGGAAGCTTTCAACATCCACTGATGGAGTGTTACCTAAAGATAGGTCGTTCTCAATCACTATCTTGTTTATCACCTCTCCAATAACCTTATCTATCTCCTTTGCCAGAACTTGCTGCCCTATTTGTCGCTTTACAATACTTAAAGGAACTTTTCCTTCTCTAAATCCAGCCAGTTTAAATGTTCCTGCTTGAAGAGCTACTTCCTCATCAACCTTTTTCAATATTTCAGCTGAAGGTATAGTTATCTTATATTCTCTACTTAAAGACTCATTCTTAATAATTTTAATTTGTGCCCCCGCTATTATAGGTACATCGACTTGTCCATTCACTGCCATACTTATTTGCCTCGTATATTATAAACCACCATTTACTTTGCTACAAACCCACACATAGCAAAATTTCTCAATATCGTAAAATTTAATCCATTATACACAAAATCAAGCGAAATGCGCTATCAAATTTCTTAGCCTAGACCATAAACTTTAATGAATCCAGTACTACAACACTGCTAAAGAGCCTCTCACTGCCTACATAATCCCACTCGAGGGAACTCCAATACCATAATCTCATCATATAGTACCAGCACTCTAATCTATTGGAGTTATACAAAATCACCTTTATAACGACACGTTGTCGCACTGCAGGATTCAGGTTTAGTCCGTTAAGTTTTTACTACACTCCTCCACCCTCCCCTTGTGCTTCTAGTATCCATCGAAGAATGAAATTTGGTACTATCTAATTATAGTCTCCACTTTCAACTCCTTTTCACCTAATCTCCTCTTTTTCGTTTCACCATAAATTAGATACAAACTTCCACTAACAATAAAAATATAACCTAATAACTTAGCTCCTACAGGTACCTCTCCTAATATAAAATATCCAAAAATCCCCGAAAATATTAGACGTGTGTAATCAAAAGGCATAATAGTCGAGACATCAGCAAATTTAAATGCTCTAAAAAAAGCTATAACATGAATCAAGTGAAATACCGCCAACACTACTACATGTTTAAAATGAATTACGTTCAAAGCATCCCAGCTATATCGAAAAGTCAATGGCAATGACAGTATAGAGCCAAAAAATGTCGTATAAAATAACTGTGTAGTAGTCTTTTCTGTATCCCCTAGTATTTTGATAACAGAATTATTTATAGCCCAGCAAATAAGAGCAAATAACAAAAAAACATAACTGCTATTAAATGCATTAAACCCCGGCTGTATGACAAATAGTGCACCAACTATACCACAAGCAACTGATACTATCTTGGACGCAGTTATAGACTCCTTAAAATATAAAATGCCTATAAGCAATGTGGGTAGCGGCTCCAAAAAAGTGATAACTGCCGCATCAGCTGTAGGAATAGCTTTCAGGGCAAAGACAAAACAAATATTTGCTATGATGCTAAAAACACCACGCGCAAAATGTAAACCAATTCTTTTTGTGTGTAACACCTTCTTGATTCCACATTTTAAACACCACGGAATTATTGCAATTAATACGCTGAATTTATAAAGGAAAGCCACCTGCTCTGCAGCTATTACAGAAACTAGCTGTTTAGTGACTACATATATAACAGCTAAAGATGCTGCGTGCATCAAAGTTAAAATAATCCCAAATAAGGTATTTGACCTAGATCTTGCAGCTCGTTTTCTATACATCGTTCAACTCGTACTTTGATGCAAAAAAAATATTTTTATTTTTCAGCTAATACCGATAAAGCAGCCTCATTACACTCACCTAACAACAGTTCCGGCAAAACCCAAGATTTTACTTAAATCTCGATTATCAGACTAATGGGAACCTCCACATTCTTCCCATCTGTACTACCTCTTTGCCTCGCTGGTTGGCTGCCTTATGTAATTTAAGAATTGATTTTCAGGACCCATAATAAGCGTAGTAGTGTCTTTATTTAGAGCAATTTTGTACGCCTGCATTGACCGATAAAAACTGAAAAAATCAGGATCTTGGTTAAATGTTAAAGCAAATGTTTTTATTGCCTCGGCTTCACCTTCACCTTTTAAAATATCGGCTTGTCTTTTTGCATCAGAAAGCATAATAACCTTTTCTCTTTCGGCAGTAGCCCTGACAATACTGGCTTCTTCAGCACCACGTGCCCTAATTTCCATAGCTTCTTTAGCACGATCAGTACGCATTCTTTCATAGACAGAATTTTTAGTTTTATCTGGCAAACTTAACCTTGTAATTCTAATGTCTATTACTTCTACACCAAACTGGCTTATTTGTTCTTTCGCAACATTTGTAAAATTTTTCATAATTTCTTCACGTTTATTTCCTACTACATCATCGAAATATATGCTTCCTACTACTTCACGTATAGTAGACTCTATGACAGAGCCAATCCTTATCCTAAGTGCTCGTTCATTCTGTACAGCTTGGTAAAATTTTAATGGATTCACAATTTTATACTTAGCAAAAGCATCTAATTTCATAGTCTTTTGATCTGCCGCCACTACTTCACGCGCGTCATCAGAATTAAAGCTTATGTGCTGAATCCTGTTATCAAAAAATAAAACCTTCTGAATAAATGGAATCTTTATTTTTAGCCCTGGCTCAAATTTCGTTCCCACTGACTCGCCAAATTGTAAAACTAAGGCATATTGCCTTTGATCCAGGATATAAAGGGAACTAGTCAGCAAAAACCCGGCTACCGCTATTATAAAAACACTTATAAAAAGAGCTCGCGTACTCATGATCATTATATATTATTATGTTGTAAAAAACGCACATTACTTATTGGTTGTTGCATTGGCTGCATCCGATACCCTACCTTTCTTCGCTAAAATATCACTAAGCGGCAAGATAGGACGCGCATGGGTTGAATCATCTATTATGATTTTGTCAATATTTTTCAACACAGACTCCATAGTTTCGATGTATATACGCTTACGAGTAACATCTTTTGCCTTCTGGTATTGTACAAATACTTTGTTAAATCTCTCAACTTCACCTTGAGCACTCAATATGGCCGACTCTCTATAAGCTTTAGCTTCTTCCAGAAGTGATTGCGCCTCTCCTCGCGCTCTAGGGATGATATCATTTCTATAAGAATAAGCTTCATTTATCAAACGCTCCTTATCAGCCTTTGCAGATTGAACATCGCGATATGCATCACGTACCTCAGCTGCAACATAACTATATAATATGCCAAGGTTTGTAATTTCAATACCTGAACCATAGCTGTCTAAGGTATCTTGTAAAATTTTTCTGGCTTTCTGTTCTATGCCCTGACGTTGCTCAGACAACGCATCATACAATTTCTCTACTCCCACTACTTGACGGACTGCACTCTCAGCACTCGCTCTCACAGTGCTTGCTCCATATTCATCTTTTATATTGAACAAGTAATCACGAGGATCTTTTATCCGCCACTGCACAAAAAAGTGCATTTCTATTATGTTACCATCAGCAGTCAACATTTGGCTTTCTTCAGGTATTGTTAACTCACTCTCATCTTGTTGAGCATTGCCAGGTTGTGATGCTGTAGGCAAGAGTTTTTCAACAAATTTTGTTCCTATAAATTCTTTGTTCATGCGGGTAACACTAATCTTTTCTACCATTTCAATTGGCACTGGTAATTTGTAATTTAAACCAGAAGTAGAGATACGATTATATTTCCCAAACTTCGTAACAACACCAGCTTCATCAGGCCCCACGGTATAAAATCCCGTTGCAAGCCAAGCCATGACCAATGCAACTATTCCAACAACAAAAAGTTTACGAACACCGAACATTTTATAGCCACCATTATCACCACTCTTTAACTTGCAATGTTCTGACCCATTGCTACCACCAGTATTTTTGGATATCATACCAATAATTTTCTCTTTGCTCTTTCTTACCAACTCCTCCGCATCATGAATTGCAGATGGTTCATTGTCACTTTTTTTATTTTGAGAAGCCTTATTCTTCGACTCCCAAGGATTATCAAATATTTCCAAATTCAACATACCAACCAGCACCGATAAATCATTTTTCTCCTTTCATTCTTCCCTATTTAATGGACGTTCCACACTACTGCCTCCTACACATCAATATGTACTAAACCCCTGCAAGAGTATATAACAGTATAAAATGCTAAAAGCAATTATATATATGAACATAAACGATGATCTCTCTGCTTTAAAAAAATTTTTGTGTTTTTGTAGCGGCATAACTGCTAATCACCAAAACGTCAGATCTAACTATATGTACGTAGCAATAAGGGGAGCGACTCATAACGGAGAAGATTACATCTCATTAGCAGTAGCCAATGGTGCGAAGTATATTGTCTTATCTACAGAAGCGGTGTCAACAATCAAACAAGAAAATGTTGCATACATATATATCAATAATACAAGATTCGCCTTAAGTTACTTACTATCTGCTTTCTATAAAAAGCAACCACAACATCTGGTAGCTGTTACCGGAACAAATGGTAAAACCTCGGTTGCGCATTTTTACGGACAAATTTGTAGTCAACTTGGATTTAAAAGTGCATCAATTGGAACGTTAGGAGTATTAACTTTTTCACAAAATTATAATGATTGTAAGATTTTAAACCCCCTTTATCAACCAAAGAACCAAACCCCTCAGCTAACAACTCTCGACCATGAGACACTTCACGCCACGTTGAAAAAATTAGCAGATGATGGTTATGCATACGTAGCAGTAGAAGCTTCAAGTCACGGATTATACCAGTACAGGTTAGATCATGTTAAGTTTTCTGCAGCAGCTTTTACTAATCTAACCCGTGACCACTTAGATTATCATTCAACTATGGATAATTACCTAGACAGTAAATTGCGTTTATTTTCAGAAATTTTACCAAGACATACATCAGCCCATGCTGTAATCAACGCAGATATTAGTGAATACAACAAGCTGCAATCTATATGCCAACGTTATCAATTAAAAATGCTAGACTATGGCAAAGAAGCAAAAACATTACGATTGCTAAACTATAGCATGGGAGAAAGTATTAAAATTGAAGTACTAGGAATTACATACGCGATACATTGTAAGCTGGTAGGAGAATTTCAAATTTATAACCTTCTGTGCAGCATAGGGCTATGCATATCGGTAGGGCTAAATATGAAGCACATAGCAAAAATTATACCTTTATTGCATGAAGTACCAGGTAGGATGGAAATTGTTCGTACCGAACCTAACACAGGACTGCAAATCTATGTAGATTATGCACATACACCAGATGGATTAAAATTGGCGTTAAAGGAATTGAGAAATTTGGTAAAAAATGATGGGAAATTATGGGTAATATTTGGATGTGGTGGTGATAGAGATCGGGGAAAACGCCAAATAATGGGGGGAATAGCAAATGAATTGGCAGATGTAATTGTAATTACCGATGATAATCCACGTAATGAGGATTCAGCAAAAATTAGAGCACAAATCATTGAGACAGCTCCAAATGCAATAGAAATCGCGGATAGAGGTAGTGCAATCCAGTACGGAATCAAAAATCTTCAACCAAATGACGTACTATTAGTAGCTGGCAAAGGACATGAGCAATACCAAATTATCGGTAATAAAAAACTTTATTTTTGCGACAAAGAATGTATTAAATCTGCCACTTTACCAAATTGCCAATAAATTAGGTATTATCGAGGCCATTAATTTCCACTACGCTTCTTATTGCACCGTAGTAATACAGTGTGTAATTTAGATAATCACAATGAGCAAACTAGCTATACTTTCATACCAAGTATAGGGTATGAAAATCCGTACCATACGTGCTGCTAGCGGTATATTATCGGTATTAACCAATAGGATATGGGATTTATCGGTGCACTGGCATCTTCATGCAGACTAATGCATTATATTGTCGCATTATTGGATAACCACATAGATTATAGTATCCATATTGCATATCTTATTGGGCTGGATAGTCCGCTTTCATCATAAAAGTCAAAATTTTATATTTCACTTTGTTTGTATTTCATATACTCTTTCCCAAAAGGAGTTTTACAATGTTTAAATTACAAGGGATAAGTAAAGATTTTCGAGCATGAAGGATTTCTCGAATACAGTGCGCAATACAATGCTAGGGGTGACGCTATTCGTTCTGGGTGCAGTGTGTAGCGTTTATATCAGCGGCGTGGTGTTCATTGCTACCGAGACCCCCGCGTTGCTTACCCAGTCATTACTAAACACGTTAAAGTCATTGATACCATTCAAGATGCTTTTTGTTTTTGGTAAATGGTATATAGCAAGTTTCGAACAATATATATACTATCCCAACTATCATAACTATTTCATAGCACGTTTTTTACTCAGTATCATAATGCCACTTGGCATTTATCTGATATTGATTTTCAAATATAGAGCCAGTTTATATGCATTAAGACCATTTAAAAAAGCAGAATCAGTTCATGGAGAAGCGCATTGGGCCACAGAAGAGGATATCAAAAGAGCGCAATTGCGTGTCAAAGATGGTATGCTAATAGGAAAGGATAAAAATGGATTTTTAGTAGCTTCTGGATATCAGCATGCATTGCTATTTGCACCTACTGGATCAGGTAAAGGTGTGGGGTTTGTGATTCCTAATTTACTATATTGGGAAGACTCTGTTGTAGTACACGATATAAAATTAGAAAACTACCAGTTGACCAGTGGATGGCGGGAAAAGATGGGGCAAAAGGTTTATGTATGGAGCCCCGCTGATCCAGATGGGTACACGCACTGCTATAATCCAATAGATTGGGTTAGTGAGAAGCCAGGGCAAATGGTTGATGATGTGCAAAAAATTGCCAATCTTGTTATACCGAAGAGAGAGTTTTGGGAAAATGAGGCAAGAACTTTACTCGTTGGGGTAATATTGTACCTAATTGCAGATCCAAACAAGGTTCAATCGTTTGGTGAAGTAGTGCGTACACTACGCAGTGATGATGTTATATATAATTTAGCTGTGGTGCTGGATACTATGGGTAATCTTATCCATCCAGTAGCATACATGAATTTAGCAGCCTTCTTGCAAAAAGCTGATAAAGAGCGTTCTGGTGTTATTTCTACATTAAACTCCGGTCTTGAATTGTGGGCTAACCCGCTTATTGACACTGCTACCGCGACTAGCGATTTTAATGTATTAAACTTGAAGAGGGAAAAAACTACAATTTACGTTGGGCTGACACCAGATAATTTGAAACGCTTACAAGTGTTAATGCAAGTATTTTACCAGCAGGCAACTGAATTTCTATCACGAAAATTACCAAGCGCAGAAGATCCTTATGGTGTGATGTTTATGATGGATGAGTTCCCCACACTAGGAAAGATGGAACAGTTTATGACTGGCATAGCATACTTCAGAGGATATCACGTACGTCTTTTCTTGATTATTCAAGATACGCAGCAGCTCAAAGGAATTTATGAGGAGCATGGAATGAATTCTTTTTTGTCAAACTCTACATATCGTATTACATTTGCTGCAAACAATATGGACACGGCAAATCTAATTTCCCAATTGTGTGGTAATAAAACAGTAGAGCAAGTATCAGCTGGCAAGCCAAAATTTTTAGACTTTAATCCCGCTTCGAGAACGCTTAATGTTTCTAATGTGCAAAGAGCCCTGCTATTACCGCAAGAAGTTATATCTTTACCAAGAGATGAGCAGATTATTCTAATAGAATCATTTCCCCCTATAAAAACAAGTAAGATAAAGTATTTTGAGGATAAAATATTCAAAAACAGGCTATTAAAGCCAATGCCAATACCTCAACAGGAACCCTATGATCCCAAGAAGAATAGACCACAACCAAGTAAGAAAGGAGAAACAGCTGCTGAAGGAAATGCCACTTCATAAAAAAGTAGGCAACAAGTAAAAAAGGGATTCTACATCGATACTAAATTCACTCACGCAAGCTAAATATACTTCTTGGTGTTCACCTTCGTGCAGTGGACTTCTCTCCGAAGTTCTGTTTTTACCACGAACTGCTGCATCACTACAATGCTCGAATCCTCATGTATATCTAATATGCTCCTTGCATAAGCAAGTTTCGAAAAAAAATAGTACCAAGTTCCATTTTTAAATGAGCACTAGAAGCGCAATGGTGAGGGCAAAAGAGCGGTAATCTACATGACTAAACCTGAATCCACAGCACAGGGTTAAAAGAAGAAGTTGGTGTAATCGCACAAAAACACCAAAAAAGTAGCGTAACTACCACTTGAAAATGAATAAATTTTAGGCAAAAATGTACAAAATAGTTTTTATGCTAATACTATAGATTGACCTCAGCTTACAACTCCAGTTTGGGATTAGAACGAAGTATTGATGGCAGGTTTAGTAGGTTTCAAG
>CAXOVX010000054.1:0-26327 GCA_964213345.1 Alphaproteobacteria bacterium | reverse complement strand
GATACATTATATCATAAAATATATCATAAAAATTCTAAATGTCGACACTCCCTAGAACGGACGGTCGATGATTTGACTATTGCTATAAAACATGTACTAAAAGCACAAGATGCACCAAAGGTTACGATCAAAATGATATTTCTTACACTAAGTTTTAATAGCATTTATCGAGATAACTAACTAAAAATTGCGGTAAAACTGGGTGAAAGCGTCACTTTGATTGCAACTTGATACCCCTATCTTTATTCGAAGTGACACTGCCTTCTAAGCGTTAAACTGTTTGTGAAACTATTTTTCCTCCAAATACGAGAAGCCGCACGACATAGATTCGCTCTGAATTTCATGGTACGCACCTTCCAATTAGACATTTTTCTTAAAATCGAAAAACATTTCACTTACATACGCCACTATCTTCTTCACTGTGGACAAAAGCCCCCCTTCGCGGAACGCCTCTCTTGTAGCACGTGCCCTTTCCAAAAAAACAAAACAATGCTTGCTTAGTCAAGGCCCCATTTACGCTTTAGATGAGCTACAGCTCCATCTTTGGTTAATTTATCCAAAGCAGCATTGATTTTTGGCAATAAAGTAGAATTTTGTGCAACAGCTATTGCATACCCGCCACCTGTAGCATCATGGATATTTTGATAATCCAAGTCGCGATTAGTCTGAGTAAAGCCTTTTGCGATAAGATCCTCGCTAATAATCATATCAATTGTGTGATTACGCAATGCTCCAAAAAGTTGCATCATACTATCTGTTGGTACTACCTCGACACTGCCTAACTTTAACGCCCACTCTTCCAATGTTGTACCGCGTATTACCCCCACTCTAGCCCCGCTAAAGGGTTGTTTTTTATCTTCTGTCACTGTTTTTAGGAACACAGCACATATCTTAGGGATATGGTAAGTATGGGAGAAATCCACTATTTTTTCACGTTCCGGAGTTACGGAAAAAGTTGAAATAATGGCATCTACCCTTTTATTTTCTAATGCTGGTAATAATTCGGCAAATAGCATATTTTTAAAAACGAATTTCTTTTTTATAATAGTGCCAATCTTCTCGATTAAATCAATTTCAAACCCTATCATCTTGTCATTTTGTACAATGTCAATTGACGGAGAATCTGCAGTCAATCCCACAACTAGCTGATCTGATTTCGCCTTCTTGTCGCTATCACATCCAGCAAGTACCAAACAAATGAACCCAATAATTAGCAGTAGATAAAACGGCTTGTGAGCTATACCAATCATATGTACGTTTAATAAATCGTTTATAACAATAGATAAGCTTAAACTGTAAACAAAGCGCCATTGTTATGCAATAAATTTTTTATTCAAATCTAGCATCGAATCTAATGTCGTGCTGATGCATAAAATCACATATTACCAATATTACCTCTTGTTTTGCCATATTTAATGTTTCTTTTGAAACGTATTTATGAAACAACAATACAGTTCTAATGCCAATGGTACTTTCGGTAACATCTATAAATTCCACAGTTATGCCGTATTTTAATCCCTCATAGGGCATTCCTTCTAGCGCAATTTTTAAAGAATCTGCCAGTGTTTTTAGTAGCTTTAGGCTACCATATGCGACCTTTAATACCACAACCACACTGTGGTATGACAGTCTTGTACTATTTTCTATCGTAGCATTAGCTAAGTACGTATTTGGAATGAATACTACTTTTTTGTTGTTTCCTCTAATTTTGGTAAAACGCCAGTTGATTTTTTCCACATCTCCTTCTACTACGGAGCTTTTATCGAGTAGTTTTATTTTATCTCCTACTACAAACGGCTTATCAAAGTATAGCATTAGTGTTGAAAATAGGTTTGCTAATATATCTTTGGATCCAAGGGCAACTATCACACTACTTACTCCTCCTACTGCTAGTATTGCTTCTGCACCGATTCCTATATGGTGCAATATGGCGAGGATAGAGATTATTAATGTGATAATTGACAGTAATTTACTCAAAATATCAACGCCAGCTTTATCAATAAACTCTCCACCGCTAATTTTCTGATTCTTCAACAAATATGATTCTAGCTTGTCAATCAAATTGAGTATCATCCAGGTAACAGCGAAGACGACCCCAATACTTTTCACTCTTAATGACCAAATCACCCATGGCGCAGATAGATAACCTTTGTACTGGTGAGATATGACTTCAACTACGACACCGTATCCAAGCATAATTATAAAAAGCTTTATAGGTCTATTAATTGACTTCAGAAATGATTCATGCCAGTAAGACTTATTCTGAGATACTGCTAGCTTTTTTAACCTCCTTCTAATGAATCTATTTATAAAATATAATGCGAAGATAGTAATAAGAATTACAAAGCAAACCTCCACAAACCACAAAACATGTTCAGAGAACAATGTATTCATAAGAAAACCATTTAACTCAAACACAATTTAGCATGATTTTGCATATTGCTTATTTTTTTAACTTTACTTGAGTATAAAAATTTAATAAAGATTTAAAATCAGATGCGGGAGTGTACTTTATCCCCTGTTTTGCAACTTTTACTATTTCCTCCTTATGATTTCCAAATAATATAGGTAAACAACCAAGATCGTACGCGCACTTCATATCAATGTTACTATCTCCTATAAACCACACGGTATGATCGTATAAGTTACGTTCTTTAACCCCTGCTAATGCCAGGTAAACCGGATCTGCCGCAGGTTTATCAGTAACTGCATCTCCAGCACCAACTATATTATAAAAATATTTTCCAAACCCCAATTTATCTACTTCATGTCTTACACGATCTCCCTCTTTGTTGCTTACTATGGACATTACAATGCCATCATCAAGCAACGCAGATAAAAACTCTTCTACATGTGGCATTAGCACAACTTGATCTAGGTATCTTTTTGCAACTTGTTCGTTGTGGATACTTTCTACCTCTTGCCACCTACTACCAAACACTCTTGGCAACATGCACCTTAGAGATAGGTGCTTATTAGCTTGAAATACATCGCTAAGAAAGAACCCTTCATCTAAATTTAGTTGTTTTGCTATGGCTACCAAAATCTGGTCATATACATGCGCTGATTGTATTATTGTATTATCCCAGTCAAATAATATAGCCTCAGGTCTACCAATTACCTTTGTCCTTTTTCTACTTTTACTCATCTTTTAATTTTGCGCTAAAAACAAATTTTAGTCAAACCCATACCCTTTCACTATAAATTGTTCAAGAATTATTATCTTGTTCTTCCTAAAACACCTATTGTAAAACTGCTCTTTCTAAATTAACACTCGTTTTTGCTAATTTATGGATTAAATTTCCATAACCACGTTCTATTTGCTCTGCACCTAACAATACTGTAGTTCCTTTTGCTAATGTCGCAGCTATTAAGTATGCCAGTCCTGCTCTTAAATCCGGTATTACGATAGGCTCATCAATCGCCTGCAGTAGAGTTGGTCCGTGTATTAATGCACTATGTTCATAATCACATCCCCGATACCGGCACGGCAAAGATCCCAAGCATCCTTTGACCGTTTGCGCTTTAGCGTTTAATTTGTTTAATACTTCCAGATATCCAAATCGCTGCTCATGTACTGTTTCATGGATCACAGAAATGCCATTAGCTTGTGTTAGTAGAGTACAAAATGGTTGCTGCCAATCAGTAGAAAATCCTGGATAAACGTCAGTTTCTATTGTTACAGGTAGTAATTCTCTTTCCCTGTAAAATTCGATAGTATGTTCTCCTAAAAGCTTATAACCACCACCCACTAAGGTATAATAAGAGAGGAAATTACCCAATAAATCCGCTCTTATACCACCAACTACTAACCTTCCATTCGAAGCGCACGCTAATGCAGCCCATGAAGCAGCTTCTATGCGATCCCCTATTATCTCAAAATTAGTTCCTGATAATTTCTCTACTCCATGCACAACTAACTCTCTGTTAGCATCTAAAAAAATCACGGCTCCCATAGACCGTAGCATAGTTATAAGCTCTATAATCTCTGGCTCAGTAGCGATATTTTTTATAACACTAGTGCCTTTTGCTAAAATGCTTAAAAATAAACAAGTTTCAGTGGCACCTACCGAGGGATATGGTAACTCTACATGTGCGCCCCGCAATCTATTGTCAGCATATGCTACATATTGGCTCACTTCTTTCCTTACTGTCGCTCCAAATTTTTCAATTGCAGCAATATGAAAGTCGACATTACGCTTCCCGATGTTATCTCCCCCTACAACTGGTACAATGGCTTTACCTACCTTATGAAGCAAAATACTCAGCAGCAATATTGGGATGCGATTTGTTCTAGAATCAGGTAATGAGGCTGCGGATTCTCTTAGTGTGCCAGGATTAATCTCAATACTAGCGTGATCAATCCATTTTACCTCCACCCCTAAAGATTTTATCAAACATTCTGTTATTTCTAAATCACCTATATGTGGCACATTGTGTAGCGTTGTTTTTTTGTCCGAAAGTAATGAAGCTACCATAGCTTTTGTAGCCAAATTTTTTGCTCCCATACATCTAATGCTCCCATATATGGGTTCTCCACCTATAATTCTATAGCTTACGTTGTGCCGCCCTGCGCTCATTGATCAAATTTGTTAAAATTATTGATTAAAAAACGTTACCTAGAATAACTATTATGGAATCCTGTGGTAACGCTATTAAAGTGTAACAAACATGTCCCTATAGGTCCATTCCTATGCTTGGAAATGATAAGTTCAGCAATATTGCGTACTTGATATAATGTTTCTTGCCACTCCATATTTTTCCCCCCATCTACCGGCACACTCCTACTTAAATAGTATTCCTCTCTGTATAAAAAAGTGACTATGTCAGCATCTTGCTCTATATTTCCACTTTCACGTAAGTCAGACAATTGAGGCCTTTTATCTTCGCGATTTTCAACCGCCCTAGATAATTGGGATAAAGCTATAACAGGAATGTCTAACTCTTTCGACAGAGCCTTAAGTCCTTGTGAGACTTCGCCTATTTCCTGCACTCTATTACCATAATTTGCAGTAAATGAAGGCCTAATCAACTGGAGGTAGTCTATCACAATAAGACCAACATCATGTTTGCGTTTCATTCTTCTCGATCTAGTTCGTATGGTAGAAATACTCAAGGCTGCCCCATCATCAATAAATAATGGCAGATTGCTTATTTTCGAAGTCTCACTAGATAGTACAGTAAATTCTTCTGCATTTACATTTCCCACTCTAATACGGCCACTGTCTATGTCTGTTCTTATCGATAAAATACGAGTTGCTATCTGTTCTGCAGACATTTCAAGCGAAAAGATAACCACAGATTTTTGCTTTTCTTCCGTTTTTGAGTCAGCATACTCTTTCTGAAAATTTACAGCTGCATTTAATGCTATATTAACAGCAAGTGAAGTTTTGCCCATCGATGGCCTTGCTGCAATAATAATCAAATCAGAATTCTGCAATCCCCCGGTAATCCTGTCCAAATCTACAAATCCAGTTGAAACACCACTAACATGAGAGTTTTTCTTCTTTACCATTTCTATCCTGTGCAAAGTTTCAAGCACAGAACTTTTTAGAGTTGCAACATTTGTTTCCGATGTACCTTGAGTCGCTAGATTAAACAATTTCTGTTCTGCCGCTTCTAAACAGTTATTCGCTGTATTATCAATATTAACGTTGTAAGCATCATTAATTACCTCCTTGCCAATAGTAATCAATTGCCTACGCATATAACTATCTAAAACTGCTCTCCCTAAAGATTCTATATCGACTATAAGCGGTGCTTGAGCAATTAATTTAAGTAAATAATCAAAGCAATCTACATCTAAATCTTTAAATGCAGGGTCGGTATTGAAATAACTCTTCATGGTTAGTGGAGTAGCTATTAACCCCCTATCCATAAATTTTAAAACAACATCATACATTTTTTGATGTAGAGGTACAAAGAAGTGCTCGGGAGATAAAAAATCTGCTATCTTATTCAAGGTTTCATTATTGTTCAGAATCAACCCCAGTATGGCTTGTTCAATTTCCGGAACATTAGGCACAGTGCATGTTTCCGGCATACCTGGACTCTTCCCATTACTAACATTCTCATTAACTTCAGGAGTGAATCGCATAAGAGCAGCTTTATATTGATAATTTACTGTCAGACGAATATGAGGGGCAAAACAACAACCAGCTGGGATTCTACTCCATTATTTCATATTTTCAACACATTACTCTGCAAATTTTTACAGAACAGCTAGTTGTTTAGTTTCGTTAAGAAGTGGGTATGGATGGAACATAGGGGATTCTGGAGATTTTGTCCAGCGTTCTTGAATAAATTGCCAGAGAGTTTTTCCATTTAGGGCTTTGAGGCGTTTTGTAAAAGTTATACCACAATTTTTTAATGGGCACTTGAATGCACGGTGACGGCAAAGGAGTGTAGCAATAATGTTACATGACTTAGCCCGATTTTACAACGCAACAACGTGAATGTTAAAAAGGGAAATTGATACTATATGCCGTCAGATGAGACGGTAGATGTATCTTGCACTATTTCATGTGTTTTAATAATTCCTAATTGTGGCATCTTTGATAATCCTACTCACGCGCTCTACCTGGCCATTATATCAAGTTCCATTTTACGAAATGCGTGATTTTATTGGACTTTTTCGAAAACTCTACTTTTGCCACGAATTGCTGCGTTACTTACTTAGCCCTCCTCCCTTTATCTCCCGTGTACCGGGAAATTGTCGTCTGCAGCATACTTCCCAGTGAATTTGCCCTTATTACCACCTGGTTTCTTACCATCTCCTTTCATCGCTGCTGACAATTCTTCCCGCATTTTCAACCATTCTTCTTTTGTCTTTTGCTCATTGATACTTCCTCCATCTTTTGGTCTTACTTGCTTCCCTTTGTCTTTTTCTTTCTGTGCGGGGATGTCCTGCTCCTTAATTTGCTGGAGCTCTATTCCCCCCTTCTCTTTTTCTAGTTTCTTTTCTTGTACTTCGATTGCTGGTTTCTTGCTGAACCATTGCTTTATTTTTTCTGCTATTCCTTTACGGTGCTCAATTCCTTTTTTTACTAGCACTCCTCCAATGGCAATTGCTAAAGCAGCAATCCAAGCAGCTGGACCCAACGCTATTATAGCAGCAACACCTAACACTGCAAATAACCCAATATCTCCCTTAGTAATCGGACTTTTTTCCTTTACCTTCTCCCATACCTTCCCTGCTTTGTCTTTTACTTTCTCCCATACATTGCTTGTTTTTTCCTTTATTTTTTCACCAACTTGTTTTGCTGTAACTGCCGCTATTCCTGCTACAGCACCTACTATAGCGGTCACCCCTAGCGCCCATCCAAATGGATTTGATAGTATGAAGAGTACTGCCACAGCTACAAGTATTTTCTTATCCAAAGCAGAGAGCATGGGTTTCTTCTCTTCCTTTGTTACTTCCGCATTTTTCATAACGCTATCCATTATTCATTATGCATTTTTAACATTACTATTAAATAATATGCATAGAACAATACTAAAGCAAATAGATAATATATTTACATAAAATACATTATATCAAGTTCCATTTTATGAAATGCGTGATTTTATTGGACTTTTTCGAAAACTCTACTTTTGTCACAAGCTGCTGTGTTACTTACTTAGCCCTCCTCCCTTATTCTGTTGAGACCGAAAATTTTCGTCTGCAGCATACTTCCCAGTGAATTTGCCCTTATTACCACCTGGTTTTTTACCATCTCCTTTCATCGCTGCTGACAATTCTTTCTGCATTTTCAACCATTCTTCTTTTACCTTTTGCTTATTGATACTTCCTCCATCTTTTTGTCCTACTTGCTTTCCTTTGTCTTTTTCTTTCTGTGCGGGGATGTCCTGCTCCTTAATTTGCTGGAGTTCTATTCCCTTCTCTTTTTCCTTTCCTGGTGCTTCGATTGCTGGTTTTTTGCCGAGCCATTGCTTTATTTTTTCTACTATTCCTTTACGGTGCTCAATTCCTTTTTTTACTAGCACTCCTCCAATGGCAATTGCTAAAGCAGCAATCCAGGCAGCTGGACCCAACGCTATTATAGCAGCAACACCTAACACTGCAAATAATCCGATATCTCCCTTAGTAATCGGACTTTTTTCCTTTACCTTCTCCCATACCTTTCCTGCTTTGTCTTTTACTTTCTCCCATACATTGCCTGTTTTTTCCTTTATTTTTTCAACAGCCTTTTCACCAATTTTTTTTGTTGCAACTGCCGCTACTCCTGCTGCAGCACCTACTACAGCGGTAACTCCTAGTGCCCACCCAAATGGATTTGATATTATGAAGAGTGCTGCTACAGCTGCAAATATCACCTTCTCCCAAGTAGAGAGCATGGGTTTTTTCTCTTTCTCTTCTTTCTCCTTTTCTTCCTTACTTTTTTCTTTCTCTTTCTCTTCCTTCCCCTTTTCTTCCTTACTTTTTTCTTTCTTTTCTATTTCAGGTTTACTTTCCGCATTTTTCATAAAACTATCTATTATTTATTATGCATTTTTAGCATTATTATTATAAAATAATATATATAAAATAACACTAAAACAAATAAAATAATATTTTCACATAAAATACATTAGATTGGTTCATATATAGCCAAATGAAATAGGGTTGTAATCATGATTAAAAATTATATAAGTGTTAAGATAATTACTAAGATAGCTAAGATAGGAAGGCCATATAGCAAGGATTTTAGAGAGGATAGCGCTTAAATAAATTGAAGATGGAGAAGGGATGCTAGGCATTAGCAAAACATTGGTATTTCGCTGGAAAAACCTGAAGAAAGAGAATGGCGATGTAAGTCCTAAAAAGAATGGAAATAAGCCAACTAAAGCGAATCATGAACAGTTGATGCAAATTATTATAGGAAATCCGAATTTGACATAGGAAGAAATAGGTGTGATGGTCGAAATAACTGCGACTGGCATATATCGTGCCTTTCAAAGAATGGGGGTTGTTTTCAAAAAAAAGAACACTTTATAAAGAAGTAGATTCCCAAGACAAAAGAAGAGTTTTTGGAGAAAATATCATCAATATCTTGAGATAATTTGGTGTATATTGATGAAAGTGGAATACAGAAATATCTTTATAAAGAGCGCGGATATGCGAGAAAAGGGCAAGAAATATGCGATTCCTAGGTAGAAGATATTTGAAGGAGAACTTTATAGCTAGATTATGGCAGCGATGTGCTACAAGGAACTTGCGATACAAAATTTATTCGTCTAATCCCGCGTTAAAGCCTGGTCAGACGGTCATCATGGATAACGCTAGCTTCCATAAATCACAAAATACAGGAGAAATGGTAGAAGAGGCGAAATGTCATCTGTTACTTTTATCTCCTTATTCACCAGATTTAAATCCAATCGAGAAATTTTTGGCTATTTAAGTGTTTTTTATTACTAGCTAAAATATTAGAAGAACACTCCTCTTTAGCTGATGCTGTAGATGCTACTGTTGGAACACAACCATTTTTCATTTGACTATACCACTCCACCCTCACCATTGTGCTTCTAGTGCCCATTTTAAAATTGGACTTGGTATTAGAATATACATGAGGATTCGAGCACCGGAGTAGCGTAGCAGTTTGTAGCCAGAAGTAGAGTTTCAAAAGAAGTGTCTAGTTATGTTTATGCGATCCTTATCCTGCAAGCTATCTCTTCTTTCCCAATTAAGTTATTGTCTTGTATCCACTCCAAAAACTGCGTGGTAGAGTCAATTTGGTCATCATGTATCGTACTAGGGAAATTCATCAACTCTTGTTCAAATTCTGGCAGCCACGTAGCTGCTTCTGGCAGGTATATTTTGCGAGCTTCGAATAAAGGAGAAGATAGAATCAGGCGCGTCATTTTATCATGTTTTGGTTGTATTGGAATTATGGACATGCGCAATGCTTTCAATTCTTGCAGTAGTTGCTGTCCTGCTGCTTTATCTTCTATAAGGATAATTTTTGCTTTAAATTGCTCTGCCAATCCTATAACAAGACTGCGTAAATGCGGATATTCTATTCTATCTCTGTACACATCCAACAAATAATAGGTATCATTTATTACACCCCACGTGGTACACACAGTGTAATCGTTATATCGCCCCATTTTGACTGCACAATCCCAACTTTGATATATTGCATCTAACTCCAATTTTTTGCTATTTTTATACCTAGAAATCCAAGCATATCTTATAATTCCAAAATTTAGCGATAAGGGTGCTTGCTGATATTGGGCCGAAAAAGTGTACGACCCCACTTCTTTTTTTATCATTTCTACCTCTTTTTTAGTCCAAAGGGTAGGGTATAGGTACTCTCCAGCATGCCTATGATACGTAAATCCTGCAAATTTGATTTTACGTGATTCCTCGGCAATTGCTGGAATTTTTACCAATGTCCACTGATTTTCTAGATCTGGATTTTGCAACAATTCGCTGCTTAAGTCAGCGATATGTAACCTTTGCATCACCACAATAATACATCCGCTCTTCCTATCATTTAACCGTGTCATCAATGTTTGCTTAAACCAGCATATGGTTCTTTCTCTTTTCAGCTTACTCAAAACCTGCAATGGTGTATGTGGATCATCTACAATAATTATATCTGCCCCTTCCCCAGTAAGAGTACCCAAGATTGAGGTTGAAAATCTAAAACCATGTTTGGTTGTGACAAATTTACTTTTTGTATTACTTCCTTTCATAAGACGTGTATCAGGAAAACAATCTTGATACCATTTTGATAATATTATGCTCTTACAGTCGATACTGTGCTTATTGCTCAAGGCTTGGCTGTAACTTGCCACTATGATTTTTAAATTTGGATTGTGTCCTAGTAACCAAGCTGGTAATGCTACACTAACGCAAATAGATTTCAAAGATCTAGGAGGCATATTGATAATCAGCCTTTTGACCTCTTTCTCCCTAATAGCTTGCACATATTCTCCTAGCAAGTCTATGTGCCAGTTATCTATGAAAGTTTGTGTTGGATGCAAGGTATTAAATACTTTGTGTAAGAAGCTTTTAAAATTGCAGCGTAAAATCTTTAGAAATATGGTGTAAACTTCGCTTGAGCTCACTATTTATTCGATTTATATAAATTGATCTTAACACAGATTCAATAGTCAATTAGTAAAAATGGGAAGTACTTAATAGGACAGTTGCAAGATTGAGTAAGGAGGAGAGATATGGGATATATATGGATTGGTAGAATCTAAAAATGTCTTTCATTGCAATTTATGGAAGATCTGAGTGATAGTGAGTTGGGAGGTATAGCAAGTGCGGGGCAATGGTTTTGGGAATTTTGGACTTGACGAAAGAACTCCTGGTTGTGGTGTATTTAGGTGTTTACGTGGCAAGATAGGAGAGCGGAAATTATCTAAGATATTTGGAATTTTTAGAAATCAGCTAAGATCGCAATAGTGCACGAGGTATTTAAGTTTGTAGATGCATCGCATGACTGTGCAAAGCATGTTGGTGTCGATGTGCAATCTGGTTTGATAAATTAAGGTTAGCACCCGCTAATGTGGCTGATGCTAATGAGTTCAAGCATGTATGCCCATCATAAGGGATGGTGGCAGATAAGGCGTTTGTACTTCTCACGCAACATTGCTGCAGCCAGGAAATCCGTGCATCTTGGGGCGGTGAAAAAAAGTAATATGAAATGCAAAAATTTTTATCTTAATAAATATTATACTAAGCTAAAAACGCCGTTTGAAACGGTATTTTTACAATAAAAATGACGCATAAGGTACACGTCGTATATACCAAAATCACAAAAAATCGCTTCGCAGAATTTATGAATGCTATATGCTTCAATCTTAGGTAACTAGTAGTTATTGCCAACACTAAGGTAGCAGCATGACTATAGTTAGATGGGTTGATTTTTGAAGGCAGCATCCGCAGTATCCGCTAAAGAAGAGAGAGTATTTTTTCAATATTTTGTCTACCAACGCCTCTAAATTGGCAAAAAATTTTTCGATTGGATTTTAATCTGGTGAATAAGGAGATAAAAGTAACAGATGACATTTTGCCTCTTCTATCATTTTTCTTGTATTTTGTGATTTATGGAAGCTAGCGTTATTCATGATGACCGTCTGACCAGGCTTTAACGCAGTATCAGACGAATAACTTTGTATCGCAAGTTCCTTGTAGCACATCGCTGCCATAATCTAGCTATAAAGTTCTCCTTCGAATATTCTACCTGAGATGGAATGTAAAGTGCTCTTTTTTTGGAACCCCCCTCCTTTAAAAGGTGCGACATATGCTAGTCGCAGTCATTCCGACTATCGTACCTATTCCTCCCTGTGTCAAATTCGGATTTCCTATGAGATAATTTGCATCAACTGTTCATGATTCGCTTTAGTTGGCTTATTTCCATTCTTTTTAGGACTTACATCGCCATTCTCTTTCTTCAGGTTTTTCCAGCGAAATACCAATGTTTTGCTAATGCCTAGCATCCCTTCTCCATCTTCAATTTGTTTAAGCGCTATCCTTCTAAGATCCTTGCTATATGGCCTTCCCATCTTAGCTGCCTTAGTAGCTATGAATTAAAATCTTAATGCTTATATGATATTTTCATTTAAAAATGGAAATTGGGATTATGCCTACTTTATAGAGCTGTGATTTACTTACTTCTTAATATTTGTTTTTTATTTGTATTAACGTTTAAAACTAGCCCAAAACTTATAAGCATAGTGCTAAGATTTGACCTCCCGTAAGACAATAACGGAAGTGGAGTACCTACTACTGGTAGTATGCCCGCAACCATAGCAACATTTACTATGACATATATAAACAACATGCTAGCAACACCTATGGCAATCATTCTTCCGTAGTAATTGCTTGAATTCAGTGCTATTACGCAACAAAGCCCTATCAGCAGGAAATAAAGAGCAAGCAAAATTAGTACACCAATAAACCCAAATTCTTCTGCAAGTAAAGTAAAAATAAAGTCTGTGTGTTTTTCGGGTAAAAAGCTAAGCTGAGTTTGCGGGCCTTGTAAGAAGCCTTTGCCGTGTACTCCCCCTGATCCAATTGCAATTTCTGACTGCATTATGTTGTATCCAGCTCCTAACACATCTTCCTCTGGATGTAAGAATGTCAAAACTCGCTTTTTTTGATAATCATGTAAATTATTCCACATAATAGGTAGTGCAGTCAATATACACATAAAAACCACTATAAATTTCCAAATTCTCACTCCTGCAGCAAAAAACATCATGCCACCTATACATAATGTGATGAAAGCTATCCCCAAGTTGGGTTGGTGTACTATTAATAGTAATGGGATGAGTATTAAAGTTGTAGGCCACAGTACCCCCCTAATAGTCCGTATATAGCTAGAGTGTGCATTATGAAAATATCGCGCTAATACTAATATCATAGCTACTTTCATTATTTCCGATGGCTGTATGTTAATAGTGCCAAACCTTAGCCATCTCTGCGCTCCCATTGCAGTGTACCCTACTAATTCTGCCAGTATTAGCAGTAATAGACAAAAGAAATATATATGATATGAGTACCTATAAATAAGCCTGATATTTAAGTAGTTAAAACTTAATGCAAAGCATCCAAACATCAGGAAGGTATACATGTGCTTATTAGCCCATATTTGAAAAATTCCTCCAGCGGCAGAGTATAAAAGCAAACAACCAGATAAGGTTATAGTAGAAACTAAAACGACTACCCCCCATCCCACAAAATCCATTTCCCAGTTAATTAAGAACGAATTACGTAACACTTCGTGGGACATGACCTATTCTGTTTCTAAAAACAATCACTTTGGTCCTAAACTGGACTCAGCATTATGAATAACATCTAGTTGTGTAGCAGTGGTGGTCTTCTTTATTTCTGAAATTTTTGCATCAATTTCCTTTTTGTAGATATGGTACACTACTTTTTCTGTTGTACTATAATCCTCGTACTTCTTGTTAGGATCTATATTTATAGAAAACACTGCTGTACTTGCATCGTAATTTTGATTCACCTGAAAATTGGCATCGAATACTGCCCGATTTTTGAAAGAATAAAGCAGAAAGTAGCACAGTATTAATATTGAAGCGATGTTCAAATACCTATTATTGAAACTCAACATATTTGCCTCAATTCATAAAATCATCAGGGAACACACGTTAGGATATAACAAGACAGAAATCTGCACAACAAAAGATCATGAAAAAGGTAAAGATTTGGCATGTACTACCCTAATTCTCAGGCGTATTGCCATTTTTACTAGAGGCAACATGCGCTGTAAGCACGACGCATTTAGTTTGCTCTATGTACACCATGCCACTACCAACTACGTAATTATGGCACAGATCCTCATAATCCTTAATTTCCACAGCACCTTCTTTTATCAACACCATCATAGGCTCATGCTTATCAAGTACTGCAAAATCCCCTAGTTCTCCTGGCAATAAAGCCATACGAGCCTCAATTTCCAATGCAACTCGATCAGGCGTTACAATTTGTACGAACATCTTTTGTTACCCCCATACACTGTACTTATTTTTTATATAAAATCCTATATTTTACTTGCCTGACGATTCCATCTTTTTTGCTTTTTCAACAGCCTCTTCTATTGTACCCACCATATAAAATGCTGCCTCTGGTAAATGGTCATATGCTCCTTCAATTAGCCCTCTAAAGCCCTTTATCGTGTCCTCGAGACTCACGAATTTACCTGGCATGCTTGTAAACACTTCGGCTGCATGGAATGGCTGCGATAAAAAGCGCTGAATTCTACGAGCTCTGCTCACTACCAACTTATCTTCAGCAGATAATTCATCCATACCAAGTATAGCTATGATGTCCTGCAGCGATTTGTATGTTTGCAAAATTCTCTGCACTTCTCTAGCAACATAGTAATGCTCTTCACCTACTATTTCAGCTGATAACATCTGTGAAGTACTATCAAGTGGATCAACTGCAGGGAAAATGGCTAACTCGGATAGACTACGACTTAACACAGTAGTAGCATCTAGATGGGCAAATGAGGTAGCGGGGGCAGGATCAGTAAGATCATCTGCAGGTACATAAATCGCTTGTACCGAAGTAATAGAGCCTTTGCGCGTTGAAGTAATGCGCTCTTGCAACATTCCCATTTCAGTTGCTAAAGTAGGCTGATAACCAACAGCAGAGGGTATGTGTCCCAGTAATGCTGAAACTTCTGAACCAGCTTGAGTAAAGCGAAAAATATTATCGATGAACAATAGCACATTTTGCCTTTCCGCATCACGAAAATATTCTGCAACGCTTAAAGCAGACAGAGCTACTCTTGCTCTTGCTCCCGGTGGCTCATTCATTTGCCCATATACGAGAGCTACTTTTGATTTTGATAAATCATCTAGGTCAATCACTTTTGAAGTCACCATTTCATGATATAAATCATTACCTTCACGTGTTCTTTCGCCTACTCCGGCGAAAACAGAAAGCCCTCCGTGAGCTTTAGCTATGTTATTGATTAATTCCATTATTATAACTGTTTTTCCTACTCCAGCTCCGCCGAATAAGCCAATTTTTCCCCCTTTGGGATATGGAGCTAGCAAGTCTACAACTTTAATTCCAGTGATCAGCATTTCACTCAAGGTAGATTGCTCCACAAAATCCGGAGCTTGTGCATATATAGAATGATATGCGTCTGCTTTTACCGGTCCCAATTCATCAATTGGCTCCCCTATCACATTCAATATGCGTCCTAGCGTTCCTCTACCCACAGGAACCTTAATTGGACCTCCTGTATCTAATACTTCCGTATTGCGACTTAGCCCATCTGTGCTATCCATAGCAATTGCGCGTACGACGTTATCACCTATATGTTGCGCCACTTCCAGTACCAAGGTTTTGCCACCACACTGGCACTTCAGAGCGCTAAATATTGCGGGCAATCCATGCTCAAACTTTATATCAACTACAGCACCTATGATCTGCGTGATGGTACCTTTACTTTGCATGTCGGGGTTTTCTGATCTTTTCGGGAGCATATATTCTCAATTTTATCTGATGTCTTTACCATTCCTAAACTATGTAGCACACTTCTAATACATTTTCCACACAAAGTGCATGGTGGTTTTTAGCACTGGTACTGGTTTGTACTGCAAAGATCCTACAATCACGAAATTTATGCGCAAAAAAATGTAAATTTGATATTGCAAAATTTTGTACCATATATACGCTTATAAATTGTGATAATATGCATTATTTTTACATCATTGATAAAATTTTAATAATTTAATTGGTATTTTTTATGGATTTTTCATATTTTAACACAGCTCACGAAAACGTAACTTATGACTCGGAAGCTTTTGATGCAATCCACGATTCATTTACTTCAGAAATAGGTGAGTTTAATAAAACAAGTGTGAATGATGTCAACAAAACGATAGCTGAAGAGCATTCTCATATCAGAATACTAGATTCCGCAAATAGTACTGAAAAACACAATAATTTCGGGCTACCTTTAGCATATGTCATAGAGGCCGCCGTAATGGCAGTAGCAGTAGTTCTTACGCATAAATTTTCAGATGCCCATACTATGAACGGTGGGCCCTTTAAGGGATTAAAACCTGTAAAACTTGTTGGTTCGTTGGTACAAACTGGGATATTGATTATGTCTCCATACGTAAATAGTGCAGTTGCAGATGAGATCGGAGTGCCGCTAGATGCTACGACAACCTTGATTACTGCTGGAATTTATCAAATAACAAGAATGTTTTGTATTAAATTAGCATCTACGGATGCTTCACAGACTAGCAGTGATGCAACAAAAAATGCTCAGATAGTTCTGGAAGAGGCTAGTAAATTACAAGATGTAGCAGCAGATGTTAGTAATATTATAATCTCCCGACAAGTAGTACAACATGGTATGCAATCAGTGGTGCAAAAGGTTGTAGAAGATGGTGTGAAGGCGGTGCAAGAGTTAGTTGAAATAAAGACCATAGAACAGGATGTTAATGCTAACAAATTATAGCATACGTGGATTAGTTATCTGTAGGTCACTTACAAGTGCATTTAAAAAATGAGGTAATCTAAAATTGCCTCATTTCGCTTGTAGTAGCATGTCGATATAAAGCGGGTATTGTCGCTGTATTTTGAGCAATGATAACTGTTTTCCTTTTTTCGAAAATAATGTACCATAGGCCGCCTATGAAGAGAGTATGTATGTGGCTTGTATGTTATGGTAAATATTAAAGACTTTGTCTCTGCACATAGTCTAACTAAACAGGGACTTGGAGGCTATGAAGCGCAGGCACAAGGTGTATTGGATATGCAAGAAAGTACTGATGCAGGAATAGTGTTACAATTATCAGCTAGAACGGAACCACCAAAAAAAATTAAAGAAGTAGTGTACACTGTAAGTGGGTTTTCAGATCTGCTGAAGCAAATAATTACTGGAAATTTCACAAAAATAAAAATACGTGGCGAAATATCAAATCTTAAAATTGCAGCATCAGGGCATATATATTTTAGCTTGAAAGATGAAAAAGCCGTTTTAAATGCAATATGTTGGAAAGGTGTACAATTACCAGTAAAATTGGAAGATGGGTTAGAAGTTATTTGCAGTGGCAATATTACCGTCTATCCAGAACGCTCAGTATACCAATTAATAGTACAAAGACTAGAGGTTAGTGGGACAGGAGCGCTTTTGGCACTACTAGAAAAGCGTAAACAGCAGTTAACAGTGGAAGGTTTGTTTGATGCAGAAAGGAAAAAATCCCTACCAACACTGCCAAAAGTAATAGGCGTGATTACTTCATTACATGGTGCTGTCATCAAAGATATACTGCACAGAATTAGCGACAGATACCCAACTCAGGTGTTAATATGGAACGTGCAAGTGCAAGGAATGGAGGCAGCAGAGCAGGTAGTAGCAGCTATACGTGGATTTCACAATTTACCGGCACATTTACCAACACCAGATGTGTTAATTATAGCGCGTGGTGGTGGTAGCATAGAAGATTTGTGGCCTTTTAATGATGAAGGAATGGTACGTGCTGTTGCTGCATCTAGAATACCAATCATTAGTGCAGTAGGGCATGAAACTGATTATACATTGGTAGATTTTGCCGCAGACTTAAGGGCTCCTACTCCTACTGCTGCTGCTGAAATGGTTGTGCCTGTGAGGTTAGAGTTACAAAATAGACTGGGGAAATTACGTACACAGTTATCTCTCGCCGCCATTAGCTCATGCAAACAAAAACAGTTGCGTCTTAGTAATATAGCGGCTAGGTTAAGTAATAGCGCAAAAACGCTATATAAAGTTGAGCAACATCTCAGCGCTCTGAAGTGTGACTTGCTTATTGCTTTAAACAATTTGCATAAAAATAAACAACATAGATTAGAGATATTGCGTCATGGGCTAAGCTTACGCCCAATTACAGCGGAGCTTGCCTCTAAGACCCAAAATCTTTCTCGTGTAATGAAAAAACTAAATCAATTGATGGTATATAGCTTAGAGCATAAAACACAAACTCTTGATAATTTACAAAAATTATTGACCAGCTACAATCACACAGAGGTTTTAAAACGTGGATTTGCAATAGTAAAAAGCGGAACTCATGTTATAAATTCTTACAGTAAATTACAAAACAACATGCGGGTTACATTAGAATTTTATGATGGTAGCAAAGACGCAATCGTTCTCGATAGCGCTTAGTATCTAGCTTCTTTCCAAACCGATGTAGAATGTTTGAGTTTCGAGTTGTATTTTCTGAAATTTCTATTTTAGGCAAACTGAAGTAAACAATATGAAGTTTATCACTTTTGAAGGTTGCGAAGCAAGCGGGAAGTCAACACAAACTCGTATTTTAAGCGAATACATGGAGTCATTAGGCTATAGGACAGTATTGACCAAAGAGCCTGGTGGTAGCCGCCTTGCTAATCAAATACGCTCGATATTGCTGACACACGAAGTAGCAGATAGTTTAACAGAATTGCTGTTATTTAGCGCAGCCAGAAGAGATCATGTACTACAAATAAATGCATGGCTAAAAGAGGGATATTATGTTATTAGTGACAGATTCACAGACTCATCACTAGCATATCAAGGGTATGCAAAAGGGCTGGATATGCTTTTAGTGCAGCATTTAAATGACATATCTACAAATTGTTTACAGCCAGATATCACAATTTTGCTTGATATTACTCTTGCTACCATAAAAAATAGGATAAACAAAAGCAGTGCACATACTAATTTCTATGATCACAAAAATATTGAATTTCACAATCAGGTAAAGGAAGGGTTTTTACACGTAGCTAAATTATATCCAGAGCGCATAAAAATAGTAGATGCCAACAAAAGTGTAGAGGAAGTTGCATCTCAAGTGATAAAAGTATGTAAAGAAGCTAATATTATAGCAGTTTGCAAATAAACTCTTATGGCGCTGTTGCAAGATAAAATTTTCAACGTTTTACAACCTTCCTTGCAATTGCGCCATGTCACAAAACACCCAGAGCTAACCCTGCTTTCTATTTTTGTACACGTATATTCCCTTTGTCTAGTATGTCAGGCACTACTTCTCTTAGAGCTGAAGTCAAAACTTCCATGGCATCTTTATCCTTGCCTTTACTGAAAATCTTTACCATAGCCGCAACAAAAGATTTTATACATTCTTTGATCATTGCTCCAAAAGATCTGCCGCTATTGTTCTGCTTATCATAAATTTTTTCTAAGAATTTATTAGGACTGCTTTGAGCGTAAGCAGAGCCTAAGGTTTCGTTGTCCATTATTTTCATCAACACTCCTGCTATTTTATCTTTACACCAGAATTTTTGATCGTTTAATTCTTTTTCTTTTTCCTGCGTTAGCCTCCCTTCTGTTCGAAGAGTGTTTTTTCTGTGTCATATGCCATACATTTGCGTTCAAGGTCACTGATATTTTGTTCAACTTTCTCCAGTTCTGCTTGTACATTAGGGGCTTTCTTTATTTCTCGTGCTAATGTTGCGCCAACCATAACTACACTATCTACTAAAAATTGTAGTTGTATTGCGGTAGGAGCAAACTCTATACCTAACTTCCTGTCTAAGTCAAAAAGCATCCCTTCTACTATCAAGGCGGCAACAGCCTTTTTCCCTTCTGTATGTTCTTTCAACAGAAACGTTTGCTTTCTCAGCAAACACGTAGCTACACCCTCTAGAAGAGTGTTCAGTACCGCATTCCCATCCATAGCCATTCTATTACCTCTTTGCTAAAAAAATACCAACATATCGTGTAATTTTAAAAAATAGTAATAAATATGTAGACTTATTAACGCTTTCATGCTATCCCTGTTTCTACAAGTCGACAATAGATTGTTTTCGCAACTATATCCTTGTTCTGCCACGCATTTATCGCATGTTTTTGTGATGAGTTCATGCTCTCTGCGCAATATTGTTCGTCGTCGCACTTTCAGCTTGTTTTTTTGCGCAATATTCACCACTCCGCACATTAAAATTTGCTATTTAAAAAAAGACGCGTATAGATTACACTGGGCTTGAAGTTCGCTAAGCCAACAACAATAATATGAGAATTTGTGGTGCCACCTTGCTGAAATACGGCGGGGTTAATTAAGGAAGGATTGTACATTCCCCAAGATATAATTCAACACTAAGGAAAAATGCTAGTACACTTTATCAAAAAATTATTTGAGTCTGACAGTGAGCGTTTTATAAAAAAGCTCAAGCTAACTGTGGGGCAGATAGATGACTCAGAGCCTGAATCTTGCAGCGCGACAACGTGAGCATTAAGAGGGAGAGTTAGTATAACAACACAACAGTTTGTTGACTTTATAATGATGGAACTACCAAAAAATGGTGATATCATTGGTGGTTCTAGGAAAAAAATAAAACAAAAAATGACAAATAGAATACCAGGTACGTTACAAACCATTATTGATCTGATGGCAAAATTACCGGGACTAGGGCCTCGCTCAGCTAGACGTACGATGTTGTATCTACTACACCATAAAGATACAATGAGAAAGATTATTAATGCATTATGTGAGGTAGAAAGTACAGTAACTAAATGTGAAAAGTGCAACAATATAGACATTCAAACACCATGCCATATATGTCGCAACGAGAGAAGAGATAAAAGTATCATATGTATAGTGGAGAATATAGGTGAGTTATGGGCGATGGAGCGTAGTTTGGCTTTTAAGGGGAATTATTATGTATTGGGTGGGCTGTTATCTGCCTTAGAAGGGATGACGCCAGAAAATTTACAGTTAGCAAAGTTAGAAAATCGTATCATACATGATGAAGTTAAGGAGATAATTATAGCGATTAGTGCAACTTTAGATGGACAAACTACCGCTTACTATATAGCAGATGCATTATCAAAATACGACATCAAAGTCTCTCGTTTAGCTTTCGGTATCCCAATTGGGGCCGAATTAGAATATATGGACGAAGGAACGCTAAGTATAGCACTGAAATTACGACAAAATTTGTAATTAATTAATAATTGGAGCACAAGAAAATTTTGAAAAATTTAAAAAAGGAAAATAGCGTATCATCAAGAATTCAGGTATTAAGAGAAAAGTACAGCGAACATCACCGCGTGAATGTTAGGCCTTCTACTCCTTATCTTTCAGTGACAAGAGTAATTGCAGATCTGTGTTCTGGGTTGGGTGTGGGAATATTCATAGGTTACATGATAGATAAATATTGTAAGACTACTCCAGTTTTTATCGTTATTATGTCAATTTTTGGGAGCGCAGGCGGCTTGTATAATATCTATAAGGATATAACAAAAGCTTCTAATAATCCTAAATTAGGTTAGTCTAGTGAAATTCACCTATACTTCCCTCTTTATATAGGATTCTTAGTTTTGTTCTAAGAATTTGATACTCCACAATATTGCATTCATATAAATTTTGCTATATAGAGCATTGTATATTGTTGTGCCCAATCGTATGAATGTGCATAAAAAAACGCATATAGGCATTGTTTTTGGTGCTACCTACGACGGTTGATATAAAGTAGAGTATAAGGTAGTCGCAGCTTATAGAGGATTAACCAAAATAAAATAGGAGTATTATAGATATGCAGTTTTATCAACGCTATTACACTATGCAGCAACTATTCGAAGCTGGTGTACACTATGGGCATAGGAAGGATTTGTGGAATCCACAAATGGAAAAGTATGTATATGGTATTCAGAACGGTGTACATATCATAGATTTACAACAAACAGTCATTGCATTAGAGAAGGCCCTGAATGCATTAAGGGCAGTTGCTTCACAAAATGGCAGAATTCTTTTTGTTTGTACAAAAAAGCATGTACGAGATGTGGTTGCAGAGAGTGCTCAAAGGTGTGGGCAGTATTACACCAATTATCGATGGTTGGGTGGTACATTAACCAACTGGGTCACTATATCTGCGTCATTGAAAAAGTTAAAAGAATATAAGGCTGTCCTAAATGATGAGAAAAATCCACTAATAAAAAAGGAAAGGTTGTTTTTGAAACGTAAATGCGATAAACTGGAAAACGTTTTAGGCGGTATCTACAATATGGGTGGAGTGCCAGATATGGTGTTTGTAATTGGAACTAACGCAAGTAGCACTGCTGTTGAGGAAGCAAGGAAATTGGGTATTTCAGTATGTGCAATAGTTGATACTAACTGTGATCCTACTAAAGGAATAGATTACGTCATTCCAGGTAATGACGATGCGCGTAGGAGCATAGAGCTATACTGTAAATTAGCTGCAGATGCGGTATTGGTCGGTATACAAGAAAGTTTACAGCATTCTGGAGTAGATATGGGAGCAGTACAAGAATTGCACAAAACTGGGTTTATACCTAGAAGGGCTAAGGGAAAAATGCATAATATGCACTCTACAAGAGTAGCTGAATGTGCAATACAATCAGAAGAAGAAAAAGATGAAGGAAGTCCAAGAGAGTAATGTATAGAATAAATCAATTTGTAGTGAGAAAATGGAGTGTGCAATGCAAGCGAATATTAATGCAAATACAGTGAAGGAATTACGCGATATAACCGGAGTCGGAATAATGGACTGCAAGAGGGCTCTGGCCGCTTGTAATGGGGATGTAGAAGCTAGCGTGGCATGGCTAAGGAAACATGGGCTGAACAACGTGGGACAAAAAGCAGGACGAACAACTGCTGAGGGAGTGATAGTGATACGTAATAACGGTACACAAGCAGTAATCGTAGAACTTAATGCTGAAACAGATTTTGTTGCAAAAAATGAAAAATTTGTGGAATTAGCGGGCAATATAGCTGAGGCAGCACAGTATTTTAATGGAAGTCCGGAAGAGTTTAAGAATAGCGAGCTCAATGGACAAAAAGTTAGCGACGTCATTACTCAACATGTTATGATTATGGGAGAAAATATAAACTTAAATCGCATTACTCATGTTAAGCTTACCAATTCAGGTATTATTGCGAACTATACACATAATATGGTCGGTAATGACAATGATATTGGAAAGATAGGGGTGCTGGTGGTTATAGAGTCTACAGCTGATCAAGATATTCTGCAGGGCTTGGGCAAGCAGTTGGCAATGCATATAGCCGCTATAAAGCCAGAGGCATTAACCATCGAAAAGCTAGATAAAGCTCTTGTAGAAAAAGAAAAAGAAATTTTCGTAGAACAATGCAGCAAATCCGGGAAATCCCCAGAGCTTATAGAGAAAATGATAGATGGTAGAATACGTAAGTTCTACGAAGAGGTTGTGTTATTGGAGCAACCTTTTGTTTTGGATAGCAAAAATAAGGTAAGACAGATACTGGAAAATATAGGAAGGGAAGTGGGGCATACAGTAAAGATTGTAGAATTCGTGAGGTTTGCTTTGGGTGAAAAAGTGCAAATAAAAGGGAGTGTTAAGTCCAATTTACAGAGTTCTACTTAAGGGTAGGGGGGGAGTACCTTGTTCTCCTGGTAGCCTACTGATCCAGCGAAAAACAAGCTACTCTTCTATATCTGGGAAGTTTATTCGTTGTACAACATTTTTTAGATATAACCGCAACGGCGGGCAAAAAGTATAGAGCAACCTACATAACTGAACCCGAATCCACAGCGCAACAACGCGGGTGTAGAAAAGAACATCCTCTACTCATAATGGCTTCCAATACGTTCCGAAATCCTTTGTAATTAATCCACATCTAGTATTCTTGACGGAACTAACTAGTTGAGACAGTGCCTGCTACTATGGCATGCTTTCCATTTTTATTTACTGTAAACGCTTTTAGTAACCCGAACTAAGGGCTAAGGAATGGATAATATAATGCAATAAGATGGAGATATGATATCTGTTAAAAGAAGCCGATAAAGGGTAACAAAGAGGAAACATATGGAAATAGATTTTACAGGAATATATTGTTATGTTGATGATTTTTGCAAAGGATGTATGATTTGATTGGAAATACATTTATAAAAGGCAAGGACAACGAAAGGCAAGAGGAGTAGGAAGTGCAATATGATCCTTAGTGAGGTAGTGACTATAACTAAACTTACTCTATTAGGCTACCAAGAGAGTAAGTTTAGTTGTTTTATGTGTATGTAAAACACCGGAGAGATTTCAAAAATTTATTGTTGTATGATAGGTTTGTAGCCGTATTGTAGCGTATTTTGCCTATATTATGTTGCTTATTGCAATGCATTACCGGAGAAGTTTCTGGTATCCAATTTATTGATTCTACACCACTTGATACATGTAAGGATCTACGCGGCAGTAGACATAATATTTTTCGTGGAATTGCTGCAAAAAGTAGAAAAAGCACCGGTTGGTTTTATGTTCTGAAATTACACACAATTTTCAATGATAAAAGCGAATTTGTTTCCATCAGAATTACACCTGGTAATGTTGACGACAGAAAGCCTGTCTTGACCATGGCAAAAGGCTTATGGGGAAAATTATTTGGCGATAAAGGATATGTCTCAGAAGAATTAACAACACAGCTATTGAATCAAGATTTGTTGCTCATTACGAGGCTTAAGAAGAAGATGAAAAATAAATTATTACTCCTACAAGATAAGTTTTTGCTCTATAAACGCACAATTGTTGAGACTATTTTCGGCAAACTCAAGCGATTTCAAAGACTATGGCACTCTACGTTCAGATCCGTAGAAAATGCCTTTTGTAATCTTATGGCTTGTTTGATATCATATCAATTATCACACTATAAAACCACTATCTCTACCACTATTATCCTGTAAGCTTATCCATAGTTCAGGTTTAGTATATTATATTATGAAGATTTTGTTACAATTTTATCCTACTAATGTCGAAATTATTGAGAAATGGTAATTATGAACTTATTTGAGCCTGTAGGGGTGGTAATAGAAGAAGTAAAAAAGGGGAATTTTGTCATATTACTTGATGATGAAAATCGTGAGAATGAGGGTGATCTCGTGATTTTGGCCGATTTTATTACGGCAGCAGCTATAAATTTTATGCTACAGCACGCACGTGGACTCATTTATCTCGCTATAGATGCTTCTATTGCTAAAAGGTTAAGACTTGAGTTACAGCAGAAACGTCATGTTGAGCATAATGATTGTGCTTTTACTGTTTCCATAGATGCGCGCTATGATATTGGCAGTGGTATATCAGCCACTGATAGGGCAAAAACTATTCACCTTGCAATTGATAGCTCTACTACCGCAGATGATATAAAGACACCAGGGCATGTATTCCCTATTATAGCCCACGATGGCGGGCTATTGGCAAGACAAGGGCACACTGAAGCAGCAATAGGACTTGCAAAAATTGCGAAATATACCCCTGCAGCAGTAGGTTGTGAAATTTTGAATAATGAAGGGGCTTCAGCTAGTAGGAAAGAATTGATGTCCTTTGCAAAACGGCATAACATCAAGATAGGTACTGTTGCTAGCCTTGTTGGGTATATCAGATCTTCCGTAAAATTAGGTACTTATATCAATTCCACTTTATAACGCCCACGTTGTTGCGCCGTGGGATTAAGGTTCAGTCATGTAGATTATTATACTCCTTTGCCCTCACCATTGCGATTATATCTGAAAAATGTTGTATAACGAATAAATAGAAGAGTGACTTGCTTTGTACTGGATCGTATGATCACTAAAAGAATGTATTATAAATTTTTAGGAGAAGAAATTTCTGAGATTGATGCTAAATCAAGTGACATCATATGGTCAAATGAAAAAGGATTGTGAGCATGATTAAACATCATATAAGTATTAAGATCTTAATACTTTTTTAATCTTGATGCAAATTATTGTGGGAAATCCGAATTTGACACAGGAAGGAATAGGTACGATGGCTGGAATGACTGCAACTAGCATATATGCGCCTTTCGAAGGATGAAGGTTGTTTTCAAAAAAAGAACACTTTACAAAGAAGTAGATTCTCGAGACAAAAGAAGAGTTTTTA
>CAXOVX010000053.1:0-18801 GCA_964213345.1 Alphaproteobacteria bacterium | reverse complement strand
TAAAGAGCAGGTGAATACGACGATAGCAGCAACAATTATAAAGGTTTTGCCTAGTGGTAATTTTGTTATAAAAGGTACACAAGAAGTACGTGTAAATTATGAAGTAAGAGAAATTACTATAGAAGGCATAGCACGTCCAGAAGATATATCCAATGATAATACAATAAAATTGGCGCAAATTGCGGAAGCTAGAGTGTCATATGGAGGTCGTGGTCACATATCTGGCTATCAGCAGGATCCTTACGGCAAACAGGTGGTTGACATAGTGTCTCCATTTTAGTGCAAAAAAATTGTTTTGCTCTGATATTTACCAGCAAGAAACAAGTATGAGAAGCATAATCCTGGTTGGGAAAATTTTCATCCAGAAAGAAAAGGATCTTTGATGAAAAGATGGCCAAAAGATATAGCAAGACAGCAAGAACAAAAGGCTATTCTTGAAGGAATTTAAAAAACAAGATGAGGTAAATAAATGGAAAAAACTACACTGAAAACTATATCAAACAAATTATAGAGTATCTTAAAGAAGATGCATTAAGTGCAAAAGAAGCTTATCTAAACTCAACAGAGAGTAAAGGAGTAGCCATGCTATTATCAAGTATATTCATTGATGCGGATGCAAGCTGATGCTTTTTCCATACCAAATTCAATTTTAGATTTAAATATTAAAGAGAACGATTAGGTAAAAAATGTCCTGTGGATTATGACAAGGTTTGCAAGGTAGCACTGAAGTGGTGTATGGGTTTATTTTCCTGTATTGCTTTTATAGCATACCGCGTGTAGATCTTTTTGTTCTCGGCTTCATCAGCGTTCAAGATCTTTTCATACAATACCATCCACTGGTGATTTGCATTAGACTTATTTCGATACTCTGCCTCTGCTATAGACTGCTGCATCACCCCAATGCTCGAATCTCCGTGTATATCTAAGATATCGTGGTGCCACGCTACATCTACTCCCTGCATCTCACCAACATAGGTAAATTTTGAAAAAAGCCTATTGAAAATGTTGTGTATATGTTTTGCATACTTAAGGCAATCAGTAGCAAGAATCAGTTCACCGTCTATTTTTATTTTTGTGCCTAATAATTCTAGACTTTCTCTATTGATAAGCTTACGCTTGACATGTTTCCTTTTAGGCCAGGGATCTGGGAAAAGTACGTATATACGATCTATACAGTGATCTGGCAGCTTTTCTATGAGATATCTGGCATCATCAATCCAAATTAAGATATTGTTCAAATTCAATTTTTCAATCTTTACCAATAATTGCGCAACTCCATTCAAAAATGGTTCACACCCTATAAATATATTAAAAGGATCTGCACTAGCCAATTCCGCTAAATGCTCTCCGCTCCCAAACCCAATCTCTAGGTAGCACTTTGCGTAAAGAGGTATTTGTGGCCACAGGGTTTTTTCTGGATTTGAAATGTCCAACAAGCAACGTGGCAAGACGGTCTCTATCAAATGATGTTCGCATTTTGTAAAACCCCTGCTTTTTCGCCTAGAAAATGACGATATAAACTTTTTAACCGTATCTATTTTGTCTTCCATTACGTGTTATGTAGTCTTATGCAATTTATACCCATCAGCTGTATCCTGGATACTATACCCCAAATCGATAATTTGAGAGCGTAGATTATCTGCTTTTGCCCATTCTTTCCTAAACTTTGCCAATTGCCTTTCTTCAGCAAATTTGATAACTTGCACTGGTATTGTAATATCAGTGTTAATATTTAATATTTGTGTTATATCCAATCCCAGTAGTATACACCCTGCGGCTAATTTGTGGAACGTGGCATCATTATCATCTTTCACTTCCAATGCTAATTGATGCAAATAAGCCAATGCTGCTGGGGTATTGAGGTCATCGCATAAGATTTTTATTATTTCTTTGCAGCAATTTTGTGTTACGAGGCTTTCTTCCGTTAATTGCAGTATCATATCACGTCTTTTGTTCAGAGTGGATGAAAAGCGCTCTATAGCCTTGTAAGCATCATGAATGGCTTTATTGGTATAATCTAGGGGTTTACGGTAATGCGCAGTCAAGTAGAGATATCTAATAACACACCCAGGCACTCCTTTATCTAAAACATCACGAGCAGTTTTAAAATTACCAAGGCTTTTACTCATTTTTTCGCCTTCTACAGTTAAAAAGCCGTTATGCACCCAGTACTTAGCAAAATTACTACCAGGAGCTGCGCATCGGCTTTGTGCAATTTCATTTTCATGATGTGGGAACATTAAATCCGCTCCACCGCCGTGTATATCAAAGTCTGCTCCCAAATACGCAGCACTCATTGCTGAGCACTCTATATGCCAGCCAGGCCTACCGCACCCCCAGGGACTATCAAATGAACAATGCCCTTCCCCCAACTTAGCTGGCTTCCATAACACAAAATCAGCAGGATGCTTTTTGTATGACGCAACTTCAATTCTGGCACCAGCTATCATTTCATCCAAGCTACGTTTTGACAAATTTCCGTAATCTTGATAGCTTTGAATATCGAACAAAACATGCTGTTCAGCTACATAAGCGTGTTTCTTTTCAATAAGCTTGGTAATCATGGCAAACATCTGCTTCAAGTGAGCTGTGGCCCTAGGCTCAATGTCAGGTGATAAGCAGTTTAGAGCTCTAACATCTTGCTGATAATAATTCGTCATAACCGCAGTTAATTCAGCTATACTGCAATTATTTTCATTCGCTGCATTTATGATTTTATCGTCTATATCAGTAATATTACGTACATAAGTAACTTTACGATATATGTGGAGCAATAACCTCAACAATACATCATATACAACTGCAGAACGTACATTTCCCAAATGTGGGCGGTCGTACACAGTCGGGCCACACACGTACATTTTTACATGCTGTGGGTCAATAGGCTGAAATAATTCCTTTTTGTGAGTGAGTGAATTAGTCAGCAATAAGTTATATCGAATCATTTTTTATTGAACACTACTCCATTACTTTATCATAACTCAAATCCACATAAGCTAAGAAGCTCTTTTACCTTTTTAAATAATTTTGTAAATATTGACCAGTAATACTAGTGGAGGCAACTGCAACTTCTTCTGGCGTACCGAAAGCAACAACATACCCTCCCATATCCCCACCTTGAGGCCCAAAATCTATAATATGGTCTGCAGTTTTGATTACGTCCAGATTGTGTTCTATGACAATTACAGTGTTGCCACTCTCCACCAATCTATGTAGTACTTTTAGAAGTTTTCTTATATCATCTACGTGCAATCCAGTAGTAGGCTCATCTAGAATATATAAGGTACGTCCTGTACATTTACGGGCTAACTCCTTAGCCAATTTCACTCTCTGTGCTTCACCTCCAGATAAAGTCACAGCAGACTGTCCAATTTTAATATACCCCAACCCAACTTCCTGTAATGTTACTAATTTCTCGTATATTACTGAAATCCCCCTAAAAAACTCACTAGCATCATCTGCCGTCATGTTTAAAACATCAGAAATAGTATAATTTTTGTATTTAATTTGCAGTGTCTCATTATTATATCTTTGTCCTTTGCACTCTTCGCAAACAATGTAAACATCTGGTAAAAAGTACATTTCTATCTTCAATACTCCATCACCTTCACATGCTTCGCATCGACCGCCCTTGACATTGAATGAAAACCGACTTGCGTTATATCCACGGACTTTTGCTTCAGATAAAGAAGCAAACCATTCGCGAATCGCCGTAAAAGCATTGGTATAAGTAGCGGGATTAGAACGTGGAGTACGTCCTATCGGTGACTGATCTACTTCTATAACTTTGTCAATGTATTCCAGCCCACTGATACTATCATATTCTCTGGTTGTAGCGTGTGCCTTGTGTAGTTTTTTTGCCGCAATTTTGTAAAGTGTATCTACTACAAAGGTTGATTTTCCACTGCCAGAAACTCCCGTTACTACAATAAACTGACCTAAAGGAATTTTGATTGAAATATTCTTAAGATTATTAGCCCTTGCTCCTACGAGCTCTATATATTTCTGCTCTTTAAACTGCCTCCTTTTTTCTGGCAGCTCTATACGAAGTTTTCCGGAAAGATATTGGCCTGTTATACTATCTGGATGGTCCGCTATATCTTTTACACTTCCTAAAGCAACAAGACTTCCACCATAAAGACCCGCTCCAACACCTATATCAATTAGATAATCAGCAGCACGTATAGTATCTTCATCATGCTCTACTACAATTACGGTATTGCCCAGATTTCGCAAATTACGCAACATGATAAGAAGCTTGTGGTTATCAGACTGGTGCAATCCTATAGATGGTTCATCCAAAACGTACACTATACCACTTAACCCAGAACTAATTTGTATAGCTAATCGAATACGTTGGCTTTCACCCCCCGAAAGAGTGGCAGACTTGCGATTTAATGTTAAATAATTTAGGCCTATGTCACTGAGAAACACTAACCTCTTGCTAATTTCCTGTATAATTTTTTCTGCAATGTATCCTTGCGTTTTATCTAATGTAGCTGGGAGGTTTTCGAACCACTCTATAGCATTTTTTATGCTTATAGCACAAACCTCACCTACGTGTTTACCAGCTATTTTTACACACAACGATTCCGGCTTAAGCCTGTACCCATTACAAGCAGTACAATTTTGTATATCACGATATAATTCTAACTTCTCGATAACGTAATTACTTTCCGCTTTTTCTAATTTTTTTTCTAAAGATGGAATTACGCCTTCAAATACGGCTTTCGTAGTGGATTTACGAAATTCATTACTGTAATGGAATGTAATTAACTCGAAATTTGTACCATACAATATCATGTCTTGAATTTGTTGTGGTAATCGGTCAAAAGGCGTATCTAAACTAAAATTATAGTGCCCTGCCAAAGCTTCAAATATTTGGTTATAAAATCGTTGTTGGGTAACTGAGTCGTATTTGTTATCTTCTCCTATAACCCAGGGTGCTATAGCTCCTTCGTTAAGACTTAAGCTTGGATCGGGAATAACCAAAGATGGTGAAAAGAATTTTTCCACTCCTAGCCCCTCACATTTAGCACAGGCTCCATAAGGGCTGTTGAAAGAAAAAATACGTGGCTCAATCTCAGTCAAGCTAAAACCAGATACTGGACAAGCAAAATTTTCTGAAAATACTAATTTCTCTTCTACACGCGCATATGCTTCTGGAATTTTATTGGCGCTTGCCTTATCATCTTCAGATATAATTTCTACATAAATAACACCATTGCCTCCCAACTTAATTCCCACATCAATTAGATTGTGAATTTTGCCAGCCGTTTGCTCTGTTAGTACCAATTTATCTATCAGTACCTCTATAGTGTGTTTCTTATTTTTATCCAATACGGGCAATTCATCAAAAGTGTAAAATATATCATCAACTTTTATATGTTTAAATCCTTGCTTGCGTATATGTATTAACTCCTTACGGTGTTCTCCTTTTTGGCCTATAACTATAGGGGCCACTATTTGAATTTTAGTATTCTCAGGCAAGGCTAATATTTTTTCCGCAATTTCGGCTGCAGATTGTTTTTCTATTGGTAGCCCTGTAGCTGGAGAATAGGGTATTCCAATTCGCGCAAACAAAATACGTAAGTAATCGTAAATCTCAGTTATAGTAGCAACAGTAGAGCGTGGGTTTTTAGAAGTGGTTTTTTGATCTATAGCAATAGACGGAGACAACCCCGTTATAGATTCTACATTAGGTTTTGCGTATATTTCAAATTGCTTAGCGTAAGTTGAAAGGCTCTCTAAGTATCTGCGCTTTCCCTCTGCATGTATCGTATCAAAAGCCAAAGACGATTTCCCAGAGCCACTAAGCCCAGTTATTACAACCAACTTATCCTTAGGTATATCTACGTTTATATTTTTGAGATTATGTTCCTTCGCTCCTCTAACTGCAATAACTTCGAGATTACTGCTCATTACAATCTACCACAATTGTTATAATTAATAAATTTTGAGTTCGTTTTTTTATGGTCTAGCTCAAAATATTTTGCGTATACCTCGGGCATAGCGCTATGCATCTAAATATTCCACTTTTAGAGCATTACGCTGTATAAATTCTCTCCTTGGTTCAACTACATCTCCCATCAAAGTGGAAAAAATGCCGTCTGCCATCTTAACATCTGTAATTTTGATTTGTTTTAGGCTTCTAATCTGGGGATCCAGTGTCGTTTCCCATAGCTGTTCAGGATTCATTTCACCTAAACCTTTAAACCTTTGTATATATATACCTTGCTTTGCACACCCAAATATACGACTTATAACTTCTGAAAGAAGCGTGCATTCAAAGATAGTCCCTTTTATCTGCAGCCTTAATTTATCCTTAAAAAACTCTCTAAACGATCTTAGTGCACTAAACATGCTGTCATTTATTTTTGTGTGCAATGAACTAAGATTCATACTTTGCTTAACTACTAATTCCTTCACTGTTTTCGTGATCTCAATTTGCGTATCGTCGTGTATTTCATAGGACCACCCCACTTCCTCATCTTCTTCTCTCTTAATCTGTCGTAATTTTGACATAATCTCTTCCATGAGTTGATGCTTATTTATAGTTGCAGTGTACTTCTCAAAGTTTGCTGATAACAATAGCATTTCCATCACTACTGGCAGGGAAGTATGTTGAGCTTCAACGAAATTAGCACACTCTGACATTTTATAAATTAAATCATAAGCCTCATCTTGCTTATATTTTCTATCTGCCACCTCTATTACCACATCATCTATCACCGATTTGATTAGGTATGTTTGCAACGCTGCATTGTCTTTAAGATAAGTATCTACCTGTCCACGGCGTACCTTATACAAAGGTGGTTGCGCAATATATAGATGGTTATGCTCTATTAATTGTGGCATGTACCTATAAAAAAATGTCATCAACAAAGTTCTTATATGAGAGCCATCAACATCAGCATCTGTCATGATAATCACTTTATGATATCTTAATTTGCTTAAATCAAACTCTTCATCCCCTATACCCGCGCCAAGAGCATTAATCAAAGTTCCAATTTCAACAAAACTTAGCACTTTATCAAATCTAGCTCTTTCAACATTCAATATCTTCCCTCTTAAAGGTAAAATAGCCTGATTTTTCCTATCTCTGCCTTGTTTAGCAGTACCTCCTGCAGAGTCTCCTTCAACAAGGAATAATTCGCATAAAGCTGGATTCTTTTCTTGGCAATTCGCAAGTTTACCAGGTAAATTTGATATATCTAAAGTATCTTTTTTCCTACTCAATTCCCGAGCTTTGCGTGCAGCTTCTCTAGCTATGGATGCTTCTGCAATTCTATTAGTGACAATTTTTGCCTCATTAGGGTTCTCTTCTAACCATTTAGTAATTTGCGCACTAACAATTCCATCAACTACCGCCCTTACTTCTCCACTTACAAGCTTATCCTTAGTTTGAGATGAAAACTTAGGATCATACATTTTTATCGATAAGACTGCAGTTAATCCTTCTCTGATATCTTCCGGCTGGATATTAAATTTACCTTTCTTTATAGAAGCTATGTAATTATTGATAGTTTTTGTAATGGCGGATCTAAAGCCAGCTAAATGTGTACCCCCATCTCTTTGGCGTATGTTATTGGTGAAGCAAATTACATTCTCATGGTAGCTATTGTTCCAATGCATTGACAAATCAATTGCTATATCATTCCCGGCTCCCTGGACGTGAATAGTGTTATGCAGTATGTGCTTTGCCCTATCCATATAATGTGCAAAAGCAACTATTCCTCCATCATAGCAAAATTCAGTGCAAATTTCTGGATCTTGCCGCAAATCTCTCAATACAAGCCTAATTCCTGAATTCAAGAAAGCTAACTCTCTAATTCTTTCTTCCGTAATGCTAAAATTAAACTCTGTTATGGTAAAGACTGCTGGGGATGGCATGAATGTTACTAAAGTACCCCGTTTATCGACATTTTCTTGTAATATTGTCAATGCTTTCACAGTTCCACCATTTTCAAAACGCAAAAAATACTCCTTATTATCCCGCCATATCCGCACTTCTAACCACGAAGACAGTGCATTAACAACAGATACACCTACACCATGTAATCCACCTGAAACTTTATACGAATCACTATCAAATTTGCCTCCAGCGTGTAGCTGTGTCATAATTAGCTCTGCAGCTGAGATACCCTCCTCTTTGTGTATGTCTACAGGTATACCGCGCCCGTTATCAGTAATACCAAGAGATCCATCTTTGTTGATCATAATATCGATTCTATCACAATAGCCTGCAAGCGCTTCATCCATAGCATTGTCTAGCACTTCATACAGCATATTATGCATGCCCTCTTCCGAACTCACATCACCTATGAACATTCCAGGACGCTTACGTACAGGGTCCAATCCTTTCAACACCCGTATATTGGATGCCTTATAGTCACCTGCTGCCGCTAAAACTGCCTCCTGGTTATCTGCCATAATGCCCAATGATAACTTATGTTAATAGATGTACTGGGTATTTTAGCACATAACCATGATATACACAAAGTCTTTGATTAAATAGGAGAGGTAGGAAGCATTTGCTTTTTTAACGAATTAGCATTCTCAATTAACTTATTTGCCGCTAATATGGATTCATCATTAATTTCCTTATCAGAGAGCATCCTGGCTATTTCCATTCGTTTGCCTTCGTCATTCAAAACGTCTATGCATACCTGCACTTGACCAGCATCTGGAGTAACTTGCTTTTTTACTGCAAAATGTTGGTCAGAGTATGCTGCGACTTGTGGTTGATGTGTTATGATCACAACTTGTCTATTTTTTGCAATAACGGATAGTTTGTGCCCTATATGGCTTGCAATAGCGCCACCTATCCCAACATCTACTTCATCAAAAACTATTGTTAATTTCGCTTTGATATTTGATAGTATTGCCTTAAATGCCAAAATTATTCGTGATAACTCACCGCCAGATGCTATTTTTTCTACATCTTCGTAATTACTATTTTGATTACTCCGCATTGCAAAGTTTATTTTCTCTGTGCCTCCAGAATGCCAAAATTGTTTTTCTAATTTGACAATATTTATTTTAAATTCGACATAGTGCATGCCAATATACATCAATTCTCTATTCAAAGCATCAAGTAGGGATTTTGCTGATATTTGACGAATATCGCTCAATTTTTGAGCCAAATCGATGTATTGTGTAAGCTGTGCTTTAGATGTTTCCTGCAACTCCTGTATTTTTTCGTTTGTTTGATCTAGCATTTCGAATTTTTCTTTTGCTTCGATCAAAATGTCATTCAATCTTTCTGAAGTGGTATCGTACTTCCTAGTAAGTTTTCTAATTAAAGACAACCTATTTTCTATTGCTGCTAGCCTATTTTCATCGGCACCAATGGTACTGTTTACCTCATGTAGGAAAGCAATAACGTCTTCCATTTCTATATTGATGTTTTCTAGTCTTGGTATGAGGTCTTTAAATAAATCACCAAATTTAGAAAAGCTTTTTTGTAATACATAAATCTGGTTATTACTTCCTTCTATAGTCCCTAAAGCTTGCACTATGACAGACTTTGCATTATAGATCTGCGTAAGTTGTTGCCGCTCTAGTATTAATTTTCCTTCTTCGTTAGCTCCCAAGCCTAATTCTCCCAATTCTTCAATAGTATGCTTGAGATATTCCCTTTCTTTCTGTTCTGTTGCTAAGATCTGGGTTAATCTATCCAATTCATCTTGAGCAATACGCCAGTTTTTAAAGATGCTGCTCAGTGCTTGTACGTCACCCGTAATATTCGCAAATTCATCTAAAATATTAACATGATTTTTATTGCTCAGCCATCCTTGGTGTAAATTTTGTGTGCACACTTCAAGCAAACAGTCACTTAATTCACGAACTTGCGTTGCTGTAGCAATGATATCATTGATAAAAAATCTAGTGCGTCCATCGGGAGCAATAATTCGCCTTATTATAGCTTGTTTTTCGCACTCTATAAAATCTTGAAAATACGTATTTAAGGTATCGCTAATATGCAGAACATTTTGATCAAGCACAAATTCTGCCGTAATAACTACAGATTTTGTTGCGTCCTTGGCAATTTTAGTAGCACGAATAGCACCACAACATAATAGCAAAGCGTCAAGTATTACTGACTTCCCTGCTCCGCTCTCACCACTAATAGCTGTTAGACCGCGTTCGAATTCGAGATAAGCATGATCTATAATGATGAAATTCTGAATTGTTAAAGAAATTAACATACATCAAATATAGATAACAAACATACAAGACTCTCAAAATACAGCACAACAATATCGCATTCGATTAAATTAGATTTTATACTATTCTACTAGTGTACATCCAGCTTTTTGCTTTAATTTACCAATCTCACGCTTCGTACTGCTACTTATCCCAGGAAACTCACTTTGTAATTTTTCAAATGTCGTGCAAGCTTCCTTAGTGTTTCCCAAATTAAGTAAAGCTTGTCCTAAACCTAACAAGTTATCTGCAGCGCGTCCACCACTTGAATTAGCTTTATATCCCTTGAGGTGCTCTATTGCAGCCTTATCGTAGTCCTTGCTACCTGCATACATTGATCCTAGCCAATAACGTGCATTCCCAACTAGCACATTACTTGGATATTGTTCTATGAATTTTTCAAACACTTCTTTTGCTTTACTATAAGACTCCTTTGTCCCAGGCACACCACTACGAAATACATTATATGCATTTTGATACGCATCCTGTGCGTTCTTGCTATCTGCACTAGCCTCCTGGACTTTCTTTGATGATGTCGTCGTTTCCCCTTTGTCAAGGGCATGCCCATCGGATCCTACTTTATTTTGCTCATCTAGTATATCTCCTATGTTATTCAAAACTTTGAGATCTTTATTATCACTGGGAGATGTGCCGCCTTTTTCTAATTGTGCAATGCGATCACCAAAATCAGCACTCATTTGTGCCAATTTGTCATTGAGCTTATTAGTTATATATTCCAACTTTTCTAATTCTCCCCTAATAGCTTTGAATTGGGCGATAATATCGTCCATGTTTACAACTCCAGCAGATTCTGTACTAAAAGACTGATTGCCCGCATTAATGCTACTTACGTTATACGCGTACTTTTGCAATGCACTTACGCTACGTTCTAAGCTATCCAACCTACTTTGTGCAGCATTATCTATAATTTGCGGAGGGCGATATCCCTCTGTTGCAAATGATAGAGTTACACTGTACGCACATATCAGTGAAGCTGCTCCTATGATATAAGGGATACTCAATCTTCTCATATTTTGATACTACTAAAAATTTTGCTAACTGATTTTTGCCTAACAGAATACGATCATTTTCCTCGTAAAAAAGCAAGTAATTTTTCGATCTAAAATATTATACTACTCTTTATTACCTTCTAATTTAACATTTGCAGCAATTACACCTTTAAGGTTTATATTGAACAAGTTGCTATTTGTTATTGTAGCTCCGGATAAATCGGCATCAGATAAATCAGCAGATCCCATGAATACACTTTTTAGCTCTGTTCCTTTCAAATTAGCTTTAGACATCAGTCCCTCATTCATAATTGCAGAATGTATAGTGGCATGGCTCAAGTCTGCATTTACCATATTTGCCCCAGTCATTACGCACAACCTCAGCATTGAATTTTGCATATTAGCGGATTTCAACGAAGCATAAAAAAATATAGAGCTTACAAGACGTGATTCACTTAAATTTGCTTCGCGAAAATTTGCTGCTTCAGCATATGCATATAACAATTTTGCTTCATGCAAGTTAGCTTTATGCATATTGGTGCCAAGAAGTACAACATGGTCGAATTCCGCTCCTATAGCTTGTACAGCCTCTAAGTTTGCCGTTGTTAAATTGGTAGATGTCCAGCTTGAGCCACTCAATTCGGCATACCGCATACTGGCAGAACGGAAAGAGCCGCCTGTTAATTTACTACCTACAAATTTGCCATCATCTAGACACGTATGTTCAAAGTTTACATCATTCAAAATGGCACCTGTAAAATTTGCATTTTTAAAATTAGCATTTACGGCTTGAACCCCGGTTAAGTCGGCATTTGTAAATATCGCTTGCTCTCCAGATACATTGCTAAAATCGCTTCCTTTAAGGTCAGCACCATCAAAATTTGCGTTGTTAACAGCAGCACTAGCGAAATTTGTATTTTGTGCTGTAGCCTTACTTAAATCAGCATCTTCTAGAATAGCCCCCACAAATGTGCTAAGTGATATATTGACATTAACCATCTTAACTTTTAGGAAATTAGCTCCATTAAAGTCCAGTCTCGAGAGATCTAGCCCTGACAAATTATCGCCTAAACCTTCCCTGATGTCCAATGATGCACCTTGTTCATGTCGTTCTCTGATATACTTTTCTATATCATTACGCGTTAAATTAGTGCCCTCTGGCATCTTTATTGTCTCACTGTTTGCAACGCGCTTATGCCTACTTATCCCCTCTTCACGTAATTGAAATAGGCTTCGAAATTTTCCTATTAAAGAGCTCGCACCTCGAGCCTCCTTGCTATCTTCGCTATTGTCGCTCATTTCAGCACACACAACGCCCACGCCATTACCCAGCACTAATACAGCACAAAACAAGGCTACAAGCACACCCTTGGAGATTCTCTTCATTCTCTTCCACGACAGATTTTACCACTTGCTATGTTTTCGGCATACAAGAACACCCCTTATCATCACATTCATTACGAAAATCTTAACCTACATGATATACCTAAACGCAAACAAGTACAGCTTTTTACAGATAATGTATGGTCCCAAATATCCAACATTATTTTCTCCACTGTATATCTTGCAGATTCATATCTCCATCTTTAGTGCAGAATAATGTAAAGAAGGAGCTAGTAGCAACCAAATGCTCCAATAACTTTACTACAGTCAAACGCCTAAATTCCCCCGCACTAAGATGCATTAATCAAATTGTTGTAATAGGCAGAGCTTGTTTATGCCGTGTAAAACCAAGAGACTTACTGCAGTTACATTCTTATCTGATGGCTGATGGCATATAACTTTGCAAAACGCCTCAAGACACTGAAGGAAAAATCTCCCCGGCGATTCATTCAAGAACACTGGACAAAATCTTCAGAATTCTTTACAGTCAACCCACGCCATTTTTTGACGGAAATAAATAATTTAATTAATCCTCATTTTTCAAAAACTTCTGTCCATGCTTGATTATTATGGATGAATTTTTAAAATCCTCACCTACCTTTTCTGCAGTACCACCCAAATAGCTAGCAAAGAAGCGTTCTACAATGGCATAAAATGATAATCTATTTTCAGGTCTTGCAAAGCCATGTCCCTCATCAGGATAAAGTACATATGTAACTGGTATGTCGCGACTTTTCATAGCGTCTACTATTTGCTCTGACTCAGCCTGCTTCACACGTGGATCATTAGCGCCTTGTCCAATGAGTAGCGGTTTGTTTATACGATCTACATAAGTCAACGGGGATTTCGTCAAAAGGTATTTGCGGCCCTCTTCTGTGTCAGTATCGGCCCCTATTTTACGCGTTAATGCCTTACGCATAGGTGTCCAGTAAGGAGGTATGCTTTCTATGGTAGTAACTAAGTTAGACATACCAACTATATCTACACCGCACGCAAACACATCTGGTGTCAGCGTTAACCCCACGAGAGTTGCATATCCTCCATAGCTTCCTCCCATAATAGCTACTTTATCTTTGGTTGTGATGCCTTGTGTTACCGCCCAATTAACTGCATCAATCAAATCATCATGCATCTTACCGGCCCATTCACCGTTCCCAGCATTTATAAAAGCCTTACCAAATCCTGTTGATCCTCTGTAATTTACACTAAGAACTGCATACCCACGATTAGCAAGCCATTGATGTACCTGATCCAGCCCCCATCCATCCCTTACAGTCGGGCCGCCATGCACATATAGTACCAAAGGGACCGAATGTTTTGTTTTTACTGTAGTGCTACTTGTCGTGGTATCTGTGCTCACATGCAACTCACTGTCTTGTACTGATGGAGGTAGAGTAAGATAGCTTATTAATGTAAGGTTATCACGCGACTGAATCAAGACAGGATGCATTGCTGCGAGCTCATATTGCCCTAATTTTTCGTAATTGGAGAACAAGTAATTGGCTTCTTTCTTATTTTTATCATAAACATAATAAGCGGCTGGACTACGGTCATTTTGATACACAACAACCCATATTTTATCATCCAGGGTTTTACTAAGCACATTCAACTCTCCATCTCTTAAAGATTGTAGATACTCAAAATCTTGTTTGATACTAGGATCAATAATGTCCCACTTAGAGGTTGTATACGTGTAACTTACAGCCTGCAATGTCCTATCTTTGGCATTAAGTAAAATGGAACCTATATCTACTTTATCATTAGCATATACGAAAGTTTGCTTATCGGTTTTTAGATCATACACATATAATCTTGAAGTATCGCTACTGCGCGAGTCTAATAAATATACAGCATCACAACTTTTATTAAAGCCAACTATATGTGTGGTGTATATATCTTCTGGAGGCACAGTCATAAAAATCTCCGCTTGTACCTGCTGATACACCGGGTATACGATACTGCTTGCTGTATTGCCCGCTGTCGCTCTACCAGGTACTTTGCCCTGTTTATCCTCGTTAACTACGGCAACTAATTTATCTACAAGTACCCCACCATCTTCTGTTTGCTTCATTCCAAATCGTATTTCATAATTATCATCTGTAATGACGTCAGCATATGTATCATTTTGATATAGTAGTGCTAATTCACCCGTCCTGATATCAAGAGAATATAAATCATGATAATCTGTACGGCGTTTATTCAGAGATATCAAAATCTGATCTGTGAAATTTTCACTTACATTGTTTATATCTGCTCTAACGCCTTCAAAAGGCGTGAGATCTTTGACTTCTCGCTCTCCACGTGCTGCAATGTCGACCCTATAAACGTGCCAGTTTTCGTCACCATTTGCATCTTGCAAGTATACTATTTGAGAATTATTCATCGCCCAAAAATAACCACGTATGCCACGTTTAGTATCATTTGTCACAACATACGCTTCGTCCAACTTGCCAATAGGTGCTACGTATACATTGAGCACTCCATTATATGGAGCGACATATGAAACGTATTCACCATTCGGACTGATTCTAACTGTTGCTTTATCAGGGTTTCCAAATATAATTTGTCGTGGAATTAATTTTCTACTCTCATGGATAACATTTTCCGCTTTTTGCACCGATATCTTAAGCTTATGATTAATTATCACTAATACAGTAACTGCAATAACTGCGAAGATTATTACTACCAGCATTTTTATGTGCATTTTTCCCATTTTTTTATAGCATCAGCTCATATGAATTACGCAACACTATAAAATTTTATTGTTTGGCTGTCCAGTGATAAGTGATTATTATCAGAGCAAAATTTGACTAATACCAAATTTCATTTATAAATGTACACGTTGTCACACTGCAGGATTCGGGTTCAGTCATGTAGTTTACCGCGCTCCTTCGTTCTCACCCTTATGCTTTTAGTGTCCATTTATAAATGAAATTTGTATAATACATATAACTCTACTACCGGGGGTACATGCGATGATTACTGCTTTACGTAGTTTATTTGAGATATATGGAATAGAAGGGTACATAGTGCCCGTAAATGATGAATGGCAAAATGAATCGCCTCCACCAGACAAAGCAAGATTACATTGGTTAACTGGGTTTTCAGGATCGAATGGATTTTTGCTTATTACACAAGCACAGTTGTTATTTTATACCGATAGCAGGTATATATTACAAGCTAAACTAGAATTATCACCAGATTTTACTATTTGTGATATGCAGGATCATGATGCGCATTCACATCTTCCAATGCTTCTGCCAGATTCTAAAAAATTTAATATAGGGTATGATCCCATGCTGTCTACAGCAAGAAGTATCACCTATTATGAAGGCAAATTTGGTAAGTATGGCTTCAAGGTGAGTCCCATTGAAGAAAATCTGATAGATAAAATATGGAAGAACAAACCGAGCACCATGTCAACCTCGGCTTACTTACTAGATATTCATTATACAGGATTGAGTAGCAGCGCAAAAATACGTCAAGCATGTAGTCTTATAGACACCAAATCAAACTATCTGCTATTAACAAACCCAGCTTCAATATGCTGGTTGCTGAACATTAGGGGGGGAGATATTCCCTATAGTCCACTGCTGCTCACCTATCTGCTGCTGAATAAGGAGGGTGCCGGTCATGTGCTATTCGTAGAGCCAGGCAAAATACCAGATAGTGTGATGTATGAACTAGATAAATTACACATTGCGGTAACATCAATTCATGATGTTAAAGAGCATTTTTTACAATTGTTACGCAATACTCAAAATATCGAATTGGATCCCCAGCAAGTTCCCATTTGGTTCCTAAATAATGATAAGGATAATAGGGTCATAGGTAAAACTGATTGCTGCTTGCTATTAAAGGCATGTAAAAACAAAGTTGAATTAGATGGCATGAGACAAGCACATTTATATGATGGCATAGCACTTTGTAAATTTTTATGCTGGCTATATCAAAGTTTGGAGCAAGGAAAAGAAATAAGTGAAATTGAAGCAAGTGGCAAATTGTTACAACTGAGACAGCAGGAAATGGAGTTTCAGTATCCAAGTTTTGCCGCAATTTCCGCATATGGCAGCCATAGCGCAATCGTGCATTACAGTGCTACGAAAGACACTAACTGTAGTTTTGGTTTACGTTCTCAATTTTACCCAAATAATGAAAATATCTACCTCTTTGATTCTGGAGGACAGTATAAATGTGGTACTACAGATGTTACGCGCACCATAGCCATAGGCAAACCAAAGCAACAGCACAAAGATATGTTCACAGCTGTGCTAAAAGGTCATATATTGCTCGCATCTGCAAGATTTCCCATCAATACAACGGGGGCGCAACTAGATAGTTTTGCACGATATTATTTATGGAAGCAGGGATCGGATTATGGGCACGGTACAGGGCACGGAGTAGGCCATTTTTTGTGTGTACATGAAGGACCACACAACATTAGTAAACTATCTACCCAAGTTGAACTACAACCAGGTATGGTAGTGTCTATAGAGCCTGGGTATTATGTAGAACATATGTATGGCATCAGAATTGAAAATCTATACATTGTAAAAAAAAGCGAAGTAAGCGATGCATTTTTAGAATTTGAAGTGCTAACTATAGCGCCTATAGACCTCAGCTTGGTTGATTTTAATAAGATGAATAGAGAAGAAGCGGATTGGCTAAACAAATATCATGATATAGTAAAAGAAAAATTATCACCACACCTCGACCATAGCGAAAAAGCCTTTTTGGCAAATAGCGTACAGCAGATAAGGTAGAAAAACTCACTACACATAACTACAGATCCAAATGCACAATAAGGAACAACAATATAATTACCTTCTTGGTGAGCTTATCGAGACTTACAAGTCAGATAATGCAACTAATGACGCAAAATTAATATCAATTGCTCGCTCACTTGGAATAGATGAACTATGGAACTTAAGACATATGCTTGACGTACGATTAATTGATGTTGCTAAGTTAAGAAGTTTGAAATTAAGTCAAAATGTACTTAATGTACTTTTTTCTTGGAATGCCTTCAAATTATATCAAAAAAAGATAACGAGCTTCAGCGCAATACAAAATCTAAGTCTAGAAAAATTGAAAATATTGCTCTCTTTTGAAGTTAGAGAATTATGTAGGAAAAAGATAGTCGAATTTAATGTTTTACAGAACTTAGAGTTAGAAAAATTGAAGTCACTTGTTTCGTTCGATGCTAGAGAATTATACAACAAAAAACTTCCCAATAAGATTAGTATCGCAAGTTTTTATGATTTAAAAAATCTAGAACTAGAAAGGTTAAAAATATTAATTTCATATGATGCTAGAGAACTATACGAAAGGTATGAAGTGAGTTTTAACGCACTAAAGGATTTGCCTATAGATAGACTTAAAATGATTATTTCTTGGAAATCTAGAGAGCTGTATAAACAGAAAATAGCAAATTTTGACGATCTAAAAGATCTAGAGTTACAAAAATTTGAGGCCCTTAGCTCATGGCAGGCTATGGTACTGTACGGAGAAGCATGTGTCACTTTCAGCGCTCTAAAAATACTACCACTATCGAAACTTGCAGAGTTGCAACAAGTAGATGATATTGAACTGCAACTAAACGATAAAATACTAAAAACCCTGCTCGGAAGTAAGTACGCTCCGTGTCAGCCTGCACTATATAAGCATGATGTGAACTTGTTTCCAGCATCACAAAAAAAAGTGTTATCAAAGCATGATGAATGTCAAATGATGGATTATTTTATGGCTACATGTAATAAGGATGATGCCCAGAATGCTACTCATAATGTCAAAGAAAACAGCGATGATGCTAATGTGCCCCGTCCCCCAGTAATTGAGACAATACAAGTACATGCCCAAATTGCTCCTGGCGTAATAGTGCATTGATACCAGCTTCTAGCTTTTTAAAGCTGCTAAACCACTGCCGTAACAATATCCATTAGGCTTCTTCCGAAACTCTACTTCTACTAAGAACTGGTATATCATAATTGCTAAAGATAGCTAAGATGGGAAGACCATATAGCAAGGATTTTAGAGGGATAGCGCTGAAACAAATTGAAGATGGAGAAGCGTAGAGGGGGATGGTAAGGACGGTAGGTATTAGAAAGGCATCAGTATTTTGCTGGGAAAGCCTGAAGAAATAAGATGGCGATGTAAGTCCTAAAAAAGAATGGAAATAAGCCAACTAAAGCGAATCATG
>CAXOVX010000052.1:0-3292 GCA_964213345.1 Alphaproteobacteria bacterium | reverse complement strand
TAAAAAATATCAAAAATAGATATTGCAATTATGACGAGTGTAATTTATATTGGAAGTTGTCGGAAACGACACTCATAGATGGTGCATCTTATCCCATAAAACCTTCCCGTAATCCGTCTCATAAGGTGCACCTTCATAAGACTATAACAGTGCATATGCAACAGGTAATCCCAACAATGGTGCTTGCCTAGAAAGCTTGGCTTGCACCGCAACAGCATTACTACTGGCTAAGATTGCTGGTAATGCATTGGTGGATGCTGGTGTTGCAACTAAAGAGTTCGTAAAACACTGGTTTACTTGGGATAAGGATGATAAACCCGCCGACGCACACAGTAATGGGCAGCAAAAACACGACAAACAGGGCGATAGTAATGGTCCACATGATCCTAACGATTCACAAAAAGAAGTAATCAAATGGACTACTGAGAAGATAATACGAGAACACACAAAACTCAAGCTTGAACGATATGAGGGCGGTGAAGGTGGGGGACATACTATCGAACGACATGTAGAGAAAGGTGTCGAATATTTGAAGGGGAGAAATATTGATGATGCAACGAGCTTCCCTGATCTAAGAACAGCAAATGAACTTACAGAAGAAGCAGTTAAACAAAACGTTAAGGATATCTCTAATTGGGCTAATGATCAAAGTAAAGTTGGGACGCAAGAATTTGATTATGAATTTAATAAAAAAATTGGTTATGGTATAAGAAAAGGAGAAGATGTTTTAGAACCCAGAACTAAAGCAAGAGTTGTTTTTCAAAAAATGCAAGAGGCTCTATTCAAATACTAACCTCTTATCCTATAGACTAGTATGAGTGATTTAGAACAAGAAAGAAGATTAAGTAAATCATATGCTTGGTTGTTTGTTATTATACTTTATGCTCGATGCAGAAACTCTAGAACTAGAAGAAATGGATGATAGAAAAACAATAAAAAGGTTTGTTAATGTAGAAATTTTTGATAAAAACGTTATTCAAAAAACAATCTTGCAGGCGAAAGAGGTACTAAATCTCAGACCATTCCCATATGAGTGGGTAGAGAATACAGCAAATGGTATTAGCTGTAAAGAAGATGAAGAAAAAATTTACAGTAGGGAAGATTTAGCTAAAAAGTGGATACAATGGATGCTAGATACATTGGAAGAAGAGGCTCGTAAAGCGGGGAAATTATAAGCAGGAGCGATAGCGACGGCGTTATTAGCGGGGGTTCAAGTGTGATGTTTCCATTCGGAACCAGAACAACGCATTTTGCTCTTCTTTGCCATAAAAAATTAGTGTTATGTTCTACCATTCTCACGTCGTGTGAATATTAAGAATGTATATAGATTATAATATTAAAAAATATCAAAAATAGATATTGCAATTATGACGAGTGTAATTTATATTGGAAATTGTCGGAAACGACACTCATAGATGGTGCATCTTATCCCATAAAGCCTTCCCGTAATCCGTCTCGTAAGGTGCACCTTCAAAAACTACAACAGTGCATATACAACAACGCGCATAACAACGCAGAACCACATCTAGAACAAGCAACACTTCAGGTAATCCAGCACCTAGCAAGCCCAGCTTGCACCGCAACAGCATTACTGCTGGCTAAGATTGCTGGCAATGCAGTATGATGAAGTATAATAAAGTAATCTCGAAAATGGAGGTAAAATGTTATACGAGCTAGGAAATGATTAGTGGGATAGGATAAGTGGTAGTTTATCTGGCAAAGAAGGTGTTGGGAGAAGTGCAAAGGATAATAGGCAATTTTTAATCTATTGGAGCAGTTTGGATTGCCAGAACTTGGGCGCCGTGGAGAACTCTGCCTTGTTGGTAAATGGTCGAGTGTACATAAAAGGTTTATGAGATGGAGTAAAGTTGGAATATGGCAAATGATTTTTAATACACCTGCTGTTGATGAGGATACGGAATGGAATGCTAGGTTCTACAATGATCAGGGCGCATCAACATGCAGCTTGGTGCGAGAAAGAAATATAGGAAATGGTACGTAAGAACAGGAGTTAGGCAGATCTAAAGAGGCTTTTACTACTAATTTATGATCATTTATGTTACGATTAATTACGAGCGTGAATCCGTCTACACCGTACTATAACTCGTCGTGCCGGTCAATGGTGGAGATAATTTAGTGTTATAGCTCCGTCTTATGTGCAGTCTCCTCTGATTTGCTTGGGTGATTCACTACATCATTCACCACCATATTAATATCATATTGTGATTGAACATAATGCGTCAGATCTGAGAGCTTTTCTTTTTCATCATAAATTACACCGAGCCTGTATGCGTCGAGAAGTTGATTATAAAGCTCTACTTCTCTATTTATTTTAGCTTGCAATTCTGTATTTTTTGCTTCTTCCAATTTTCCCTTCTCTTGCTGAAGTAAATTGTTAAATTTTGTTTCAAAAACTTTTGCTTGATCACTGTATCTTTGAGATAAGTCGCTGCAGTCATAGTGTGCTGTGCATTCATAATGAATTGTTATAACACCAGGACCAGCTGTTCTGCCGGTTTCTACACCATTATGAGGACCACAGGGATTGATACTTGCTTCTGCAGCAGCTTTTCTAGCATCACATTGCGTATCACGTGCAGCAAGTGGTGACGATAACTCATGATTCAGATCTTTCTGAAATTCCGCTGCTTTTTTATCAACTGCAGCATCGAGTTCTTGTCTAGCAATTTGTTTCTCTACTTTTTGAAATTTTTCGAGTTTTTCTAATAACTCAGCTCTTTTTTCTTGAATTAATGCATCACTCTGTTTTTCAATGTTGTTTTTTGTTGTTATATATCCCTGTAAAGCCGGTGCCTTGTTTTCTTTCGAATGGTCCTTTTTAGGAGGTTCCGGTAAGTCCTTCATGTCATAGTTCTGGAAGCGCTTGAGGTAGTCTAAGCATGTGACTCTCGCTTTGGGATTTTCATTGTGATCACTGCATTCCGTTTTACCATCAGAATCCAGCCAGTCTTTAACTTTTCTTAGACCAGCTAAGTGAGTGGCAGCTATGAGGCCAGATGCCGTAATTTCTACTTTTCCCATTTTCTCACCAACAGATTCATGATATTTTTTCAAATACCTATGCCACACTATAGAGTGATAATCTTTTACGGCTTGTGTCTGTGCTTCTGCGCTATTTAGAAAATCATCCCTACTGTTTACTCCATTTTTTCCAGTCCAGGTGCCACTCCAGTCATTTCTCTTCGCCTTAGGATTGCTCAGTATATCTTTGTTATAATATCCAGCGTCTATCAATGCCAATTCTCCCATTTGGTACAATCCTATGAAACCT
>CAXOVX010000051.1:0-7128 GCA_964213345.1 Alphaproteobacteria bacterium | reverse complement strand
CTACAAGATAAGTTTTTGCTCTATAAACGTACAATTGTTGAAACTATTTTCGACAGACTCGAGCAATTTCAAAGACTATGGCACTCTATGTTCAGATCCGTAGAAAATGCTTTTTGTAATCTTGTGGCTTGTTTGATTTTATACCAATTATCTCTCCATAAACCCACTTCTCTACCACTATTATCTTGTAATCTTATCCATACTCCGGGTTTTACAAAGAAAGAAATGCTGTGGAAAGATTTTTTACCGTTTTAAAGAATTTCGTAGAATCGCAACTTACTATGTAGAACAAGCCATTATGTTCAAAGGCTTAATCAAGAAAGAGTTCTTATTCTAGCCTTTATTGTGTTCTGGATTAAGCTCTGAGAGAGGAAAAAATCTAAATTAAGAAATTTTCTAGACTTCTAACATAACAACATAATATAGGCAAAATACGCTTCAATACGGCTACAAACCCATCATACGAGTGTTTAACATACACATATTGAAGTAATATTTAAAACAACTAAACTTACTTTCTTGGTAGCCTAATATTATCGTTACTATCTCACTAAGGATCATATTGCACTTCCTACTCAGGAAACCAAGCTCTTCCATTTTTAAATGGCACACTATTAAATATTCGTGACAAGACCTGTTGTATCATCTAGAATGTAACCTTGTTTCAAGGCGAAGTAGCTCAGCTGGTTAGAGCGACGGAATCATAATCCGTGTGTCGGGGGTTCAAGTCCCTCCTTCGCTACCACTATAAAATGAAATTTTTATAAAATTTTTTACATGAGACTTCCCCTGTAAATACGCCATGGTAAAGTAAGCGGGGGTTTTTAGTATTATAATCCTTAGGTATCTCAAAAAGCGCCATTTCCAACTGATTGTCTCATTCTGTACGTCATCACACTCACAGACTTTAAATCTCCGCCGCATACAAAAAAGTAACCAACCCGTTGCACAGCAGAAAACAAAAATACAACTCCCTTCACAGCAAGACAGAGCAAACTAGCAAAGCTAATTAAATCATACGATTGGCAGCAGCCTAACACACCCACACCAAAATTCAAAATAAATGGATCTTGGTGCTATACCGAAAAATGTAAAACGTGCGCATACAGTCTAATTAAATCTACTTTCTTTCAATTACTTCTTCACTTGTGCACAGATGTCAGTTGAATCTCCCGATAGTATCATCATAATATTTGACGCTCCCATCATCAAGCCAATACCCACTCCAACAGCTATTGCTAAACCCCATGTGACCTTTCCTAAGAAAAGCGCTATTGCCAAAGATATTAATATAAGCATAGCCACAACTTTTCCAGGACCATGAGCTATAAAATCCACAGCATTACACAACACTTTCACGATATCAGAATCTGCATAATTTTTTTTTGGTTCGTCTGCATAAGCCGACCTTATTACATCTGCGACTCCTGTAATTGTAGCCGTGAAGAAAAACAATATCGCTAATATAGTTTGCATAAATCTCATTTTATTTTTCTTAAAATTTTTACTCATACATCCCCCAATCAAATTTAACGAAGATTACGAATGTCTAATAACATGTTCATAGCGTATATGGTAAACATTTATTTTTTAATTAGAACATAAAATATCAAATTTTTTAATTTTATATTCAATAGAAGTAAAATTTAATCACATATACTGTGCAACCTAAGTTTGAGATTAGAAACAAGTTATTAATAGCTGATTAATGGATCTTAAATGATAGACTAGTATAATTGCCTATGATCTGGTTGGGTTTGTTCGTATGAGCAAATTGCACAATTACCAAATTTTTAATACAGATCAAAAGCAAAATTCGATATATGATCGCTATACTGGCCTGCTTGATTTTCTTGTTGTTCATTATTAATTTTTACAACAGTATTGATCTATATTCCGCAATATGTGTTGATATTGCAGTTGCGATTCGTGCCATATATGCTAAAGTGAGGACTGGTTTTCCGTGTTATTCATCGCGGGTTAATACTAAGCCACTTTTAGATGAACACTAGGAGCGCAATAGTAGGGAGGGAGTGTAGTGATTATACGTGATTGGTCCTGAATCCTGCAATGCGGTAACGTGAATGTTAGAAAAGAGAATTGGCGTAATTGTGGTTTTAAAAAAGTGCAAAAAACTATAGCGTTTACCGTTTCGGTCTCAGGTATAGGTATACATAGTGGTAAGCATGTGACGATGCAAATTGCTCCAGCAGACTGCGGTGCTGGAATCGTGTTTTGCAGAACCGATTTACATTGCAATAATATTATTCCAGCAAAGTTTGACAGAGTAATTAGCACCTTGCCTATGTGTACTGCTGTTGCTAACGAAGATGGAGCACAAGTTATGACGATTGAGCATTTGATGTCTGCATTTTGGGGATGCGAAATAGATAATGCTATTGTAAGCCTAAATGGGCCAGAAGTGCCGATTATGGATGGAAGTGCCGACTATTTTGTGCAAGCTATACAGCGTGCAGGAAACGTAACGCAGAGTGCTAAGCGCAAAGTTATTAGGGTACTTAAAGCTGTAGAGGTAGCTCGTGGTGATACAAATATTATGCTATCACCATGTGCAGCTGGAAATGAGCTCTCGGTAGAATTTTTTATAGATTTTATCAATATTACTGTGGGTAAGCAAAGTTTCGTTTTTTCTGCTGATCAGGCGTCTTTTGCACTCGCAATAGGCAAAGCACGTACATTTGGCTTTATAGAAGAGCTAACTAGGTTACGGGAGATGGGACTAGCAAATGGAGCGTCTTTAGATAACGCAATTGCTATAGGCGCAGATGGTATTATGAATGAAGGTGGATTACGTTATGAAAATGAATTTGTGCGCCATAAAATATTAGATTGCATAGGAGATCTTTATCTAGCAGGAGCACGGGTAGTATGTAATGTAAAGGCGGTAAAAACCGGACATGTTATGAATAATCTTGTGTTAAAAAAATTATTATCTGATCCTGAATCTTACGTGATATGTTGATTAGTCCTAGTGCCGGTGCTATATATTGTGCTCGAGATAAGCTTAGGAGATGTAGTGTGGCTGATGTACAATGGTTAGACATAAAACTCCAGAAGCACAAAGAATTACTTGAATAACTCGCTTTGCTGACGGAGCGCAAAGGAACATATAGAGCACAGAGCCGCAATGTAGTGGATATACATGGGGATTCGAGCACTGGAGTGATGCAACGTTCATAGCAGAAGCAGGGTTTCGAAATAAGTCTAATGCAGTTTGGTACTAATAATGTCACTATTAGATAGATTGCCAGCAGTCCGCGGTAAATACCGAGAAGATGCAGATTTAAGTAAAATATGCTGGTTTGGCACTGGTGGCCCTGCAGAAGTGCTTTTTATTCCACATGATACAGAAGATCTGCAATTTTTTTTGCGCAATAAACCGAATGATATCCCTATTTTTGTGCTTGGAGTAGGGTCTAACGTTTTAATCAGAGATCGTGGCATAGACGGAGTCGTAATTAGATTAGGCCGTGGGTTTAACAGAGTTGAGCTGATAGCAGAAATGCCACATTGCATACTAGCAGGAGCTTCAGCCTTAGATGTAAATCTTTCCATGTTTGCTATGCAGCATAGGATAGGTGGATTTGAGTTTTTGTCTAGTATTCCTGGCACTGTAGGTGGAGCGCTTGCTGTGAATGCAGGTGCATATGGTGGAGATATCCAACTATTGTTGGTGCAAGCTACGACCGTCGGGGTAACTGGTGAAATTAAGACATTCATACCATACGAAATCGGTTACCATTACCGGGGCAAAGAGATTGATTCTAACTGGATTTTTACAGAGGCTTTATTTGCGGGATACATCGATGAGGTAGCTAATATTTTACATAAAGTTGAATCAATTCAGGCAGATAGGGAAAGAACGCAACCTATAAGATCACGCACTGGTGGCTCTACATTTAAGAATCCCAATGGTCCCCAAAAAGCTTGGGAATTAATAGATCAAGCAGGATGCAGGGGATTGTGCGTAGGTGGAGCCAAAATTTCAGAGTTACATTGTAATTTTTTGGTCAACAATGGTAGTGCAACTTCTAAAGATTTAGAGGATATCATTTACATCGTGAGGGACAGAGTATACAGCAAATTTAGTATTTTTTTGGAACCAGAAATAATAATAGTAGGTAATAAATAGTGTCAACAATAGCAAATTTGGAAAAAGCTATAGGATATACCTTTAAAGATAAAGATCTGCTTATTCACGCCATTACTCATCCTAGTCATAAGGAGGTAAAAGTAGGAAATTCAAACTATCAGAGGTTAGAATTTTTAGGTGATAGTGTGATAGGTCTGGTAATAGCAGATTTCTTATACAGACAGCACACAGAAGCTGCTGAGGGGATGCTTTCTGTGATGCAAGCAAATCTGGTAAATACTAATGTTTTGTTTGAAATTGCCATGTCTATAGATCTGGGTAAGTATATCGTGATGGATATAGGAGAGGAAAACATCGGAGGAAGAAGTAACAAGCATAATCTTGAGAATACTTTAGAAGCTTTAATGGCGGCAGTATATCTGGATAGTAACTATAATGTTGTCAGCTCTGTGATCCAAAAATTATGGCAGCCACTATTTGTTAGTCCCAAACTGTACTCAATCTCTCAAGATTATAAATCACAATTGCAAGAATGGGCTCAAAAAAATGGAAAACCTATACCAAAATATACAATTATTAAGCAAGAAGGACTATCTCATATGCCAAATTTTACGATTGAGGGATACGTTGAAGGATTGCAACCCATACATACTACAGGGAAGTCTCGCAAAGGAACAGAGCAATTAATTGCCAAATTCCTTATGGATAAGATCGGCAAAAGTAATACATAAAAGTGCTTTTATGACAGTACGGCGAAAAAGTGTATATATTGCTTGCCCACATTGCAAAGAATTAATTGCTGGTAATATGTTATTTTGCCCACTATGCAAAAAAATACAACCAATACAAGATATGGTGAAAGACAACTGCTATGCTTTATTTGATATAGAAGAATCCCCAATCATTGATTTGATAAAACTACAAGACAAAGTGTTTGAAAAGTTAGGACTAGTGCACCCCGATCGCTTTATAAATGGCTCTGTTCTTGAAAAAAAAATTGCACTTGAGAATGCTGCGCTCTATAACAGAGCGTACAAAATTTTGGTATCACCGCTACTTAGAATGGAATACATTCTAAACAAGCATGGGTACAAGGCTGAGGCACCAGAAGGGTTATTAATAGAGTCGTTCGCATGGCACGAAAATTTAGTAAATGCCAAGGATCAGGAAGGCGTTTACAAAATGCAAAAAGATTTTGAACAATTGCATAATTTTCTTATCATGAAGATTATTCACCTAATTACAACGCATCAGTACGAAGAGGCGTGTGATAGCTACACAAAGTTAAGATTTGTTATAGGATTTCAGAAAGAGATTTTTCAAAAATGTGATTCTTTTTAAGCAAATAGAGGATGAGAATTTATCAATTAGAAGAACCTGAAGCAATACAAAGGGATGAAGAGGGATGCACTGTAGGTATAGACTTAGGCACTACTAACTCACTTATAGCTTATGTACCGGATAAAAATCCAATTATCATACCATGCAATAAAAGTACGAAGCTCACGAGTCTTGTGCCTTCCGTAGTCTATTATGATAAAAATAATAGAATATATGTAGGAAACGATGCTTTAGACCGTAAGGATAATATTAGCTCCATGAAGAGACTGATGGGGAAGGGTATAGCCGAAATTAATATAGAAGAATTGCCGCTACAAATAGATATAGAAAATTCCTTGCATAATATGATAAGAATACGTACAGGAAATGGATTAAGCCTGTCTCCAGCAGAAATTTCAGCGGAAATTTTAGCGTTTTTGAAAAAGAATGCTGAGGCATTTTTAGGCAAATTGGTAAATAAAGCTGTAATCACAGTCCCCGCTCATTTTGATGAAGCTGCTCGTACTGCAACACGTGATGCAGCTGGAATTGCCGGATTAGAGGTTTTGAGGTTGTTGAATGAACCGACTGCCGCTGCTATAGCATATGGCCTAGATGTACAACCTGCTGGAAATTTTCTTGTATACGATCTTGGAGGTGGCACATTTGATGTATCAATACTGAAAATGTACAAAGGAATATTGCGCGTCATTGCCACGGGTGGAAATGTAAACCTTGGTGGTAATGATTTCGACTTAGCGTTACTAAAATTACTTTTGCACAAAGCAGGCAGTAACTATGATGATATTTCTGTGAAAACTCAAGGAGATCTGATGCATTTTCTGAAACAAGCATGTTATATCAAAGAATGTTTAAGTACAGCATATGTATGGGAAGGAAAATTTTGTGGTAAGCACATTAATATTGCGCGTGAAGAAGCGGAAATCTGTTTTTATCCTTTGATCGAAAAGACATTGCAAATCCTCACTTGCACTTTAAATGATGCACATCTGTCTAAAAGTAATGTGGAAGAAGTAATTCTTGTGGGTGGAGTCACCAAGATACCGAGTGTACGAAAGCATGTAGAAAATTTTTTCGGCATTCGCGTCAAAGACTATATCAATCCTGAAGAAATAGTGGCTATGGGAGCCGCAATTCAAGCTCACGCGTTAACGCGCCAGTCTGATCATCTAATATTAGATGTGACTCCATTTTCACTGGGGATAGAATTACTAGGCAATATGGTTGAAATTATTATTCCACGCAACACTCCTATTCCTACATTAGTAACCCAAGTTTTTACCACATCTCATGATAATCAAACTGCATTTAAAATACATATCTTGCAGGGAGAAAGTGAAAAAATCGAGGAGTGTCGTTCTTTGGCACAGTTTGAACTAAAGAATATTTCGCCACTACCTGCGGGACAAGTGCATCTGGAAGTAAAATTTTGTATTGATGCAGATGGTTTGCTAACGGTCACGGCATCAGAGAGTAGTAGTGGGCGAAAGCAGGAAATAGAGGCGCACCTATTTTATGAATTATGAGAGTAACAAAGCATCCTCCTTGCCTATGTGTACTAAACGCCAGTATCAAAAGCCGACGACCACTAACACTTCATAACGTTTATGCTACCTTTATAACCCCGAGCATCCGTAATAGAAGTCAAGAAGAAAGGAGGTAAAAATTACAAC
>CAXOVX010000050.1:0-9628 GCA_964213345.1 Alphaproteobacteria bacterium | reverse complement strand
ATCGAGAAATTTTTTGCCAATTTAAAGGCACCAGTAGGCAAAATATTGAAAAAATACTCTTCTTTCTTTAGCAGATGCTGTGGACTCTGCCTTCAAAAATCAACCCATGCTGCGGTAAGTATTTTTAACTTTTGGTTTAAGCCAATACGCAGCGTTGCTCGTGTCCAAGATCCAGAGTCATAAATGTATTGCTAGTTTATAGACTCTATTTTTAGGTAAGTTATAAATGCTGCAAATCTCCTGGACAGCATCTTTTACACTATAGTTCTTGTTCTTTATTAAAATGACCAATATTTGCACTATGGTGTCATCGTTGATATTTGCTGTCTCATCAACACCATTTCCTTCGATTACTATAACTAATTCACCCTTTACGCCAACATTTGAGTAATATTCTAGCAATTCCCCTATGCTCCCTCTTCGCACTTCTTCATACACCTTAGTTAGCTCCCTTGTTACCGCTATTTTTCTATTTCCTAATACTCTTTGTGCATCTTTAAGCATATCCAGGAGCCTGCGTGCGCTTTCAAAGAAAACTAGCGTCGTATTTAATGCCTGAATTTTAGCCAATTCTTGTTTACGTTTATTAGCATTAGATGATAAAAATCCGTAAAATAGCACTTTATCTGTGGGCAATCCAGCCAAAGTAACTGCGAGAATAAGAGAACATGCTCCTGGGACGCTTTTAATTTCTATATGATTTTTTATCACCTCCATAATTAATTTGTATCCTGGATCAGAAATGAGTGGGGTACCTGCATCACTTACAAGTGCTACATCTTGTCCTTCAGAGATAATATCAACAATTCTCCTATGCTCTCTTTCCGAAGAGTAATCATTATAATGCAACATCTTTTTTGCGGGTATACCGTGGCGATCAAGCAAATTACGCGTCACTCTCGTATCTTCTGCCACGACCCAGTTTACATTGCGTAAAACATCCAAAGCCCGCAATGTGATATCATCCATATTACCGATTGGAGTTGCAACTATGTATAGTATGCCTTTCTTCATAATTTTAAATTGCATAATTGGGGGTTATAGGTATAACTTGAATTACAACATGTTGCAATTTATTCATTTTTATTTTTAGCTATGGTGCGTAATCAACAAAAGACTCTTCCTAGTTTCAACGAGCTATGTTCAGGAATGTTTGTGAAGCTTGCAGTGCTGTTGGCATTATTTGGCTGCATACTACTTACCGCTTGTAAAGCTAAAGAAAAAATTGCAGTAATAGCTAAAAATGAAACAGTAAAAAATAGGGAAGTTTCAGCACCTGAGATCATAGAATCAACGAAAGAACCAGCTACTACCGATGCAAAGCAAGAAAAGATACTAAACCCTGCAGAAACGCAGCAAGAAGAGGTGGATGTAGTTTTGTATGAAAGAGAAGCGATTTACGATGATAGAATTTCACTTGCTGTTTTAGCACCTTTCTCAGGCGAATACAGTAAATTGGGAGAGAGTATCGCTGATGCTGTACATTTAGCATTATTTGACTACAAATTAAATAACTTTACTGTATTGATGATTGATACTTGCGGTGCTAGTGATGGAGTAGATGCCGCGATAAAAAAATTAGAAAGCAATAATGTTGATGTAATAATAGGGCCTGTATTTTCTAATCAAACGCGTTTGATATATGACTTTACGCAGCGCAAAGGTATTACACTTATGTCTCTTTCTAATGATACAAACTTATTAGGTGCAGGAAAGGATAAACTATATTTATTGGGTATATTATCAACAGATCAACTAGATGCTGCGTTAAGACACTGGCGTGAAAGCGAGCACTCTCGGTACCAAATCGTATATGCATTTGTTCCAAATAACAATCTAGGCAATCTTCTTGAAAATCACTATAAGAAGAATACTAAGCTTTTAAGAAGTGTGTATAAATATTCTACAAAACCTACACAAGCTGTTGAAGACATCGACAGAGCCCTGGCCAGTATTGACAAGGATATCAAGAATATCGAAGATATGGAAGATATAAGAGAGGAAAAGGTAGGAAGTGCCTCAGAAAGGAAGATGAGTGTAGCAATATTACTACCTGAAGGTGGCTGGAGAATAAAGAAAATAACGAATCACATAGATAGTTCTACATTACTGAAGGATAAGTCTGTAAAGATAATTGTACTTAACACAGAAAATAGTATTAAAGAGAAGAAGACTTCGAATTTTTCTAATATGAATGAAAAGATGTTGCTTGTTGGTCTGCCAGCTGCCAGTACAAAAGCTTTTTACGATAAATTCTCCCAGAACTACGGTTATTTACCAAACAAGGTTGCATTAGCGGCCTATGATGCTATTACTAGCCTAAGTCATACTAAGTACAACAAAACAAAGTTACTTTGGAATTTTAAAAATCGTAACTTTCAATCTGCAACAGGTATAGTGACCATTAATCAAGATGGCACAAATTCCCGAGAATTTGCGATATCAGAAATAAAAGACGGTAAATTGGTAGAGATATCTGTACCCATCCTTACATCAGAGGAGAAACAAATTGAATAGGAACACAAAAATATTGATATAGGATAATGTTAGCATCGCGTTACTTTCTGCCTACTTTGAAAGAGAAACCAGTTGAAGCCAATATAGTGTCTCATCAATTAATGCTAAGAGCTGGTATGATAAGACAAGTCACTAGTGGTATATATAATTGGTTGCCTTTAGGTCTTTCGGTACTCCAAAAAGTTGAGCAAATAATACGAGAGGAGATGAATAAAGCTCACAGTTTTGAAATTCTTATGCCTCTAATGCAGCCAACGGATTTATGGAAAAAATCCGGCAGATATAGGGATGGTGGCGAAATGAGCAAAGAAAGTTTAATGGTGAGAGATAAACACGATAACGAGTTGGTTTTTAGCCCCACTGCGGAAGAGGTAGTAACGGAATTGTTTGGTAATAACGTACAATCCTACAAAGATTTACCGAAAATTTTATATCAGGTACACTGGAAGTTTCGTGATGAAATACGGCCTAGATACGGGGTATTGAGATGTAGAGAATTTTTGATGAAGGATGCATATTCTTTCGATTTGACGGAGAAACAAGCTCTATCATCCTATAATAAGATGTTGAAGGCTTATTTAAGGATATATGGCCGCATGGGATTAACAGCGATCCCAGTAGTGGCTAGCAGTGGCGATATGGGAGGTAATTACACTCATGAATTGCATATCTTGGCCAACACCGGCGAGAGTACAGTATATTACGATAGTGAAATTGTAGGCGCTTTAAAAAATGAAGATTTCGACCTCGCTATGCTAGGAACATTCTATGCAAGAGAAGAGGAAAAACATGATTTAATAGCTTGCCAAGTGCCGGAAAGCAGATTACGTGTTAGCAAAGGTATAGAGGTCGGGCAGTTATTTTATCTTGGCAATAGGTACACAAAAATCTTGAATGTTAAAATCCAGATGGATGATGGAACATACATATTCCCAGAGATGGGGTGTTATGGAATTGGTGTTTCGAGGTTGGTGGGTGCAATTATTGAGTCTAGTCATGATGATTTGGGCATTATATGGCCAAAGGCAGTAACACCATTTCAATGTGGGATTGTTAATCTTAAATCTGGTGACGCTCTTTGTGATGCCGTATCAATGCGGATTTATGAACACCTAATTAATGCGGACATTTCGGTATTATACGATGATACGCATGAAAGTGCTGGGGTGAAATTTAGCAAGATGGACCTTATTGGCCTTCCACTGCAGATAATCATAGGGCCTAAAAAGGCCATAAATAGCGTAGTTGAAATAAAAATCCGTCAAACCAACTCCATGGTAGAATGCAGTATAGAAGAGACTGCAAATTACTGTAGAAATTTTTACTCTGATATATGCAGGTATTAGGAATAGAGACGAGTTGTGATGAAACGGCTATTGCAGTTGTTGATGAGAACAAGAATATATTACTTAATAAGATTTATAGCCAAATTGCCTGTCATCAAGCATATGGTGGTGTTGTCCCTGAAATTGCAGCACGTAATCACCTAAAAATTTTACCTCGGCTACTGCGAGAAAACTTCTTGAAAAATAGCACCGCGCTAAATTGGCAAAATCTCGATTACATAGCGGTTACTGCAGGACCAGGCCTCATAGGCGGACTGATTGTAGGGGTTATGGTAGCAAAAGGATTAAGTTCTGTATTAAAAAAACCCATAATTGCAGTCAATCACCTAGAGGGACACGCGCTAACACCAAGATTAACTTTTGATGTTAATTTCCCTTACTTATTATTGTTAATCTCAGGGGGACATTGCCAAATATTAGTAGTTAGGGGCGTTGGCAAGTATAAATTAATATCGCAAACTTTAGATGATGCAGTAGGAGAGGTATTTGATAAAGTTGCGAAGATGCTAAATTTAGAATATCCAGGTGGTCCAATTATTGAAAAAATTGCTTTAAATGGTAATTGTAATGCCGTTCCATTTCCTAAAGCGTTTTACAAGCAAAAGAACTGTGATTTTTCATTTTCAGGACTTAAAACAGCTGTTATGCATTATTTACGTAATCTAGAACATGCCCCTACCAAAGAAGAAATAGCGGATATATGCGCATCATTCCAACATACAGTAACATTGGTGTTAAAAGACAGGCTAGAGCAAGTAATCGAAAAATACGGCATTGGAACGCGCAATCATATACCACATACTACTGATATTGATCTTGTAGATATGGAAACTTTTTCGCAAATAAAGACAGCAGTAATAGCGGGCGGCGTAGCTGCTAATCAGTATATAAGGTTAGCATTAACAGATTCCTTAGCTTCTCATGGCTTGCGGCTGATTGCTGCACCAATAGCATTATGTACTGATAATGGAGCAATGATAGCGTGGGCTGGCCTTGAAAGAGCACGTTCAGGACTGATTGATACACTTGATTTTGCTCCTAGGTCTCGTTGGCCTCTTACGGAGGTGAGTTACGTGAAATCTTGTTTCGAATGATAAAAAATTTTTAAATTTTTTACTTATTGACCATGTAACTGTTTCAATGTACGTAGTAGACAACGTAAGGAAGGGTCTTGTAAAAGGGGATAGGGGGGTGTGTCGGTGGAGCGGATAGCGGAAGGTCTAGTATGTGGAGAGCTCAACATAGAAAGGTTGGGGGGTTGCTTGATTTTCAGTTATATCTAGAGAGTTGATGAGGTGTGGGAAGGAGACGGCATATAGCGGATGTGTGGATTAGTAGGATAAGTTGCAACAAGAAGTCAAATGCTTATTGTTGCAATTTATGGAAGATCTGGGTGATAGTGGGTTGGGAGGTATGTAGCAGATAGTAGTGTAGCGAAATGGTTTTGCGAATTTTGGTCTTGGCGAGAAGGCCGCTGATTATGGTGTATTTAGGCGTTTACGTAGCAAGAAGACGGGAGCGCAGAAAATTGCCTAAGCAGCCAGGGAGGCCGTGCGTTTTGGAGCTGTGAAGAAGGATAATACGGAAGGTATTTTGATCCGGATAAATTGCTACACCAAGCCAAGAGCGTCATTCAAGAGAGTGTTTTTCCGAAAAAAATGTACAAGATGAGATGTACAGGCATTACAAAAAATCAGTTTGCAAAATTTATGCGTGCTATATGCTTTAATCTCGGGCGATTAGTAGTGGGGAATCCCGAGTCCCATTTTTTAATGAGCACTAGGAGCAGTAATAATGATGGTGAAGGAGGTAGGGTAGAGCCTGAATCCTGCAGCGTGACAACGTGGACATTAAAAGGAGGAATTGGTATAATCGTACAAAAACACCAAGTATTACTCGAAAATAAATAAATTTTAGGCAAAGATGTACGACATAGTTCTTATGCTACTTGTTTCTGCTCATAGTGGCTTCCGATACATTCTAAAGTAGATGATTTACACGTAACCAAAATTATGATACAATCCCCACCTGTTTAATGCGTTTAGGTTATCTTTTTTAATTCTTTTAGTAGATGCGCCTATGAATCATGTATTAGGTGTTAGTTTTTTTAGTGTTGGGGATAATGTAGTTTATCCAACGCATGGTGTGGGTCAGATAATTGCTGAAGAGATCCAGGTTATAGCTGGAACAGGGATAAGTTTGTACGTCATTTTGTTTTCGAAGGACAAAATGACTTTGAGGGTTCCTAAGTCTAAAGCTGTAAAAACTGGACTTAGGCATCTGAGTTCCGAGAGTGAGCTGCAAAGAGCTATGCGTGTTCTAAAAAGTAAAGCAAAATTTCCAAAAGGTATGTGGAGTAAGCGTGCACAGGAATATGATAGTAAAATTAATTCTGGCCAAGTAGACTTAATTGCGGAAGTTTTACGTGATTTACATCGTAATGTTGATGATCCAGATAGGTCTTATAGTGAGAAGGTTATATACGATATTGCTTTGGAAAGATTTGCACATGAGTATTCTATAGCCATGTCATTACCAAAAGATGAGACAAAAACTAAGATACTTTCTGTGCTGAACTATTTTAGGGATTAGCAATGTGCAAAGTTATTTTTGCGAGGTTTGGGATTGTTGTTATGTCGGTGTGTTACGGGTGCTCTTGAGGCAATTAATAGACTTCTCTTTACTTCTGCTATGAACACTCTGGCGCTCCCTCATGTATATCAAGAATGCGCCTCTCGGTTCTATGCTCTGTGTGTTCCTTGCATTTTATATGTGGTATAAGCGAGTTTCGAAAAAAATCTAATGATTACGTAAAATATTGTCATAAAAAAGGGTGGTATATGGAGGTATTAGAGAGGGTTACTTTTTCAAAAGTTAGAAGCTAAGGAATACTAGGACAAAATCAAGTAGTTCCAGAGAACTCTAAATTCCGGTTCATACAAAACCATTTCGCAGCCTCATGGCTTGCTGTGGTGATATCCGTACCATCCTTTTTCATTGTTATCCCGTAATATAGTTAAATGAAAAAGGATTGTAATCATGATTAAAGTGTTAATTATTTTTAATTTTTAGAGAGATAGTGCTTAAACAAATTGGAGATGGAGAAGCTAGGCATTAGCAAAACATCGGTGTTTTACTGGGAAAGTCTGAAGAAAGAAAATGGCGATGTAAGTCCTAAAAAGAATGGCAATAAGCCCACTAAGGCAAATCGTGAACAGTTGATGCAAATTATTACAGGAAAATCCGAATTTGGCACAGAAAGAAATAGGCGCAATGGTCGGAATGACTGCAACTGGCATATATTGTGCCTTTCAAAGGATGGGGTTGTTTTTAAAAAAAAGAACACTTTACAAAGAAGCAGACTCCGAGGCAAAAGAAGAGTTCTTAGGGAGTGTCGACATTTATCTTGCACACCTACATGAATAATACCTTTTATCTCATCTCGCAACAGCCCCTTTATGGATCGTAGTCCATTTCCCGTATCCTTCTGGCAACGCCCTCCATGACGCCCCAGTCCTGGCAATCCACATAACGGCTCTGATAAAGCCTCGATTATCCTCCACACTACGACCTCTATCTCCTATTCTACCAGGTAAACTACCCTCAATTGCTTCCCATTGACCATCTTTTAAATCGTACAACATCTAGCCTCTCTTATAAATCGATTCTAGATACATTATATCATAAAATATATCATAAAAATTCTAAATGTCGACACTCCCTAGGCAATCATTTTAGAACTTGTCTCTACTCATAATGGCTTCTGATACATTCCAAAATTCTAAATGCTTTTCCCGCTTCTTGACGGGATTAAACAGTACAAAGAAGTGTTTTTTTATGTACAGTATTTTTTGTGTATGAAAAATAACCAAATTAATTAGTTTTAAACCAATTATAAAACTGCTAGACTCATCGAGTTAGTTTTTTATAATATGTGTTAAGAAATCATGGCTGACGGTTTACATACAGTACAATCTCCGCAGTATGCTGTTTCGAATTCAGGACCTCAAGGTAGTGGAGGTGTAGTTTGTACAAAAGGAGGTAAGGATTTGTTCTTGCAGATTTTAGCAGAGCAGTCTGAAACGCTAAAACAAAAGCAAGAACCTGTTGTACGTGAAGAGCATGCTGGTATGGAGGCAAAAAAGCAAGAGCCGGGAGTATGTGTAGCCAATAGCAGTACTGATAAAAACATCTCGAGTTGCTCTGCTGAAGAAGCTGATTCCAGGAATAAAATTCAAAGTAATACTTTTTTGCTAAAGCCAGTCGAACTCAATTTTGCTGAGAATAGAAACGGTCACCCGAGAGCAGTATTCGCCGCTAAGGAAAACGATTCCAGTACAAATGAGTTCATAAAAGCTGAAATGGAGATCAGAGATATCAAATTCCCTATGACTGATAGTGCCATGTACGCTAGTAGTCAAAAATGTAACGCACCAAAGAGCGTTCTACAAGTATCGGACGACTCTTCTGTCTCACCCCTTCAAGTCATTCTTGCTTTGCCACAACATAGTATGGTAGCTGTGGATGCTCTTGGAGGAGATAAAACAGAGGAGTCGTCAGATGGTGTTACTACACCAAGCATGTGTGTTATGGACTCTATGCCTTATCCTTGCTTCATTTTTCCGGTTTCTTCTAGTACTTGTTCGAGTGTTTCTAATGATCTGCAATTACATTATTGCAAAAATCCAGAGCTTGGTGATAAGGCGGGCGATAAGGCTATCTCTGCAATTATACCCCACCAAAACACATATTTTGTGGTGAATGCACTGAAAGACGTAAATTTGAGCGAAACGCACAATCATATAGATAACTATTATGATGTTGGTAGTAATCGGGCAGAGAGCATGATTGATGATAGCAGCAGCATAGGCACAAATGCTGTCATTAAAGATGGCAACCAGCAGCTACCGTGGACAGGTAATGCCGCTCAATTCCTTCCCTTACATAATACTAGCGTTAATAATGTCAGCACAAGTATTGCAATTGGTAGTTACAATAGGGCTTTACGGGAAGAGCTAGGCTTAGCAGTTGTAAAGCAAGTAGTTGTGAAAATTAATGGCAGTAGTTTAGATGAAAAACAAACAATCAAAGTGCAGCTAAAACCGGAAAATTTGGGAATTATCGATATTGTATGCCGTATTAACAATGGAAAAAAGTGCGAAATGCAGATATCTGTAGAAAAGCTGACTACACTACACTTACTGCGTCAGCATAGCTTAGAACTCAAGCAGTTAGTGATTTCTGCAGTAGCTGAAAAGCATAACACTTTCAGTGTCTATGATAGCAACTTAAATACAAAAGAAGGTGATGTTACTGTAAAGATGGGACTACTTAACGATCAAGGAGCAAATTTTGCGCAGAATTCTAACGGAAACAACAGTCCTACTAAACACCAGAGTATGTTAATGCGTAGCATTTTTGGTGAAACGGGAAGTGTACTGAGAGATACTGCCGAGCAACCCGCATTGGCAGATATGTGCCTCTATTTAAAGTACGGCGATAGCGTGAACGTACTCATATAAATATGATAAAGGGGCAAGCACAGCGCTCAGAAATCGTTTTCCGAAAAAGAGCACGCAGGGGCCGTAGGTGTCGTCGGTGCACTGACGGCCAAATCGTACAGGGATCATCATCAAAGTGCTTTTTGTCTAGACATAGTACGTGACTGAACCGAAATCCCGCAGCGCGACAACGTATACGTTCTAACCCTAAGCATCCGTAATAGAAGTCAAGAAGAAAGGAGGTAAAATTTACAACACACAATC
>CAXOVX010000049.1:0-12917 GCA_964213345.1 Alphaproteobacteria bacterium | reverse complement strand
CTGTATCAAGCTCCATTCCGCCGTTAGAATCCCAAATATCCATGTTGTCTACATCAAACTCATCACGCATCCTAACAGCTTGTTCCATTGTGTCACTTTTTCCGCTGCCTATCATTTCTGACCATCCGATGATGCTATTTTTAAGAGTTTGCGTCATCATATTATCGATATCTTCGATATTCTTTGCGACTCCTTTTGTAATTGCTTCAGATTTCTTGATAAACTGCCTTGCCATTTGCCTCTCTAAAAGTAAGCAGGCAGCAATACCAATTACGAATACACACAGAACTATTATTAATTGTTTAATTCTCAAATTTCTCATGACAGACTCCCGTAGAAAAAACGCATCACAATATACCTATCGAATACAGGTAAATACCAAGTCTTAAATTTGTCAACAGTTTATTTGCACTGGTACGTTAAATTAGCTGCGATTGCTTCAATACTCCGAACTATATCCTTTATACCACTTACATCTTCTTTTGTTACTGGAATACCTTTCTTTATGTTTTCAGATATCAGCTGTAACCCACGCAGAGAATCGATAATATCGTGATGTACCTGATGCGAGATTTTTTGCATAGCATGATGTTTATCCCTTTCCGATTTCCTTTGTCTTTGTATCAAGAAAATAACCACAAGTGCCAAAGCAGTTATCATGCCAAATAGTGAGCGAGTCACGAAGATGTGATTGTTCAGGGATGACTTTGAGAAGGCGGCTGTTAGTGTGTAGGAATATGTTTTTGTTTTGTTTTCCTCTGTTGTTGCAATATCTGCAATATCACTTCTGCCACCAAAGGAAATGCTGTAAAGAACAGCATCATCACCATTACCTGAATAACCTTCTTTGCCCACCTTTGAAACAATATTATTACTTATATCAGAAAGAGCGAGTGAGATTACTGTATCACTCAAGTTAACATCATCTACAAATATTTTATCGACACCATCATGATTATACGACACATCAAATATTTTCTCTAACTCAGCATCGTATATCACTGCGACTTTATTGGATATATTCCTTGGCAATGTCAAGTGTATGGGGAGTGTGATTACTGTATTAGGTCTTTTTTTAGCACTAACACAAGCATTAATTGTACTGACTACCTCTTCTTTTGGTATCAGCTTTTCTGATAAAACAGACAGGCTTTTATACCAATCATACAACTCATAGCTTGGATCAAGTGCTCTACCGCTAGTAAGGTAGAAACGTCCACTATCTCCCTCAAAAATCGATATTGTGGTCACTCCAGTGACTTGCTGCAATTTTACAAGATCATCATGATTCATCATGGGATGTAGCGCCATATAACTGGACACGAACATTACTGCATTGCACAGAGTCCTATCCATTTCTGCATCCATTTCTGTGACGTGTGCTGCAACATTCTTTGTAATTGCTATAGACTTATCGTCGAAGTTGTCTGTTAATTGTCTTTCCACAAACCAAGACAAAAATAACCCAACACAAACCACTGTGGCGAATACCGCCACATAAATCGATGCTGATGAACCTAATTTTTTGAACATGCCTCACTCTCCTATTTGCTGTTACCGAAAAAACTATACTAACATACCATCCGTATCTTACCACGTTAATCGCGAAGATATATAAGAATCAACTATTATTTTTGAGTATTTTCGTTATTTTTTATTTTTTTGTTGAGTAGAAAAATGTTTTAATTATCCATTTTTATCACCGAAAGGCGCGCTTTTTGCTGATATTAGGGCCAATTGTTACTAAATTAATTGTGTAGAGTAAGTGTCTTGAATGAATTAGGAATTTGACTTTTCGTAGAATCTAATGTACCGTGTCGGGGTTTAAGCAAGCTGGAATGCGCTTGCTGGGGTGTGGATTTAGTCATTAGAAGATGGAGGTAGTTAGATGAATTTTGGGCGATATTTCCAATGTAAAACGATCGATAAAATAGTCAGTGAAGCAGAAAATTCTGGATTAAAGCGTTCTTTAAACGCGATACAGTTGATCATGCTCGGTATTGGAGCGATTATAGGGGCTGGAATTTTTGTGATGACTGGAGCTGCTGCAAGTCAGAGTGCCGGCCCTGCTGTGGTGCTGTCTTTTGTTTTTAGTGGATTTGCATGTATGTGTGCTGGACTTTGCTACGCAGAACTATCATCTACCATTCCAGTTTCGGGAAGTTCTTATACGTATATATATGCAACTTTGGGAGAGCTAAGTGCATGGGTTGTAGCTTGCTTAATGATTTTTGGCAATATATTAATTATTAGCTCTGTGGCTAATGGTTGGTCAGGCTATGCAATGTCATTTTTGGCAGATTTTGGCGTTCATATATCTCCTATATGGACCAATACTATGGGTAAATTGGTATATTTACGTGATGGAAGTGAAGCAACAGCATTGTTTAATGTACCTGCATTCTTCATAGTAGCAGTAATCGCTTATATATTGTATCACGGTATTAGAACATCTGCTGCTGTTAACTCCATTACTGTTGTAGTAAAAATGTCGGTTTTGGTTGCTTTTGTTCTTTTTGGCATATTTAAGATTGATCTTAATAATTGGGTACCATTTATTCCGGAGAATACCGGGGATTTCGGACGTTTTGGATGGTCTGGAATTCTTGGAGGGGCTTCTATGGTATTTGTTGCGTATAACGGGTTTGACACAGTAGCAACTGCAGCACAAGAGACTAAAAATCCACAGCGTGACTTACCTATTGGGATTTTAGGGGCATTACTTGTATGCACCGTAACTTACACATTAGTCTCAATAGTACTTACTGGCCTCGTAAATTATAAGGATTTAGATGTAGCACAGCCCATAGCACTGGCAGTAGATAAAATGAATATGCCATGGTTTGCACTTGTGGTGAAAATAGGTGCTTTAGCAGGATTAACTTCAGTAGTGTTAGTTATGAGTTATGCGGTTATACGTACTATTTATGTAGTGACGCAGGATGGCTTATTGCCGAAAAGATTGGCTGATTGTCATAATGAGCATCACACACCACATATTGCAACTGTAACGTTAGGTACTATCATTGCTTTTATTGCAGCTATTTTGCCACTAGAGCAGTTGGTTCAATTAGGAAATCTTTGCATAATTAGCATATTTGCTGTGGTATGTTTTGGGGCCTTATATCTACACTATAAAGAGCCAAATGTGCATCGCCCGTTTAAGTGTCCTTTTATGCCGTGGGTACCTATTGTAGGCATTGTATTACTTGCTAGTATTATGGTAAGTATGCTGGATAAAAGAGTTTATGCATATTTCTCGATACTCTTAGCGTTATCGGTAGTCTTTTATTTCCTATATGGAAGGCATTTTAGCGTTTTACAAAAAGAATTACGTGCTGAGATTGGTATCGAGAATTAAGAGAAATTAAGAGAGTTTGGTGATAGTTTTTTGGTACTATCCTTTTTACAGTATATCGCGTGTGTGCTCTTTTGTTATTCTGAAGTAAATAACGAAAATTTTCTGCAAATTCCACATACGCTATTTCGTTTTTCAGTGATTCCTTTTCATGGTATGACTTTGGATGGCATCTTTTTCTGAGATGCTATCCATTATATAACATCACAACATGCCTTTCTTAAGCAAAATTTGGGTTTTTTAATAAGATAGACCGAAGTGTATCATAAATTCCCATAACTACTTTAGAAGATGTAACGTCAAGCGCTTCATTTTATTAACATATTAACACTGAAATTTGGGTAACGTGTCATGTATGAAGGCAATGAATTGGCTAAAAGCAAATTAGCGAATAATGTTACGACTTTAGCTACATGTTGGTATATAAAATTGCAAAATGGAAGGCAAATGGGATTTACCAATCATGATCAAGATCTAATAATAAGTGGAGTAACATATTTGGCCAAGAGTGGCTTTACTGCCAGTGCGATTTCTAGTAGTAGTAATTTAGCAATTGATAACCTTGACATAGAAGGAGTATTAAACAGTGACCTAATTGATAATAAAGACATAATAGCGGGAGTTTACAATCATGCAGAAGTGAGAATTTTTATTGTAGACTACTTAGATCCTACTGCAGTTCATATAAACTTAAGAAGAGGATGGTTGGGCGAAATAAAGCTTAATAAACAACAGTTCGTTGCAGAAATACGAGGGCTTGCACAAGCTTTTACTGCGAAAATTGGAGAACTTTATTCGCCACAGTGCAGGGCTAAATTCGGAGATAACAAGTGTTATGTTCCTTTGGAAAAATATACTTTCTGTGGGCTCATTGTGACACAGGTTTTTAGTAGATCCAGCTTTATCAGTGACTCTTTATCAAGGAAAATTACAGAGAGTGGGTATAACAATGATTTGATCAAATTGCTGTCTTATGGCTACGTGATTTTTGAGACGGGCTCAAATACTAGCATAAAAATGGAGATAAAATGTTGCGCACAAGTGGAACATATACAGCTTGCACTTGCTTTGCCTTATGAAATACAGGTTGATGATAAATTTACGGTTGCAGTAGGATGCGATAAAAGTTTTGGTACATGCTGTAACGTTTTTTGTAATGCTGTAAATTTTCGTGGAGAGCCACACATACCGTCTCCAGCTAGATTTTACGTAGATTAATGATGTGGTCTAGTGTTGTGGAAAGTTTTTTTATCTCAAATAACTAATAATGTTTTGAAAGCTTTGTATCAAAGTGGCCTATTTCAATAATGGGTGAGAGAGTTTCTAAATGTAAATCTATGCATTAATTTGAAGTCTAGTGATATAGCAGTGGATTATTGAAGGAGGGGGAAATGGGGAGTTTCGAAGGTGGTTAGTGATCTTATAGATCCTAAATTTTACGCTACACTTTCTCGGTATGGAAAAGTTTCACAAGATTTTTGGAGTAATTTGAGTTTTTCGTTGAAGTTGAATCTGTTCTCTTGCTTCGGGGGTACGTTAAGTGGTGGAGCTTTATACGCTTGCTTGTTATGAGTATCCCTAAACATTACGTTTTGAAAGAAAAAAAGGTGAATTAGCGCGCACCAGTTTTTCTCGGTGCTAAATGTGGCAATGGATGTCATTGGTGGTTTTATTCACGATTATTCATTGTAGTCAGCTATGGCGCAGCATACCTACATCAAAGGGGGTATGCTTAGTTCTGTAAAAAAACAAGTGGGCCACCTGTAATTTTCCTCTCAGTTCGGGCAAGGTAACCCCACTCTCCACGGGCTAATACAACACCATATTAACAATGAGCATACTCATTAGTGGTGTGTAAAATTTCATTAGCAGTACATAGCCCATCTTGGATATCACCACTTAAAACATCAGCAGCTTCAGAACTTTTCAGCCAATGCTCCGCTGAAATAATAGCTCTTGAATCTTCTCCACCTCCACATTCTCTAAACTGGGCTTTTAAGGTCGAATTTTGATGTATTGTCATATAATCAAGTACTAGATCTGTTCTATTCACCGTGTTGTACAGATTGTCATACATATCTAAAGCAATGATATCACCCTTTAGCATGTTCGCTATGATGAAAGGGATAACTTTCTGTTTGTTTTCTAATATCTCTGGTACCCACCGTTTAAAACTGTCGAGTAGATCCATTCTAATGATCGAACGCATGGCCAGCTCTGGCGTATTGAGATACTCTGTAACGATAGCGTCATATTTCTCTTGAAAGTCATTAACAGTTTTAAAGTTTGAATTTTGTGCTATTGAAGCATACAACCCATCCGCTGCTCTTATGTTTTTTGCACTTCTTGCCATTTTATCCTCTCATTTATTGAAGTTCATACGTTATTATACAGTTTCAGCATAACATAAATCATTGCCGTAAATCGAGTTTACACCCATTAAATCGCTTAAATCATGAGATATTGTTACAAAACTACCTAGCTTGGAGGTCCATTTATCCAATGTGGTATTGTCTAATGTCTCCAAATACCTGGCGCCATGTTGGCACTCGTTACTACTGTCAAAGAAAAAAGCCACTGTGTTATTAGCTATGGGACTATGCAGAGCAGAAACAGAATGCAATTCATCTACAATACCGTCTACGTTGCTTTTGTGATTTTGCGAAAATGCCGCATTTTGATCCGCTATGAAGGCATCAATGGCGTTGCCTCTCTGCATACCCGCTCTTTAACATAAGCGGTAATACCTGCCGGATTTAGCCATTTGCTAATACCAGAGACCACCCTACGCAATTATATGTAGCGCCAAACCCGCCTTGAAAATTGCAGTTATACTGACCAGAATAGCACCAGTCCCAAACGTCCCGCATTAACTGTACATTGCTTACGCCTGGATAAAACGTGCTAACATATCGACCAGTTGTTGCATTATACGCCAATACTGGACCATTAGTGATACACTGATAATATTCACAATTCTCATCACTAGGCCTGATTGCTCCAACGCCAAGAAAGGTAATCGTATCGAGGTTTGCGTTAGGAAACCCCTTAAATACAGCCTTCTCCTCAATTGTGAGATTTCTACTAAAATTCACACCTTGGGCTATGAAATCCTGCTTAAAATTGGGCATCGAAGCATTAGATTGTGATGTAGAATTGGGTATTGGAACGGCCACATATAATCTCCCAAAACATATGCCCCTATCGCTCCTGCTGCTACGGCAGCGATATAGTACGCACTACGCATATACAAATCATCTTATATTAAGTTGATATTCATCTTTACATGTGTAATATTGTTTAAAAAATATTGCAATAAATTATTTTTTATTGACCAATTACGCTGTATAGTTACTCCACTGAGTTGGAAATTATACTAAATTTCGTTCACGTTGTTGTGCTGCGGGATTTAGGCTCAGTTATGTAGTTTATCTACACTCCTTCAGCCTTACCCTTGTACTCTTAGTTTCCATTATAAATGAAACGTGGTATTAGTACTGTGTGGTACTGTGTGCTGTAGTCGACAGTTTACAGTATTTTATTTTGTTCCCGTAGCTCAGTAGGACAGAGCGTTGGATTCCTAATCCGGAGGCCACAGGTTCGATCCCTGTCGGGAACGCGCTTCATTTTGTTGTGATATTAGCTAGTTTATTAGTGCTTCTGCGAATTCTTCTGGGGTGAAATTGTGCAGGTTGGTTATCTCCTCCCCAATTCCTACAGCGTAAATAGGAATATTGTATTTTTGAGCTATCCCGATTACCACACCACCTTTTGCAGTACTATCTAGTTTTGTTATTATCAGTCCTGTAATTTTCGTAACACGTGAAAAAGCTTCTATTTGCGCGTAAGCATTTTGTCCAATGGTGCCGTCAAGTACTAATATAACTTCTTGTGGTGCATTTGCATCTATTTTTTTTAGCACTTTTACGCATTTACTGAGTTCATTCATCAGATCTACGTTATTATGCAGTCTTCCAGCTGTATCTATAAGCAAAATATCTGACTTATTTTGCTTTGCTTGGGTAAGTCCTAGGTGGGCTATGCTTGCAGGGTCGTTCTTTCCCTCACTAAAAATTATAGGGCAGTTATTGGCTACTTGTGCCCATATTTGCAACTGCTCTATCGCTGCAGCTCTGAAAGTGTCGCAAGCCACTAACATTACGCTATATTTTTTTTGTTGTAGCATATAGGCTAATTTGCCGATTGTAGTAGTCTTTCCGCTGCCATTTATACCGCATACCAGTATTACGTATGGTTGGTGTTCGTTGCACCTTATAACTAATGGTTTTGCCACTGCTTGCAGTGCTGTAGCTATTTGCTCACGTAAAAATGCTTTTACCTCATCTGCAGAGATGCTTTTATTGAATTTTTGTTTAGTTAATTCATCTATAATAACTGCAGTAGCCTTCACTCCTATATCACTGCTTAGCAATAATTCCTCAAAATGAGTTAGTATTTCAGTATCTAGTTTTTTATGGGTAAAAAGCTTGGTAATTCCACTAGTTATAGAGCTAGAAGTTTTTTGTAACCCAGATTTTAATTTATTTAACCAATTCATAACCGATACTATTGTATGGAGCCGAGAGTCCCTACCCAAAATAACCTACAATGTGAATTAATTCAACAAATACTGCATCAAACTTTTATGAGATGTGCATCTACGCTAGCTGCCAGGCAAATAGTTAATGTGGCTCGTACTTGGATAGACACGCCATTTCATGAACTTGGTAGAGTAAAAGGGGTTGGGTGTGATTGTTTTGGATTCATTATGGGAATATCCAAAGAGCTAGATGTTTATTCAAAGATGGGTAGGCAATTTACATGCTATGACTTACAGCATTACGAATACAAGCGAGATAGCTACCTGCTAGATTTAGAATTGGATAAGCATTTTACTGTCATAAATAATATCGCTCTCGGGGCCATTATTGTACTGAAGTTCAACAAGTTCCACTTTCATGTTGGAGTAATAAGTAATATTGAGCCATTAAACAAAGGCGCTGGTTCTTCCATAACTCGTGGCAAATCATATTTTGAAAATGAAGCAAAAATAAATATCATTCATGCATGTTCTAGTGCTGGGAAAGTGGTGGAAAACACTTTGCCGCATTCTTGGTACAAGAGGGTGCATAAATTATACCAAATCACAGTCAAGTGAGTACTTTTAGATCATACTTTACTATGCGGATTTTTGTACCAAGTCCCATTTTTGAATGAGTACTAGGAGCGCAACAGTGAGGGTGAAGGAGTGCAGTGATACCATATGACTGAGCCTAAAATCCTGCAGTGCGACAACGTGAGCGTTTTAAAAAAGGGGAATGGGTATTCGTCTCTCGTATTTACTATCTTGTATTCCAGCGCTTATGTTGATTACAATTTTGCCGTAATTGTTGCATGTTTTGAGTTCTCTCGCAAATATTCTAACTCTATAATTATTATTAAAAAAAATGGCTACTCTTGTTTTAGGTGCAATAGGTGCTGCTATAGGCGGTAACATTGCTGGAGGCATAATAGGTGCAGCGGTTGGTAGGTTGACAGGCAGTATTGCTGGCAGCTTTATTGATCAACACCTATTTGGTTCTGGAGTGGAAGAGAGATTCACTGAAGGTCCTAGGTTACAGGATTTAGTTGTACAAAGCGCAAGTTATGGGCATGTTATACCTCTTGTATATGGTACATTCAGGATAGCTGGTAATATAATCTGGGCAAGCGAAATAAAAGAACATGCCGCTACAGAACATAGTACCAGGGGTAGTAAGTATCGAAAGGTAGGGCAGAATCATACTTCATATACTTATACAGTATCGTTAGCTATAGCAGTGTGTGAAGGCCCTATAGCAAGTATAGAGCGTATATGGGCAAATGCAGTATTATTAGATAGGAATTCACATGAAATCAGGACATATAAAGGTGATGAAGAGCAACAACCAGATCCAATAGTAGAAGCGGTGCATAAGATAGGTAAAACTCCGGCTTATCGGGGTATTGCTTGTGTAGTGTTGCAAGATTTTGACATAACTGCCTTTGGGAACACTGTACCACATTTTACTTTTGAGGTACGGAGGGGCAGCCTTGATGTTGATTCAGTCGAGAATCTCATTGAATCAGTCGTAGTTATACCTGGCAGTGGTGAATTTGTGTATGATACCATTGTACAGAGAAAAGTTGTTGGGGATTTTGTAGAGCATAAAAAATCCAAAAAATTTTTGCAACGTGGGTATGCTGCTTCGATCAATCAGCATCATACTGCAGGTAGTGCAAATAGTATTGTTTCATTGGATCATTTGCAAGATACATTACCGAATGTTAATTGGGTTTCTGTAGTTGTCAATTGGTTTGCTGACAGCTTAAATGCTGGAGAATGCAAGATAATGCCCGGTGTAGAATTTCATGATGATGCTGTGAGTACTGCACCTTCTATATGGAGTGTTGCAGGATTAGAACGTAATGAAGCACATCTTATTTCGCGAATCAACGACAGACCTAATTACGGGGGGACTATTAGTGATGATAGTTTTGTACGTTATTTAAGGGAGCTTAAAAAAAGAAATTATAATATTATGATATACCCTATGTTATTGGTAGATTTACCGGGAAAGCCTTGGCGCGGTAGGTTAACGGGAAACAGGGACGCTGTGACCAAATTCTTTAATGGGAGAGAGGGTTACAAAAAATTTATTTTACATTATGCCAATCTTACCAAAGATTTTGCTGATGGATTTATTGTAGGTTCCGAACTTATAGGCCTTACAAAAGTGAAAGATGATGATAATACATTTCCGGCTGTTGAGGAGTTAATAAAGTTAACAAAGGAAGTGAGATTCATATCAAGTAGCAACGTAAAGTTGTCTTATGCTGCAGATTGGAGTGAATACCATCACACAGAGGGAGGATGGTATAATTTAGATAAACTTTGGGCGGCTCCTGAGATTGATTTTGTGGGTGTAGATGCCTATTTCCCCCTGACAGATTGGGCACGTTCTCAGTATAATCTGGAGGAGGTTATTAAAGGGTGGGATTTAGGTGAGGGGTACGAATTTTTATATGTTGATTCTGAAAGGAAAAGTAAAGTACCTTTATCGAAGGAATATGCCTGGAAAAATATTGAGTGGTGGTGGAATAATCATCACGTAAATCCTAATGGAGAACGAACTCAATGGGTTCCTGGTTTAAAGAAGATTTGGTTTACTGAATACGGATTTCCGTCAGCAGATTTAGCCACTAATCAACCTAATGTTTTTTACGATCCTCATAGCAAAGAGTCTGCCTTCCCTTATTATTCCAAGGGAGAAGTGGACATATTGGCGCAACGTATTGGAATAGAGGCTACAGAAAAAAGGTGGCGTCATTCTGAGATTGTGGAAAAATGTTTCTTATGGACGTGGGATGCAAGACCATATCCTACGTGGCCTATGCGTGAAGATGTTTGGGCAGATGGTGTGTGTTGGCAAAAGGGGCATTGGGTGCAAGGAAAGCTTGGGTGTACAACCTTGGCGCAACTTATCCTTAATTTATGCGCTAAGAGTGGTCTTGGTATCAGTGATGTTGATGTTTCAAAGCTTACAGACATTGTGCAAGGATTTGTAATTAAACATCAAAATAGCGTACGTAATATTATAGAATCGTTGCAGCAAATATACTTTTTTGACATAGTTGAAGCCGATTATATATTAAAATTCATTCCTCGTTATCCCAAAATAATCAATGAGATTATCAACGGTGACTTAATACCTATAGCAGTTTCTAATAAATATAAGACTATTGAGGGTAACTATCTTAGTTTAGTGGATATAGTGGTATTGCAAGAAGCGGATATACCCAGTAAAGTGGTTGTTAATTTTTTAGATAGTAGTGCGGACTATATTGTATGTAATCAGTCTGCAGTAAGGGAGTTCACAAATAGCAGAGAAGCTCTTACAGTTAATTTGCCAATAGTCCTTGACACTATGTATGCAAGTAGGGTGGCTTTTTGCCTTTTATACAATGCATGGATGGAAAAAATAAGGTACTCTTTGGTATTACCTGTTAAGTACGCATATTTAGTGCCTACGGATATTATTACGTTCGAAGTTGATAATATTGTGCATACAGTAAGAATTACGAGTGTTGAGATAGGTAAAAATAGGCTAATAAGGATTTCTGGTGTTGCTGAGGATGTTGCTATATATAGCAAAGATAATTCATCCAATCTGGAGCGAACTCATATGCTAAAAGATCGGGTATTAGCTGATGTAGATATGGTTGATGTTGCGGCTACGTGTTTTAAAGTGTTGGATATTCCGCTTTTGCCGTATGAGCTGGACGATGCGGAGGATCCGAGCGTTGTAAATGAAGCCTCTAGTCGCTTATTAATTGCTGCATGTGGTAATGGTAAGCAGTGGGATGGATGTAGGGTGTTATATCGTTTAGTGCAGGCCAAATGTTGGGATCATGAAGGTGAAGATCAGAAAATAGCTAAAGAAAATGAGTGTAATCCTAATAATGAGTTTACCCTATTGGCTGTAGTAAAAAATAAGGCCACCATTGGCAGTGTTGTGGGTGTACTGGAAGGGACTAGTCCATATATATTTGATAATAAGAGCAGCGTTATAGTAAATTTGATCGAAGGAGAATTAAGTAACATATCGGAGGATGTCTTATTTAGTGGGTATCAAAATTTGGCTTTAATTGGTGATGAAATTGTAAAATTTCAAATGGCTGAGTTAATAAATAAAAACCAATATCGCTTGAGTGTGTTTATACGAGGACTATGTGTAACTGAAAATGCTATAAAATCGCATGTTGCAGGTGAGCACTTCATATTGCTTGATCGTCATAATTTGCAGTATGTGAATATGCCTTATCGATATCAAGGTATGCAAATGCGGGTAGAAGCAGTTACAGAACATGTGAACGCTAATGTTGAAAATGAAGCAATATCCTATGATTCTTTCGTGTATTTAGGCAAGGCTATGAAGCCGATGTCTCCAACAAGGATAAGGATAGAAAAAGATAACCAAAATAATTATGTGCTTTCATGGCAGCCTAGAGTGGGGACTAATGCTTTATTTTGGGAAGAGTCTTTAGAAGATTATGTTAAGAAGAGAAATATTGTATTTTGTGTAAATATTACTTGCGATGGTGAAAGTATTGCGCAAGAGGTAGTAAAGGGTGAATGCCACCTCATTATAGTTCGAGATTTATCGCATTATATCAGTCAAAAATTACCGTTAGTGGTAACTGTAGTGCAGCGAGATCTGCATTATGCTATACAAAGTGACCCTGCCAGTGTTATACTCAGTCTTTGAATTTTATTTAAACAAAGTACTTAAGTATGTTGATGTGAAGTGGCTTTTTGGTGAAAGGTTGTGCAGTATACGCGGGAAATACGCTTTCTAATGGCATTTAAAGTCGTTTTTGGTAATAATTTTGGTGAGATGTTTGATCCCAGAAAAGAGTAATGGTGTATATGTGCGATGGTCGGAATGACTGTAACTGGCATATGTCGCTCCTTTCAAAGGGGGGCAAAGATTTATTGTTGTATGATAGGTTTGTAGCCGTATTGAAGCGTATTTTGCCT
>CAXOVX010000048.1:0-6607 GCA_964213345.1 Alphaproteobacteria bacterium | reverse complement strand
AGCTGCTTAATCATTCTCTTCCATCTTTTCTTTGTTCGTATCCTTCTATCTTACAATAGCATCATTCCTGCCAAAACTCAATACGCTGCTATTAATATCTACTGTGTACTCGGATTATACCGCATTCCCGTCTTAGTAAGTCAACTCCACATACCACACCATTGCCGCCACAACTAACCCAGTTTACAATCCATCATGATATATAATATTGGTTCCATTATTCGGTTGTTCTATATGCAACGGTACATTCAACGTTAATTCATCATGATGATTAACGAAATTATCAGCATTGTTTCTGTTTTCTATCATATTTTCTATATTGGTCTGCATACTGTTCACATTTTCATGCTGCATCATTTTGAGTGGCAGCATCTCCTCACCTTCTATCATGGTCATTGCAGTAGCATATTGCATTGTATCCTTCATTACATCCTTCATAATATCAAGAGCTTCTTGCTTCTTATCGGAAACTTTATCTGTATTGGGACTAACTTGATTTTTCTTTGGTGTATGTTTGCAGCATTCTTGGAACCAACCCTTATGGTATCCAAATACCAACAAGGCGGATATTACACCACCAACAGCAGTCCACACTCCTGCATGGTAAGCTACACAGCTACCAGGATTACTGAAGAAATCTTTCCAACAGTCAACTGGTTTTTGTGTACTGGTATCAAAAACAAAGTTGGAATCTACCAGATCCGCCAGGTTAATGTGTGCTAGAGTCAGTGTTTTACCATTTTCAAGTACTATCTGGCAGGTATTACCAATGAATGTGGCCTTATTTTTTAATTCAGATAAATTTTTGATACCAGTAAATGCAGATAGATTTATTTTATCGTCGTTAATCGAAAAATCTTTTATCAACACTTCTCCATTACTCCTACTTATAACAAATGTATCCTTACCTACACCACCTTGTATGTTGTTCGCATTTGCATCTCCAGTTAGCGTATCATCATAACCAGATCCAACTATATTCTCGAAGTTGCCAAAAACTTTAACATTTGACCAAGCAGCAGTTAAAGCTGATAATTTTATATTAGCCACAGACCTCAATCACTAATCTTACTTTTAAGAAAGTAATACCAGTTTCCGAATTTTAGAAGAAACGACTTATTTAGTTTGTTCTTCTATAGCTTGTTGTTTTATATTTTTTGCGAAATCATCAAAATGTCTTCTGTAATCTAGATTTATAGCACCATACAACCGTGTACTACATTTTTACATAAGTTATTTATATACCTATATCATTGCAAATAGGGAATTTGACTCTCCATTTACAATGATGTACACTAAAATTAAGAATAATTTCTCATAGGGGCCAAGTATTATCATGACCTATATAGCTCGAGATTCGTATATAGACCAAATGGAATCAGCCTTTAGAATAAATCCAATTTGTGCTTTGCTCGGACCGCGTCAATGTGGCAAGACAACTATTGCTAGGCAGTATCAGAAGTTAAAGCTTATTTCGCAAATATTTGATTTAGAAGATCCTGATGATTTACAGGCATTTTCTAATCCTAAGTTGGTTTTAGAAAACCTAGAAGGTTTTGTGATAATTGATGAGATACAACGTGTTCCGGAGTTATTTCCATATCTTCGTGCTTTAGTAGATCGCAAACCCATGCTGAAAATATTAATACTGGGTAGTGCTGCACCACAAATGATCAGACAATTTTCCGAAACATTGGCAGGGCGTATAAGTTATATTGAGATGACCCCATTTTCTGCTACAGAAGTTGATAATATTGACAGTTTATGGCTGCGAGGTGGCTTCCCTAAATCTTATTTAGCCAGCAGTGACAATGATAGTTTTCAGTGGAGACATGCGTTTGTTCGTACTTTTTTGGAGCAGGATATTGCTAGTTTTGGTTTTAATCTAAATCCCCAAAGACTTAGGAGATTTTGGATGATGTTATGTGATTATCATGGAAATATTTTTAACGCCTCTGAATTAGGTAGATCACTAGATTTAGATAAGAAAACAGTAAAGCATTACCTTGATATTTTATCTGGCACTTTTATGATACGTCAATTACAACCATGGTTTGCAAACATCAGTAAACGTCAGATTAAATCGTATAAAACTTATTTTCGTGATTCTGGATTGTTCCACAGCTTAACTAATTTAGATTCACGTGCAGCACTTACAACATCAAGTAAAGTTGGGAGTTCTTGGGAAGGTTTTGCAATGGAAGAAATTATACGTTTTCACAAGGCAGAGCCAGAAGATTGTTTTTTTTGGGCCACACAATCAGGAGCTGAGTTAGATTTACTCATCGTGCAATCTTCTCGTAACATTGCTTTTGAGTTCAAATATACAAGCAATCCTAAGATTACTAAATCTATGCTGTCAGCGATAGAGAGTTTGGCTCTTGACCAACTAACCGTTATCATTCCAGGTGGTGCTGAGTATTCTCTATCTGCATCTACTATAGTGCGAGGCCTACAGCATTATACCAGATCCTGAATTTATTATCATATCCTGCAGCACAACAACGTGGGTGTTAAAAAGGGGACTTGGTATTACGTATGCTTCTGTTTTTTACCATTTTGCGTTCTCCAGCATACTTTCGAATATCACTTTAACAATCTGCTGAACTCAGGTTTATACTAAAAATCGAGCTTATTTATTCTTCAACAGGGGCCACTCTTCCGATGCGGCTTTATCCGAGCTAAAATTATTCGTTGAATACAACACAAACATAATATACAAACATACCTCAAAATATTATTCATTTAATCACAACTAAAGAGCAATATATGGGAAGAATTGTTCGTTTGTTAGTTCTGGTCTTGAGTTTAGCAGGGTGTGCTGAATTTTCGTCGCTAACGCAACAAGAGATGAAATGGCGACTGATGGATACGTATGCTATTTATTCGTGCCCTCAACTGCATGATAAATATGTGCAACTTAGGAATGAGCGCGATATAGAGAGGGAGAATAGGCAAAAAATAAATGCAGTAAATAGCGTCATTGGTGTCTTGGGTGGCATGATAACCGGGAATGGGTCTATAGCTTACTACAATGAATCTGGGTACGATAGAGAACGCAGACAAGAAATTGACATTATAGAACAAGTGGCAATCCAAAAAGGGTGTGTTGGTGTAGACTTCAGATAAACCACTATACTTTTTTCGGAACTCTGCTTTTAAAACGTAACCATTTTTCATTTGACTATAATTGTGAGCTTGCGTGTACATTTCTCTTGACTATTTTTACACATTAGCCGAGAATTGCTCCAGATAACGGTTGGTTATAAAGTGACTATAGAAAAATTATTATATGGCGAAAAAAAATACGGTTTTAGTAAGATTGGTGAGTTCCGCAGGTACTGGATATTTTTTAGTGAAGAAAAAAAACCCTAAGAAATTCACTAAGAAACTTGAGTTCAGAAAATATGATCCGGTAGTGAGAAAGCATGTAAAATTTGAAGAAAAAAAGATGAGTGGATAGAGCTCTTTATAGGCGTGTTTGTTAAGTGACAGCGGTATTGGAATTAAGGGGTATTGTAAAAACTTTTACAGCAAAGGAATCTGGTGGCTTGAGGGTGTTGGATGAAGTAGATGTTGTGATAGAGCGGGGTGAGCTTGTGGCGGTGGTAGGCCCTTCAGGTTCTGGTAAAAGTACGTTGCTGCACATTGCGGGCTTGCTTGATAACCCTACGCACGGGCAGGTGATAATGAGTGGTCGTGAGTGCCAGTGCTTAGGAGATTATCACCGAACGCTTTTTAGACGCAATTTCTTGGGGTTCATTTATCAATTTCACCATCTGCTACCAGAATTTACTGTAGTAGAGAACTTGGTTGTGCCACAGATGCTACATAACAAAAATAAAAAAGAAATGCGAAATGCGGCTGTTGCTATACTAAATGATTTAGGACTTCACGGGAAAGAAGATATGTTAGTACCTCATCTTTCTGGCGGAGAGCAACAAAGGGTTGCTATTGCTAGGAGTTTGGTCACCAATCCTCATCTAATACTAGCTGATGAACCCACAGGCAATTTAGATAGCGACAATTCTGCTAATGTTTTCGATATGTTTATAAGTTTGGTTAAAAAACACAATAAATCGCTAGTTGTCGTCACACATAACGTAGAATTAGCAAATAAAAGTGATAGGGTTTTCTTACTAAAGCATGGTAAATTGTGCTCAGTCTGATTTTAAGTAAGATTAGAAAAATCAAAAAATGACCGCTAGAATATGAGTGCTAATGATGTTGTAAGTAGGGAAATCTCCGGTGAAATACATGTGTATGATGAAAGTAATGATGAAGTAGTAGCTGTAAGACCACAACTATTATCTGATTTTATAGGACAGAAACATCTTAAAGAAAATTTGTCCGTTTTTATCAATGCTGCAACACAGCGTACAGAATCGTTGGATCACATTTTATTCTATGGCCCTCCTGGATTAGGCAAGACAACGTTATCACAAATAATTGCAAATGAGTTAAAGGTAAATATAAAAGTTGTATCAGGAGCTGTATTGGCAAAAATAGGCGATCTAGCAGCAATTCTTACAAATTTACAGATGCGAGACGTCTTATTTATTGATGAAATACATAGATTAAATATTGCAGTGGAAGAATTTTTGTATTCTGCAATGGAAGATTTTGCCATTGACTTGATAATTGGTGATGGGCCTGCAGCACGTACAGTACGCATTAATCTAGCTCCGTTTACATTGGTAGGAGCAACTACAAGATTAGGCTTACTTACTAACCCACTTAAAGATCGATTTGGAATACAGGTAAAATTGGATTTTTATCATTATCAAGAATTACAGCTAATAGTCAAACGTTGCGCTTATGCCATAAAAATCGGTGTTACAGAAGAAGCAGCACTCGAAATTGCGAAACGTTCTCGTGGTACGCCACGTGTTGCCATACGGTTATTGAGGCGTATAAGAGATTTTGCCGAAGTTGATAGGCTAAAAACAATAGACATAAAAATCGTCAATAAAGCGTTGTTTAGGCTAAGAATAGATAAAATTGGATTGGATGAGTTGGATTATAAATACCTGAAGTATGTGGCTAATAATCACCGTGGTGGTCCGGTTGGTATAGAAACTATTGTAGCAGGATTATCTGAAGATAGGATGACCATGGAAGATGTGGTAGAGCCATATCTGATGCAAATGGGCTTTTTGAGCCGCACTCCACGAGGACGCATTTTAACCCAAGGATGTCTGGATTACCTAAATACTCTACTTCAATAAGTCATTACAAAAAATCAATATTTGTATTAAAATCACTTTTAATGCCAATAAATCATAAATATGGTTTTATATGACACCTAAATTTCCTATATACATGGATTATCAAGCAACAACTCCAGTAGATCCAAGAGTGCTAGATGAAATGTTGCCTTATTTCAGCCAAAAATTTGGCAATCCTCATTCACGTACACATATATTTGGTTGGGAAGCCGAAGAAGCTGTAGAAAAAGCACGTGAACATATAGCTGCACTCATAAATGCCGACCCAAGCGAGGTAATATTCACTTCAGGAGCGACAGAATCCAATAATTTAGCTTTGAAAGGGGTAGCCAAATTTAATCGTAATGATAATAAAAATCATATTGTAACTGTACTGACAGAACATAAATGCGTATTAGATACGTGCAAACACTTGGAACAAGAAGGGTTTAATGTCACTTATTTATCAGTTAATTCCGATGGAATGGTCAATATTTCAGATTTGGAAAAAGCTATTAGCGATTATACCAGCGTAGTTTCTATTATGGCTATCAATAATGAGATAGGGGTAATTCAACAACTAAGCGATATAGGAGCTATTTGTCGTGATAAAAAAGTATTTTTCCATACTGATGCAGCTCAAGCTTTTGGCAAAATACCATTAGATGTAAAAGCAATGAAAGTAGATTTAATGAGCATCTCTGGCCATAAAATATATGGCCCAAAAGGAATAGGAGCGTTATATGTTGGTAAACAACCGCGTGTCCGCATTATTCCAATTATCAATGGAGGCGGACAAGAACGGGGAATGCGCTCAGGGACTGTACCAACACCACTAGTAGTAGGACTAGGAGCTGCAGCAAAATATGCACTACAAGATATGGAAAGTGACTACAAACGCATAAAGCAACTAAGCGATCAATTTTCAGAGAGCTTGCTAAGCATACCAGAAGTATATCTTAATGGTAGTAAAGTGCACCATTATCCAGGTTGTTTGAATTTTAACTTTGCCTACATCGAGGGTGAATCCATGATGGGAGCAGTAAGTCAAGTAGCAGTTTCTTCAGGATCTGCCTGCACTTCTGCCTCTCTAGAACCATCATATGTTTTGAAAGCTTTAGGCGTAGATGAAGATTTGTCACATACCTCAATACGTTTCGGTTTTGGTAGGTTTACTACTCTTGAAGAAGTAGAATATGTAATCGAAGTTATAAAAAATGCAGTAACGAAATTACGAACCCTAAGTCCATTGTGGGAAATGGCACAGCAAGGCATAGATCTGAAAAGTATGCAGTGGGTAAAGCACTAAGCGCCTAATCACTCACTTTTACTTACAAACCCGAACTAAGGCTAAGGAATGAATAATATAATGCAATAAGATGGAGATATGATATCTGTTT
>CAXOVX010000047.1:0-8821 GCA_964213345.1 Alphaproteobacteria bacterium | reverse complement strand
CTCAAGCAATTTCAAAGACTATGGCACTCTACGTTCAGGTCCGTAGAAAATGCTTCTTGTAATCTTATGGCTTGTTTGATTCCATACCAATTATCACACTATAAAACCACTATCTCAACCACTATTATCTTGTAATCTTATCATTACTTCGGGTTGGAAAATAAGTCTGCTGTACTATTTAATGTTGTATCGTGGTGATCCCGACGCGACTCGAACGCGTGACCTACTGATTAAGAGTCAGATGCTCTACCTGCTGAGCTACGGGACCAAGAACTAAAAATATACTCAGCAGGATGATATATGAACTTTCTCATACTGCAAGTGATTACTTTATCGCATTTCTGAATTCACAAATTTGTTATATTTTGCTATATTTCTCCGTATTAGAGGATGATATTAGAAAATTTAGCTAAAATTTACTTGCTATAAAGCCTAATAAAAGTGACGATAAAAAGGTTCAATGGGGGAGTGGGGGTACAAACATGGGAAATGAAACTGATTTAGTGAAGTGTACGAAAGCTACTCATGAGCTGGCGCAGAGTGTGTGTCAACATGATGTAGAGATGGTCAATGTTGTGGCTCCAGTGGGGCACGTTTTGCAAATGGTAGGAGAAAGTACCCTTTTGCAGGGTAATGGAGACGATAAACAAGGTGGTAAGTATGCTCAAATTATAGATTTATTAGAAGAAGCAGGTGACGCATCTCATGGTGTAGTGTGGCATAGAGGTAGTGGCGATGAAGAAAATGTATTGGTCAGAGATGCACGTAATGCAACACCTCCAGATAACCAAAGTCCATATTCTTACCTCATTCATGTCACAAATATGGTACGTGCAGCGACAAGAATACTGGAACAACAAAAAGGGAGTGAAGAAGCCATCAAAGAGTTAAATGATGAATTGAAAGGATTGATAAAAGATGCATTACCAAAAATATTGAATAATGAGCAGATAGAGTTTGCAAGTGCGTCTGATTATAACACTCACATTTTAAACGTATTAAAAAAAGCTAAGGTAAAAGGGGCAGAAAAAGCATTAGCAACAGCAAAAGATTTATGTCATCTAGAAGACAAACAGTATGATGTAGCAACTATATTTTTACAGAAAGATGATAAGGGAAAAGAGCATGTTGCGATAAAAAGTAGTGTGAGGGTGTTGGGATTGACGAAAACGCAAGAAGGGCAGTATGGCAAGATTAAAGAATCTAAAGGAGTACAAATATCACTAGAAGGGGCGGGGACGGCTGATCCTGCATATAAGTGGTACAATGGGCAATCTGATACTACGCGCAAACTGATCGCAAATTACGCGGAGAAGGGGTATATGCAAGGTAAAGTTGTCCCCACGCAGCTTCGTAAGGAACTTATAGGATTACGTAATGCACACAGCGATTCTCTACTACTTAACGAAACTATTGGTAATCCACCAGAGAAGGGTAATTGGAAGGTATTACAGCAGAATGCTCTACACTCAGGAACTCCTTCATTCCATGGGAAAGGTAATAGGCAGGAAATTGCTACCGAAAATATGCGGCAGTTACAGCAGGTCGTTCCTGAAGGACAATCATTAAACGTTGTTTCTCTTAACTCTCCTGGCAATCCTTGGGAATGGCTTAAGAATCTTTTCACTGGAAATAGTGTGGAAATTGGAGCAAGAGATCAAGTAAAGGCTGCTGTTAACACATTGAGAACAGAACGGGGAAATGGGTCTAGAATCACTTTTAGCTTAAATCCTCTAAATTGGTTCAGGCGTTTTTTTTCAAGACGTGAAGATGAACCATTTAAAAAAGCTCTCAGCGAATTGGGCGAGCAGTTGAAAGAAGCGGCAAACAGTGCAAAGGATGATAGTCCGTTAAAAAATTTAAATGTGATTGGTGAATTCTTGCAGAGTGGAAAAGACATCGGGATGGCTAAGATGACTGCAATGGGAACTTTGAATGGAGAAATGGGCAATGTGCTTCTTCGTGCGATCAATGCCAAACAGAATTTATCCAGTTCACGATGGTTTATTTTTGATAGAGGAAATCGCAATTTGGATTTATTAAGTGATATGGAAGCGGTATCTCAGGCCGTAAATAACAAAGAGCACCCTCTGGGTAGTGCTCTGTCTGATTACAAGATGCCAGTATACGCTAAGTACTGTGCTAGTGGTAAAGACAGAAGTCGGGTGAGTACGGTAGAAGCAGATAGAAAACTTCTATATGATGCTCTTAATGGGAACGCAATAGTTATTGATTCAAGTATACAACGGGAGAATTTAAAACTGCAAATTACTGCTGGACATTACCAAAAATTAACATCTATAAATGGTGGAAGTCCTGGTGCGCATGGTATAAAAAGCGATACTGCAGGTGCTATTCCTGATACAGCGTTATATAAAGGTGCTAATGCAAAAAAGATACTGGTTCTGCAAACAGCGAAACTTAATAAACTGAAGATAGTGGACAAGACAAAATTGAAGTCATTATCATTAGAGGGTGGTGTAAAGAAGCAGGTAGAAGTGAACAAAAAAAGAACACAGGCAGTTGGTTTATCACAGAAGGTGCAAAAAACAATCAACAAAGGATGCAAGTCTAAGGATGATTTTTGGGTTAAAAAAACGCAGAATGGAAAAGAGACTAAAGTGAGGCAATCCGAGAAGTAATGATTCACTTGTGTGTGTTTTGAAAGCGTATCACATTAATCCTTGATTTATTGTTTGTTACAATTTATAAGTTGCTACAATGGAAATTGTTGTTTAGGTAAATACGTTTATGGCTACTGTAAAATCAGCTGCAAAACCTCGTAAAGCAGGTGGTGCGACTAAGGCTGCAGCGTCTGCTAAATCTACAAAAATAAGTAAATCGAAAGTTGCTGCTGCGATGCCGGAGGATACGTCAACTGCTCAGCTAGCATCGAAAAAAAAGAAAGATACAATACATCCGAATTATCGAGCACTTAAGGTAATAATGACAGATGGTACAGAGTTCATGACTAAATCCACTTACCATGCTGAAACGTTAAAATTAGACATCGATACCTTGACTCATCCAGCTTGGACTAAAGAAATAAATTTTATCAATCAAAGGGCTGGAGAAGTGGCAAGATTTAACGAAAAATTTGGTAGTATTAAGTTTTCAGGCAAGAAATCAGAGAAAGTATAAGGCAAAGAATCTTTGTTTGAGGTTTGCTATTTTGTCGTGTTTTGATGTCTGAGATGCGTGATATGTTAGCGTTGTTGCCAACTTGGGATCTAGAATCACATAAGGGGCAGTCAGGGCGCGTAGTGATCGTTGGTGGCTCAGTTCAGTACTATGGGGCACCTATTTTTGTAGCTTTAGGAGCAGAGGCAGCTGGGGCTGATCTGATTGATGTGTGTTTGCCACGTGAGCATATAGGTACTGCTAAAAGATGGTCCCTCAACTTTTTTCTTCACCCATTTGCTGACGAAAATTTATCTTGCAATGATATTGAAAACGTATGTAGTGTTGCAAAAAACGCAGATGCGGTTGTTATAGGCAATGGTGTAGGTACGGCATCAGAGACACAGAAGGCAGTATTAGCAATTCTCGATAATATCCATGACAAGCCAGTTGTAATTGATGCAGAAGCTTTGATCCCCGCTATTTTAGATGTTTACAAAAAGGATAGGCACTGTTGGGTATTGACCCCGCATAAAGGTGAATTTATGAAGCTTTTCAACTTGTCACCCACTACTCAAAATGTAAATAATACAGCCAACAAATTTCATTTTACCATTTGCTTAAAGGGGATTGCAGATTATATAACCAGTGGAAAGGAATTTTATGAAAATCACACGGGAATTCCGCAAATGCGAGTTGGAGGCACTGGAGACGTTTTAGCTGGAATTATGGCTTGCTATCTAGCTCAAAATTTACCTCCATTTGTTGCAGCTAAACTATCCGCATATTTTTTTGGGAAATGTGGTGAAGCGTTAGCCAAGAAAGCGCATAGTTTTTCCGCTTACCAGTTACTAAAATTTTATCCACGTTTTCTAAGGGGATTGCTAAAGCTAGCAAAATAGCTAAAATACACCAAGATATTATTTTGATGTGGAGGTAGATATGTTTTACGATATGTATGGAAATAAAAAAGATGAGAGTAGTGGCATAGATGTGCCGTGTGATGCGAATAATCAGGGAAAGCAGGAATCTTTAAGGGAGGAGTGCATCTCTAAAAAAGGTTTGGGAATGCCTTTAAGTGAGGAAAGTGAGGAGCCTTGTACGTTGATTGCAAAGTTAAAAAACTTAGAGGAAGAAAATGCTGTATTCAGAGATAGATTATTGCGTGAAAAAGCAGAAAATGAAAATCTGAGAAAGCGGTATGAGAGGGAGTTGAGTGATGTGAATAAGTACGCTATTTCAGAATTTGCAAAAGATTTAATTGATATTGTGGAAAATTTGTATAGGGCTAAATCCCATATCAGTATCGATGAAAATACTGATGTAAAAACTAAAAATTTACTTGAAGGCATAGAGATGACGATAAAGTTATTTGACAATACTTTATGCAAGTACAGTATAAAGAGGATATATCCAGAAAAAGAGCAATTTGATCATCGATATCATCAGGCAATTTCGCATCTTGCTACCAATTCTATGGCTGAAAATGAAATAACAGAAGTTATACAAGCAGGATATATGATAGCGGATAGATTACTCAGACCTGCATTGGTTGTAGTGGTGAAAAATTTGAACGATTTACACAATTAAGTAAGTTATAAGTTATACCAAGTCCCATTTTTTAATGAGCACTAAGAGCGTGATGGTGAGGAGGGAGCAAGGGGTGTAGAAATACTATATGACCTGCAACGTGAGATAACGTGGGTGGGTGGTATTAAAGATATGTAAGTTTGTGTGTATTGTGGATTGTAGTTTGCAAAAAGGGGGGTTGTAATCCAAGAAAATATGTGATATACGAGTCTCTTATGAAGTTAACGTAAGGATTTTTGTTAAGGAAACTAATGCCAAAAAAAGTTCTGAGTGGTTTAGTAGTGGGTGATAAAGCTGATAAGACCATATCTGTATTGGTGGAAAGAAAGGTGATGCATGATAGGTATAAGAAAATTGTGAAGAAAAAGAAAAAGTATGCCGTGCATGATCCTATGAATCAATATAAGATGGGGGATAGCGTCACTATTATAGAGTCTCGTCCTATATCTAAAACTAAAAGGTGGGTGATAGTTGGTTAGGTTCGTTAAAGGTGGTATGTAGTGAGTGTTTGTTGTGTTATTATTAAATAGGCGTAGTTATGATTAGGGTAGGAAGTGTATTGGATGTGGCTGATAATTCTGGTGCAAAAAAGGTGAGGTGCATAAAGGTTCTTGGTGGTACTGGGGTGCAGGTAGGTACCGTAGGGAACGAGGTTGTAGTAGCTATTAGGGAGGCGATACCGCACAGCAAAGTTAAAGAAGGTGAAGTTCACAGAGCTATTGTTGTGCGTGTAAAGAAAGAGTTTAGAAGAGATGATAGAAGTTATATAAGGTTCGATGATAACGCAGTGGTGTTGATTAGTAAACAGGGGGAACTTATTGGTACGCGTGTATTTGGCCCTATACCAAGGGAGCTAAGGGCTGTTAACAGTAGAATAATATCTCTAGCGCCTGAGGTACAATAGATGGTAAAGGTAAAAATGCGTTTAAAAAGTGGTGATTCGGTGATAATTACTGCTGGTAAGGATAAGGGGAAGACTGGTGTTGTACAGAAAGTCATGCCGCAGGAAAATAAGGTGATTGTGCAAGGAATCAATTTAAAGAAGAAAAGGCTAAAGCCCAATATGAAAAATCCACATGCACAGGTTGCAGATGTGGAGTTTTCACTGCATGCCTCCAATGTGGCGCACATCGATCCCAAAGTTGGTAGTGCTACGAGAGTGGGCTATAAGTTTGTTGATGGTAAAAAAATTAGATATGCTAAGAAGTCAGGCGAATTTATAGATGCAGTTTGATTTTGCGTTTGTTATTTCTATTTGTACAAATGATGTGTTGTTGCAGTGGGTATTTGTTGGATTTTTGTGTTGTTATCTTGTTATATACTTTAAAGTTATGAATTTGAAAAATGTAAAAAGGGGCCTAGAACAGGGAAGCGTTTTTCCACGTTTGAAGGAGCATTATAATAATGTTGGAAGAAAGGCTTTAGCGGAGAAGTTTAAGTACGAAAACATCATGCAGGTGCCTAAGTTGCAGAAGATTGTGGTCAGTACCGGGGCTAAGGAGGTGCTGGTTGATCCTAAGCTTATGGATAAGATAGCAAGTGAGCTCATGGCAATCACGGGGCAAAAGCCCATAATTACTAGAGCGAAAAAATCGATTGCAGGATTTAAGCTTAAAGAAGGAGCGGTTTTGGGGTGCAAAGTTACTTTGCGTAGTAACATTATGTATGAATTTTTAGATAGATTGGTTAACATTGCATTGCCTAGGGTGCGTGATTTTAAGGGATTTTATCCCACGCAATTTGATGGGCGCGGTAATTTTTCTATAGGACTCAAGGAGCAGATAATATTTCCTGAAATTAACTATGATAAGGTTGATAAGGTTCGTGGAATGAATATAGTAGTTGTTACTAGTGCAAGGAATAATATTGAAGCCAAAGCTTTACTAGAGGTATTTAATATGCCTTTTATAGCGTGAGGTTTGTGGGAAGAGTATTTCTCTGATGTTGTTTTTTATTTTTATACGTGGATTAATGCAAGAAGGGCTATGGCGAAAAAGAGTGTAGTACAAAGAAATTTGAGAAGGCAGGTGCTTGTGGAGCAGTATGCTGAAAGGAGGTCGAAGCTAAAGGCTACCGTAAGAAATACCGCATTATCCATGGGAGAGCGGTTTAGTGCGCAATTGGAGTTAAATAGTTTGCCTAAGGACAGTAGTAAGGTCAGATTACGAAACAGGTGTTTGTTGACGGGGAGGGGTAGAGGATATTACAGAAAATTTAAAGTATCCAGGATATGCCTCAGAGAGTTGGCGAGTAGTGGAGCGATGCCTGGGCTTAGAAAGGCAAGTTGGTAGTGCACGTTAAATTAGGGTAGGGCGCGTGTTCCGTGTTTTCCTGGAGGAGATCCTTCAGTCTTTGCTAGCTCTGTCGTTGTGGACTCTATGTGGGTGTTGTTGGATTACATAATGTGGCAAAACTTGGTTCCACTTCTGGTTTGTTTGCTTTTTAGTGGGTAGAGGGGGAATGTTTTGTTTCTTGATTTTACTCTGCCAGATTGTAAAAAAAAGATGTTTTGTGATGCTTTTTTCAAGTAAGTAGTGGTAAAAAGTTTGTTGCATTATCATCTATTCTGCTTTAGCGTTCGAGTGCTTTTAGGTATGTTTTTTGAGTGTCGAGAGTGTAAATGTAATAGATCATAGTCAGAATGTTGGTTACAGCTTTATGTCAGATACAGTTGTTTTAAATGTAGAATTGAAGGGCAGTGCGGGTACGGGAGTAGCTAAGGCGTTGCGTAATAGGCAGAGAGTGCCTGCAATACTTTATGGTGGCTCGGAGCAGCTTATGCTATCCGTCTTGAGTAAAGATTTTGTGAAAGAATACAGCAAGGGTAATTTGCAATCTAGGATTGTTGTGCTGGCTTTAAATGGCACAGAAGTCAGAGCTATTACTAAGGATGTGCAATTACATCCGTTAACTGACTTGCCTATTCATATAGACTTTCAGCAGATTGTAGGTGATACTCCAGTGAAGGTCTTGGTGCGTGTAAAAATCCTAAATGCTGATAAATGTCCTGGTATAAAAAAGGGTGGTGTGTTGACTATAGTGCATCGCGCCATATTGTTGATGTGTGATCCTGACCATATACCATTGTTTGTAGAAATTGATATTTCTAGTTTGGAGATTGGTCGTTCTGTGCATATTGGCGATTTGAATCTAGGTGATAAGCTGGTTCCAGTAGATAAGAGAAACTTTGCCATTCTATCGATCTCTGGACGTGCCGAAGAAGAAAAAATTTCTACTGAACAAACAGCAACAACGCAATCTGCAGCTACAACGTGATGTTGGTTTCCTTGTGTCAAGAGTTATCCGTTCTGAATAAGGTTCTTTTGGAGTTCTAAATTCTAGCTACGAGCCCCCGCGTTGCTCTGGTGTTTGGGATCCTGCGTATATCTAATGAAGTTGTTGGAAAAGTATTCTTTTTTGTTATTTGTGTTACTCAACTCTATGTCCTTGCGTGCATGATGCGCTGCGGTACTCATTTCGACCCGCAAAGTTTCCGACTGTGTTTCCGTCTTTCCTAAAAAACTATCTACAAAATCACTATTTCCCGCTGCCCTCCATAATGGGACTGTTGCAAGATGAACGTATGTAGTAGAATAATACAGGGAGGGATTTTTTCAAAGAGGGATAAGAGGTATGTCAGTGGACAGGAATGCTATAGCCAATTTATCGTAACGTGCAACAACTCTGTAAAAATGCTTGAGCTCATTAAAAGTTCTATATCATATTCGCGGAATGTTTTTTTGTGGTTACGAGGTGGGATTACAACTTGGGGCACGCGCTACTTTGCATCATATACTGTCCGCAACAAGGGGCTTCCTCCATAGGCCTACCAAAGCGCTATCGAACCACAGCTTTTCCCGCTGTAATATGAAGGGAACCTCAAAGTGGGTTTCCCAAGGCCGTCACAAACTGCATGTAAGTTTAGTAGTAAAACCTTCCTCTGGATCTGCCTAACTCTTGTTTTTACGTATCATTCTCTACATTTTTTCTCGTACCAGCTGTATGCTGATACACTCTAATCATTGTAGAATCTGTCATTATGGGACTGATGCTGGCTGGAGTTTTTGTATTTTCAGGAGTTAAAGACGCCATTATTAAAATGATTTTAGCT
>CAXOVX010000046.1:0-40897 GCA_964213345.1 Alphaproteobacteria bacterium | reverse complement strand
ATGTTTCAAATGTTGATTTATTGCAGTATCCTCCAAATTGCAGGCTCCTCTATCTCAGCTATAATACTTAAACGGCGTTTTTTATATGCTTGCCTTGCCCCTCTCGGGCTCCATCCATAAAATAATATTCGTTATCATCTATACCAGATTCATTTTTAACCTTATTTTTTCCATAAACTTACTTCCTCTCTCTTTGTAACAAAAACTCTTTTTTAAAAAGTGAAATTCAGCTTTTTTAGCATCCTATAAACTGTAGTGGATGGATACACCACCCAAAATTGAGCCATTTTTACTAAAGTCCTATCAAACATATCTTCTCTAAATCCTTGGTTTTGGCCCTATGTTCTTTTATATCAAGTCCCATTTTTAATGAGCACTAGGAGTGCAACGGTGAGGGCGAGGGGGAGTGTAGCAATATTACATGATTGAGCCTAAATCCCGCAGCATAACAACATGGGCGCTAAAAAAAGGAGTATTGATATTACACTTCAATAACTCCCCATCATCCACCTTCTCCAATATAATACTTTACTGGCTATATAATAGCGTATAACGTAAGTGCAATTGTAATTAGCTGCAGACTTTACCATCTTAGAACTATGGGCAAATCACCAGGGTCCTTACTCCTCCTCCATTTTGCAATCGTCTTAAGGTTAGCATTAAACTTTTGCCAGGCTTTCTTTACATCATTCTATTCCTCTACCTGTCCTCGTTGCTCTGGTACGTCCGTGTATAATATTTGGCCAACAAGCCTTTTCTTCCTGCACTTGCGTCTTCATGTAACACACCACTATTCTCTGGGGCCAAACATCTTATACTAGAAAGTTTGATGCATACAGAATTTTTCTGCTTCTAAAGCAGCCATGCAACCACTACCTGCAGCAGTAATGGCTTGCTTAAATATTTTATCTTGCACATCTCCCGCCACAAATATCCCTGGTATATTAGTAGCTGTACTTCCAGGATTTGTTGTTATATATCCATCAGCGTCCAATTTTAGTTGGTCTTTAAAAATTTCTGTGTTTGGAATATGGCCTATAGCTATAAAGATTCCATCAATCGGTACCTTTATCAATTCATCACTCTTTACGTTGCGCAACACAGCTTCTGTTACACACACAGGATTCTGCGAGCCTAATACTTCCACCAATACTGTATTCCACATTACCTTTATTTTATTGTGAGCAAGCAACCTATTTTGTATTACTCTTTCTGCTCGTAACTGATCTTTTCTGTGCACAAGAAGTACTTCAGCAGCATGATTTGTTAAGAATAAGGCTTCTTCAACTGCCATATTCCCACCACCTACTACCATGACCTTCTTCCCGCGATAAAAAAACCCATCACAAGTTGCGCACCCTGAGACACCAAATCCACGGTATTTTACCTCACTTGGAAGATTTAGCCACCTTGCTTGGGATCCTGTGCATATTATCACACTTTTTGCAGTATAGGTATGACCACCCTCTCCGTAAGCCCTGAAGGGGCGATGCATAAAATCCACACGTACTATACTATCGTTTACAACTGTTGTACCTACATTCTTAGCTTGTATTTCCATTTGCTCCACTAACCACGGTCCTTGTATCATCTCTGCGAAGCCTGGATAATTTTCTACATCTGTGGTAATTGTCAACTGGCCGCCTTTTTGGTGTCCAGAAACTAAGATCGGCTCTAGACACGCGCGTGCTGCGTAGATAGCAGCAGTATAACCTGCTGGACCGGAGCCAATTATTAACACTTTAGATTCCACTTTTACCTCAATTATTGGGGTAGGTAAGCAACAAACCCCGAAAAGCACAGCGACCAAAACTATCTGTGTATCATCATCCTACTGCAATTAAACGAATATCATAGCTCAGAAGCATTATCTCGTAAATACTCAGCCACACCTTCGGTAGTTGCTTTCATTCCAGCTGTGCCACTTTTCCAGTTAGCTGGACATACTTCCCCGTGCTTTTTATTAAAAATAATAGCATCAACAATGCGTAAAATTTCTTCTATATTCCTTCCGAAAGGAAAGTCATTAATTAATTGATGTCTTACCGTGAAAGTATCATCTATGATAAAAGTCCCTCTCAAAGCCATAGAATTATCATGCAACACTCCATAGCTAGTTGATATCCCTTTAGTTAAATCAGACACCATCGGAAACTTTACACAACCAATACCACCTTTGTCTACAGGCGTATTTTTGTATGCTAAGTGAGTAAATTGTGAATCAACACTCACCACAATAACCTTAGCATTCCTTTTTTCAAACTCCTCCAACTTGTTATTCAAAGCTATAATTTCCGAAGGACAAACAAATGTGAAATCCAAAGGATAGAAAAAAAGCACACCAATGCTTTCATTAACGTACTTTCGAAAATTAAAAGAATCCTCAATAGTATTATCTGGCATAACAGCAGCAGACCAGAAATCACACGCACTCCCCCCTACCAATACTGACATATCACCTCTATATATATTTGTACCACACTAACAAAACCTGCCGAAGAGCATGTTAAACAAACTGTATTGTAGACATAGGGGCGCAATCACCCTTACGGAATCCAGTTTTTATAATTCTTAAATACCCCCCCTGCCTATCTTGGTAACGCTTAGAAAGTACTTCCATAATTTTCGTTGCAACCTTGGCATCACCGCCTAGCATAGAGATAATATTTCTCCTATTGTGCAATGAGTCTACTTTGCCTAAAGTAACAATTTTCTCAACAAGCGGCCTGAGATCCTTTGCTTTAGGTACTGTAGTTTGTATACTTTCGTGAGTAACTAACGCTTTCACCAGATTCTTTAATAGAGCCTTACGATGCCCCGTATTACGATTAAACTTCCTACCACTTATTCTATGATACATAAAATCCTATCTATAAAGATTACTAACTGCTCCACCAATCTCACTTATACACTATCAAAAAATGAAAATAAATCAAAAGTTCTCGTTTATCATTTGTTCTTAAGGCGACATTCAGCTTTATCTATAACTCTTAGCTACAACGAATACGCCATCGTCTACGGCCATTATTGTTTCTAATTGGTTTAATTCTCTTAATTCACCACTTGTATGATCTAGTAACCAAAATTTAAAGCCTAGTTGTAAACACTGCGCTACAAATTGCTTAATATTAGCATATTTTTGCATCAATTGCTTGTTCCAACTAGTAATAATTTTTATATTGGGAGATTTTGCAATTAGGTTGCTTGCACCTAATAGAATGCTAAGCTCACTGCTTTTAGCATTTATGTGTAAAAGCTTTACATTACTCAAATTTGGTAAAACGCTATCTATTGTCTCAGCATATGTAGTAACCAAATGTGGTGCGTGAGTTAATACACTATGATCTAAGAAAATACTCATGCTTCCACTTTTCCCTTCTGCTTCTTCATGCATTTCTAGTAATATTCGGGCTGAAGTTGAAAAAAGCAATTTGTTATAAGCGTGTATGTTTTTAAGATGATTGATTAATACAGAGTTCTCTAAAAGGGAGAATTTATTTTTATTTGCCTCAAAACTGTGCACCGTACCTTCGTTGCCAACTAAATGAGATAAATACATGGTGTAGTAGCCAAAGCCCGCTCCCACATCAATTACAACATCTCCCTTCTTCACAAAAGAATACATTAAGCGGCTAATATTGGGATCTACATAGCCATACTCAAGTAGCATTTTTGTGCTATTCTTTTTATCATTTGTATCAATTAATAGACGATCTTTAAAAAAAAGAGGAGTCAACACAATATGCTCTGCGTCACGGTGATTTCTCCATTTATCGTACATGATGTATATTCCAAAGGACAATATGCTTACGAGGATAATGCTGCCCGCAAAATAATAAATGGCAAGTTGTTTTGTAGATAGTACAGATACACTGTCATCCTGAATAATGGTGGCTTTGATATTGTTTGTGACGTATGTCTGGCCCTCAACAATTTCATCACACTTTGTTTTTGCAATTTTCTCAGCTTTCACTTTTTGTAGGGGCTGTACATCCTCAACGTCATCAATTTTATTAGTTTTTTCTTCAGTGGAGTCAAAAAGCCAGCTTAAATAATCATTACTATTCACGTTACGTTTCGTAGATTGATCATCATTTTTTATAAAATCATCCTGTTGACCGCTCATATAATTTTTTGTACCTTAACCATTCTAGATTTTTAAACCACGTATGTATGTTGAGGATTTTTTGTAACTTTGTGCATCGTACACGTTATTTTCTGAAAAATATCTAAAATTGAGATAAATTTACTAGTATCCTAATGATTTTAGCTGATTTTACAACTATTGCTATACTGAAGACATTTCTAGTTTTTTGTCGTGTTGGTACACTTTTTATGTTCATTCCGGCAATCTCGGATGCGACAGTATCGGTTAACATAAGGTTAATTCTAGCTATTATGGTAAGTATAGCTCTGACCGCTTCTGTAGAAGAATCTTTTATGCAACTAAATGTCGAATTAACTTCTTCTCCTTTGTTGTTATTTTTGTTGATAATACAGGAATTAGCTACAGGATTGAGCCTAGGTATTATTGTACGAACAATATTAACCGCAATTCATATTGCAGGAATCACTATTGCCTCTCAATTAGGTCTAGCAGCAGCTATGTTATTTGACCCATCTCAGCAAACACAGGGTAGTGTCGTGGGAAATATATTCTCACTGCTAGCAGTAATACTGCTGTTGTTATCTAATACACATTTAATGATACTAGAAGGCGTAGTACATAGCTATAAAGTTATACCATTTTATACAATAACAGAATTTTATCCGAGTTTACTAGATACGATAATAACAGTACTAAACGGTGCTTGGGAAGCTGGAGTAAAAATAGCAGCTCCATTCATCATACTTACCACCATATTGATGCTTGGAGTTGGTATATTATCAAAGCTTATGCCACAGTTACAAATATTTTTCCTCACGTTACCAGCACAGATATTAGTGGGGGTCGTACTGCTTGCAACTACCATCTCTGCCATTGGCGTATGGTTTGTAGAATATTATCAAGAAGTATTATGCCGAGTCTTTGGATTATAATAGCAAGACTTTGGTCGAAATGTTACTTCTGCTACGAATTGTTGAATATAACTAAACTTTTCTAGATTGATCGAAATGAATCTTCGCATCATGTCACACTGCAATTAAATGATATTACAGGTGTAGGTAGGTTTTACTAAATTTAGTATACAATTTAAGGGCGTTTATCGAGATAAATAACCGAAATCGTATGATAAAAATGAGTAATACCAAGTCCCATTTTAAAATGAGTACCAGAAGCACAATGGTGAGGACAAAGAAGTGTAGTAATACTACACGACTGAGTCTGAATCCTGCAACGCAACAATGTGAACGTTAAAAAAGGGAATTTGATATAAAATGTGCCAATGATACCATCATGACACTAGTACGGTTTTAATTCGCTATATGTATTTAAAATGACATTGACATAATGAATAATTCCTAAATTATTAATTTATTTTATTATTTACATTTATTCATTTCGCATTACCCTACTTGTAGTTATCACGTTTTGATAGCGAATGTTTGCTTTTTGTTGAATAAATGCAAAAATCGGGGGGAAAGTGTATGTATTGTGTATGATTAGATTCAATTCATTACATGCGTTTAAGGAGGGATTAACGTAAAAATATAAATTTTAGTTAAAGAGGCGAAATGTATGGCTATAATGGGAACAGCTGGAGCAGCTGGTACACTTGCTGGAGGAGCTGCTGCAGGTGCTACGGCAATAGGTGGTAGTGCAACTGCTAGTGCTATTGCTGGTGGCGCTGTTATTGGTGGTGTTGCTGGTGCTGGTGCTGCTACTACGGGTGTTGCGGCTGGTGCTGCCGCTGGCGCCGCAGGTGTGGCGGTAGGTACAACTGGGTTTTGGACTGCATTAGGAGCGTTGTTGGCAAGTCCTGTTGGACCTTTAGTGGTTGTAATAGGAGCAGTAGTGATTATAGGCACCGGTGGTGCAGCAAAAGAAATTGATTCAAACAACTTAAATTTCGATAATCATGATATTTTTGATTATGGATCACATAGTTTTCTTAGTTTAGATGCGGGTTATGTAGTTTGATTTCATTTCTTAAAATTGTTTTTTAAAATTTGTTGCCTGGAGTGACTGTGGAGCTTATTGATCAAGTTCCACAGTTGCGTGTTTGAACATCTTGAATAAATGCAAAGATTAGGGAAAAGTATGTGCGTTATACATAACTGAATTCGATTTGTTGCACGCGTTTAAGGGAGGTCGTTGTAAAAACATAAATTTTATCAACTTAATTGAAGTTGATAACTTTGGATTTGCATTAAACCTTCTTGCAGCACGGATTCTCCCTTTACATAACTGCATCTCTCTACGGGTTTCCCCTGTTGTTCCGGTGCGTCCATGTAACACTTGTTCCAGACCATTTCTCATATTTTCAATCCTAAATCAATGATTGTTTTAATAACCCGAGTATGGATAAGATTACAAGGTAATAATGGTTGAGATAGCAAGTTTATTGGGAGATAATTGATATGATATCAAACAAGCCATAAGATTACAAAAAGCATTTTCTACGGACCTGAACCTAGAGTGCCATAGTTTTTGAAATTGCTTGAGTTTGCCGAAAATAGTTTCAACAAAAATCTCTCCGGTGTTTTACATACACATAAAACAACTAAACTTACTTTCTTGGTAGCCTAACATTCTCGTTACTATCTCACTAAGAATCATATTGCACTTCTACGCCTGTTACGCTTATTTGTTCTAGAACTCAACAAATGTATTTCCAACCAAATTATGAATCCTTTGCAAAAATCATCAACATGACAATATATTTCTGTAAAATCTATTTCCATATGATTCCTCTTTGTTACCCTTTATCGGCTTCTTTAAACAGATATCATATCTCCATCTTATTGCATTATATTATCCATTCCTTAGCCTTAGTTCGGGTTCTTTAGTAGCATATCACGATCAACATTGTTCCAGTACGCATGAATTTCAATATTGATGTGTGCCTCGAAGAATTGTGCACCATGCACTTCACAATTGGCATTACTAAAAGAAGAAATTTTATGTCTCTCTGTGTGATAGGGTTAATACCCTTGCCTTTAGGCGAACAGTTTAGTATTATTTTTTTATTTTATGTTATACAGGAAAGGGTCTCACAGCATATATAAATTAAAATATCATATTATCTGGTGTACTAAATATTGACAGGGGTTAATTGCCGAAAGAGTTAGGGAGCTTATTAGGGAAGTGTGTTTAGCTAATTACGTGAACATCATGTCTGGCCCATTAAGTCCGGACCATGTTCATATATTGGCGTCAGTATCGCCTAATATGGGTATTTTGAAATTGGTGCAATATATTAAGGGTAAAAGTAGCCGTAAAGTGCTAATGGAATTTGAGTCTAGTATTGTTTGCTAAACCTTGACTGCAATATTTATTTCGAATACTTTTTAACATTATAATCTATATATACTTCACATTTTCATACCAACCTCCCATCCCATCACTCTCCTAGTACTATCCGCACATCTACCCACAAAAAATACATTAATACCTGAATGATCATAATTCTTGCTTTACGTGCTTCTTTTTCTAATGTACCAAAACTATCCATTCGTCCATTCATAATAACTTTCGGAATTATACCTCTCGTCTTTTTCGAATGGTATTTTGTTACTTGTTTTTCTGATCCACTCACAAAGAAAAGACTCCAATTCAGTATCATCTCCACCTTGGAGGGCATACCCTGGCTAAACGATTATGGTAGTTATGGCCCATTGTATGGCACTAGAACGTGGATGCGAAAGTAAAGAAAAAGTAAAAACGTCACAAACAAGGAAGGGAAAGTTTCTGCATTTTCCTACGCAGGAGATTGTTGGTATAATCCTAATTATTTAATTCCGTTAAGAAGTGGCGTGGATTGGTAGTAAATGCTTCTGGTACTTCTCGTCCAGTGTTTTTGAATAAATTGCGGGGTGTTTCCCCCTTCAATGAAGGCATTTTGCGGAATTATATGCAATTAAATAAGGATGCAAGTGCACCTTTAGCTGTTCATGCATTTATGTCTCATCTTACCTTCAGCTATATTAGCATAAAAATAACCAATAGGAGATGGTGGCCTAACGAAGTACTTCTCTATAAGGGGAAACAAAGGCTTGCATCTCCGTTCAGGGCAAAGACGAAAAGGAGGCTGCTGACGAGAAAGGAAAAAACAAACTGTCTAGGCTCGTTGAAAAACTCAGCAAAGAGAGTTTCGACGAAAAAAATGGCGGATAAAGTTAGCTAAAGGATAGATCTAGCTTTGGACAGAGCGAACTCTAACACATCAACATGCCACCATTTATGTGCAACGTTGCACCGGTGATGTAGGAGCTTTCATCCGAAGCAAGGAACGCCACTCCCGCCGCTATATCATGTGAAGTTCCCATCCTACCCATTGGAATGCGTTTTATCACTGCTTCTTTGATGGTATCACCCAGGTCTTTCGTCATAGCAGTATCAATAAAGCCAGGAGCAACGGAATTTATTGTTACACCACGTGAGGCGAATTCAAGACTTAAGCTTTTAGACATAGCAATAATACCCGCTTTAGCTGCTGAGTAATTTACTTGTCCTACATTACCAGTGTACCCCACAATGGAGGAAATATTAATGATTCTCCCGTATTTATGCTTTATCATTTCTTTTAGAGCCGCTCTATTCAGCTGGAAGGTAGCGGTAAGGTTGATTTTGATAACTTCATCCCATTCTGCTTGCTTCATTCGTACAGACAAATTATCTCTCGTAATTCCAGCATTGCAAACAAGTATATCAAGGCCTCCTAAGACGGAAACTGCCTTACCTACTAATAGTTCTGTCTCTTCATAATCTGCCAAATTGCAGGATATAGGTACAACCCGACTACCAAATTTGGAACAAAGCTTCCCCAAATTTTCAGTGTTAGTACCACTTGCAACAACCGTTGCCCCAAGTTTAATAAAAGTCTCCAAAATAGCCTGTCCTATCCCCCCTGTACTTCCTGTCAATAAGACTCTACGATTACTTAATTTAAACACTTGAACCTCATTGTTTACTATATCAATTCGATAAAAACTCTAAAAATGCCTCCATTTCGCTTATTACTCCTACATTAAATGTAATGCTAGTTGGAATTATTTTTTTTGCAAGACCGGATAAAACTTTACCTGGGCCTATTTCCACAAAAGTATCTACTTCATGTTCTTGGTGCATACTTAACACACTTTCTCTCCAACGTACCCTTCCGGAAATTTGGTGTACGAGGAGTAATTTTATTACACCTATATCCTGAGTAGCTTGAGCTGTATAATTCGAAACAATGGGAACTATTGGCTTTTGCATATCAATTTCGCTCAACGCTCTTTCTAGTACAGGTTGTGCTGGCAACATGAGTTCAGAGTGAAATGCAGAACTCACAGATAACCTAATGGCTTTTTTGCTACCGTACTGCACCGCGACTTCTTCCGCCCGATTTATAGCTTCAACTTCTCCGCTTAAAACAACTTGCCCCGCACCATTATCATTTGCTATATCGCATTTTCCAAATACTTTAGCATCATTTACTACTTTTTCAGCAATCATTATGTCCGTGCCTAGCAGTGCTAACATACCCCCTTTGCCAGTTGGTAGAGTGTCATGCATTGCTTTCCCACGTATCCTTAATAACTTAGCTGTATTGTGCAAACTTATAGCATTAGCAGCGCATAACGCCGTATATTCTCCTAATGAATGTCCAGCAACAATGGAGCACATAGAATCGATGCAACTACACCCAGATTGCCCAAGTATAACACGCAAAACAGCTACTGAAACAGCCATAATAGCTGGTTGTGCATTAACTGTTAACGTGAGTTCATCAATATCTCCGTGAAACATCATCTTAGATAAATTTTGTTGTAGCGCTTCATCTACTTCTGTAAATACCTCTCTAGCTGCATGAAATGCATCATATAGTTCCCGTCCCATGCCTACAACCTGAGATCCCTGCCCAGGAAAAACAAGTGCTACTTTACCTTGATCAAATTTACTCACCACACTTGCAACCTACGTAATGTAAAAAAACTATTATTGTATGGATTTGATACCTTCTTCAATAATCTTGTATGCTTCCTCTACCCCACGCCATCCTACAATTTTTACCCATTTCTCCTTTTCAAGTTTTTTGTAATATTCGAAGAAATGTTGAATCGTTTCCAATAAGACTGCTGGCAGTTCGCTGTAATTATTAATATGAGACAAAAATGGATCTATTTTTTTTAAAGGTACGGACATTATCTTGCTATCGACACCTTTTTCATCTTCAGTAATAAATACTCCAATAGGCCGTACTTCAACAAGACTCCCAGGTAATATAGGATAACTTGCATGTACTAGCACATCTACCGGATCTCCATCACCAGATAGACTACCTGGTATAAATCCATAGTTACAGGGATAAACCATGCTAGTTGGAATAAATCTATCAACACACAACAACCCGGTATCTTTGTCAAATTCATATTTGACCTGATCATTTTTAGCGCTTATCTCTATAATGACATTACAAGAATAGGGAACGTTTTTGCCAGAAGATGGGAGCCTTATCATATTCTTCCTCAATAGTAACGCCTTAACTGCGAACCTGCATAGGCAATAGAACAACTTAGTAGTCAATATATACAACAATGCAAAATTCAGCAACGATATTGTTAAAAAGACCAGCAGCTGCACATAAAGCTCAGTAATTACCTGCCAATTCCTATAGGCGCTAACAATGTATTCATGCTTCAATACATCATATTTTCTTTGAAATTACTGGTTGCTCGTGATTTCCCAAAAGAATTTGTGAATCTAACGGCAAATTGATAATCTTTTGCCATGACAATAACTCCGTATTTTTAGTTTGATCAAGTCATATTTGAGATAGTCTACTTGCAGTTTCATAACCATACACAAGATTGTCATGTTAATATGGCTGGAAGGTGAGATGTATCCGTATGTTGCGATAGATAAAAAACACTTTTCTTTAGCTGATGCTGTAGATCCGCTTCTAAAACACAACCATTTTTCATTTGACTATAAATATCTTTATTTATCGCCAATTTTTAATACTGCCACAAAAGCACTCTGTGGAATATTGACTCTACCTACTGCTCTCATTCGCTTTTTCCCTTCTTTTTGCTTTTCCAGCAATTTTCTCTTACGTGTAACATCACCACCATAACACTTAGCAGTCACATTTTTACGCAATGCAGTTATAGTTTCTCGTGCAATGATTTTTCCACCAATAGCAGCTTGTATAGGTATGCTAAATAAATGCCTTGGTATAAGCTCTTTTAGTTTTAAACACAACTCCCTACCCCTATGCTCTGCTTTACTAAGGTGTATTACTGTAGATAAAGCATCTACAGGCTCTGCATTGATTAAAATATTCAATCTCACTAAACTACTACGACAATAGCTGTCTAGCTCCCAATCAAAACTGGCATATCCACTAGAACATGATTTTAGTTTATCGTAAAAATCGTACACAATTTCGTTTAACGGCAACCTATATACGATCATCGCTCTATTGCCCACGTACGTCATATGGATTTGCTCTCCCCTTTTTTCCGTACATAACGACAAAATCGATCCTATATATGTATCAGGCGCTATAATAGTGGCTTTTACATATGGCTCTTCCATATAATTTACTCTGCTTAAATCCGGCATATCAGCAGGATTGTGTATGTCCATTATTTCACCAGACCTCATATGTATTTTATACATAACGCTAGGTGCTGTTGTAATTAAGTCTAGGTTAAACTCTCTTTCTAGCCTTTCTTGTGTAATTTCAAGGTGTAATAATCCTAAGAACCCACACCTAAATCCAAAACCAAGGGCATTAGAGGTTTCCATTTCATATTGGAAACTTGCATCATTTAAATGCAATTTCGAGATTGCTTCCTTGAGTAGATTAAACTCACTTGCATCACTGGGATATAAGCCGCAAAAAACCGCAGGTTGTACTGATTTAAAACCTGGTAAAGGTTCAGGGTTAATTATCCTTTCATCTACAATAGTATCGCCTATCTGGCAATCTGCTACCCTTCTAATAGAGGCGGTAATAAACCCTACTTCCCCAGATTCTAACTGCTCCACCATTACTTTTTTCGGCGTAAAAATGCCAACACTTTCTATAATATGCGTAGCATTAGTGGAAAGTGTTTTTATTTGCATTCCCCTTTTTAATGTTCCATCTATAACTCTAACTAATATTACTACTCCCAAATACTGATCATACCAACTGTCTACTAACAAAGCTTTTAACGGCTTTTCTTTGTCTACAACCGGTTGGGGTAGTATATTAACCACAGCTTCCAGGACTTCATCTATTCCCAATCCTGTCTTAGCAGAAATACTGATGGCCTTACTGGTATCTAACCCTATTACTTCACGTATTTGTTGTTTTACCTTTTCTATATCAGAAGCTGGTAGATCTACTTTGTTTAATACTACTATGATTTCATGATTATTCTCTATAGCCTTATATACATTAGCCAATGTTTGTGCTTCTACTCCTTGACTTGAATCGACGACTAAGATTGATCCTTCGCAAGCTGCTAAGGAACGACTCACTTCGTAACCAAAATCTACATGACCAGGAGTATCGATTAAGTTTAATATGTATTTCTTGCCGTCACGTGCACTATATTCCAGACGTACAGTTTGAGCCTTGATAGTAATACCACGCTCTTTCTCTATCTCCATCGAATCTAGTACCTGAGCTACCATCTCTCTAGATTCAAGAGCACCACACCGCTCTATTAACCTATCTGCTAGAGTTGACTTGCCGTGGTCTATATGCGCTATAATGGCGAAATTCCTTATGTATTTCATATCTTGCATACTATCTTCAGCAAGTAATTTTGAAATGTGATCTTAAAGATAGTACTACAAGACCAAACTTTGACTAATACGACACTAATAGCCAAGACCAATCTGCTAAAAAGTGAAATCACCCACAAGTAAAAAACAAAACCAACTTATCCCAAAGCAAATCCCAGTTTGACGGTATCTTAATTTTCTACGATAGTCAAATCGTTTTTGTACCCATTGCGAAAATCAAAAAACTGGGCTAACCATGATTTTTCAGGCTAATAGTAATTCAATGGCGCACTAACAAAATTTAGCAAGGTGTGCAAGTGCATCTCCAAGGGAAGATCCTGTGGCAATCTTGGTTGAGGAATAGTGCTTTTTATAATGTCTTATACACGTTCTCCTTGTTTACAATGATATTTTTTTGATGTAGTTTCTTCCCAAATATCCCATTTTACTCCGAGCACTGGCGACCATGGTAAATTTTACTTTATCTCGATGTATTGTGGGGAAAATATTTTCGATGCTATCTAAACTCAACCCACATCCTAAATCTGAGCTTGAATATACCTCACCTTACACATTTCTAGTTGCAGTTGTACTATCTGCAAGAACTACAGATATTAGCGTAAACAAAGTAACAAAAAAGCTTTTTGCTATAGCTGATAGCCCCGAAAAGATGCTGCTATTGAGAGAAGAAATACTACAACAATATATGAAAGGTATAGGCCTATATAATAGAAAAGTGAAAAATATAATGGCTCTAAGTGGAATTTTGGTTGATCGTTACCAAAGTTGTGTGCCAAATAACTTGGAAGATTTAATGTCTTTACCAGGAGTGGGCAAAAAATCGGCGAATGTGGTATTGAATTGTGTTTTTTTGCAGCCTACTATTGCAGTGGATACGCATGTGTTCAGGGTAAGTAATAGACTGGGCTTGTGCGAAACTAAAAACCCAGAACAAACAGAGCAGGTACTGCTCAAAGTTATACCGAAAAAATGGCATATGCACGCTAGTAATTGGTTAATACTACATGGTAGATACATATGTAAAGCCAAAAAGCCCTTGTGCTCTGACTGTTGCATAAAAAAATTTTGTTGGTTTAATACGAATAAATAGCCAGTAAAATAACACCCTTTTGCAGGACAACCTCTTTATACATTACCCTTTCCAGCAACGTTTGTGCTTTCACTCTAGAGTTGGAAGTTCATAAAAAAAGCAGAGACTTATCCCATTAGAATGGGGAAAACAGAGCACAAATTTTTAGATAACGCTTGCAGGACACCGTCCTTGTTGGGATAAATTTAATTTCAAATTTATCCTAATATTACTGCATTTTATCCTAACATCCCAACATTGCATACGTAATAAAGCAAGTCCAAGCTCTAAATCCTGCAGTGCAACAACACAAACGTTACAAAGGGGATTTTGTGGCATATACTTTAACCTTCCCCCTTTATGGCTTTGATATGTCCATTTGCTTATTGTTTTTCATCTTTTCCACCCAATTTTGATCTTGATTTTGTTGTAACGGTGCTTTCCCCGGAAATACCTTTTGTAGTTCTCTCAGTGCATCTATTCTTTGGACTACATCGTGGGGTAACTGATTCATCCTTTCACAAAACCCTTCAAGTATTCCTAAATGATTTTTTGTGACGGGTATTTGTAGAGACCCATTTTGAAAGCGCAATATTGTATCTAGCACCTTTAAAGAACAATGCCTCATTAGTCCATCAGGTGTTAAGTTTAGTACTTGCTGCGAGGGATCAATTATTACCATCCCCGTCTGTAGTGAGCTTTGAAACCGCTGTGGCTGCTTCAGCTGTTCACAAAACTGCGATGTGTGACCTATAACATTATTACCATCATTTAATATGTGCAGAATTTTTACATACTGCGCATCCGACTCCTTGAGATTCTGCTGGTACTGCGATTTGGCTGGTAGCGAATTAACAAAATTGTTTTGAAGACACAAAGTATATTGCTCTAATGCTGGCAATAATACTTCCTTAGTTATTTGATCTGAAATTGCATTCAATACACCTTGATTTTTTGCACACTGCATAGTTGTGCACATCATTCCAAGTACCATACCTAAGTGACCTGACAGCTCCAAATTTTCCTCTGTCTTGCTATAAGTGAATTTCATACCCGTCTGCGACTCATTAACCAAAGCACGTACCAGTTGCTGATACATAACTACCCTCGATTTTTCGGGCAATTTAGCGAAATTATCGCAAAATTTGCAAAACTCTGATAATTGTAGGCCATTTTTGAGTTGTGTGGTCCATTCTCGAACTACTCCTCCAATTACCATACCAATAGCATCAATTTCTGACTCAAGACTCATGTTTTTGTGAAAAAAAAGTAACTCATATATTGCACCTTTATTTTCTTCAGCAGCTGTAAGAAGAGGGGTCTTTCCCTTTGTATTTTTGATGCTAATCTTAATATCGTCGTTATCACTCAGTAATATTTTAACTAATTCTGTTTTCCCTCCTCTCACCGCGATATGCAAGGCAGTATCACCATTATTGTCTTGTAGGTTAATACCGCGATGTTTTATTATCAGAGCATGTAGTACGTCATTCTGCTCTACAAAATCCGTAAGACTCATATCAATGATTTTTTCTGCATCAGCCAGTGCATGAAAATTCACAAACCCAGCATCTAACAACGCAGAAATCATTTTAGAAGCTCTGAGAAACTCTGGTTTTTCGGGGAAATGCATATGAAATAGGTGCATTAAAACACCTGCTAGGAAAATTTTTTGCCTTTCAAGACCAAAATTTTCTATGTTCATTCCTTCGTTGCCCGTCATTAGTCTCTGTGCTTCATCATGCGTAAATCTTCTAAGGCTAACACCCTGAATCTGCGAAAACTCACTTATTAATCTCTTTGCCTCATCACGCAAAAACAAGTTAATTTTATAGAAATTAGGCTCATTAGCCCCAAGCTCAGATTTAGTAATATATCCTTTTTCTAAAAGCTCCTGGTACCTCCTGGATGTTATTTTTTTCGTTTCTTTGCCATCTTGCGATACTACGGACAAATTCATAGCCTCAAAATTTTCGGGCAAATCCAATATCACCTGCTCATATGGCGTAAGGGGCCCCTCATCTCTCTCCTCCGATTTTTGATAGCGTTTTATAGATTCTTTGAGGGAAAAGCTTAGCAACTTCGTGAGTTCAGGATGTTCCTCCTCGATATGAGTTACTAAACAGGATTCTGCGCCTAGCTCGTTAGGACCTGCAATGCCTCCATAACAACTCCAGAGATGTACATATAACGGGCACCCAAAAACGTTTTTTAAGCCTGTAAAAAATGTACTAGTATCCCCCTCCATAATTTTATGCTTACCATCCTCAACACTACCGTGAAAATTCAAGTCAATTCTTGTGTCCTTAGTTACGACGTAGTGCGCTTCATCAAGCTTTTGTTTTATAACATCAGGTGTAGTATTGATTTGCCCGTCTTCAATCATCAAATACCCATCTTTCTCGTATAATGCTTTTAACTCACTATCAACCCCAATGCCGGGACCTATTACATATATCCCCTTCAATGCCTTTAATTCTTGTACTTGCGGATTTTTCTCTTGCATATTGCCTCCCTTTTTTTTGCAACTAGGCAGGGTTGAGCCTACTGCCATGTGAACAAGTGGTCAATAAACAAATTCATTTCTTAGCTACAAAGCGTTAAAGGGGGGAATTGGTGTTAGATCTTTTCCACCATAGAGTCTATTTTTTCAATTCTTATGTTGTCGTTGGTGTAAATACATATACTAGCCGCTATTTTCATGGCCCTTTGTGCGATATCTTCAGCATTTTCTAATCCTGTACTAAGCAGAGCCCGCGCTGCCGCTAAAGCATAATTACCACCAGAGCCTATCGCAGCTACATTACCCTCTGGCTCTAATACATCACCACTACCAGATATCACCAAAGTGATATCTTTGTTTGCGACTATCATCATAGCTTCTAGTCGTCTTAAGTACTTGTCGGTACGCCAATCTTTGGCTAATTCTATAGCAGCTCTGAGCAATTGATTGGGATATGTTTCTAGTTTACTATCTAATCGCTCAAATAACGTAAATCCATCAGCAGCAGCACCAGCAAATCCTCCTATTATTTCTCCTTTTGCTAATCTTCTGAGCTTGTTAGCATTGGCCTTTACAATTGTATGCCCCAAACTAACCTGCCCATCTCCTGCAATTACCATTTCATTTTTTGTACGTACCGCTAATATGGTAGTTCCATACCAAGTAACATTCGACTTGTGTTCCATATTCTTCAAAGTAAATTAACATGTGATTACAATGATGAGGAGGGTATAATAAATGCCAGCCTGTTACAAGAACTTATATTGAAAAACTCATTTGTGATAAATAAAAATATCTCTTAAAAGACGTTGCCAACATCCATGATATGATGTTAAAAGATGATTATATAAAAAGTCTTGCTTTATATGATATAAATCGATGTAGCAGGATTGAGTTTGGAGCTATGTAAACTATGCTTGTTATTTAACTTGTGGAATTTTTTTGTTGGAAATATGGCAGTACTAAATAGTTGGTATATCAAAAAAGCTTTCCTGGTAGGTACTATAATATGCTTGTTGGCAGCGTGTCAGCATTCTCAAAAGCAAGGGAATACTATTGCAGAAACCCCTGAGGAACTATATAAAAAATCTCTGGCGCAAATGGAAGAAGGTAGTAAGCAAGCTGTAGACGAGTTGGAAAAAATGGAGCAGTACTATCCGGCGTCAATATTAATTCCAGATGCGCAAATACTGAAAGCCTATATATACTATAGTTACAAAAAATTTGATGATGCTATATCTGCTATAGATAGCTTCACGAAACAATATCCTCAACACAAGTATGCGGATTACATGTATTATCTTAAGGCACTATGTTATTATACTGAGATCGTTGATACAGGGCGAGATCAGAAAATAACTTACGAGGCTATAGAAGCTTTAAGAACTGTTAGAGAAAAATTTCCTAATTCAAAATACGCTAAAGATGCGCTGTGGAAGGAAGAATATGCATTTAATACTTTAGCTGGGAAGGAGATGGAAGTAGGGCGTTTCTACTTAAAGCACGGTAATTTGTTGTCTGCTATTAACCGATTTAGAACCGTCTTGTATGATTATGACACTACAATCATGATACCAGAGGCGTTATACAGATTAGTTGAAACTCACTATGCACTTGGTATCACTGAAGAAGCTTTAAAATATGCAGAAGTGCTAAAGTATAATTTTGCAGATAACATATGGCATGGCAGAGCACAAAGCCTTCTAGGTTTAGAGAAAAAAGTAAATGAAAGTAGATGATTTTATTAAAGATCATTGAAAAAATATGAAAATAGATAAGGCGGGATTCCCGTATCCTCCAGCAATTCTGCATTTTATAGGCATAGGTGGCATTGGTATGAGTGGTATCGCTCGCATATTTAGTGCTATTGGTTATAAAACTCAAGGCAGTGACGCAAAGAAAAGTTATATCACGCAAGGCCTCAGCAAGATTGGAGTGAAAGTTTTTGCTGGGCATAATGGAGAAAATGTTGATTCAAGAGTAGCTCTAGTAATAAAATCCACAGCCATTATAGATACAAATCCAGAAATTATAGCAGCTATACAACTTGGTATACCAACTATTACCAGAGCTGAAGCACTAGCTGTACTCATGGAGAACCAGTTTGCAATTAGTGTTGCAGGTACTCATGGCAAAACTACTACTACTGCTATGATTGCTACAATACTAACTGAAGCTGCTAGGTACCCTACAGTAGTGAATGGTGGTATCATCAATAATTACGGCACTAACGCCATATTGGGCGATGGCAAAATTATTGTCGTTGAAGCTGACGAATCAGACGGTAGCTTTTTAATACTACCTACTGATATTGCAGTCGTCACAAATATTGACCCTGAACACATGGATTACTATCACAGCTTTGAAGCAGTTTTAGATGCGTACCGCAAATTTATATACAAAATTAAGCCCAACGGACAAGCTGTAGTGTGTGGCGATCATAGTGTCTTGAAAGAAGTTACAAGCAGTGTAAAGCTTGATAATCCATTATCAAAGATAATTACATACGGATTTGATAAAGCAAACAATGTGCAAGCTCTCAATTTATGCTCCTCCTCTGAGGGTACTTATTTCGACATCGTCATACAAAGAGAATCTACAAAGGCGATAAGTGATACGATAGAAGGGAATGGCTCAATATCAAAATTGCTATTACCTGCTCATGGCGAACATAATGTTTTAAATGCGGTGGCAGCTATTGCTGTCGCCTTTTTAAGTGGCATAAGCGAGACAGAGGTACGTGATGGATTACAAAAATTTTGCGGTGTAAAGAGAAGATTCACAAAGGTGGGAGAAGTAAAAGGTATAACGATTATAGATGATTATGCCCATCACCCACAAGAAATTGCCGCAGTTATTAAGGCTGCACGAACTTATATCAGCAAAATTGCTTCAGATCAGGGGCGACTTATCGCAGTTATACAACCACATCGTTACACACGTTTATCATTTTTGATGAATGAATTCGTGCATACTTTAGCAACAAGTGAGGTAGATTTGCTAGTAGTGAGTGATGTATATCCAGCTAATGAGCAGCCTGTTGACGGAGTAAGTAGTAAAATACTGGTAGATAAAATCCTACAGTACCTGTATACAAATCCACATAACAAATTAGCTATTGATAAAGTAGTATTTTTACCTTTGTTGCACAATTTGCATTCTGTTATTGCTAATATTGCTAAAAGTGGGGATATCGTGTTATGTATGGGCGCCGGCGATATTACGGATTGTGCTCTTAGTCTAATTTATGAATTAGGCAAAATATAAAATTAGCAAAATGTTTTCGGAAACACACGAAGATAAAGATATAAAGCGCAGAGGGCTATTGTTGATACTGTCAGCGCCTTCTGGAACAGGTAAAACAACATTGATGGAGCGTATATTGCAAGAAGATAAGCATATACACCCATCCATCTCTGTAACAACTCGTTCCATACGTTCCGGCGAAAAAGATGGAGTCAATTATTATTACACGGATGTCGCTACATTTAAACAAATGGTTCAAGAGAGTAAATTACTTGAACATGCAGAAATATTCGGTCATTTATATGGGACTCCAAAATTTACTGTCGAAAAGTACTTAAATGCCGGAGAAGATGTCATCTTTGATATAGATTGGCAAGGACATACCCAGCTAAGAGCAATTTCTGAAAAAGATGTAGCTAGTGTTTTTATACTACCACCATCCAAAGAAGATTTACTGAAACGTATTAGGCTACGTAATCAAGATGATGAAAAAGTTATAAAGGAACGTTTGACATTAGCCAATTTGGATATCAATCATTGGCATGAGTACGATTACGTTATCATCAATCGCAATATACAAGAAAGTGTCAGAAAATTAATGTCTATTTTACATAGTGAGCGTCTGAAAAAAACAAGACGAACGGGATTACCTGTTTTTGTCGATAATCTCTTACAGCAAGATATAGAACACCTATTGTAGTAGCGCTTCGCTGAAATTTCTGATCTAATGCCAGACTACCTTTATAACGTACGCGTTGCTATACTGCGGGATTCGGGTTCAGTCGTGTGGTTTACTACACTCCTTCACCCTCACCCTTGTGCTTCTAGTGTCCATTTAGAAATGAAGTTTGGTATAAAGTTTTCTGGGAGGAGAGGAAAATATATGAATATTTTCAATATTATAAAATGCTGGATCCAAGATGCTGTAAATGCAGATTTTCCCGAAGTGGGAGAAGTAAGTAATTTTGTCGTAGAATTCCCTAAAGAAGGGATGTATGGTGATATTGCAACTAGCATTGCCATGTCACTAGCATCAAAGCTCAAGTTGCCTCCACTGCAAATAGCAGAACGCATAGTTAGCAGTCTTAAAAAAAGTGAAAATAACAAAACATTCAGAAAAATTGAAGTAATCCCTCCGGGTTTTATAAATATTTTCTTGAATTTAGAATTTTGGCATGAATTTATTACTTGCGTAAATGCCATAGGAAAGGAATATGGGAATTGCAACCTAGGCTGTGGTGAGCAGATAAATATTGAATTTGTGTCGGCTAATCCTACTGGCCCCATGCACATTGGGCACGCCAGAGGCGCAGTGTATGGTGATGCTCTAGCAAATTTGTTGGCAAAATCGGGGTTTCGAGTAGTAAGAGAGTACTATGTAAACGATGCAGGTAAACAAATTGAAACACTCGTAAAGTCACTGTGGATTAGATATCAACAAATGATTGACAAAAACGTATCTCTCACAGAAGAGTGCTACCCAGGTGCTTATTTGTGCGATATAGCTAGTCAATTAAGAGATATATACGAAAATACTTTATTTGATCTAGACGTCGAAAAGCGTAACGAGATCCTTAAAGATTTTGCTATTAAAGAAATTATGGATGGCATAAAGGAGGATTTGTGCAGGTTGGGTGTAAAGCATGATATTTTCATTTCTGAGCAAAAAGACATAAGAGATAGGGGTGAAATAGAGAGCGCAATATCAATATTAGAAGAAAGTGGCTTACTATATAGAGGTATGTTGGAAAAACCAAAATCTAAAACTCCAGAAGATTGGGAATCACATGAGTTATTGCTATTCAAATCAACACTTTTTGGGGATGATATCGACAGACCTGTATTAAGATCAGATGGAACACCAACATACTTTGCGCCAGATATAGCATATCATAAGCATAAAATTGAACGTGGATTTAATAAAATGTTAGTGTTGCTGGGCGCAGATCATAGTGGATATGTAAAACGCATACAAGCGGTAGTAAAAGCTCTTAGTGATGGAAAGGCAGAAGTGAGTGTCTTGATTAGCCAAATGGTAAATCTAATAAGAGATGGAAAGCCGCTAAAAATGTCCAAACGTGCTGGCAATTTTGTAACATTACGAGAAGTTTTAGAGGAATTAGGGAAAGATATTTTACGTTTTTGTATGTTAACACGTAAAAGTGATACGGTATTTGACTTGGATTTTAATAAGGCTAGAGAGCAATCAAATGATAATCCTGTATTTTACGTACAATATGCGCATACTAGAGCCGTGTCTATTATTTATAGAGCGCAAAGTGAAGGTATCATAGATAAAGGGGAAATCAATGTCATAGACGGGCTGGAAAAGGTAAATTATGAGTATTCACATGGCATACTTATCAACTATAAACAATTAGCCTATGACACAGATGTCAACCTCATAAAGCAAATTGCTATGTTACCAAAAACAATTGAATTAGCTGCAAGCTCCTATGAGCCCCATAGAATAGCCTATTACTTGTATGACTTAGCCAATGCATTTCATGCAACTTGGAGTAAAGGTATTGAGGAAGAAAAGTTAAGATTTATACAGGCAGAGAATACAGAATTGTCACGTGCTAGGATTGCTCTTGTGTACGCTGTTGCACATACTATAGGGATAGGACTAGATCTTATGGGGATAAAACCTATGCTGCAAATGTAGTTAGCAAAATGTGGATTTTACGTATTACCCAAAAGTCTTCTATTTACGGAGCTTCTAACCCTAAGCATCAGTAATAGAAGTCAAGAAGAAAGGAGGTAAAATTTACAACACACAATCAGCTCAAAGTAGCTATATATATAGCCTATTTTGATTGTGTAGTAGTAGTGTTGTTTAGTCTTATATTTTGGGGCTGTTGCGAGATGAGATAAATATTAAGGTATTATTGATGAAAGTGTGCAAGATAAATGGTAGGTGAATGGTATTAAGTCAAATAGTAATGGTGAGTTTGGAAGAGTTGGTATCTAGGGATAATCAATAGAGGAGTTTCAAGGCATTATTTGATTTTGCGGCAATTAGTGGTGAGTTATCAGCAGTTAAGTTGCCAGCTAATTACAAAGGTTACGGAGTTCATGGGCTATTTAAGTGCTTATTGCTGCAACTTAAATAATAAATTTTAAACGCAGTCTATAAGGCACATTCCTTAGCTAAAATCATTCAAATAATAGCGTCTTTAACTCCTGAAAATACAACCCATCCAGCATCAGTCCCATTATAGGAAATCCGAATTTGACACAGGAAGGAATAGGTGCGATAGTCGGAATGACTGCAACTGGCATGTGCCGCGCCTTTTAAAGGATGGGGGTTTTTTCAAAAAAAAGAGCATTTTACAAAGAAGTAGATTCCCGAGACAAAAGAAGAGTTTTTAGAGAAAATATCATCAATATCTCGAGATAATTTGGTGTATGTTAACGAAAGTGGAATACAGAAATATCTTTATAAACCCGAAGTAAGGCTAAGGAATGGATAATATAATGCAATAAGATGGAGATATGATATCTGTTTAAAGAAGCCGATAAAGGGTAACAAAGAGGAAATATATTGTTATGTTGATGATTTTTGCAAAGGATTTATAATTTGGTTGGAAATAAATTTATAAAAGGCAAGGACAACGAAAGGCTAGAGGAGTAGGAAGTGCAATAAGATCCTTAGTGAGGTAGTGACTATAATATTAGGCTACCAAGAGAGTAAGTTTAGATGTTATATGTGTATGTAAAACACCGGAGAGATTTCAAAAATTTATTGTTGTATGATAGGTTTGTAGCCGTATTGAAGCGTATTTTGCCTATATTATGTTGCTTATTGCAATGCATTACTGGAGAGGTTACTGGTATCCAATTTATGTTTCTCTGTGGGATAGGGTTAATACCCTTGCCTTTAGGCGAACAGTTTAGTACTATTTTTTTATTTTATGTTATACAGGAAAGGGTCTCACATCATATATGAATTAAAATATCATATTATCTGGTGTACTAAGTATAGGTACAGAGTATTGACAGGGTTAAGTTAGGGAGCTTATTAGGGAAGGCTAATTACGTGGACATCAGTCTGGCTCATTAAGTTCCGCGTCGGTACCGCCTAATATGGGCATTTCGAAATTGGTGCAGTATATTAAGGGTAAAAGTAGCCGTAAAGTGCTAATGGAATTTGAGCAATTAAAGAAAAAATATTGTGGACAACATATATGGGCTAAAGGATATTTTGCAGTTACAGTTGGTAACCTAAATGAGCAGTAAGTTCAGGAGTGCATTGAAAACCAGGAAGCGTATCATAGAACGATAGTTTTGAGATTCCATCTCACTAATCTGCTTTGCAAGCGTTAACTCAAACTACCTGCTTTAGCGGGTAGTAGTTGATCTCTTGCCAAACAACAGACTCCTTTCGGAATAATTCGCTTGTGTATGTCAAAATGCGGGTGGCACATGGGGCGCAGCAGGGCTCCAGTGCGCACTGGAGCTTTGGATGTGTGGGTGGCTCGCAGCCAAAGCAGAGAGTTTCAAAGAAGTCTTATCAATGCCCCTCTTTAACCCACTCTGCATATGATATCTGTTTAAAGGAGCCGATAAAGGGTAACAAAGAGGAAACATATGGAAATAGATTTTACAGGAATATATTGTTATGTTGATGATTTTTGCAAAGGATTTATAACTTGGTTGGAAATACATTTATAAAAGGCAAGGACAACGAAAGGCAAGAGGAGTAGGAAGTGCAATATGATCCTTAGTGAGGTAGTGACTATAACTAAACTTACTCTATTAGGCTACCAAGAGAGTAAGTTTAGTTGTTTTATGTGTATGTAAAACACCGGAGAGATTTCAAAAATTTATTGTTGTATGATAGGTTTGTAGCCGTATTGTAGCGTATTTTGCCTATATTATGTTGCTTATTGCAATGCATTACCGGAGAAGTTTCTGGTATCCAATTTATTGATTCTACACCACTTGATACATGTAAGGATCTACGCGGCAGTAGACATAATATTTTTCGTGGAATTGCTGCAAAAAGTAGAAAAAGCACCGGTTGGTTTTATGTTCTGAAATTACACACAATTTTCAATGATAAAAGCGAATTTGTTTCCATCAGAATTACACCTGGTAATGTTGATGACAGAAAGCCTGTCTTGACCATGGCAAAAGGCTCATGGGGAAAATTATTTGGCGATAAAGGATATATCTCAGAAGAATTAGCAACACAGCTATTGAATCAAGATTCGTTGCTCATTACGAGGCTTAAGAAGAACATGAAAAATAAATTATTGCTACTACAAGATAAATTTTTGCTCCATAAACGTACAATTATTGAAACTATTTCCGGCAAACTCAACCAATTTCAAAGACTCTGGCATTCTACTTTCACATCCGTAGAAAATGCTTCTTGTAGTCTTATGGCTTGCTTATATCATACCAATTATCTTTATCCTTACTTCGGGTTTTATAGCTAGATTATAGCAGCAATGTGCTATAAGGAAACTGCGATACAAAGTTATTTGTCTGATACCTGCGTTAAAGCCTGGCCAGACGGTCATTATGGATAACGCGAACTTCCATAAATCACAAAATACAAGAAATGATAGAAGAGGCAAAATATCATCCGTTGTCTTTACCTCCTTATTCACCAGATTTAAATCCAATCGAGAAATTTTTTGTCAATTTAAAGGCGTCGGACAAAATATTGAAAAATACTCTTCCTTCTTTAATAGATGTTGTAGATGCTGCCTTCAAAAACCAACCCATTTCCATTTTACTATAGCACTGAAACAGATGATGAAGGAGGGGGCATATGTATTATACTGGGAATTAACGAATGGGGAGAGTATGAAGAAAAGAAGCGTTTAGAAGAGGGGTAATAAGCAAACTAAAGTGAGTTATAGATCAGTTAGGGCGGGATTATGCATCCCATTTTTAACAACCCACGTTATTGCGCTGCAGGATTCGGGTTCAGCTATCTAGTAGATTACTACCTCCTTTGCCCTCACTATTGTGCTCCTAGTGCTCATTTAAAAACGGAACTTAATATAGTGGATAACTGGATAATGCAAAAAATGATAGAAAAAGCAAAATATAGTCCATTATTCTTATCTCCCTATTCCCCAGATTAAAAAATCCCCAAAATATTAGAAAAACTAAGAATTTTTCTTTAACTGACGCTGTGGATGCCGCATTTTAAAAACAACCATTTTTCATTTGATTATGGTTTTATAGCTGAAAAAGAGAGATAACGGGCACAGAACAACCCCCAAACTATACGCAATCCAACTTTGGAGAATTTATATCTGTTGTTAATATTTAACGCTACAACTACTGCGCACGAACCCCCTTTTGAGAACAAACCTCTCAAACTCTCCCCGTGCACAATAACCTTCTGTATACCCAAAACACAACACTACACTGCACCCAAACTCCAATATTCCCAAAATTCAAGAACAGTAGATGCGAAATAGCCTGCAACAACCTCACCCACACGACCGTATTTGAAATTAAAACTCGCAAAAACAAACACATACACATCATGAGTAAAAAAGCAAATCACAAGATTCAAGCTTTATATGATGAGGAAACACCGAAAAGATAAATGCCAAATGTAAACACAAACAACTGACGACTATCGTAAAAAAGTGCCTTTTAGTATACTAAGCTTTAGTCCATAACCTGTAAATTTGTTGCTGCAACTTTACCGCCTTTATTTGAAGTAAGCTCGTAACCCACGCGCTGCCCCTCATTTAAGGTACGTAACCCTGCTTCGTTGAGAGCACTAATATGAACAAAAACATCTTGCCCACCACTTTCAGGCTGAATGAACCCAAACCCTTTATTTGCATTAAACCATTTAACAATACCAACAGCCATAAAAAATCTCCTACAGTAAAAAACCTGCAACCCTATACTTCCGAGTTGCTGTACTAATTTATATTAATCTGCGCTTAAACTCCAACTCGCCACAACCCCGTAATATACACAACAGAGAACCGTAAAAACAATTCAACCAGACAATGTATAGAACAGGTGCAACATAGTTTCATAAAAACGTTAGATACGCTACATACATTTTTGAATAAAGTCAATGAGTTATTAGAAAATAAATAGACATTATCCGACTTAGAAATTGGTGTAACTTAACGTAAGCATTAACCTAGAAATGCTGTGCAATAATTGCCTAAAATACAACTTATACCAAAGTCCCATTTTAAAATGAGCACTAGGAGCGCAATGGTGAGGGTGAAGGAGTGTAGTAGAAATCCCCTGCAGCACAACAACGTGGGCGTTAAAAAGGGGAGGGAGCATTTAAAGTGCAATCAAGAGCGTATTAGGTATATAACGCTCCAGTAAGTTGTGACACGTTCTGTCAACAGTCGTAACCCATATTTGAATTGGCAGTGAGTTTAGGTGGCTCAATAGTGCTTCTTGCTTTACTTTATCTAAGTGCGAGAACACATCATCTAGCAGTAACAACAATCCGGAGTGCTTAATAGCGTATTGAACTACTACTTCTGCCTGAGCTAAAATTAAAGAAATTAGTAGTGATTTTTGCTCTCCCGTTGAACAATAGTGGGCTGCCATATTTTTATTACTTTCAAAAATTACCAGATCTGTGCGCTGTACACCAAAAGTAGATTGCTTGTTTATTGCATCTATCCTCCGTTTATTACGAAATTTTTGTTGTACGCAGTATATAGCATGTTGTAGTTTATCATCTAGAGATAAAGAGTGCATCAGTAATATATCTTTAATGTCAAAATGCTCTAATGCTTCTGATGCAATGCATTCCACTTCACCTTTTATTTCTAATTTTGCAGCAGCAAACGGGTTTTTGCGTGCAAAATTGAGCAGAGTGGTGTTCATGATCTTAACTATGCTTAATCTGTGTAATGCTATTACTACAGCAAGCTCTGATAAGCTTTTTTCCACACTATCTAACCACTTTTCGTCATAATTTATTGTTTTCAAAAGCTGCAATCTGGATTTTAAATAATAGTTATACTGTATGCAATGATTGGCGTGCATTGGAGAAAGTGAGTATACCATTCTATCGAGAAATCTTCTTCTTCCACTGGCAGCAGATAGAAATAAATTATCCATTTCTGGAGTTAGCCATATAACTTTTATTAAGTCCAAAATCTTGGAAACATTTTGTATTGAGGTTCCGTCTCTCGTTAGCATTTTTTTATGTTTTTCAGCAGAATATGCACATTCGACGATATTACTATCAGTATCACGTGTAACATTTCGGGTTTTGTGATAGTTTCCTATATAAAATCTACTTTGCCATCCAGATTGTTTTATAGGTTTAGCCGCAGAGATCTTGGCAAAAGAGATTGAAGAGGATAGTGTACCACCAACGTCCGAGTACAAAGAATCTGAACGATTTAGGCTAACATTATTACCTTGGGCATTATCAGCGGCACATGCTTCAACTCTAGTAACATCACTCAAGTTAGTGGCTCTAAGCCCTTTACCAGGGATAAGTAACGAAATTGCCTCAAGTATGCTTGTTTTTCCACTACCATTGAGGCCACTTATCACTACGCAGTGCGCGTCAGTATAAGCTGTAAAATACGCATGATTGCGAAAATTTGCCAATGTAATATTTGTAATCAAGCGCTTATAATCACAACCTTCATTGTAAGTTAATTGTAAAGGATTTTGGAGTTTTGTCCAGTGCTCTTGAAAAAATTGCCAGGGAGTTTTCCCTTCAGGGCCTTGGTGTGCTTTGCAAGGTTATACCATATCCCATAATGAATAATACTAATAATTAAAGTTACAATTAAAGTTACAAATTTGATTTTATTTGATCGATTTTTAGATTTTTTATAAAATCGCACACTGCCTTCTCAAGGAATAAAATACCAATTTCCATTTTTAAATGAGCACTAGGAGCAATTATCTGTTTTTGTTTTTTGTATTTTTTGTGCGTGCTTAGGCATTACGACGTTATTGGATGGTGTGTTCGCTTGCACCCACATATGGCAGCTTCTAAAGATTGTTATTTCACTCTTCTTTTTCAATTACGGAGCTTTGACAAACGCTCTCTGCTTCACAAGCAATCTACGCATACAAGCCACTATTGCTACTTTTTTCGGTTTAAAATTGTTGTTGAGATAGTGGGTTTATAGTGTGATAATTGGTATGAAATCAAACAAGCCATAAGATTACAAAAAGCATTTTTTACGGATGTGAACATAGAGTGCCATAGTCTTTGAAATTGCTTGAGTTTGCCGAAAATAGTTTCAACAATTGTGCGTTTATAGAGCAAAAACTTATCTTGTAGGAGTAGTAATTTATTTTTCATGTTCTTCTTAAGCCTCGTAATGAGCAACGAATCTCGATCTAACAGCTGTGTTGTTAATTTTTCTGAGAATATCCTTTATCGCCAAATAATTTCCCCCACAAACCTTTTGCCATGGTCAAGACAGGCCTTCTGTCGTCAACATTACCAGGTGTAATTCTGATGGAAACAAATTCGCTTTTATCATTGAAAATTGTGTGTAATTTCAGAACATAAAACCAACCGGTGCTTTTTCTACTTTTTGCAGCAATTCCACGAAAAATATTATGTCTACTGCCGCGTAGATCCTTACATGTATCAAGTGGTGTAGAATCAATAAATTGGATACCAGAAACTTCTCCGGTAATGCATTGCAATAAGCAACATAATATAGGCAAAATACGCTACAATACGGCTACAAACCTATCATACAACAATAAATTTTTGAAATCTCTCCGGTGTTTTACATACACATAAAACAACTAAACTTACTCTCTTAGTAGCCTAATATTATAGTCACTATCTCACTAAGGATCATATTGCACTTCCTACTCCTCTTGCCTTTCGTTGTCCTTGCCTTTTATAAATGTATTTCCAACCAAGTTATAAATCCTTTGCAAAAATCATCAACATAACAATATATTCCTGTAAAATCTATTTCCATATGTTTCCTCGTTGTTAGCCTTTAAGGGGCAGTTGCGAGTGGGATAAATTAAGGTATTATTCATGTAAGTGGGCAAGATAAATGGTAGGTGAATGGTATTAAGTCAAATAATAATGGTGAGTTTGGAAGAGTTGGTATCTAGGGATAATCAATAGAGGAGTTTCGAGGCATTATTTAATTTTGCGGCAATTAGTGGTGAGTTATCAGCAGTTGAGTTGCCAGCTAATTACAAGGGTTACGGAGTTCATAGGCTATTTAAGTGCTTCTGCAATTGATGGAAGATTTGAGCGGTAAGAACTTGAAAGATAGAGTGATAGCAACGCAGCAAGGTGGTTTTGTGAATTTGATTTAAGGGATGCGACTCTAGATTATAGCGTATTTAGTAAGCTAAGGAAAAAGATAGGGACCGAAAAGCTATCTAAGATATTTAGTATCTTCAGAGATAAGCTTATGGCGCAAGGTTATATAAGCGAGGTATTTACATTTGTCGGTGCATCGCATCTAATATAGAAGGCAAGTTTGTGGGAAGAGAGAGATGAGGCAAGGCGGAAGAAATATGAAAAACTGAATAATGAAGTTTTGTCTAAAGTGGCACATGATAAACAAGCTAAGATCGGCTGTAAAGGTGGTACTAAGTTTTTGTATGGTTATAAAAAACATGTGAGTGTAGATAAGGCGACGATTACACCAGCAAACGTTAACAGATGCCCAGGGATTTAAACATGTGTGCCCGTCTAGGCGCTCTATATACGCAGATAATGGGTATTGCACGTCTCCTGCCAAAACTATAGCCATAGCTAAAAGAGGGCATCTTGGAGGAATTAAGAAGACTGATAGGAAGGGTAAAAATGGTGGGTTCGACCCTTCGGATTCTATATGGAGGGCGCCTTTTGAGTGGGTCTTTTCTAAAGATACTATATATTCACGCCTCTTTAGCATAGCAAAGAATAAGTTTTCAGCACTTATGCATGCTATTCGTTTTTATTTAAAACGTTGTGCATATTGACCCTGCCAATCAAGGGATTGGTATAGCTAATCACCAAAAATATAGAGAATCTTCTAGAATACACAAATAATAAATTTTAAACACAGTCTATAAGACACATTCCTTAGCTAAAATCATTTTAATAATGGCGTCTTTAACTCCTGAAAATACAAAAACTCCATCCAGCATCAGTCCCATTATATGCTGGATCGGGAGCGCTTGAAGTGTGAACAAGCGGAGGAAAACTTAGAACTCCATGAAACCTATGAAAAACTGGATGAGCAAAATAAATCTTATCATGATCGTGGTGAGCCTGGTCTGCTTGAGCGGCCGCGCAAGCGTAGGGATGCAGAACCAAAGTAGTTGCCCAGCTTACCCCGCGCCATCTGAAAGAAGAATGGCAGAAGATCGAACAAGTCGTAACTGAGCTACCCGAATAAAGTCCGCTGATTCCAGTGCTGCAGGACTATATGGATTTGCTCGATAGGCTCAAAGTTTGTGAATCTCGTAATGGAGATGGTTCTTGATTTTAATCCGCTTTGAGTCTTGTTAAAGTGGAGCTGGGGCAATGAGCTTCTTCTTCATATTTTCATCTTCATAGTAGAAAAGTTTTTTTGAAATTACAGGCTGCTCTTTATCCATCAAAATAACTTGAGAATCTGACGGTAAGTTCATGATTTGTTGCCATGACATAAGTTCTATATTTTTCTTTCTATCAAGGCATATTGAAGATATTTGATTTGCACTTTTACAATCGTTGGCTGCAAATGCTACCTTAAAAGTACAGTCCGATATAATGCTTTGAGCATCATCTTCACCGTAAATTTTCTCAATCTTATAAACGTCAGATGATATAAAAAATAGCTTGATTTTGTATCCACTAAAATATGGTAAACAAGAAACAAAAATATCCAATTTGCCAATCGAACAAAATTCATCCATAAACAGACACACACCACCATTCTCACCATGACCGAGACTTCGAGCTGTTGTCATCAGTCGCTCAGCGGCATGATTATAAAATAACTGCATCAATGGTTGCAGTTTGTCAATATCAAAAGGATTCACTCCAACATAAATAGTGATTTTTCTCGTTTTTAATTCAGCTATATCGAAGTCTGATTGCGAAGTTGCATAATCAATTAAAGGGTTAGTCCACGGGTACAGACAATTATTCAATTCTTGAATAATAGCTTTTTGTTCCTGCATGTCTTTTTTTAAAAAGTATTTAATGTTTTGATATCCAAGATGGTATATAGAGTCTTTTACCTTATTGATTCCATCTGATAGCTCTTGGACTAAATCTGTTTGCAGCATTCTTGCTATTTCACCAAGCGATCTTATTTTAGAAGTATCTGCACAAAGGTACAGAACTAACGCAGTAAACAAAGCCTTGCTACCTGAATTTTTTTTAATCAAAAGATCAGAAATTTTTTGAATATCATTTATTTTTTTCTCAGGATCTTCACTGATGAAATCTAGCGGGTTATATCTATGAGTTTTATTTTTTTCGCCTAGAGGATTCCAAACAAAAATTTTATGCCCAATCGATGCTCTGTATCCACTTGTAAGCTCATAATTTTCGAGTTTTATATCATGAACAATGCATGACTCTTGAAAAGTTAACAATGTAGGAAGCACAAAACATACCCCTCTACCAGAACCATGAGGTGCTAGCAGTAAGATATGTTGGTAACCTTCAGAGTATAGAGGCCTGCCATTATCACTTTTACCTAAGAGAATTGCATTTTCAGACGACATTTTTTTTACCAAAAAATAAAAATTAACGAGGAGCGAAAAACCACGGGTTGATTTGTGCAAACAAAACCTTAGTGTAAAACTATAAAAAAATAAATCATACTCTTTCTTATGCGAATGAATTTTCCGGATATGATTAGAATTTTATGTCACAGCAATGCTATTTAAATTCCTTTAAAATTTGATTCGGTCATTGATCTAGGCTCTGTGGTATTTGATATAAAGTATGATGTATAATGAAGTAATCTCGGGAGGTAAAATGTTATGCGAGCTAGGAAACAGAATAAGTGGTAGTGGGAGAAGTGTGAAGGATAATAGGCAATTTATTGGAGCAGTTAGATTGCCAGAACTGGGGTACCATGGAGAGTTCTACCTTGTGAATATGGAAATGGTCGAGTGTACAAAAAGGTTTATGAGATGTGGTGTAAAGCTCTGGAGTCCCCTGCTGTTGGTGGAAGACACAGAGTGGCAAATTGATAGATTCTACAATAATTAGGGCGCATCAACATGCAGCTGGTGCGAGAAAGAGAGATATAGAGAATGGTACGCAAACAGGAGGCAGATCTAAAGGAAGAGCTTTACTACTACTAAATTATACATGTAGTTTGTAACGGCCTTGGAAATCCTTTAAGATTCTCTATTACAGCTGGACAAAGATCTGACTATACCAAAAGGCCGGCTCTTATTGTAGACAAAGGATATGATGCAAATTACATTAGTAGATGCAGTAAATTTAGCTCACGCCCAAGCTGTAATCTCACCTTGTAGCCATAGAAAAGCACTTCGCGAATATGATATCGAGCTTTATAAAGAAAGGAAATCCAATCGAAAAAATGTTTGATAAGCTCAAGCACTTTCGCAGTGTTGCTACACGTTATGATAAATTGGCTATTACTTTCCTTGCTTTCCTTGATGGACGGATAAAGTATATGAATATAACACGATTAAAAACGCTATATAAGCTTTCACATTGCAACTGTCCGTAAAGACACACTTACACTTTCCCCTACACAGCATTGATGTTTAGTCCCGGAGAATTGTGGTATATGATATGAAGATAATGATACAATTATGAAGAGAGCTTATGGGACAAATACTAAAAGCGAATGCCAGAACAACGGAGGCAATCCGTAGAGAGATACGTAATAGAAAAGAAAGCTTAGCGAGGGCTGCTAAGAGGTTTAATATTAACCCCAAGAGGGTATAGTGGAAAAAAAGAGATAGCACAAAAGACTGCCGATGGTGCCAAAGAAGGTAAGGTCAGCTGTTCTTTCTGAAGCCGAAGAGGAGGCTTGGAAAGATGACAGAGCTTTTGCTTGATGACGTGCTTTATAGCCTCATTTGAGTAGATCAAGCTTACATAGGTGCCTAAAAAGACATGGTTGTTCTGTGCTTCCTAAGAAGCAAAATGCTTCTGTTGCTAATAATAAAAAGTATCATATTGGAGGTAAGGACCAAGGAGGGTAAGCTTTGGATATGCAGAGCTTCATAATCAAACAAAAATTATTGCTGCTGAGTTCTTGCGTAATTTGACTAAAGCTGTGCCTATAAGGTACTTACAATTTTACTCATATCTTTGAGCGTGTCTGTCAGAAAAATCAAGTTGAACATAGAAAAACAAAGGTTAAACACACTTGGACTAATGGACAAGTAGAGCGTATGAATAGAACACTAAAAGAGGCAACAGTAAATAACCTTTACGTATGCTACTCACCAAGACTCAAGGAACATTTACATGCTTATCTAATGGCTTATAATTTTGCTAAAAGACTCAAATCTCTCAAAGGTAATACACCTTGGCAATTTGTTATAAATAACTGGGCAAAACATCCTGAATACTTTAACATTAATCCACTCTATTTCTTAGTGGAACTAAACAATTAGGCTCCTTGGCAATGGCAATTCCTACTTACAGGGACTCTTTCCTGGTTTGGTTGGTCTGGGTACTCTTCCTCTCGTCTGAGGGCTTCCAAAGGACCATACGCAGCTGCAGGACTCACCACTCAACAACTATTTTGCCTCTGTAAATTGAAGTCAACATCCTGTGGTGGAGGGAGTAGGATTCGAACCTACGAACGCCGCAGGCGGGCAGATTTACAGTCTGCTGCTTTTGTCCACTCAGCCATCCCTCCTTAATAACGAGGTGCATTAGACTTCTTTCTAAACTCTAACTTTCGCTACGAACGTTGCATTACTCTGGTGTTCGAAGCCTCTGTATACCTTACACGTTGCTAATACGTCTCCTTCACTTCATCAACATGAAGTAAGTTTCAAAGGAAACCCGTCCTGTCTTAATCGCATATTTTTGGCAAAAACGCAAGTAAAAAAACACTACTACCTATGTTATACCCCCCTTCGTATTATTCAGTTTACCTTCTGGCCAATTCTTATCTCTGCAATATCAACATGGAAACAACCTCTATAGGATAATTGTTAACTTTTTCTTAGGAGGGATTTCAAATATCATTTCGGCTTTTGTAGGATAAGAATTACTCCATAACGCTTTAAACATCTATGCAAACTCGGTCTCTTCTTAAGTGCAGCGTAGTATCTTGTAGTTATGTCATTAAGAGGTAACCATGTTATTTGACAGAAGGTAATAATTGCAGACCCCTCTGCTTCTGATATCTACAGCAGACCTAACCTTTTTTAGTCCCATTGGAAGATCTTTCACTCCTTAACGCTTCCTCCGGATTTATATTAAACTTTTTTACAGTACAGATTATGCTCTTTTTACATAAATGTTCTCTACGGATTTTCTTTGTTGTTTTGGCACGTTTATGTAATACTTGCCCAGTGATCTATTCCTCCATTCATTATTATCTTCATATATTACATTATTATTCGAAACTAAACAAATAGGATATAATTTGTATGAAATACTTACTAGCACTACTTATATGGAGATTTTTTTTGAAAAATAAGCTATTTTTGATACCTTAACAAATTTAGATAAAAGACTATAGATATACCGTTGCCACCTAATAATCAGGATGCTGATCCGCATTATTCAAGCAATATCATATTATATCCTCATAATAAGATTGCTGTATCTAACTCACATGAAATAGGGCACTTCTTATTTGATAAGATTTTTTTTGCCGCTCAGGCTCCCCATGAAAACTTTACGATTGGTTTTCACCTACTGCCGTATTTTTTTCTAATAAGCTCTTCTACCTCTCCCGCAATTGATCCCGTCAGCACTATCTTGTACGATGATATAATTTTAAGTCCCATATGCTTTGAAAGCCTTTCTTATATGTAACATAAAAAACAACGCAAAAACCTACCCACAAAAAGCAAGGCAGAGAGGTATTTCAGCAAACATGTACTGCCATTCGCGTAACGAAGCGCGGTAAACACTTGCACCGCCTCTAATCAACCAACATTTTTTTTAGTCACCAGGCAAAGAGTAAAACCTGCATAAAAAAAAGGGCAATTTCGAAAATTATAACTTAGACCACAAAATTTCGCGTATAAATACGGGCCTGGCAACGTCCTACTCTCCCACATCTTAAGATGAAGTACCATTGGCGATGGAGCTTTTCACTTCTGAGTTCAGAATGGGATCAGGTGTTTCATCTCCTCTATATACCACCAGGCTTGAACAAAATCCGAGCAACAACGAAGGGACACATAAAACGTGCCCCCTATGCAATCTAACTCATACAAACCAAAACATAAAACGTAGAGACCAAGCACTCAAACCAATCTTACAGACAAACTTAGCACTGCACGCAAAAAAGTCATGCATAACAATAAAAATCAATCGTGCTATTAGTACTGGTTAGCTAAATGGATTGCTCCACTTACACACCCAGCCTATCAAAGTGGTGTTCTTCCACAGCACTATAGGGAAAACTAGTTTTGAGGTAGGCTTCCCGCTTAGATGCTTTCAGCGGTTATCCCTTCCATACGTAGCTACCCAGCGTTGCTCTTGGCAGAACAACTGGTACACCAGAGGTATGTCCAACTCGGTCCTCTCGTACTAGAGTCAGATCCTCTCAATTTTCCTTACACCCACGGCAGATAGGGACCGAACTGTCTCACGACGTTCTGAACCCAACTCACGTACCACTTTAATCGGCGAACAGCCGAACCCTTGGGACCTTCTACAGCCCCAGGATGTGATGAGTCGACATCGAGGTGCCAAACGAGTTCGTCGATATGGGCTCTTGGAACTCATTAGCCTGTTATCCCCGGAGTACCTTTTATCCGTTGAGTGATGGCCCTTCCACACAGAACCACCAGATCACTATGACCGACTTTCGTCTCTGCTCGACTTGTCAGTCTCGCAGTCAGGCAAGCTTATGCCATTGCACTCTAACAGTTGATTTCCGACCAACCTGAGCTTACCTTCGCACGCCTCCGTTACTCTTTGGGAGGCGACCGCCCCAGTCAAACTACCCACCATGCACGGTCCTAGCCTCTGATTCAAGAGGCTTAGTTAGGTACCAAAAGGCAAAAGGGTGGTATTTCAAGGTTGGCTCCATTAAAGCTAGCGCTCTAACTTCACCGCCTCCCACCTATCCTACACATTTAACTTCTAATACCAATGCAAAGCTATAGTAAAGGTTCACGGGGTCTTTCCGTCTAACCGTGGGCACTCCGCATCTTAACGGAGAATTCAATTTCGCTGAGTTGATGTTGGAGACAATGGGGAAGTCGTTACGCCATTCATGCAGGTCGGAACTTACCCGACAAGGAATTTCGCTACCTTAGGACCGTCATGGTTACGGCCGCCGTTCACTGGGGCTTCAGCTCGAAGCTTGCACCTCTCACATTAACCTTCCAGCACCGGGCAGGCGTCAGACCCTATACCTCCTCTTTGGAGTTTGCAGAGCCCTGTGTTTTTGATAAACAGTCGCTACCCCCTTTTTTGTGTCACCTCATCCTAGTTGCCTAGGCGAGGTCGCTCTTCTTCCGAAGTTACGAGCGCAATTTGTCTAGTTCCTTCAACATCATTCTCTCTACGCCTTAGTATACTCTACCTGTCCACCAGTGTCGGTTTAGGGTACGGTCTATAAGCAAGAGCTATTTCCTGGAAACCTAAAACTGCATTCAGAATCCAATTACCTTATACAATTCTTTGATTTCGTCACATTCTTGCAGGCTCACGAATATTAACGTGATTTCCATCGACTACGCCTTTCGGCCTCATCTTAGGGACCGGCTAACCCTGCGCAGATTAACTTTACGCAGGAAACCTTGGACTTTCGGCGGAAATGTTTCTCACATTTCTTTACGCTACTCATGTCAGCATTCTCACTTGTGATACCTCCAACATACCTTACGATACATCTTCAACGGCTTACACAACGCTCCGCTACCGCTCACAATCATTCAACTGTAAGCTTACATCTTCGGTGTATAGTTTTAGCCCCGATACATTTTCGGCGCAGGATCGCTATTAGACTAGTGAGCTGTTACGCTTTCTTTAAAGGGTGGCTGCTTCTAAGCCAACCTCCTAGTTGTTTTGGCGTTCCCACCTCCTTCCACACTTAACTATATCTTGGGGACCTTAGATGGTAATCTGGGCTCTTTCCCTCTCGGCTATGGATCTTAGCACCCACAGCCTGTCTGCTGTTCTATACTCACCGGTATTCGGAGTTTGGTTAGGTTTGGTAAGGCTTTGGACCCCCCTAGTCTATCCAGTACTCTACCCCCGGTGGTAAATAAACAACGCTCTACCTAAATAGATTTCGCGGAGAACCAGCTATTTCCGAGTTTGATTGGCCTTTCACCCCTAACCACAAGTCATCCCACAATTTTGCAACATTGACGGGTTCGGCCCTCCATTGGGTTTCATCCCAACTTCAGCCTGCTCATGGTTAGATCACCCGGTTTCGGGTCTAATGCACCTAACTAATCGCCCTATTCAGACTCGCTTTCGCTACGGCTACACCTATCGGCTTAACCTTGCTAGATACACTAACTCGCTGACCCATTATACAAGAGGTACGCCATCACACCATTTTTTATTGCTAAAAAAGATGCTCTGACTGCTTGTAAGCACTTAATTTCAGATTCTATTTCACTCCCCTTATCGGGGTTCTTTTCACCTTTCCTTCACAGTACTTGTTCACTATCGGTCGGTAAGTAGTACTTAGGCTTGGAGGGTGGTCCCCCCATGTTCAAACAGGATTTCACGTGTCCCGCCTTACTCATGCTTCCAACTAACTTTTACCTATACAGGGCTATCACCTTCTATAGCCGTCTTTTCCAAAACGTTCTAGTTATTATAGCTGAAAAACTGGCCTGGTCTGCTTTCGCTCGTCACTACTCACAGAGTCTACATTTATTTCCTTTCCTCTAGGTACTTAGATATTTCAGTTCCCTAGGTTCGCTTCTCTAATTCAGAGATACTAAGCATTGCTTAGTGGGTTTCCCCATTCGGACATCCGCGGATCAAAGGTTGCTGGCACCTCCCCACAGCTTATCGCAGCCTACTACGTCCTTCATCGCCTCTTACCGCCAAGGCATCCATTAAGTGCCCTTCTTATATTTGAATTGTTCTGCTAACTTATTGCGTACAGAACTAAATTTATCGCTCAACGATTTAAATTTTTTGCCACTACGTTTTATGTTCACATGTCAAATAACACACTCTGCCGTCCCCCATCAAATACAACACAAAACACTCACTTCAAACTCATTCGGCATCACTCCCTAAGTGAATAGCAACATATCTTAGTTATGTCAATAACAAATATTTATAGATTTTGAAGCAAGGACAAAAAACATAAAGGGGCTGTTGAGAGATGGGATAAATTAAGGTATTATTGATGAAAGTGTGGAAGATAAATGGTAGGCGAATGGTATTAAGTCAAATAATAATGGTGAGTTTGGAAGAGTTGGTATCTAGGGATAATCAATAGAGGAGTTTCGAGGCATTATTTAATTTTGCGGCAATTAGTGGTGAGTTATCAGCAGTTGAGTTGCCAGCTAAATACAAAGGTTACGGAGTTCATAGGCTGTTGTTTTAAGTGCTTATTGCTGCAATGTGAGTGTGGATATGCAGTCTGGTCTTATAAATAAGGTGGCGGATTACACCAGCAAACGTTACAGATGCCCAGGAAACATGTGTGCCCGTCTGGTGGCGCTATATATGCAGATAATGGGTATTGCACGTCTCCTGAACTATAGCAATAGCTAAAAGAGTGCATCTTGGAGCAATTAAGAAGAATAATATGAAGGGTAAAAATGTTGATTTAGACAAATATTATACTAAAATGAGGGCGCCATTTGAGAGGGTCTTTTCACAAGATAATAAATATGCACGCTACATTAGCATAGCTAAGAATCAGTTTTCAGCACTTATGCATGCTATTCGTTTTTATTTGAAACGTTTGTGCATATTGACCCTGCCAATCAAGGGATTGGTATAGCTAATCACCAAAAATATAGAGAATCTTCTAGAATACACAAATAATAACTATAAGACACATTTCTTAGCTAAAATCATTTTTATAATAGCTTTTTTAACTCCCGAAAATACAAAAACTCCATCCAGCAACAGTCCCATAATTGATCAAATTTAGGATACCCATTTTGTTCGTGGAAAGCTGGTGATATTCATGGCACTCAACCCACACACCAATCTCGATACAATTCACGGTAAAACCTGAGAACACAATCAAAAATCTACCTTTATGGTGGAGTACATCAGTAAATCAAAAATACCAACTCCAATCAATAATGCGACGGCATTTTTTTCTGTCAATTACTTTCAATGTTAATTTTTGCTAGTAGAAATATTAAATTAAATCTGTAAATATATATTGTTAGCAATACAACAAGAATAATGAATTAATAAATTAAGACATATGCTTGCTAAGCAAATAATTTTGCCAAGAGTTGTAACATGTATTTTGTTATTTATAGTAGTGGTGATATTGCTCAGTATGATTGGATGTAGATTGACGTATGGGGAATATTACATGGGAGATCCTGAAGTGATATGTAAGGATTGGGGAAGTGGTCAGGTTCACAATAGGAACTGCAATGGGAGGACGTTAGATTACTATGCTCCACTTTTACGTTCTAGGATATATATCACGAAGGATGACCCATTTGACCAAAGATATAGGATAGTGGCATCATCATGTTATGGTACATGTGAGACGTTGTGGTCTCTTGGGCCTATTTTGGGAGGAATTGCTGTTGCGATATGTAAGAAGGCTAGTCATGGAACGAATTGCATGAAATGGATTTGTGATGACGACCATGAATTTAGGCAAAGTGATATTTCGACAGAGGTTTATAGTGGAGCTACGATAGATGGTGCCCGACACGTTAATTATAACATGAATGGATGTGTTCAGACGGTAGATCCGAACAAATCACGACCTAACGGATTTTTAGATTATGATTATGATGCGGCTAGAGACATTGGAGCGATAAGGTATATATGTGGGTTTGCGACCGGTAGTGGAGGTAGATGTAGTCAAAGCAGTGCTTATTTCATAGGATGTGTGAGTAGGATAGAGTTACCTGGGCCGCCGATACTGAATGG
>CAXOVX010000045.1:0-23114 GCA_964213345.1 Alphaproteobacteria bacterium | reverse complement strand
TCAAATAATAGCGTCTTTAACTCCTGAAAATACAAACCATCCAGCATCAGTCCCTTTATCCATTCCTTAGCCTTACTTCGGGGTTACAACGTTTACGCCGTTGCGTTGTATAAGATGCATGCCTTTTATTCCACCCCCTCTCCTTCCTCCCTTACCCTTATACTCCCAGTGTCCATTTATAAATGAAATTTGGCATAACCTGTCAGCACTACTCTCACTTTTTAACGAATCACTTCGTCGTGCAGTGAAACTCGAACCTGGACATGTACCGACTAACCACGCATTCCCTCATTCTCATCCTTGCACTTGCTCATTTTAAATTGGAAGCAGTACTCGCCAAGTTCCTCCCTGAAGTGGCAGTAGTGAAGAGTGTATTTTTTACATCATTACCCTCCGCTAATTTATACATATCATCAATGCTATTCTTCCCAGTTTTCTTGTTGTACACATTACAAATCTTCTCAATCAAATCCAATATGAACTCTTTTATCCTTGTTAGACTGTCAGTACCGGTAATTTTCCCATAATTTCTCAATCCAGCCTTTACTACTGGCACTTTCATATATTCCGTATCGTTCAATTCTATTGGTGCTAGTTCTCGCTGTTGTGCTATCTTTCTTTTTAGAGTATGTGGATGTATGAGAATAAGTGTAGCTATTAAAGCCCTTTTGCAATCCTGAACGTACTCTTTAGCTGCTGGTAGTTGTGGCTGAACCTCTTTCAATACATCCAGCAACTCAAATATTCTTTTGGCACCAACTCCATCAATATCTGTCTTATTTAATTTTTCTGCAATACAATTAAATAATATTACATTAGTTAAATTGACATCATTACCATCTTTTGCTAAATCTTTTAAGACATCATTTTTTTCCAGTAATCCCGTTACTGGAACTATATCATATACATTTTCTACAATTTTCTCCTGTACCTCTATCTTGTTGCGCAAGTTTTTTGCTTGTAGCTCAATATCTCGCATGAAGAACGACGCTACGACAAAAAGAAAGCTACCAAACCTATCAACGGATTCTTGCGTGCAGAACACAGAATACTTTTCCCAATACTTAGCATCGGGATAATCTGCATTTTTTTGAAGGAGGCCAAAATCGCCATGTTCAGGTAGATCAAGGCTTGTAACCCTTGAAAACTTGATCATCTTATTATAAATCTCATGCAATCCTAACCCTCCCTTCATAAGACCTCCCACAATCCTACAGTGATGCTAATAGTGCAAGAATGGTACAGGTAATTTTACTTAAATCAACAATATTTCTTTATATTTTTATCATCTAATTCATAAAATTTCAAATCATATCCATATATGACTTCAATTAATGAATCGCTTGGAGAATTTTAGAGCAAAAAGGAGGTATTAATCAAATTACATTGCAAGAAAATCATAATCGGTGTAGTCTATGCACTGAATGTAGAGTCAATGATTTGACGTAAAAAAATGCATAATCCGCTAGAGCAGTTTATAGTACATCCAATTTTTAAAATTAGTGTAGGAGGGTTTAACCTCTCGTTTACAAATTCTACTTTGTTTATGCTAATAGCTTCGCTGATATTGATGGTAGCTGGTGCTCTAAGTGTCGTGCGCAGAAAAGAGCACGTGAATTCCAAAGATGGTGGTCAAGCAGCACCTTCCGTTAGTAGGCTTGCTGTTGCCATGGAGATGCTTTACGAAGTAGTTGTCGATGTGGTAAAAAGTACTGCAGGTCCGTTAGCCAAAAAATATGTACCATTTGTGTTTACCCTATATGCGTTTTTATTGATAGCTAACTTGACATCCATGATACCTGGTACGTTTACTGTTACAAGTCATATTATTGTAACTTTTAGTATAGCAATATTTATTTTTATTAGCGTAACTTTGATAGGGTTCGTAAAACACGGCGTGCATTATATTGCCCTATTTGTTCCAGAAGGAACGCCGATTTTACTAATGCCGCTAATGTTTGTAATCGAGTTGTTCGCCTATTTAGCAAGACCTGTTAGCTTGTCGTTACGGTTAGCGGCTAATATGACTGCAGGACATATTATGCTCAAAGTCATTGCATCATTAATTATCATATCTGGATGGTTTGGTGCACTGCCGTTGGCCCTGCTAACCTTGCTTACAGGATTCGAGATATTTATTGCAATTTTGCAAGCCTACATATTTACAGTGTTATCTTGTGTGTATCTTAGCGATGCTTTAAATCTGCATTAACTCAGTATAGGGCTAACAGGAAAATTTCGTCAACAGAATGTTGATAAGTAATTTGCCAGCTGTGAGAAAATCTGATAATCATCAGTTGGTAATTTTGTAACAAAATAATTATGGAGAGAAGCAAAATATGTCAGAATTAAAGTATATTGGTATAGGACTTACCGCAATAGCAATGTTAGGTGCTGCCATTGGAGTTGGCAATATATTCTCCGCTTTGTTGAATGGGTTGGCACGTAATCCTTCAGTAGAGCAGCAATTGATGAAAAGTGCTTTTATAGGCGCTGGCCTCGCTGAGGCTATGGGTCTATTTGCTTTTGTACTTGCAATATTATTGCTTTTCGTTGTTGTATAGTTGGGGGCCCAACAGGGCTTGCTGAAACAATATGCTTATCATACCATATATTGTGCAAGCTTTGTTTGAGGGTGTCTGGTTTCCCTCCGTTAGGCGGGTCTTCTTGCAAAGCTGGGGAGTACGTTTTACTGCGAAGCCATTAGTTGCGATGGAGGTCGTATAAGTTGGATGATGTCTAACGAACTTGTTAGGTTTTGTGCCGTGCTTGTGTGTATAGTCAAAATGAAAAATAGTGGTAATTACGATTAAAGTATTAGTATAAGTAATGAAGATTTTCATTTACAGTGACTGAGGTAGAGAGATGATAGATAGGCCATATAACACGCACTCCTAGTGCTTATTTAAAAATGGAAAATTGATATAATGGATAACGCCAGCTTCCATAAATCGCAAAATACAAGAAAAATGGTAGAAAAAGAAAAATACAGTTTATTATCTTTACCACCTTATCCACTAAATTCAAAAATCCAACCAAAAAATTTTGGGTATTTAAGTGTTTTTCTAATAAGATTATTACTAGTTAAAATATTAAACCTCAAGCATGGATTAGAATAGAAAAAGAGATAGAAGGTTTGGAAGATTTGAGGTATGCACAAAGAGAAGATAGAATATATACTAGAGCATTCCAAACGGAGCAATGTCTGGTATGTTCAAGCTCAAATTGGCCCTTGAGTACTGCAAAAACGGTTTCTACGATTGAGTGCTTTCGAAGTAAATTCTTTTCAAAAAGGGTGTCAGCACATTTTTCGTGCCCTTTTTTATCCCCGTAACTAATTTAGTCCTCACTGTATAATTCTTCAAAGAGCTTCTTTTTTATGTACCCTGTATCCCCAAACAACAAGCCAGTGAGGCGTTTTTGTGATGGATGAAGCCGGCACTCCATTGCCAGGCGTCAATTTAATACCTTGAATCTCGCTTATTTCATTAATCACAACGTGTAATTTTAATCCAAGAAACCAGCCCTTACTGGGGTTACCTAGCTTTGCACAATATTTCGCGTAATTCTTTTCGGATGACAAATGGCTATGGATGTTGAATCTATGTAGGATAGCACACTGTTTTTCGCCTGATTACAATACCATTCAAGTATTCTTCTTCTTTTTAGTGTTAAAAATCTCTCATATGAAGGCAAAGTAGAAAAATCTATTTGAAGTTTCTACATGGAGATTGTTGCTAAAGCAGCTCAATTGTCATAACCTCAGATAGCCATATCTCTAGCGTTCTAGTCGGATTTCGATGCTCTTCGTCTGCTAACAATTTGTTCTTTAGCCATGCATCTATCGCTTTACAAAAATCGTCAACAAAAATGAATAGTTCTGATTTTTGTTGATGATTAATATCTCTTTTCATGCAGATACCTTATGTTGTCGTATCTTGTAAAAATCTTACATAAAATAAAATATCCTAAATATCTGCCGCCTCAACTTAATAACATATCTTACCTATCTAATCCATAGTTGAGGTTAGAAAAACACCTTTCTTTAGCTGATGCTGTAGATGCTGCTTCTAAAACACAATCATTTTCCATTTGACTATGGGGACTGTCTGGAGGATATTCTTGTGCTATTTTGTCGTCAAGGCCTGTTTACGCCCTCACGTATACACTTACGCTGTGGCTCATTTTTGCTTGCAAAGCTCTCCGGTTGCGTTTTTGCTTTCCTAAAATTCTCTACAAAATTATTATTTTTCCGACAGCCTCGTAATCATACATTGCGGTTCTGTACTCTGTATGTTCCTCGTACATCATCATGCATAAGCGAGTTTTAAAAACGGTCCATCAATTATTTTTACAATTAATGGTTAAAAATTATATTATAATGCTCTATCAACATCATCCCAGCCATACACAACATATGGAATATTTTTTACAACTGACTCTACACCTACCCTAACGTATGGTATTAAATCTGCGGGCAATGCAGATAGTGGAAAAAATCTTAGTTCCGCGCACTTTTCGGGCTCCAAGTTTTGGATTTGGCCTTCCCATTTTTTGCATAATACAAAAAAATCTAAGATATCACCAAGGTAGCTAAAGCGATGCACTGCAGTCATTTGAGTCAAATCTTCTTCACGTAGTCTGATTCCAGATTCTTCGGATGTTTCCCTAATTAAAGCCTCTAATATACTCTCATGCTTTTCTACGTGTCCAGCTACTAAACTATATCTGTTGTCACAAAACCCTGTATTGTGGCGTTTATACAGCAAAATCTGCTGATTTGAATCAATTAGCACAAGATATGCTGCAAGTACATTACGATTACGTGAGAGCAATTTTTCTATTGCCGATTTACGCAGTGTTTGTAGGTCCAATGTATTCATTTTTGTACTATGTTATAGGTATTAAGGTAATAGCATCTTATCTATTCATTTTTACCTAATGCTATCAAAAAAATTTCAGATGAATCTTTATAACTTGCCTCGGGTTTGAATAACTCAACTTTTTTAAAGTGTTTTTTTGTCAATGCCATAATGCTCGCAATTTTATTGCCCTGTAATAACTTAGCAATGAAATGTCCATCGTGACACAGATTAAGAATGGAAAAATGTAATGCCTGAGTAACCAAATGCATAATTCTAATATGGTCTATATGCCTATCCCCAGACGCAGGCGCAGCCATATCACTAACAACAAAATCTACGGATCTATTATTTATATACGATATTAATGATGTAATGGTATGTTGCTCAGTAAAATCTCCGAGTAAAGCAATGGTGCCATCAATTGGTTGTACTTCAATGATATCTACCCCAAGTATTAGTGTAGCAGGATTCGCTTTTTGTTTAATAACTTGCAACCAGCTTCCTGGAGCGCACCCAAGATCTATAATGCAATTTTTACACGTTTTTAGTATCTGATATTTAAGGTCAATGTTCAATAGCTTAAAAGCAGCTCGTGACCTAAATCCTTGTTTTTTCGCCATTATCACATAGTCATCATTAATATGGCGTGCTATCCACTTTGTAGAAGATACTTTACGTCCTTTAGCTGTTAATACGCGCTGTTTTCGCATGTCCTTTATGACCTTTTTGCAAATTTCAAGTTCATGCAAAATTAACGCTGTAACCGCCGATAGTCAATAGGCTTCTTTCGGAAACTCTCTTACGTAGATCGATGAAGGAGTAGATATAGAAGAAATATGTATGATGCTAGGAACTAGCAAGGGGGTCGTTATTTGGATAAAAAAGTATGAAGAAAAGAAGTGGTGATGTGAGTTCAACGAGGGGAATCTCTGTTCTTTTTCAAAACCCTTCCTTACATTATCCTATACCTGTATCCATCTTGCAATAGCCCCATAAAGGAGAAATGTGATCCATGCATTGCAATTTTCTCAGAGAAAAACCAAAAATACAGTTGTGATTGCAAAGTAGAAGAGGTTACGTATAGTACACGAAAACAGGAAGAAAGAATTCAACGAATTTTCGGATTCTAGGCCCCTACAAAAGGCAGTAGCTTATTTCTGTGTTACAAAGACCCAAATTAGAGCCTTATCTAATTTTTCACTTATCGTGCTCATGTTATTGAGCTAATTTCAAACCGATAACGCTATCACATGCAAGAAATATATTGAATATTTTATTAAAATATCCATAAACTTCCTATTTTTTCGATAACTTCCTTTATTTTTGATAACCTCATTGACTAAATACAGCTGTGTATCTAGACTACATATTGTATACATTTTTTTTAATAAGGGTGTGTTGTATGACTAGACGCGTTTTGGTAACGGGTGGGACGACTGGCATTGGGAAGGCTATCGCTATTGCTTTTAAGGAAAAGGGGTACAAGGTAGCCGTGAATTACCTTTTTGGTGATGAAGAAGCCAAGAAATTCGAGATGGAGTTTGGAATCAAGGTAGTAAAATGGGATGTTACTGACTTTAGTGCTTGCAAAGACGGTACTGCAATGACAGCTCAGGCTTTAGGGGGCAATGTGGAAATATTGGTCAATAATGCAGGTATCACAAAAGATGGTATGTTGCATAAGCAAACATACGAAAATTGGATAGCTGTGATTAACACAAATCTTACGTCAGTGTTCAATATGTCACGTGCTGTGATTGAAGAAATGCGTAATGCTAAATTTGGACGCATTATTAACCTTAGCTCTGTAAATGCTAATGGCATGGCAGGGCAAACTAACTATACAGCAACTAAAGCGGGTATTGAAGGGTTCACTAAGTCACTAGCGTTAGAGGGAGCCAAATTAAATGTTACAGTTAATGCAATTGCTCCAGGATACACAAATACAGAAATGGTAGCTAAGGTTCCACAAGATGCAATGGCAAAAATTTTAGAAAAAGTGCCTATGCAGAGGTTGGCAGAAGTGAGGGAAATAGCAGCAGCTGCTTTATTTTTGGGAAGTGAAGATGCAGGCTTTGTGACGGGTGCAGTAATACCCGTTAATGGTGGACTGCATATGTAGCGCTAAGTCTAATTATAAGAGGTGGCAGAAGAGCAGAATATTGGGTGAGAGGGGGTCTCTTGTCTCACTGGGTTTGCTGGTTTCGTTTGGTGTGCTTTATAGGGTGCAGTGAGAAGTGTTGTAATGTATAATCGGGCGTTGGTTTTTGTTGCGTGGGAAGCGTTGTCATCATTGAAGGCAGTTTACCGATAGATGCATATGTGGAATGTTTTAGTTATAGATGATTGCGTTTATGCACGCACTACTCTGATACACCAGCTTAAGAAGCTGAAGTGTGGTGTGTTTGAGGCTGCGAATAGGGAAGCGATTTTGGGCAGTATGCAGCAGAATAATATTGATCTTTTGGTGACAGACTGGCACATCCATGATTACACTGGGGCAGATGTAATAAAGTTGGTAAGGCAATGTGTAAAATATGAAAAGATTCCCATTGCCGTCGCAACATCGGATTACGCTATCGCCCAAAGTGATATTGCCATACAAGCTGGGGCAGATATCTGTTTTTTTAAGCCTGTAAGATTCCAACAACTTCAACACTGGCTTACTTCGCTAAGATTTTGTGCAAATAAGATAGGTAGTTAATTGCTTAATCCCAGAGAATGATGGTATGATATATGGAGATAATAGTAAATGGAGGAATATGTTGTGGGACAGTATTATGGTGGACGCACTAGAGCCCGTAGAGATACGGTTTGTAAAGAGAGTATTAATACCAAATCCCATTCGTTCATGTTGTTGCGTTGCTGGATTCGGGCTCAGTCATGTAGCCAGTCCTACATTCCTTCTCCCTCACCATTGCGCTCCTAGTGCTCATTTTAAAATGGGACTTGGTATAATCTGTGCTGCAAGAAAGTTTAACTATGTAAATCCAAAGACAGTTATTAAGTGGAGGAAGCGTCAGGAAGTGGAAGATCCTTCCAATGGGCCAAAGAGGATTAAGTCTGCGCAAAGGAATCTGCAATTATTGGCCCCATCCGCCAAATAATACAGTTATATTAAGTCCGATTTTAAAATGGGCACTATAGTCAAATGGAAAATGGTTGTGTTTTAGAAGCAGCATCTACAGCATCAGCTAAAGAAAGGTGTTTTTCTAACCTCAACTATGGATTAGATAGGTAAGATATGTTATTAAGTTGAGGCGGCAGATATTTAGGATATTTTATTTTATGTAAGATTTTTACAAGATACGACAACATAAGGTATCTGCATGAAAAGAGATATTAATCATCAACAAAAATCAGAACTATTCATTTTTGTTGACGATTTTTGTAAAGCGATAGATGCATGGCTAAAGAACAAATTGTTAGCAGACGAAGAGCATCGAAATCCGACTAGAACGCTAGAGATATGGCTATCTGAGGTTATGACAATTGAGCTGCTTTAGCAACAATCTCCATGTAGAAACTTCAAATAGATTTTTCTACTTTGCCTTCATATGAGAGATTTTTAACACTAAAAAGAAGAAGAATACTTGAATGGTATTGTAATCAGGCGAAAAACAGTGTGCTATCCTACATAGATTCAACATCCATAGCCATTTGTCATCCGAAAAGAATTACGCGAAATATTGTGCAAAGCTAGGTAACCCCAGTAAGGGCTGGTTTCTTGGATTAAAATTACATGTTGTGATTAATGAAATAGGCGAGATTCAAGGTATTAAATTGACGCCTGGCAATGGAGTGCCGGCTTCATCCATCACAAAAACGCCTCACTGGCTTGTTGTTTGGGGATACAGGGTACATAAAAAAGAAGCTCTTTGAAGAATTATACAGTGAGGACTAAATTAGTTACGGGGATAAAAAAGGGCACGAAAAATGTGCTGACACCCTTTTTGAAAAGAATTTACTTCGAAAGCACTCAATCGTAGAAACTGTTTTTGCAGTACTCAAGGGCCAATTCGAGCTTGAACATACCAGACATTGCTCCGTTTGGAATGCTCTAGTATATATTCTATCTTCTTTTTGTGCATACCTCAAATCTTCCAAACCTTCTATCTCTTTTTCTATTCTAATCCATGCTTGAGGTTTAATATTTTAACTAGTAATAATCTTATTAGAAAAACACTTAAATACCCAAAATTTTTTGGTTGGATTTTTGAATTTAGTGGATAAGGTGGTAAAGATAATAAACTGTATTTTTCTTTTTCTACCATTTTTCTTGTATTTTGCGATTTATGGAAGCTGGCGTTATCCATTATATCAATTTTCCATTTTTAAATAAGCACTAGGAGTGCAATGGTGGGGGAGAAGGAGCATAGAATACTACATGACTGAGCCTAAATCCAGCAGCGCAACAACGTGAACGTTAAAAATGGGATTTGGTATAAATTACTGTTTGACCAGGCTTTAACGTAGGTATCAGAAATTTCTCAACCCAAAATTCGGATAATTTCGTATCACAACCATCCTTGTATCACATCACTGCTATAATTTTATCTCCGGCTTTACCTGTCATGAAATTTTCCTCAGAATATCCTCTGTCCGAGATGAAATCATATATTGTCAATATAGTAGTAAGTGAATACACTTTAACCATCACTTACTACTATTTTCACCTGACGATAGAATGCAGCGAAATGGTTTTGCGAATTTTGGTCTTGGCAAAAAAACTCCTGGTTGTGGTATATTGAGGCATTTACGTGGCAAGACAGGAGCGTAGAAATCATCTAAGATATTTGGCATTCTTCGAGATCAACTAAAATCACAGTGGTATGTAAGTGTGGTGTTTACGTTTATAGATGCATCGTATTTGACATCAAAAGCGAATCTGTGGGGAGAAAAGGGAGTGTGAAGAAGGGAACAGAAATACGAGAAGCTGACATAATGAAGTATTACCTAATTGTTTAGTACTGTGGTATGGGTTGATAATTTTTATATGTAAAACTGTTTAATATTGAGTTCATCGTATATACGATCAAAGATATGCGTAAATGCATGTACACGATGCTCATGATTGGTAAACTATGCCATTATCAGTAAGAACTTTATTGATCTACAGGGCACGGCTTCAATCAAGCAACGCAAAAATGCGGCTGCAATGGGTTCTATTTGGTTTGTGTAAACTCGATTTGCCTAAGCGTGGGACAGCCTCATGCAATGCATAAACATCATTAAGTGGGGTAATTCGTCATCTGCCTAAATGCAATAATTGCCTCCTCTTCTAATGGCGATCAAATTGTAGATTTTATTATCTTTGGCTCTATAGACAAATCACCAACATCCTCTCGCTCCCCTCATTCCGCAATAGTTTTAGCGTTAACACTAAATTTCTCCGCAACTCCTATCAAGCTCTCTTCACACAGCCTGTATCTCTCTACGATTCTGGCGTGCCCTGTAACACCTACTCCCATATAGTGCCCCTCCTTTTCCTTGTATCTTCATATGACGTACCATTATTCTCTGGGATCAAACAACCACCTACTGCCCTCTACCATAAATTGCCTGGATATGTGGTGTAAGCCGTGAATAAGGCTGATATCTAGCTACAGTGGTAAGAGTCATCTACAATCAGAGGCCCCAGTTTTTTTCCACCCAAAAGATGAATATGAAAATGTGGCACCGTTTGTAAACCATTTTTGCCGTGATTAATGATGAGCCTATATCCAGTTTTCTCCAATTGTAGGTGCTGTGTTATATTCTTCACGCTTTCAAAAAAGCTAAAAACTACTTGAGGGCCAGCATTTTGTATAAAATCCTCGAAAGATACATATTCTCCCTTCGGAATTGCTAAGACATGGACTGGTGCACTCGGGTGGATATCCCGAAAAGCAAAGGCTACACCATCCTCGTATACCTTATCACAAGACAGTTCCCCCCTTAAAATTTTAGCGAAAACGCTGTTTTTATCATAACTCATACCAAGAGCCCAAAACTAATTACCAACACCTGAATGCTGAAAATTAAAAACCCAAAATCACACCTTATACCTATCTTCCAAATGGGGCTTTTCTGTTGCCCGGTAGCCCCAACACCGCGCTAACTCAACACTTGGGATTATGCGAATGCAAATGCCCTTGCGTTGTTAACGACGTTATTGTCGTTTGCATTTATGTTTTTGATCCTTTGCAGCGGTATCATGCTGAGCAAAAATCACCCCTTTCATGCCTGTCGAATCTATTTCGCCCCCATACATTACAAAAAAACATTGGTGGAAGCGTCGGGTACTGCCCCCGAGTCCAAGACATCTATTATAAGTAACCATTTATCGCCATAGCTGAATGACCAGCACACAGATTGTACTCGCACTACATATCACAATCAAGTTATATTATGTTGTTTTTTATAGGAATGAATAATAGAAAGATGATGTAATATTACATTATAAAGCTGTGATATTAAGTAATAATATTTGACATCACGGCAATTCTTTATTACGCTTGCGTCTAGACATAGCATTATAAGGTATTTGATGCGACTTTAGAGGGTATAAAAGATTTTGCCGTTACACTTGCTCCTGCTCTGGTTCTTTATACAATAAAGACCGGGCTAAAAAGATACCCTTTTATGCGAGTGCGGTATTTATCATTTACAAAAAGACACGTATCACCTTATACACGAAAATGCCGTTATTATAAAAAAGGCTTTTTGTGCCAAGAGCGATATTGACCAGGCATCTCAGTATACATCTAGTATTATATACAGCGGCGTTACTATCTCAGTGAAAGCCATCATAGCGGGATTAGTTGCGATGCAATTCGAAAATCGGCTCCAAGATTCATTTATAAAGCAATGTGTTGTACTTAAGTGTAAATTGGCTATCGAATAAACTAGTAGACCAGAGTATACATTATGTTGTAAGATCGGATAGCTACGACCGATCAGTGCAATAGTGCTGTGGAGCTGAATAGCCGTGATCAATGGTAACATAATATGTGTTATGGTAAAAATTGTGAGTCATAAAATGTATCACATTTGGAAATGCATTAAAGCAGGAGAAGTTGCTGCAGTCGTTGTAGGAGTGGTAATAGGCTGGTATCAGGAGGATACAAGCATGGCTTCATGTACTTTGTCAAGCTGCATGGACTCTTTTAATCACTGCTTGGATGTCCTCAGCAGCACACATCCCCTAGACGGACAATATTGATCAAATGTAATTTAGTGTCTTTATGTCTTTGACATTTTACAGCAGTATTATGCTGAGCAAGGGTTTCTCCGTGCCTGTCAAATCTTACCCATATACGTTATAAAAAGCACTGGTGGAGGCATTGGGGCATCGTTTCCGAACCAAAGATCATCTATTATGAACCCCGCCATAGCTGAATGATTGGCATATAGGCCGTACCCGCATCACATATCACAATCAAGTTATATTACGTATTACGTCATTTTTTTATGAAAATGGATAATGAAAAATTATTATATTGCACTACTTTAATACTTGGCATTGCAATAATTTTTTATTACATTGGCACCCAAGTACGATGCTATAAAATATTAATACCAATGCCAATTTAAAAATGAGCGCTAGGAGCTCGATGATGAGGGGGCAAAGGAGTGTAGTAATCTGCCTAAATCCTGCAGCGTGATAATGTAGGTGTAAAAATGGGAATTGGTATAATGATATATTTGCGGGGTATTTCGTATGGTCTTGGAAAATGTAAAAGGCTTTATTACAACCGTTTCTCCTTATGCAAAAGATTTAGCTATAACGCTTGCTCCTACTATTGCCCTTTACGCAGCAAAGACCGCATTAACACTAGCATTTCCAGAGATATCAATTGCTGCAAATACACTTTTCCCTTTAGCATATCATATGGCAAATACCGCGCTAGGCTTTGCTTTTTACGGCATGTTTGGCAATGCAGTAAAAGAATGTATGTCTTTCTTCATAGGATACCTCATTTAACAGTAATGAAAATTATTACCATGCCGTCACCAACGAATTAATCTATAGTAACAAAACTACATCATCGACAAGTACTTTGCCTATTACACACAATACTTATCATTCACCAAAGTACATATCTGACGTTATATGTGATGCACCAAAATACGTATACAACGTTATCAGTCGTTCAGTACAATATACGCCTAATGCTATTGCTACTATCACGAAAAGAGCAATAATCATGAACATAACTACGGAAACAGTAGAAGATATATATATATCAAATAACGTAATGAGCAATTGGATTGCAAAACAAATCATACTGTGTATTGTAAACTTGGGATTAAATAAAGTATTAGACTTTGCTACAAGCATGCTATATGACGATGTAAAATTAGACGATATGTTATATGGGCTGATTAGCGTAGCACCATACGAACCGGAAAGTGGGTTATAAAACGTTTAATAGCATTGAAAGTGCTTGGAAATGCACTAAAATTGCGGGGTAGTGGAACTATATAAAAAATGATGTGAGCGGCGTGTACTGCACCGAACTACTTGGATTCATTTTTATAATTGTTTAGATTCGCCCGGCAGTATGCATCCTTTAGCATCGATAGTGATGTTAATCAAACATAAATTTTGGTACAGCCAAGCAGGGTTGCTTCGGTGTTGTTAAATGAAGTTTTATGGTTAATTTTATTTACCAGTGCTGTTTTTAACTTTCTAATTGACTATAAGATTTGGCAATTATGCAAAATGACAGAATACGGGTAGCTATAAACGGATTTGGTAGGATTGGTAGGTGTATTTTACGCGCTTATATTGAATCTGAAGATATCTTAAAAAAAGAGGTAGAAATATCTGTGATCAATAGCGGAAATATGACAGTTGGTGAGGCTGTACATCTACTGAAATACGATTCAACGCATGGCACACTAAGGTATGACCTTAGCGAGAGTGAAAATTGCATTAATCTAAAATTTGGTCCTGTTCAAGTACTGTCTGCCAATCATATAGAAGAGTTAGATTGGTGTGCACATGACATTGATATAGTTCTTGAATGCACTGGCCAATTTAATACAAGACAGCAAGCTATACAACATATCAAAAATGGAGCAAAAAAAGTCATAGTATCAGCTCCTTGCAAGGAAGCTGATATCACTGTAATATTAGGGGGCAATGAGGATCATTTAACAGCTCAACACAACATAATCTCTATTGGATCCTGTACCACTAATTGTATTGTGCCCATTGTCAAAATCCTCAATGACACCATAGGTATAGAACACGGGTTTATGACAACAATACATGCTTATACAAATGATCAAAAACTACTAGATGGACGCCACAAAGACAAAAGACGTGCCCGTGCTGCATGCATGTCCATGATACCAACTAGCACAGGAGCTGCCAAATCTATAGGTGAAATTATTCCCGAATTAAAAGGGAAAATCGGTGGCACTGCGATACGTGTTCCAGTGCCTAATGTATCGCTAATAGATTTTAAATTTTCTGCTGCATCCACAACTACTCCAAAACAAATTAACCAACTGATACAAAGCGCCATTTCTACCAGTACCTCAGATATACTTGATATTGTTTATAAAGAATTAGTATCTATAGACTTTAACCATACTAAATATAGTGCTATATTTGACACAACCCAAACATATGTTGTTGGTGAGTATTTCTGTAGAGTGGCTGCGTGGTACGATAATGAATGGGGATTTTCTCATAGAATGCTGGACACTTGCAGATTGTTAGCCAAGTTTAAAAATAAAACTTTGTAACATATCATGGATATATCAACTATGGTAACGCGGCTGAATGATGCTCTTCTGAGACTAGAGACTAGTGTAGTAAGACGCGTAAGGAAAGTGAACGGATATTTAGATCAAATTGAAGGAATGAGTAAACAAATTCAAGAAATAATAGCAGAAGTAGGCGGTGCAGAAGAGAAATCTTCAGGTACTAAAATAATAGCAAAAAATAATGCTATAGTATTAGAAGTAGAGACTGCACATGAAATTACAGCTTCATTAAGAAAATTGGAAGAAGTCATACATAATAATGAATAGGCTGCTTTCGAAACTTGCTTGTGTTAATAAAATCGAGTACCAGGGTAACATAGCAGTTCGAAGCAAAAGTAGAGTTTTAAAATAAGTCTAATAAGGAAAGGTAAAATTTTGGTGGGGTTATAGTAGTAAAAAGCGAAAAGTGCAAATATGGAAAAGTTAGAAGTAAAGCTAAATAATCAAATTGTGAGTGTTGTTTGCGCAGACCCAAAAAGGATAGGACAGTTAGCAGCAGCAATTACCGAAAGATTGCAAAAACTTGAGCAAGAAAATCCAAAAGTAGGCAATCATCGTTTAATGTGCTTGTTGGCTATGATGCTAGAAGACGAGATAGAGGAGCTCCGAGCAGAAGTGGAGAAATCAAAGGCTATGCATGCACATTATCAACATCAAGTAAATGCTAATCAATCCTTGATGCAAGTATTAAATGATATCATCACATACATAGAAGATATTGTAATAAAGTTAGAATAAGATTACCATGCGTACTGGTAGACTTGTCTATGCCTTACTGGGGTATGTGTCCGGGGCCTATGATTCTGCATAAGGAAGCTGTCACTGATGAGCACTGATAGTCTCATGAAACGGTATCCACCTTCACGTAAGAGGGCCTATGCGCAACTAACCCTACGCGGATAGAACAGTTTACCAAGTAAGCGCCGGTAACCCTTTAAGTTATACTACAAAAAGTATAAAATTCCTTAATCTAGAGAATTTCAACTATAAAGCGCTCTCAAGAGAAGACCCTGAAGACACAGGACATCTCGAAGCATATAATAAGGAGAGATGAACTGATGTTTAAAACCACATCTAAAAACCCCACCTTAGTAGCAAAGGGATAGTATTTGCTGGATTAAGACATTGTCAAACTTAGTATGATAAAGGATGGATGAATGGTACACTTGAGACAAACACAAAATTTACATTCATACATGAAGAAACCTGTGGTCATAATATGTATGTTAAACAAACAGTAAAAGGTACACCGAGATATTTTGAATGTATAAAATATATAAACTTTAACGCAGCTCCACCTTCCCAGTACACAATCTGCCCACTGAGCGGGGGAGGAGATGGGACGCAGATTGACTGCTTAGAGCGTATACTAGGTGATTTTCATCATATAGAATTGTAAAGTAGCCTGCGAAAGCCATCCATGAAGATATATTCCAATAATAGACTTCTTTCGAAACTAGATTCTTAATTAAACCTCTTGCATAACCACTCCTCTAATTACAAAAATTGGTGAAGACTATGTAAAATGGCTCAATCAACAGGAATGTCACGCTTCCGTTACAAAATAGTTAAAATAAATGCAAAGGCATGCAATAAACTGCTTGATAAAATAGCAATTTATTGCAACAATTAGCTCCGAAACTAATACTAAATACGAGTTGGTATGTCAGAAAAAGAAGCTTTAAAAGCCGCTCTGAGCCATATAGAGAGGGCGTTTGGCAAAGGCGCAATAATGTCTTTAGGCAGCAAACAGGCTCTAGACGTGGCCACCGTTTCTACTGGATCATTGGGTTTGGATATGGCGCTTGGAGTAGGTGGACTACCACGTGGAAGGATCATAGAAATATTCGGCCCTGAAAGTTCTGGAAAAACTACATTGGCATTACATGCAATAGCAGAAGCTCAAAAAATGGGAGATTGTTGTGCTTTTATCGATGTAGAGCATGCTTTAGATCCGGCATATGCAGGGAAATTAGGAGTTGATGTAGAAAAATTGCTTGTGTCTCAACCTGGTACGGCAGAAGAAGCTTTAGAGATTTCTGATATTTTGATAAGGTCTGGAGCAGTAAACTTAATTATAGTAGATAGCGTGGCAGCTCTTGTACCAAAGGCTGAAGTTGAAGGTGAAATGGGTGATTCTCACATGGGATTGCAAGCAAGATTGATGAGCCAAGCATTACGTAAACTCACAGCTAATATATCTCGCTCTAATGCTATATTGATATTTATTAACCAGATACGCATGAAGATTGGTGTAATGTTTGGAAATCCAGAAACCACTACAGGGGGTAATGCTCTAAAATTCTATGCTTCTGTAAGGCTTGATATACGTAAAACAGGCAATATAAAAGAGAAAGAAGACATTATAGGTAGTCAAACAAAAGTCAAAGTAGTAAAAAATAAGGTAGCTCCACCATTTAGGGTAGCAGAATTTGACATTATGTACAATGCGGGCATTTCTAGAATAGGAGAGGTGCTTGACATTGGTGTACGTATTGGGCTTATAGAAAAAGCAGGAGCATGGTTCTCTTATAATGGGCAGCGCATAGGACAGGGAAGAGAAAATGCAAAGAGATATTTGATAGATAATACGGAAATACAAAAAGAACTGGAAGAAAAAATAAGAAAGAATAGTAGTGGTACAAGTGTGATAATATCATCATCTAATGATGATGAATCTAGCTCTAGCAGCACAGATACTCCTTAGCTTAGTTTGTGGTATACAATAAATTTTTGCAGTATATATATGCGCAAGATTGCGTGATGTTCTTAATAATTGAAAAATAAGTCTAGTCAATATGGAGAAACGGTTTGTATACGAATTCAGAAGTGGTGCTGTGGATGGACGCAACATGAAGGGCCTTTTAGGCGGTAAAGGTGCTGCCCTTCTAGAAATGTGTGCACTAAACATAGCAGTACCTCCCGGATTTACCATTACTACGGAAGCATGCAAGCTTTATTATGATCATCGTCATACGCTGCATCACAGTCTTGTCGCTCAAATACGGAACGCTGTAAAAAGCTTAGAAACTTTTTTAGGACGTGAATTTGGCTCAACTAGGAATCCCTTGTTAATTTCTATCAGATCTGGAGCAGTAATATCAATGCCTGGTATGATGGACACAATTCTAAACTTGGGATTGAATGATGTAACTGTTAAAGTTCTTGCAAAAGAAACTAATAATCCACACTTTGCTTATGATAGCTACCGTCGCTTTATTCAGATGTATGGGAATATTGCACTTGGTATAGATGCAGAGTTGTTTGAGCATGTACTAGATAAATACAAAAAAAAAGCTAGAGTTAACTTTGACCATGAATTAAGTGTAGCAACATTACAGAGCGTCATAAAAGAATACAAGAAAATAATTAGCACAAAAACTAAGCAAGATTTTCCGCAAGATGTTTACACTCAGCTGTGGAATTCTATAAAGTCAGTGTTTTCTTCATGGATGAATCCTAGGGCTATAAAATACCGCGAAATACACAAAATTGCGGATGATTTGTATACAGCAGTGAATGTCCAAGCAATGGTATTCGGTAATATGGGAGAGGATAGTGCTACGGGAGTCGTCTTTACCCGCAACCCTTCTAGTGGCGAAAAAGAGCTATTCGGAGAATTTTTAGTCAATGCACAGGGAGAAGATGTTGTAGCAGGTATACGTGATACTATGCCTCTAACAACAAACATCAAAGGACAGGCATACTGCAGCAACCACATATCGATGGAACAAAGAATGCCTAAGGTATTCGGAGAACTTTATGATATATGTAAAGCGTTAGAACTGCATTACAAAGACATGCAGGACGTAGAATTCACGGTAGAACAGGGGAAACTCTGGATATTGCAAGCTAGAAATGGCAAAAGAACAGCCACTGCTGCACTACAAATTGCCTTTGATATGGCAAATGAGGGATCAATTTCAATCCACGAGGCCTTACTCAAACTGCAGCCGGAGTTACTAGAACAATTGTTGTATCCTAGTCTAGATGACAATTATAGCAACAAAATATTGACCAAAGGGTTGCCAGCTTCTCCGGGAGCAGCAGTAGGAGTTGTGGTATTTTCGGCACAACAAGCTGAAATTATGGCTGTAAAGCATGCAGTCATTCTGGTACGGAGTGAAACAAGCCCGGATGATATAAGTGGAATGAACGTAGCACAAGGCATTCTGACTGCACGTGGCGGTATGACTTCACATGCTGCAGTAATAGCTCGTGGCATGGGGAAGCCGTGTGTATGCAGTGCTGCTGATCTTGTGATAGATTACGCGCAAAAGAAAGCAAAAATCAAGGGCGTTGAATTATATGAAGGAGAAACAATTACTATAAATGGCTCTACAGGAGAAGTAATACTGGGAGCAGTAGCTACAATTAAACCTGCTATGCCCTCAACTTTCTATGAAGTAATGGCATGGACAAATACAATACAAAGACTTGATGTATATGCTAATGCTGACACCGAAAAAGATGCTATTACTGCCATTAGTCTAGGAGCAGAGGGTATTGGATTGTGTCGTACCGAGCACATGTTTTTTGCTCCTGAACGTATAGTATCTGTACGTAAAATGATTTTAGCACATGATAAAAAAAACAGGCAAGATGCGTTAAAAGAGCTTATTGTTTATCAAAAAGAAGATTTTAAAAAAATCTTTGGTATCATGGGTGATTTGCCAGTTACAATACGATTACTTGATCCTCCATTGCACGAATTTCTGCCACGCACACAAGAAGAAATACAAGAGTTTTGCGAAAAGACTAAAAGCAGCATGGATGAAGTGCAGCATCAGGTACGACAATTGACGGAGTATAATCCTATGCTAGGGCACAGGGGATGCAGACTAGCTATAACTTTTCCAGAAATCTACGAAATGCAGATAGAGGCTATATTTACGGCTATCTTGGAACTGAAGAGAACTTCTAACTCTTTAACATTACATCCAGAAATAATGATACCTTTGGTCATAGATAAACGAGAGGTTATATTTGTAAAAATGCTCATCAACAATGTATTAGAAACTCTGGCCAGAAAAAATCCACTGGCGAGTAGAATAAGCTATGGCGTAGGTGCCATGATTGAATTACCACGAGCAGTACTGCAAGCAGATGCAATAGGAAAAGTAGTGGATTTCTTGAGCTTTGGGACAAATGATCTCACTCAAACTACGTTAGGCATTTCTAGGGATGACAGCGACTCGTTTATAGGTGCCTATATGGATGCTAAGATATTGGACAATGATCCATTCATTACATTAGATAAAAGTGGAGTTGGCACTTTGATGGAAATTGCCGTAGCAAAAGCACGTTCCGTAAACGCCAATATAAAGCTTGGCATATGCGGGGAGCATGGTGGAGATCCTGCTTCAATAGAGTTTTGCCATAACTTAGGCTTAGACTATGTTTCTTGCTCTCCTTACAGGATTCCTGTAGCAAGGCTCGCTGCTGCGAGAGCTGCTTTAAGTCCACATAATATAAGAAAAATGCAAGTACACACATATTAAACTTTATGTTCTAAAGGAAGCATCATGAAAATACCTACGGAAATTAGCTCTTTAAAAATGCGAATAGAGGATTCTTTAACTACGTTGCGGAGGTATCTTTGACTGGGATGCAGCATTACGTAAGTTAGAGGAATTGGATACACTATGTGAATCCGAAAATATATGGAATGATCAAGCAAAAGCTAAAAAGTTTTTTAAAGAGCGTAGCAATCTCGCCAGTAAGGTAAATTTAGTCAAAGATGTTGCAGGTCAGTTACAGCAAGCGGTTGAGCTCGTGCTTCTGTGCCAAGAGGAGCAAGATTTTGCTACTATATCGGAAATTGAAAAGGAACTAAATGTACTTGCTCGTACCACGCAACAGAAAGAGATAGAGTGCATGTTTGCAAATGAAGCTGATGGTAACTCGTGCTTTTTAGAAATTCACTCAGGAGCTGGAGGTACAGAAAGTGATGATTGGGCTTCTATCTTATTACGTATGTATACTAGGTGGGCCGAAAAACACGGATACAAGACCACTGTAGTCGATTATTTAGCGGGTGAGGAAGCTGGTGTAAAATCAGTAACATTAAAAGTGGTAGGAACAGATGCTTATGGATGGTTAAAGACGGAAGCGGGAATACATAGGCTAGTACGTATTTCACCATTCAATAGTGCCGGAAAAAGACATACTAGTTTTGCCAGTGTTGGCATATACCCAATAGTTGATGATAGTATAAGCATAGAAATAAAAGAGGTAGATTTAAAAATTGACACCTACCGTGCATCTGGAGCAGGAGGACAACATGTTAATACAACGGATAGTGCCGTAAGAATTACACATATACCCAGTGGTATTGTTGTGCAGTCTCAGAATGATAGATCGCAACATAGGAATAAAGCAGAATGCATATCTATGTTAAAATCCAAGCTTTATGAATTAGAGTTAAAAAAGAAAGAAGAAAAAGCTATGCAAGAAAATGCCGCAAAAACTGAAATTGGCTGGGGACATCAAATTCGTTCATACGTATTGCATCCATATCAGCTAGTAAAGGATTTACGAACAAATTACCAAGAATATAACACAAGTGCAGTTTTAGATGGAGAGATCGACGGATTTATCTGCGCAACACTCAGAATGAGACTTAAAGGACAGGGGTTGTAACAAATTTCACGGTAATATCAACTCCTCTTTTTAACCCGAAGTAAGGATAAGATTAGAAGATAATAGTTGTTGAGATAGTGGGTTTATAGGGAGATAATTGGTATGATATAAGCAAGCCATAAGACTACAGGAAGCATTTTCTACGGATGTGAAAGTAGAATGCCAGAGTCTTTGAAATTGGTTGAGTTTGCCGGAAATAGTTTCAACAATTGTACGTTTATAGAGCAAAAACTTATTTTGTAGGAGTAATAATTTATTTTTCATGTTCTTCTTAAGCCTCGTAATGAGCGACGAATCTTGATCTAACAGCTTGTTGTTAATTTTTCTGAAACATATCCTTTATCGCCAAATAATTTCCCCAACAAACCCTTTGCCATGGTCAAAACAGGCCTTCTGTCGTCAACATTACCAGGTGTAATTCTGATGGAAACAAATTCGCTTTTATCATTGAAAATTGTGTGTAATTTCAGAACATAAAACCAACCGGTGCTTTTTCTACTTTTTGCAGCAATTCCACGAAAAATATTATGTCTACTGCCGCGTAGATCCTTACATGTATCAAGTGGTGTAGAATCAATAAATTGGATACCAGAAACTTCTCCGGTAATGCATTGCAATAAGCAACATAATATAGGCAAAATACGCTACAATACGGCTACAAACCTATCATACAACAATAAATTTTTGAAATCTCTCCGGTGTTTTACATACACATAAAACAACTAAACTTACTCCAACTAAACTTACTCTCTTGGTAGCCTAATAGAGTAAGTTTAGTTATAGTCACTACCTCACTAAGGATCATATGCCCATTCCTGCACATATGGCTTTTCTTATCTTTCTTTATATATTCCAATAAATGGGCTCTCCACCAGGGGACAAATCCTTTGCAAAAATCATCAACATGACAATAGATTTCTGTAAAATCTATTTCCATATATTTCTTCTTTGTTACCCTTTATCGGCTTCTTTAAACAGATATCATATCTCCATCTTATTGCATTATATTATCCATTCCTTAGCCTTACTTCGGGTTGAAAAATGGAATTTGGCATGATACCAAATTGCGACAAGAAGACTCACAAAACTGCACCGTTGGACAACGAGCTTTAGGTTCGTCGATATTTATTTTGGCAAAATGAATATTGCTCGTTATATAAAGAAGAGATAGGAATTTGTAGAATCTATCATTAGCCACCCTGTATCTTCATCCAACAGCAAGTGTATTAAAAGTCATTTGTCATACTCCAGCTTCACACCATCTCATAAACCTTTTACGTACACTCAACCATTTACCACATACAAGGCAGAGCTTTCCACAGCACCACACTTCCGGCAATCCCACATAACTTTCCCCAACAAATCGCCTGTTATCCTTCCCACTCCTACCAAAACCACCTTTCTTACCGGACAAACTCTCGCTTATCATTTCCCAATGTTCATTTCTTAATTCGTATAACATTTTACCTCTCTTTTTGATCTTTGAGATTACTTTAGTATAAGCAATTCAAAATTATCGCTGATAAATATAAAAATCGTAGAAAACGTTTCAGATTACGTTTTAAATTTTTAGTTATGAAAAAGGTCTATTTTAAAACTTATCTCTACTCATAATGGCTTCCGATACATTCAAAATCCTAAATATTTTATCTTGCAATAGTCCTAATTGCTTTATCCTGATAGCAATGTCACTATCAAGCATGCCTTCCTTGAGGAAGGCGAAGCAGATATCACTGAAAATCGTCTTTCTTTAATGATTTAGTGTGGGATGGTGCTGGCGCTGACATCGGTGCACTACAACCCCAAGCATCAGTAATAGAAGTCAGGAAGAAAGGAGGTAAAAAT
>CAXOVX010000044.1:0-5739 GCA_964213345.1 Alphaproteobacteria bacterium | reverse complement strand
CCATATATTGGCTCCACTTACTATGATCGAACGATATAGCATATGTAAGTACGAATATAGTATCTATAGATAAGCCATTATTACATCCTTAATTGCCCTTAGGTAATATTGGTTGGTATTGGCTATTATATTTTATGGTATAATAATTATTCTCACTGGTATTGCCAAGTACTATAGCGCTATATATATTTCAGATGGCTTATAATCTAGATAATATTTAATGTTATTTTTGATGGTATTAACTAACTAAGATCTGGAGGTTTCAGTATAACAGTGTGTTATATTTATCGAAAGATTTATAATATTTAGTCTATCAGTGACTCGTTACGGAATAGTGATACGCAATGAGTTAGCCAGACTAGCTCAACCGGTTAATTTTATAAATTATAAGGCATTAGAGAATCATCGGTACTAAGGTCTTGGTAGACTAAGGCGGACGAGTGTCACCTGGGAGATAGCTCTGCCAGATTTTATTCCTCATTTTAGTCATTAAATTAGTAGTTTCAAATATGTTTTATTTGGTTTTTTTTGGTAAAGAAAAAATTTTGTTCTCTACATAGCTATACCATAATACAGACAAGTCACTTCATTTTTATTCTATTTGAATGTTTGTTTTTTTGTATTGCATGATTCGTCCATCTGAATTAGAATTTAAATTATATCTTAATTGCACTTACACAGTCAGTTTATTATTGTCTAATATGGAAGATATGAGCATTCAATTATGTCGGTCAGTTTTTTTTGTTGTATACGTGGTCTTCTTAGCCAGATCCATAGGTATTACAATAAACCTTCAGATTTAGTCCGGTTCAAGTGTAATATAAAAGGGATGGTGCTTTTCACAGGTCTAAAGCTGGGTCATAGGTATGTTGTAATTACAAATTAGTTAGGCTTTTGACTTCGTTCGAAAGATGGTAACCAGTTTATTTGATAGACTAATCACTTAGCCACATATAAAGTTTCAGATTAGTTTCTAATGATATTATAGATTATTAAAATAATATGTGTTGAAAAAAATTTTATAGCCAGCAAATTATTATGAAGTAGGCTGCCTGGCTTCATGCAGAGCTAGTGCTAGAATATAAAAAATTAGTAAATTAGTGACCGTTTAAAATATTTTATTATAAGAACAGCCACATAAGTCTTACTATAAGTATATTTTTTTAGATCCGGCCAGTATAAATAAAAAATATTACCGGATAAATTAGGGTGGCTTTTTTGGCTTTTATGATTAGGGCACGATAGTGTTCTTTATTTTTTTTTCACAGCTAGAGCTTCGTATTATAGTAGACTTTGAGTTTACATGTGAGCTATTTTTTAGCTAAGTGCAACAAGAAGGTTGAGGAAGTTAAAAAAAGTAACCGTATTAATGAGTATTTTTAATAACCGTCTATTTTTTTTGCATTATTAAATAAACATCTACATTCATAGATGACGTTCTATAGTATTTACTAATTGTAATAATTCTATATAACACTTGATGTGAAATAATATGAATGTATGGATAGTGTATAGTTTAGAGTATCTATATATTATTTATTTTAGCTGAGTTACTAGCTAGAGTTATATTACAGAGCAGAAAAACGCAAAAGTGGTTTTACTCGATATTCTATTTTTATAAAGGATTAAATCTAGTCTAGTTTATTATTGCAACTTCAGTTCTAATGTGCGGGTAATTTTATATTAATTACCATAACACATTATTTTTTTGTAGACTACATGAGTATAACTGTCGAAATAAAAGATTATATAAATGAAATTTATAACATAATCAATATTTGTTTACTACAATTCATTACAGGCAGCGTTAGCTATCCATTGTATTAAGGTAGTGTAATTAATTGTTTACCGTATTTTTGTCATTGTTTAATGTTTTATTTATTCGGCCTGACAAAAAAAAGTTTCCTGAGTGTACTGCGTCTTTTTCGAATATAAGACTATTTATTGTGACGATGTTTATGGCGCTATTATATATATCACTTCTATATAGCTATAATGACAATGCATTAATTATGTGTTATTATATCGCCACTGCCTTGATAATAATGGCGACTATAAAATAGTAATTTTATAGCTAAAATATATATTCGACTTTAACGTATTACTATTTTTATTTTTTTTATTGATCAAACTTTTTACAAGGAATAATAAGTTATATTTGGCTTAACTGAAATATCCAAAGATAAAAAGACAGCCGAATCAGATCTCCAGAACCAATTTATATTTACGGCTGAGCTAGCAAAAGTTGACGGCAAACCAGCGGCCATTGACTCTGCGGCCGAGGCACTGGCATTAGAGTCCCGGCTGGAAGGCCAACCCATTCACGTGGCCAAATTGGATACCAAGGAACGTTCGCGGCAACCACAACCCCCATTTATTACCTCTACACTGCAACAGACGGCTAACCAGAGGTTGGGCTACGGCTCTAAATACACAATGAGTATTGCTCAGCGACTCTACGAAGGCGTAGATATAGGCGATCGAGGCACCATAGCACTCATTACTTATATACGTACCGATTCAGTGCGCATCTCTAATGAGGCTCGCGACGCTGCTCGGCAATATATAATCGAAACATTTGGAGAAGCCTATTATCCTGGAAAGCCACGCTTCTTTAAAACAAAAAAATCGGCCCAGGACGCCCATGAGGCCATACGGCCTATCAACATTGCTATTTTCCCCGACACAATTAAAAACTTCATTGCCCCAGAGCAATACAAACTCTATATGCTCATCTGGGAACGTTTTATAATTTCGCAAATGGCTGCAGCGCGATTTTGGGATACTTTGGTGGAGATAGAGATCGGACCAACATTATGGAGAACCAAAGGCGAACGGCTACTCTTTCCAGGTTTTTTGATAATCTCTAAAGCAGCCCGGTCTGAGCTACCCAAGCTGCCCGAACTCACTATGGGACAAAAATTAGAACTGCTACGGCTGCACAAAGAACAAAAATTCACTCAGCCACCACCCCGTTACTCCGAGGCTTCCTTAGTGCGTGAGCTAGATGAAAAAGATATTGGACGACCCTCCACCTACGCGGCCATTATCTCCACTCTACTGGACCGCGATTACGTCCGGCTGGAAGAGAAACACCTGATACCGTCAGACCTAGGCATCACAGTAAGCGAACTCTTGTGTAAACACTTTCCAGGATTCATGGACGTGGACTTTACCGCCACTATGGAACGAGCCTTAGACCAAGTAGCCGATGGAGCCACAGACTGGGTGGAACTCCTGCGCAACTTCTCCTGCGACTTCAACTCTACCTTAGACGCTGCAAAAAATGAAATGGCCAGCGTTAAGGCCGGTCTAGATACAAACCTTACCTGCAGCCAGTGCGGCAAGATCCTTCGAATCCGCTTCGGTAAAACTGGCCACTTCCTGGCTTGCTCCGGTTATCCCGAATGTCGCTTCACCAGTAATTTTGTGCACGACACCAAGGGAGATATTCAGATTATTGAGACAACGAAGCCCATCTTAAAGCAGGTGGGTGTCTGTCCCGTCTGCGATGGGGACCTAGTACTTAAGGAGGCCCGTACAGGTAACCGGTTCATCTCCTGTAAAAACTATCCAGAGTGCAACTACTCTGAACCATTCCGCACTGGCGTTACCTGTCCCGAGCCTGGTTGTGGCGATGATCTGGTGGAAAAAAGCTCTAAGAAGGGCAAAATTTTCTACTCTTGTAACCGCTACCCAAAATGTAAATATGCCCTCTGGGACTGGCCCCTCCGCGGCCATGCCCTAAGTGCGGATTTCCTCTGCTTATCCGCAAAACCGACCGCTCTGGAAAATCACGCATTAGTTGTCCGCAACAGAGTTGTATATTTATCGATAATAAAGAATGACTAACGCCTACCGTCCTTACTCCAAAAAATAATTTTCTTATATATTTCCTTATGGCAGGAATTTTTTAGGAGTCTAATTGCCGTCTAACTTAGAAAGACAGCCGTTTTTCCAGTTCCAAACGGAGAAAAAATGCCGTGATAAGGCGTGATCCTTCTACGTTGACATGTGTACTATCCCGCCAGAGATCAATATCTGCAAAATATTCATGGGGCAAAACCACAGTCTCGGCGCCGATGACTCTCTGATAGTAGGTGAGCGCAGCCAGTGAAGGCACTACGTTGTCCCGGTCATGCACAAATAACATAACCAACCTCGTGCCGCGCTCGCGACAAGCGCGGGCCAATTGAAATAGCTCGTGGTGCCAAATAGTGCTCTTATAACCACCGGAGACCGTGTAGGGATCAAAATCTACAGGAATGGGAGGAGTATGAATATTACGCCCACAGGCCGAAGGACCTGGCAGGTATTCACTATAGGTTTAGAACCACGGTAGTGATCATAAGTAGGTATTTCGTCTGAATCTTTCAATAGAGATGGTAATTGAAAATAAGGTCGTAGGGCTAGACTGGCGAAATTTATAACTACGAAATCCACTGACCTCTTATAGTCACCCCGTAAATTCCACGTGGCAGGCTCAGAAGTGCACAAGCATAACGATGACGCAAAATGTCCCAAGGTAGAGCAAGATAAGAAAAATGCGAGTGGCTGATGTCTAGCTCCTCGCGATAACCATTAATAACTAAAGTACTCACCCTGTGACGGGAGACAAAGTCACGGGCGATGAGACAATCCACATCACGTCCGACCAGATAACTAGCAGCACTAATAGAACGATTCTGACCACCAGAGAAGGCTAAATCTAGAGTCCTGGCGTTGAGACCAAGCCATATCATGGAGCTGCCGCATAACACATAGTCAAAAGAGCGGCCGATAGTAGTGGGACGACCTATACGGTTACCGATCCACTGAAACTTCGGCACAGCGGCCATGCTATAACGCAAGTCGGGCCAAACCAAGTAGAGAGACACCGAGGTAGTCCAAAATAATAGAAGCCATAGGCAGGTGATGATAATCTTACGCAAGCTAAAGGTCATGAAAATATTTAAAGGAAGAGATATTAACCGGTATAGCCAACATAATATTTAGTTAAAACTAACGCCTCAACACTAATAAGTCAATGGTAGCTAAATTACACTATTTAGCCGTACAGAAGATCTCGTCGGCCCGTGTGATGATCTAATCGTATAGCTCAACTTGACACACGTAACGCTACAATTAATAATCGTCAGTTGAATATTCAGGTTTAATATCATCTGTTGGCCACCAGTCAACTGATGTTCTCGATTACATTTTAGGCCGTCTTAGATATGTGACTGGGTATAAACAGTAACTCCACTCCATACAGTAGCAGCTAAAAAAATACGGTAGTTAATGACTAAGTTTTACTTCTATTAAAGGCCGCATATCAAAAAAAATAGTAGAATTCACATGACGATAGGATGAATAATATAAAACATAAAGCAAAATGAAGAAAAAGTTATATACTTTAAGAAATCATATCATTAGTTGCTTAGTATTCAGACCTCGGAAGTTGTCTTAAAGCTCTTTAAAATATACATTTAAAATTAATAATATTAAGTCGATTAATTGGTTGAAGACTCTTAATAGTGAATAAAAATAATCTACTCTTATTAACCAATACTATATCTTAATTACTAAGACTAGGTAATCAATGGTAAATACACGACGCTAATATTTTATAGGTTAACACTTTGTAGATATCAATATTTTTATACTGTTTTTTTCAAGTCGCACTACTCGTCGTAGCCAGTGTTTTACGTGTTGATTATAGTGATATTGTCAAAATATAAAAAGTAACATATCCAAAGT
>CAXOVX010000043.1:0-27804 GCA_964213345.1 Alphaproteobacteria bacterium | reverse complement strand
TTGTCCTTATATTTGGCTGCCTAGATTATTGAATTCATCTCTTTTAATATCAACAAGTGAGCAGATTGTCCTTTTCACTGCTGTCAATAAATATCAATTTTTTTCTGTGCCTTTTATATTCTTTGCATTTACACATTTGATTTGGCTAAACAAGAATAATTATACATACTATTTCATTATGAGATATCCTAAGGCTAATTGAACTTTTATTTGTTCTTTCTCTCGTACTTTTTCTTCTCAGTCCTTAATTTTTTTCCTTTCAAGTTTACACATTAAATTTTGATTTCCCTTTCCAAGCTTTCTATTTTCTTCTTCATTTTTACATGTCCTGCTTTTGTTTATTGTTTTACTTTTTGCTCTATTAATTCATTTTCTTTATCAACTTTAGAAGCCAAGCTCTATAAAATTAAATTGAGGTTTTTATCACTTCGCAGCTAGATTTCTTTCCATATATCAGCCTCTATATCATACTCATAAGGCAATGCTGCATTGTTATAAAATAAAATTCCAAGTTTCGTTTCTCTTACGCAATGAGCATCAAGGGATGTGGCAAAACTTCCGTTAAGAGAAATTTATGGTTTCCTTTCACTTTCATTTGCTTTTGGCTTTCAATTAAATTCATTATTGTAATTTTTTCATTGTTCCGCCTCCTATACTTATATTATCACCATCATTAAATATTCCTTAGTATTCTTTAGTTGTTTTGATTTCTCGCAACAATATGTGACGTTCAATCTATAAAAAGAAGCTGTTAAGGAAATCAGAAATAAGATTATTACTAGCAAAATGGATACGCATTATCGGGATGCTTCTTGGTCATTCTCCAAAAACCGGCATCATATTAGAGTGAATGAATAATGCAGAGCATCGGATTTAGCAAATACAAATTACCTACCAATATAGTCTTTGCTTCAAGATCATATATAGTTACAAACTGGTATCAAGAAATTTCAACAATATTTTGCATAATTCTGGCCTTTGCGATGACTGTTTGTTTTCATTTAAATTGAACTTAATTAAATTGAATTATGAAAAATAAATTTATTTATTTTCTATGGCTTGGGTAAGTCCGAATCTTATGAGAAATGCATTTCAGCTAAATATTTTTTAGCAATAGCAGAAAGAAATAAAAATAATCTCTTATTTCAATATCCTTTAAAAAAAGAATCGAATTTTTCACAATATTCGTATTCCATTATTGCCCAAGATCAAGTAAAATTTATATCTTGATTATCGCACCTCATTGATAGTCATTCAAAAAAGAAGAAAACCTATTTTTCTCTTTTCTTATCTGTATGGATTGCTTATTTTTGGATTACTCAAGAAATAATTTTTGCATTTAATAATATTTTATATTATAAAATAAATAATACAAACATTGCCTATAACAAAATAATAAAAATGGCAAACCCTCTTAATTTTAGCAATTATAACCTTTTAATTAAACATTTTATAATAAGAATAAGCTGTAAAACTTTGTAATCAATTGGGAAAAAATATACAGAATGTCTTAAATAATGAATAGGCAAAATAAGCCGTTAAAATTAGCTACCATTTGCTTATTGAGTGAATAATAATTAAGCACTTGCATGAAAACATTGACTGGCTTTTGAAGAATATTTGTTTATGCTAGTAATAATTCTCCAATATATAATTATTTACAATCTTTTAGTTTCAAATTATAAACATTATAAATGAGCATTACCAAGTCCTAGCAATTTCCAGAACTTTCAAAATTCTTGCTGAAATTCCGTGACCCGCTTCTCGAATAGCGCTACAATGTTGAATCGCAGGCACAACTCTTGAACCACCTTTTCTTCCTGTTTCCAGCAATTTGTGTCATTCACGTGCAATATTATGGCACCGCATTTTTGGAATATTTTTATGACATACCGTCGCCTGTCAAATGAGTATACATGACATTTATAATTAGTTGGGGGTGCATAGGGATCTCATCCTGATGAATAGCTAAGAGATTGCGGCCCGTATATTGCCACATTTACTATTCAATCATGTGTCTTCTCTGAATACTGCTTTTTATAGATTGAATATCCTTTCTCTTTTCGATAAATCTTCTCAGCAATTATGTCAGAAACCTTTTCGGAGGGATTGTGATACATTATATCGGCGAAGTGACAAGGATATCAAATAATTGATGGGAATATTATTTAGTCAGCACAATTATCTAGTATACATATATAGTTGTGAAATTTTTCCCGATATTACCGGAATCAAATAGCCGAGAATATTTAATGATGGCTGTAGTGGCAATAATTGTACTAGCAGGGGTTGTTTATAAAGTTTATACCAATGAAAAAATCGCGAAAATGAGTTTCATTGAAAGACAAAAACAAATGAAAGTGAACGAGAACAACAGAGATCTGCTTAAGGAAATCCTGCCGCACCCATTGATGATTATTGGAAGTGAGAAAAAGGAAATATTATTTCATAATAAGGCTGCAGAAACCCACTTTGCCGAGGATGCAGAAGAACATCAATTGAAAAAATGTTTACTAGAAAGCCTTAAGAAAGTCATTATTGAGAGCTTGGCTTCAAAAGTTGATAGAAAAAAGGAATATACCAATAAGAAGTCGAATATTGAATGACAAGAAATCGCTGAGAGTGAAACCGAAAAAAAGTTATGCAAGCCGGAAGTTAAAAAGATCAATGATCCACATATTAAAACGTCATCTGAACAAGTAATAGAGAATGAAAGCTTGAAAGATAAAATTGCGATTGATTATCTTCAACAAGACAGGATTTGAGTAAAAATCAAAATTTACTCTTTCATATGTTCGATTAAAGGGGAAAACGAGAAGCAAATGAATGAAGGCCCAAAGAAATGATATTTCCTGACTTCTTCAAGAATACAGTGGGAGGACTAGAATGCCCTCTTACTGATATTAAATGAGATGAATTCAATCATGGAGGCAGCCGAATACAAGGACAAACTATTAGCCACAGTCTCACATGACCTCCGCACGCCTTTAAGTGGAACAATAGGCATACTGGAAGGGGCGATGGAGCAAAATAATATTGTAGATTGCCAGAAAAGCATTAAAAAGGGGCTTAGGTCAACCAAAATTCTTCAATTGCTGGTAAATGATCTGATGGATTACGTGCAATTCGCAAACAATAAGCTGCGAATGAATTCCGAGGTCGAAATTATTTCTGAGATGATCAAGGATGTCACAAGTGTGATTAAGTTTCAGGCCAAAAGGAAGGGCATTTGCTTCATAGTTCAAAACGAGATCGGGAAAGATGGAAAAATAAATAGTGACTGGAACCGAATAAAACAGGTTTTTTCAACCGCCTGAGAAATGACATGAAATTCACGCAGAAAGGATCTGTAATCATAAATATCAAGTAATATCTTATAATATTTTAATTATTTTATTAGAGAAGCTAAATATGATGACTTATCAGTAGCAGAATTTATAGTAGAAGGCACTGGGATAGGAATAAGGTATTGGAAGGCTTCTTTCGAGGTTTGGCAATGTCGAAGATAAAAAATCTGACGAAATGAATAAAAGAGGGATTGGTTTCGGCCTTTACAAATTCATGCACATTGCTTGGTTCAAATAGAATTGTTTTTTCACAGCAGGAAATTATTTCTTTGCCTCTGTTTTCCATTTTTAGCTGCTCAAGGATGAGTTATGGGTCTGTAAATTAGATCTTTGCCAGCTTTTCGGATTAATAAGCCTAGAATCGCGGAAAAGGCTATTGAAAACAAGCAGAACCGAATTTGAATCGCTTCGCAGACCAGCGAAAATTGAATGAATATCTCGACGTCTATCAATCCCTAAGAAAATAACAATTGATCTTAAAACTCTGACAAGAACGATCATTGTCTTAGTCTTAGTAAGGTGTTTGATTCCATAGAGTAACATTTGGTTACCATTGCCAAAGAAAAATAAATTTAGAAATTGATCTAAATACAAAACAATGTGATAAGAACTTAAAAGTATAATGGAAAAGAATGATGAATAATAATATGAAGGAAATCATTGTTTTCAATCCTTTGTTTTAATTTGGTTTAATTTTAATTTATAAAACAAATAATGTGCTTTCACAAGTTATATTTTAGGATGCACAGATATTTATATACTGGGTGCTATTTTTTCTCGTACTTAGTGTGAAACTTTGATTTGTAAACTAATTTTGATAATACTTTGCTTCAAATTTTATTCTGTAATTATTTTATTTAACTTTATGCCACAGCAATTGTTTTCAAATGTCCCTTTATAAAATTGTTGCTTTCAATAATTGATGATGGAATAAATCTACAAATTGTTTAATTATATGCGGTACCCCAATAATCCTTGCGATATCCTATAGCTGCTGGCTAACCTGTAAATAAAGAGTCCGACCAATATAAAGGCACTGATTACAATTATTGCAGTGGCAATTGCAATCTTTTTCGTAAATCTTGAATTTGCTCCCGATATACTGTTTGAATTACAAATGCTTAGATATACTTCTCAAAGAATGTGTTTGCCCCTACCTGCTAAAAACTAACCGTTCCAATCTACTCAAAGATAATCGGGTCCTCATAATAGTTGAAATAATAGCTGTACATGTGCACTAAAGCAGTTAACCAATAACTAATGCCATACTAATATCTGCAACTTCTACTGAACGAAGTAGCTCAAGAAGCTTAACTTTGTCATTCTTATATACCAAGTATGCTAGATAAACATTGTTATACTGCTCGCATAAACTAGTGCAACATGTTATTTTTGACAAGTATTATACTAAGATTGGGCAGCAACCAGTCCTTTGGTAAAAATACCGTTTGCTATCGTTCTGCAGACTCTGTTTATGTTAAATGGCATAAACAACGCATCATAGTTGCAAACATCCTCATAAAACAGTATTTTCCCGCTTTTGGTGTCCTTGAAATCCTTTTTTAATAAAACACTCTTTAAATACATTAAAAAAGTCAGTCACCCTGCATATTAAGTTAATATTGTTTTCCAAGTCTTGCTCCAGGTATTCCAAGCTTTCATAAGGCAAGGCATAGTTTTCCCAGACATTAGTTCTGTAGATAAGTATTTCACTTGAAATTATACACCTTCAAAAGAATTGTACTATAACTGATTGATTAGTAGCGTTTCAAAAAAGTATCGATTCCCCATTTTTGCGGAAACATCAAAGCCTTGCTTAAAAATGGCGGTCGTGGACGATATATCATCATTTATGCTTACCCAGAAACTCTTGGAGCATAAAAATACGCATTTTACTATAAGAGGAACGGAAATTAAAAGCAGAGGAATGAACGATAAAATCCCTCTTTGTTTAAATCTTTTCGAATTAATTTCCTTTTCTTGATAATTTGCCTCTTGGTAATTTTATTTTAATAGGCAATAGTACTCGTTTTATCATAAGATGTGTTATAAAGAGTCTTAGCAAGACTAGTCTTGGCTTGCGATCATTCCTCTAAGCGCATAATGATTTGGCCTATGTCGTCTTTATTGATAAATTTGAAGGTGCTTAACAATGCATATATCGTTTTGTAAAGCTAATTTTTGTAAACAACGTAATAGAACCTTGAGAAAAAGGAAAAAAATCAGCAAGTAAAATATCACTAGCACCGAAATAAGCAATGGGACGACAATATAACGTAAAGTATCAATATGCTAATATTTTCCAGGGATTGAAATCTATTGGGTTTAATACGTGCATATTTACCTTATTGTAGTATTGCCCTACATTGTAATAATCTCTTGACAATGTAATCGCGTTTTCTATGAAAAAGAACATATAAGGATTTTTATTGGCATCAGAAAATTCCTGCTGGTCTGTGGACATCGCATACAAATAGCTGTTCAATTGCTATATGAGGTTAATAAATCTAATTTACTGATCGTGTAGTGTCGAAAATATTTCATAATGCATAAGAGTGCTCGGATTCCCCAAATTTTTTCAATTTCAGGTATTGTTTCGCTAAAATATGCTCTATCTCGTCTTTATCCATGAACGTTGAAAGGATCTGAAATTGCGGTACAATGTAGTTAATCAAATATCCGGCTGAAACTTTATCTATCTTCAAGATATACTCTGTAATATTGTCTACATTATAAAGCTTTCAATGATCCTGCTATATGACATTGCTAAATAGCATTACTAAATCATTGATTACGTTGCTTTTAGCTTCAATAGCATACACTCAGTCCTTGATACATGCAGAAATCAAATTGAACCATAGCTTGAGTATGCGAAGTTTACTGAGAATTTTAGGCTTTCGATTATGTTTAAATACATATAATTTTGAATGACTAAATAAGTGAAAACAGTTTAAACAAGTACACATTAGGCAAATAATAGCAGTCATCAAAATAGGGGAGCAAATTTTTATTAAAGTAATCAAGTTTAGGTTATTGGAAGCAATAATTCTTTCGTTTTGATGCTTTTCACTCTTACTATAGCTCGTCTTTGATTTGATAGTTTGTTTTTTATCTATGTTCCTTCTCTGATATATTTCCTTATAATAATGATTTGATGAATCCTCCGAAACTATATTTTTACTTTCTTAATGTCTTTACAGAGGTCAATGTCGGCACTATCATCTAATTCATCCCTTATTTCATTCTTATTCTCAGGCTTATCTGAGAAGTTTCACAGAATTAATGATGTAAACCTTCAGCGGAATTCTCATTTTTCTTGTGATTTATTTCTTTGTTCTGCTCATTAAATGCATTTGGATGAGGAATTTTTGGCATATGGCAACTCAACGAATCTTCAGAAACTCCATTGCCATTTGTAGGAGAGAGATATATTACTCTGCAGACACTCAAATCTAAATAAAACCATAAAAAGCATTAGAAATACGAGTAACAATATCAGAAATCTGGATATCGAAAAAGCGCTTATCAACAAAAGAAGTGTCATTTGGAATGCTTCGAACAGCATTATATTTTTGCATCACACCTAAAATAATTAACAAAAAATTAACCATTGTTTCCGCTGGGATGACTTAATCTTGTTTGCAACTACGAGCTGATGTTGGCGAATACATTTTTCAAATCGGGAAATATTCCAAATATGTTCACTTTGGAATTTGGATTAATCGAAAGCTAATTAGCCATTTCTAAATTAATCTTATTTTTAAAATGTTTACCGTCAGCACATGCTATTATCTACCCATCTTCTAAGGTCAATATGAAATCTCTCTCGTTTAATGGTTTGATTAATGCCATATAAGCAAGGCTATAATTATTTATTATAATTAAGGAAAAAGCTACATTTAAATTTTTAGGGGTAAACCTTTTAATATATTGCCATAGACAATTTTTTATACAGGGGGGGGTGGGTGCAAAACCACAAAAAGGGGTATTGTTTTTTTTTAATGCGTTATTTTTTTGAAAACAGCCCCCACCCTTTGAAAGACGCAACATATGCTAGTTGTAGTCATTCCAACCATTACACATATTTCTTTCTGTGTCAAATTCGGATTTCCTCCAATAATACCAGGTCCCATTTTTTAATAAGCACCAGGAGCACAATAGTGAGGGCAAAGGAAGTAATCTACATGACTAGCCCGGTCCTAAGTGCAAAAAATGTGGGTGTTAAGAAATATCATTTCATGAGGTCTATAACGCGACTCTGGTTAGTTCTGGCCAACTCAAAAGCGTGGACATTGGCTTCAAAAGAACGCTGTGCCTCTTTGGCATCTGCAGTTTCTACTACAATGTTAACATTAGGATATTTTACATACCCGTTTTTATCAGCAGCAGGATGATATGGCTGATATTTCAGAACAAAATCGGATTCATCATTTGCAATTTTCTCAACCTGCAGCATCTCAGTCCTAGCTTTTGGATCAAACTCATTTTTGAAGAATATTATTTTACGCCTATAAGGATCCTGATCTGACGTCAACCCAGTCACGCTGGCATTAGCAATATTTTGAGATATTACTTTCAGCCTCGCACCCTGAGCAAGCATCCCTGAACTTGAGATCCTTGTAGACGAAATAAGAGCGTCCGAATCCTGGCACGTTCTTTGCACAATATACGGAGCATCACTTGCATATGCAAGATACGCATACAGTAATCCACAAAGACATAGGAAAAGACCTACAAATTTTACTTTCATTGCCATCAATGTAATCAAATCACTCTCATTAATTATACCAAATCTCTTTCAAAATGGTATGAATCAACTTATATCAGTACAACTAAAACACACATTCTTCAAAAATTCTATTTAAGATCAATATCAGTACTCATTTTTCATAACCCTAGCCTTTATTCTCTGCCATTCACGCTGTTTTATGGTTTCACGCTTATCAGATTGCTTTTTACCTCTCGATACGCCAATCAATATTTTTGCTATATTTTTATGATTGAAATACATCTTTAATGGCACTAGCGTAACCCCTTGCCTCTGTACAAGCCCTATAAAGCGCTTTATCTCTTTCCAATGAAGAAGAAGTTTTTTTGGTCTTTTAGGATAATGGTTAAAACGATTAGCTTCTGTATACTCAATAATATTCAGATTGTATATAAAAACCTCACCACCATCAGGTGCAGCATGTGCTTCCGCAAGGCTTGCCCTATTTTTGCGCAATGACTTTACTTCACTACCAAAAAGCACTATACCTGCCTCAACTACTTCATCTATAAAATACTCATAACTCGCTTTATGATTTTGAGCAATTAAGGTTCTTGCATTATTTTCTGCAGATTTAGCTTTCATACATCTATTTATACAAACTATACGACTGCATATCAAATTTAATTGCAACGATATGACGCAAATGGGAATTTCACGCCAATCCCGACATCTTTAGTAAATCAGGAGATATACCTAATTCACGCATACGTTCATTAGTTGCTTCTTCTGCTTTTCTCTTCGCATTATTAAGTGCTGCTACAATTAAATCTTCAACCACTTCTCTCTCTTCTGCCACAAATAAACTGGGATCAATTTCAACCTTTTTCACAGTACCTTTGGCATTGGCTGTAACCTTAACTTTTCCTCCACCTGATTCACCCGTAAGATCTAGATGCTCAAGTCCATTTTGCATATCACTAAATTTCTTCTGCAGTTCTTTTGCCTGCATTTGCGCTTGCTTCATCATTTGTTGAAAATTAAAATTCATTTATGTTCCCTCCTTACCTGCTATAAATATTTTCAGCTATTGCTTATTCTACGTAATGATCTTCTCCACCTCTACCCCATCAAATGTCACGAGTATATCTTGTACTATTTTGTTTTTCAAGATCATAGCAACATGCTCTTGTTTTTCTTTCTTTTCAAATTTGCCAAAGGTTAATACGTAACCATCATACGTACTTGGTAATATTTCTATTTGCCAAGTTTTACCAGTAATATCAGATAATTTAGATGCTACAATAACTTTTATATTTTGTGGCGCATTTCGATGTATCTGCATTTTTAGTAACGGAATCTCCAGATTGATTTCTGCTATCCCAACATCGTGAGTTAGCCAGTGACATAATACCATTTCATTATGCTGTGTTAACAACGTCAACAAATCTTTTATAGCACTCTTCAAATAATCCGGTGGTTCCATATTATTGCTGTTTTTCTCCTCTAATTCCGGCATACCACTACAGCAGCAATCTTCAACTTTGCCACACACTGCACTATCTCCAATCGACCGTACTCTCCTCTCAGATTGCGTTGACTCCAGCTTTGCATCAGGAACTTCAACTTCTTCTTCATGATCTGCATTTTTATTAGCATCAACATAACACAACTTGATGAGTGCAGTTTCTAGACAAACAAAAGGTTGTTCAATTATCTTCATTTCATTTAATGCTTCAAGCAATATATGCCAACTTATCAGTAAAAAACTCATATTATTATAAAGCAAATCTAATAATGGTTGCAATCGCTCAATACCGTAATTTCGAACTTGGCACGTATCAAATGAGAAATTCATACTTTTTTGCGAACCTTGAGATAAAGCAACTAATTTTGATAAATTGTGTACTAGAAGCAGCAATTCCTCCACAATCATTACAGGGTCGCTGCCGTCATTATACATCTCTTGTCCAATTTTAAGCGCTGCACTAATTTTTCCTTTTATAATCAATGAAAATAACTTGAATATTCCATCCAAATTAGCTATACCAAGCACTTTGGCTACTAATTGTTCTGTAATAAAAATTTCCTCTCCACACGTCACAATAACCTGATCCAATATAGATAACCCATCTCTGACAGATCCAGCGGCAGCAGTTGCTACCATATTTAAGGCACTAGGATCAGCACTGTACCCCTCGTCCTTTAGTATTTTTTCATAGTGTCCTGCAAGTTCAGGAACAGTCAGCCTTCTCAAATGAAAACGCTGACATCGTGAAACAATAGTAAGTGGGATTTTCTGCGCCTCCGTAGTCGCAAAAATAAACTTTACGTGCACTGGAGGCTCTTCCAATATCTTAAGCAGTGCGTTAAATGCACTAGTAGATAACATGTGCACTTCATCAATTATATATATTCGATTTCGTGCAGCAGTGGGCTTATACTTACTATTTTCTATAATTTCTCTAACATCATTCACGCTAGTGTGACTTGCAGCATCCATTTCCAATACATCTTGATTACAAGACTTTGAAATAGTAACACATTGATCACAATGTCCACAACTTTCTACAATAGAACCAGAACTACTAACACAATTTAATGATTTTGCTATAAGCCTTGCTATGGTTGTCTTACCCGTGCCCCTTATTCCAGTTAACAAAATGGCATGTGAAACCCGACCTAAATTGATAGCATTAGTGATAGCCTGCACTAAAACGCCTTGCCCTACAACCTTAGAAAAAGAAGTAGGTCGATATTTCCTTGCAAGGACAGTGTAAGGAGATTTATTTAACATAAAGCCAGAAACATAAAATGACAAATTTCAATGTTTCAAAATAGCATAACTCGCGAATTATTGATACTAAGTTTGGTATCATATCCAAAGCCGATGCCTTACCAATAGCAACCGAAATGACATTATGATGAATAACTCTCTCACCTGTGTGGAGTAATAGGAGCAGCACAGCCTCGTACGGCATCACAACATAGTACACATCTTCTTCTATCTGTCCACGCACACTCTTCTTCAGCAGCACGCGTCCGTCACTATAGGCTCCAGCTGAATTATCAAAATCTACTACCTTCGCTGTTCTGGTGTATCCTAAATACTTGCCCCATAAGCTTTTTTCCCTTCGTTTGCGTCTTCATTGCAAGCGGCTCCTGCGCACTTATGTAATATACCGCTATTCTTTTGGGATCAAAACAACATTTTATAGCCACTTTTTCTTCTTAAAGAATAAGTACGGGAGAACTGCTGATATGACGATTAACAGTAGTGCTATAGGATAGCCAACTGCCCAGTTTAATTCCGGTATATATTTGAAATTCATGCCATAAATACTTGCAATCAATGTTGGTGGCATAAACACGGCCGCAGCAACTGTAAATGCTTTAATTGTCATATTTTGCTCAACAGACAACATACCTAACGTAGCATCTAGCAAAAATCCATTCCTCTGCGATAGGAAGCTAGCATATTCACTCAGCGAATACACTTCTCGCGCCACCTGCCTTAGGCGGAAGCGGTGCTCTCTTCTATTGACGTACTGAAGTTCTTCTATTTGAGTATAGTATATGATTAACCGATTGATACTCATCAAACTTTCACGATTTTTCGAGATGAGATTTCCTGTTTCACCTATTTTTCTTATAATGTCATTATAATAGGCTGTCGAAGTGATGGTATTTGGTCTCACAGTATTTCCAAACACTGCTTTTAATAGTTCATCCAGATTATTTCCCGCCTTTTCCATAATGACAGCTATGTTATTTATCAACATCTCTATAATTGCAGCGAGCAAGATACCAGGATTTTCGAATAATTCCGTTTTTTTTGTTATGAGTACCGCTATATTTTGAAATGGCTTTATGTTTGCGTGTCGCACTGTTACCAAACACGTAGAAGTGAGTATAAAAGTGAGCGCAGAACTATCTAAATAATCATCAGTAGTTTGATTGATTGCAGTGATAGTCATATAACATAGATCATTTTCTTTATAAAACGGGCTCATAACCTCTATGAGGCCTATTTCTTCCCGAGTGGGGACATTCACCCTTAGAAGTGATTCCATGATATTTTCCTCTTCTTGGGTAGGATCTAGCATATCTATCCACACGGTGCTTTTCGGCAGCTCTGCAGCTGTGCTAATTTCTACATGGCAAACTTTATTTTTTTTAACTGCATAAGCAATCATCATATAACCCTCTCCGTCATATTAGGTAGTCAACAAGTTTGTAATACCAATTCCCCCTCTTATAACGCTCACGTTATCACACTACAGGATTCAGATCCCAGTTATGTAGTATTTCTACACCTTCTTATCCTCACCATTGTGCTCTTAGTGCTCATTTAAAAATAGGACCATGGTATAAATCATGGCTTGATTTTTTCCACAAGAGAGGTAACGTAGTTTTGCCATTTTGTAAAGGGAATGTTTCACGATATGCAAGGTAGGCACAGTATAATCTTGAGATAGCCAAGCGTTATGGATATCCCACAAAAATCCTTGCTTTTCAAGATATTTATGTTAAGAATACTGTGATCATTGCAATGGAAACACGAGAGTTTTATGGTTGCAATAGAACGAGAGGTGGTTTTTGATAAGTCAGTATGAGGGAGTTTATAAATGCCTAAATTAAAAACTAAAAGCAGTGCAAAAAAGCGTTTTAAAATTACTGCCACTGGCAAAATCAGGGGAACTCAGGCTAACAAACGTCATAATATGCGCAAAAGAAGCAAAAGACAATTGAGAGAGCAAAGAGGTAGCGTGATGCTGCCTGCTGTAGAGTCAAGAAGAGCTATGGGCTATTTTCCCTATGCTTAATGCCAGTTATATTAATAATGTAGAGACTAATGTGTTGTTTTGGAGATAATTGTTCATGGCTAGGGTAAAAAGGGGAGTTACAGGTAGAGCTCGGCATAAGAAGATCCTTAAGTTAGCTAAGGGGTACTATGGACGTGCTAAGAGTTGCTTCAGGGTTGCAGTAGAAAAAGTGGAGAAGGCCTTGAGGTACGCTTATAGGGATCGTCGTAACAAAAAGCGCGATTTTAGGGCTTTGTGGATACAGCGTATTAATGCAGCAGTGAGGATGCATGGCTCAACATACTCAAGATTTATCTCAAATCTAAAAGGATCTGGTATAGCCTTAAATCGTAAAGTTTTATCCGAAATGGCTATTCATTACCCAGACAGGTTTAAGCAGTTAATGGAAGAAAGTACAAGAATGAGTAGCGGAAAAGAATGCTAGCAGAGGCCGCGTGTCCAGTAAATAAGATAGGAAGGAGAAGTGGGAGCATGCGATTCTCTCCTTCTTATCTGCTTGTTGCCGTGCTAGTCGGGGTTATTTGTACCCTATACTGTGTGTGCTATTTTACAAATATTAGCACGTGCAGTGCTGCTTATGCCGAAGAGTTGCCAAGTGCGCAGGAGCTGCTTGCAATCAATAAACAGGACAAGGTGCTAGGGTGCGATAAGGCACGTAGCACCATAATAGAGTATTCTTCTTTAGCCTGTCCACATTGTGCTGATTTTCATAAAAAAAATTTCCCCCTGATCAAGAAGAATTTGGTAGATACGTGTAAGGCAAAATACGTATATAGAGAATTACCTACGAGTAAAATTGCCTTAAACGCCGCCATGCTGGCATCTTGCGGTGCGGAAATTTCCGGCAAAGCAGCAACATACTATACGCTTATACATCATTTGTTTAACTCCAGGGAATCTTGGACTTCTCCTATCGCAGAAAAACTAGAAGGTATCTTACTTAATATTGCTAAGCTCAATGGCATCACTAAAAGTCAGTTTGAAGCGTGTATGGAGAATCAGGATCTTGCTGCTTTTATACATAATAGAGCGTTCCAAACCACGCAGGTTTTGGCCATTCAGTATACACCAACGATTTTAGTAAATGGCAAGAAAATAGATAAAGCAACTTTTGATAATATTGCTAATCATATAAGTCCCAACACAGCGGACAAAAAGACAAAAAAATGAGCTCGTACATCATAAAACAGGAGAACTCACGCACCTCCCACCCCTCTTCCACTGACTTCTTCCGGAACTCTACTTCTGGGTGATTTATCGCAATATCCTTCAAATATTGCAGGCATGGATTTAGAAACCTGCTTGTAATCCCTTTAAATAATGCGGTAAATGCAGTTCAATTATCTATATACAACAAATCCAGTATACACAATTGTTAGCCTAGATTCTAAACCTCTCACTAATCTAATATGTGCTGGGTTGAAATATATTGAAAATTTAAGTGCTATAGTCAAATAAAAAAGGATTGTAATTAAGATTTTAATTCATATAGCTACTAAAGTAGCCAAGATGGGAAGATCCCATATAGCAAGGATTTTAGGGAGATAGCGCTAACAAATTGAAGATGGAGAAGATATAGAAGAGGTGTATATGATGGTAGGCACTAGCAAAACACCGATATTTCGCTGGGAAAGTCTGAAGAAAGAAAGTGGCGATGTAAGTCCGAATGGCAATAAGCCAACTAAAGCGAATCATGAACAGTTGATGCAAATTATTACAGGAAATCCGCATTTGACACAGAAAGAAATAGGTGCAATGGTCGGAATGGCTGCAACTAACATATGTCGCGTCTTTCAAAGGATGAGGGGGTTTCAAAAAAAAGAGCACTTTACAAATAAGCAGACCTCAAGACAAAAGAAGGGTTTTTAGAGAAAATATCATCAATATCTCAAGATAATTTGGTGTATATTGACAAAAGTGGAATACAGAAATATCTTTTTTAACCCGAGTAAGGATAAGATTACAAGATAATAGTGGTTGAGATAGCAGGTTTATAGGGTGATAATTGATATGATATCAAACAAGCCATAAGATTACAAAAGGCATTTTCTACGGATCTGAACGTAGAGTGCCATAGTCTTTGAAATCGCTTGAGTTTGCCGAAAATAGTCTCAACAATTGTGCGTTTATAGAGCAAAAACTTATCTTGTAGGAGTAATAATTTATTTTTTCGTGTTCTTCTTACGCCTTGTAATAAGCAACAAATCTTGATTCAATAGCTGTGTTGCTAATTCTTCTGAGACATATCCTTTATCGCCAAATAATTTCCCCCATAAGCCTTTTTCCATGGTCAAGACAGGCTTTCTGTCGCCAACATTACCAGGTGTAATTCTGATGGAAACAAATTCGCTTTTATCATTGAAAATTGTGTGTAATTTCAGAACATAAAACCAACCGGTGCTTTTTCTACTTTTTGCAGCAATTCCACGAAAAATATTATGTCTACTGCCGCGTAGATCCTTACATGTATCAAGTGGTGTAGAATCAATAAATTGGATACCAGAAACTTCTCCGGTAATGCATTGCAATAAGCAACATAATATAGGCAAAATACGCTACAATACGGCTACAAACCTATCATACAACAATAAATTTTTGAAATCTCTCCGGTGTTTTACATACACATAAAACAACTAAACTTACTCTCTTGGTAGCCTAATAGAGTAAGTTTAGTTATAGTCACTACCTCACTAAGGATCATATGCCCACTCCTGCACATATGGCTTTTCTTATCTTTCTTTATATATTCCAATAAATGGGCTCTCCACCAGGGGACAAATCCTTTGCAAAAATCATCAACATAACAATATATTTCCTCTTTGTTACCCTTTATCGGCTTCTTTAAACAGATATCATATCTCCATCTTATTGCACAATATATTATCCATTCCTTAGCCTTACTTCGGGTTTATAAAGAGCGTGGATATGCGAAAAAAGGGCAAAAAATACACGATTTCATCTCAGGTAGAAGATATTCGAAGGAGAACTTTATAGCTAGATTATAGCAGTAATGTGCTATAGGGAAACTTGCGATACAAAGTTATCCGCCTGATACCTGCGTTAAAGCCTGGTCAGACAGTCATCACGGATAACGCTAGCTTCCATAAATCACAAAATACGAGAAAAATGATAGGAGAGGCAAGATTTCATCTGTTATCTTTATCTCCTTATTCACCAGATTTAAATCCAATCGAGAAATTTTTTGCCAATTTATAAAGGCGTCGGGCAAAATATTGAAAAATACTCCTCTTTCTTCAGCAGATGCTGTAGATGCTGCCTTCAAAAACCAACCCATTTCCATTTAACTATAGTGCCCTATATCATCGATATCTACCGCTATGTAGCATAAAACCAGGGAATGTACCACTTCTCTCTGTCAGTATAATAGCATGTAGTACAGCCATTGGTGCGAGTTTCGCATCATACCCATCTTTCACTAATGTTGCAGCAAGTAAGTATACTGCTGTCATGCATCCAGATGAAGCTCTAGTGATAGTACTCCAGATTTCGTTATACCGCATCTGGTGTCTCCAATGCCTTATTCATAGCACGCAAATTGCTGGCATTTACTTCTCATCTTTAATACCACCAGTATCACATTTTGCTGTCCACTGCGGCATCATCTACCTTCTCTCTACCCCTTCGCCTGCTCTCCTTTGCCACACCAAGCACCTTCAGCACATCACAAAATGCAGCTTTCGCCTCCTGCTTTACAGTTCCGCAATACTAGAGTAAATTATCTGTTTTGTTTTTTTTATTTATTGCACTTTAAGCTGTACTCCATCTCCATAAAAAACAAGCTTAAAGGCATCTTCCTTATCAGAAATAAATGAAACTATAAATATTTACTTTTTTACTCACGTCTAGACCTATAATCTTTTCCATGTTACAACCTCCTTTAGCTCATTGTGCAGAGCGGCTATTTATTTGGTCCTTCCTGCAATTTATTCAAGAAAAATTAAAGTAGAAGAGTATTTATTCTCCTAACGATCATACTAATCTAGTGCAAGGCAAGCTACTCTTCTATATCTGAAAATTTTATTCGTTATACATTTTTCAGATATAACCGCAGTAGCTGGGGCGAAGGAATATAGAATACTGCATGACTGAGCCTGAATTTCCAGCGCAACAACATGGGCGCTAAAAAGTGGACTTGGAATCTATACCAAATTCCTTTTTCAACACTCTAATAACACCGCGATGTAATTCCAGAATTTCTGGTACACTACAAATATTACGCACGAAAAATTCCCTCCAATCTTTCTCTACAGCATATAGTACGATTTTTGCGATTTTTTCAAATACAATACGATGTTCTAGAAAAGCTTGAACTGCTAACTCATTTGCAGCATTCATTGCTATCACTGCAAAAGCTCCTTCCTTAAAGGCATGTACACTAGCAGGTAATAATGGAAACCGAATGTTGTCAGGATGGTAAAATTTTATATTCCCCAAATCAGCAAAATTAAAAAATTGCGTTGATGCAAGAACTAGCCTTTCTGGCCATGACAGTGCATAGGAAATATGTGGACGCATGTCAGGTGTACTGCAATATGCCATACTGCTACCATCAATATACTGTACTAATCCGTGAATTATTGACTCTGGGTGCACTAATACAGATAGCGTATCTATATCCACATTAAACAGATAAGCTGCTTCTATCAACTCTAATCCCTTATTCATCATTGTAGCGGAGTCCACAGAAATTTTCGCTCCCATGCTCCATTTAGGGTGCTTTAAGACGCGTTCAACAGTAGCATAGGACATTTCTTCAGCTGTAGTCTCCCACAAAGGCCCTCCAGATGCAGTAAGTGTTATTGTTCTTACATCACCTTTCTCTTTAGTGCCTTCTAATATTTGAAATATAGCATTATGCTCGGAATCCATCGGAATGATCTTTGTGTTATATTCAGATGCAAGTTTTAGCAAAAGTGGTCCAGCACATACTATACTTTCCTTGTTCGCTATGGCCATGACCTTGGAATACTTCATAGCCATCATTGTCGCTTCTAGCCCAGCAATACCGGAAATGGAGGAAATACATATATCGTGTGCATCGCAAGCCAGGCTTAAAATTGAAGCAGCACCAGCATAAACCTTTATATGAGAATTTGATAAAATTCTTAATAATTCGGGAAGCTGGGCATCATCATATATAGCTACATTTTCTGGGTTACACATCATAGCTTGCTTTGCCAATCTCTGAACGTTACTTCCTCCTACCAACGTTTTGACTTTATATCTACCAGGATATTGCAATACTACATCTATGACACTACTTCCTACAGAACCGGTTGATCCCAAAACAAGCAAACTTTTCGGCGGCGAAGCTTCTGAACTTGACATTGTTTGTCGCACTATCCTCGTAAATACACTATGAGTACAACGAGCATTGAGGAGGTAACTAGCCCATCTACTTTATCCAATACTCCGCCATGTCCTGGTATCAAATTCCCGCTGTCTTTAACACCAAAGTACCTTTTAAATTTTGATTCTAGGAGATCTCCTAAAGTCGAAACTATAGCAATTAATGGATTGATAAATAATACATAATCGAAGTAGGACAAAGAACGGGCATATTGTTTGTAGAATATAACTCCAACTATGGTAGCTGCTGCAATACCACCCAACAAACCGGACCAAGTTTTATTAGGACTAATCTTGGGAGCAATTTTAGGACCCTTAATCGCAGTACCAACCAGATAAGAGAAAATATCAGTCGCCCACACCGTAAGAAATAACCATAATGTTATGTAGTAACCATCGTGCGCATGACGCAGAAAAAGCATACTCAGCGCAAAACTTAGGACATACAACATTCCAAGCGTCTGCCATCTGCTTATACTAACCTCCGCCCTATGAGTAATTATACACCTCCACTCATATAACATTATTATAGAGATAGTTAGGATCAATAACTGATAAAAAAGCCCACCTGCGCACACAGCGCACAATATAACAGGTATTAACAGCAACGAAGACAACGTACGCGCCAGTATCTTAGTAGCTTTTAAATCTAACAAAATTTGCATTGCATTAATACATCAACATAATTGATCAAATGCACTTAGTAACAACCATAACAGAGCTCCAAACGGAATCCTTTTCACTCTTACTATTCACTTTCCCATACGACGGTCCCTTTTTTGATATTGAGCTACAGCCTTCAATAAGGCATCTTCATCAAAATCCGGCCACAAAGTTTTGGTGAAATACAACTCTGTATATGCAATATGCCACAATAAAAAATTACTAAGCCTGCACTCTCCACCGGTTCTGATTAACAGGTCCGGACAAGGTATTCTATGTGGATTTATAAAATTGTCAAACAGAGTGCTTGATAATTCCGTTTGTTGGTGATCACGCACAAAATTCGCCATATCCTCAGCAGCTTGCCTTATCTCGTTCCTTCCTCCATAATTAACAGCAATAATAAAAGTAAAACTGCTATTAGTTGCTGAACTTCCTTCTACTTGATTCATGAGCGTCACTAAGTGGTGATCTAGCTTACCTCTATCTCCTATAAATATGATTCTTGTATCATTTTTTATAATTTTATCAGCGTTATTTAGCAAGTATTCCTTGAAGAGATTCATAAGCACATCAACTTCCTCTGCAGGCCGATGCCAATTTTCAGTGGAAAATGCATATAATGTCAGGTATTTTACTCCATATTTTTGGCAAGATGTCGCCATTTTTTCAGCAACTATAACACCTTGACGGTAACCAAACAACTTTGGTACGTTACGCAACTTTGACCACCTACCATTACCGTCCATTATGATAGATATATGTTGCGGTATTATGTCTAAACTTCCCATGTAATTATAAGGAATCGCCCAATTTTTTGTCACTATCCGATTTACCGAAAGCATCTAGGACAAATTTTTTTAAAAACTTTGCCAAGTATACAGCATTATCTACACATCTCGTGACAAACTCTTTAACAAAATCTTGTATTTCGTGATCACTAGTTACAAAAAAATCAAGCTCTGCAGTATAAGGCTGAGATATAGACAAAAATGAAGACGTAAAAACAGCCTCTGGATGCATTGAAAAACGTTGCTTAATGATTTCACCCCTACTTATCTCCCTATCTCTAGGAGTCATTTTTTTCCAATTATTAAAATTTTCTATACTGATTTCTTTATCTTTTTCTTGGTATTTTTTTCCTATTTCTCCCGGTTCTAGCACACTATCACCTACATTTTGAACTATTGAGCTCAATAAGAAAAAAACTAGCACCACGACAATGATAGACAGAGATAACGATAACCTTATTGCCATTATAGCCTCTTTGTAAAATCTTACTCTCTTACTCAACAAAACACATCCTGCTTTTATTTTTTTCTACTTCATCCCAATTAATTCACCACTTCAAAATAACAAGTACAAAAGCCCTCATCTAATATTCTTTATATTTATTTACGCCGTTTAAGACTATATTAAAATTATACACCTCCGTTGCTACACTCTGACCCAACGCTCCCTGCTTTTCAGCACTAGCTATCAATAAGCCTCGTAATAATTCATTATTTGCTGCACATTCTAACACCTGATCAGAATAATTCTTGTACTGCGGAAAAAACATTTGCGTTTCTAATGGATCAAAGTCGCAATGACTCACATGCATGTGCACTTTAGGTACCTGCTCATCACCCCGAGTACCTGGCATAATGGTAAAGAAACTGTAATATCCCAAATTATCAGTCACTGCACACCCAGAACCTGTAAAATTCTGATCTACGACGGAAGCCTCATTTCTATCCTGAGACTCATCAGTCACAGTTTTCTCCGTGGAATATATAGAAGAACCGTACAACAGCCTATCATTTAGATAAGTGGCTTCTCCTACCGCACCAAACCCATAGTATCCCCTAGCATCAGCTTGCCATATTTGCACAACAGCACGGCCCACAGGCACACACCTACTATCCAAAACTCTACCACGTATCCGTATGAATCTCCCTTTCGCAAACTTGGCCGACCCTACCTTACGTACAAGATTGTTTGTACTGTAAATGGCGGGCTTTGCTGACAGACCCCAGATGCCAGGAGTAGGCAAGCACCCAGCCACCACCCCTCCATCCAACCCCTCAGCCTGAGCCAAAAACGGGGAAAAATTAACGCAAAACAGCAAAAAAACAGCAATCACAACGAAAAAAGTAAACCTTAGCTGCACATGCAACTCTCTACAAAAGCCGATTTTTTCGTTTTTTACATCGCCGCATAACAAGTTATTTACACCTTACTAAAACTTTATCGAAAAACACCAGCCTTCATTAAAATAAACAACAGTACGCCTCTCATTGTACAACAAAAATTTGCTATAAAAAATGAAAATATACTAATCGATATGAAAAATAGAAAAATAAAAACCTATTCCACTCGCAATAGATCTTTTAATGTCCGTATCACCTTGTTAACGCCGCAAAATTCATCAAGTATAACCATATTGTCTTTGTCCAATATAGCATAATGAGGAATGTGATTAGTATAATGAAGACTAAAATGCTTAAACATTTTCAATATCTTATCTCCACTAGAAATGTGATAAATATCGATATCTTCAGGATAAGTATGCGCGAATTTTTCAAGTGAATTTAAATCACTATCTATGGAAAAAAAGAAAAACTGCAATTTATGTTGTGATGTGAACTGGTACAAAGGCTTTATCGCCGCTAGAGCTTTTTTACAATGCGGGCACCAACTAGAGAATATAAAAATCAGCTTTACATCGCTTTTTGCGTGACTCACTTCTTCAATGAATTCCCCTTCGTTTACGTGATGCAATATTGCCTGCGCGTACACCACCTTACTAGAAAAGTGCATCAAGATCAACATTAAAGTCAATAACACCGCTAAAAGTGGCGACTTACTCATATTTTGGCACACTCGCTTATCAAACTTACGCACGCAAAAAGAAGTCCAGTATTATGCAAACTTATTGCAGAGATCTAGTATATAACTGCGAATTATATAAAGTCATGGTTCTTAATGCATCTATAGCACGCGATAACTGAAAATCTCTATTTTCATCACCCACCAATCCCCTTATGTTATCAGCACTTAAATCTGCAGTACTTTCAGCATCCTTACTGTCTTTTTTTATTTCTTCTTCCTGGGTATCAGATGGCTTTTTTATATGCCCTTTCAACAGAAATTCAGAGGATATATCAGACCTCTCTGTTGATTTTACTATTGCCCCTTCTGGAACAATAATATCTGGCAATATACCTTCAGCTTGGATAGAGCGGCCAAGTGGTGTATAGTATAAGGCAGTTGTTAGCTTTATAACGCCATTGCCGCTTGATGAGCCATTATTACTTAGCGGTATCATAGCCTGGACGGAACCTTTGCCAAATGACTTAGTACCAACAATAAGCCCCCTTTTGTTATCTTGCAAAGCACCTGCCACTATCTCCGCTGCGGAAGCTGAACCACCATTTACAAGAGCTACAATAGGCAGTCCACCGGTAATATCATTATCACCTGATCTATACACACGGTTCTGTTCTGGGTTACGACCACGAATTGATACTATATCTGTATTGCGCAAAAATAAATCAGCGACTTCTGCAGCCTGCTCGAGCAAACCACCAGGATTCCAACGTAAATCAAGTATTACTCCATCGGGACCCTTTTTGCTTTTTTCCTTCAATGATTTTTCAATACTTGAGTACTCGCTTTTTAAGATGCCTGCTGTCTTACTGTTAAAACTGCTGATTTTTATATATACTATCGTGTCATTTGCAATCAACTTTGCCTTTACAGGTATAATATGAATTAACTCTCTGACGATTTCAAATTCTGCTCTTTCCCCATTTTCCCTGTATACTCTTACTTTTACCGTACTACCAGGATTACCCCTTAATTTTTCTGCTACATCTGCTAAGTTCATGTTAACAATGTCTTCTCTGTCTACTGCAACGATAGCATCACCAACCTTAACACCCGCTCTAAATGCTGGCCCACTTTCATAAGGCGAAACAACTTTGACCAGCCCTTTATCTAACGTTACTTCCACGCCAATACCACCAAATTCTCCGCGTGTTGCTGTTTGCATGTTATTATAGCTTTTTTCATCAAAATATGCAGAATGCGGGTCTAGCCCACTTACCATCCCCTGTATCGCGTTTTCTACGAGCTTTCTATCATTTACCTCCTCCACATAGTTGCTTTTAACCTGTTCAAAAGCTTTTACAAACAAACTCATATGTTGATGTTTCCCATCTTTAATGTCTTCTGCTACGGCAACTACGGTAGATAGAGCAAAGAAAAAGACATTCAAAGCAGCAAACAGGATAAAAACGACCACACCACACGCGTTTGAAGAAGTGACCAAGAAAGAATCTTTTGACGCCATTTTATAATAACATCTACTCATATTGCTGTTTCATAAGCTATGGCCTGCTGAACATGCCACTATACGGCTACGTTAATACATGTTCTTTTGCAACCTTTTCCAAATTCCACATGCCCTGCTACTAGCGCAAAAAGCGTATGATCCCTTCCTATACCAACATTCTGCCCTGGATGGAATTTTGTACCACGCTGCCTTACAAGTATTTCTCCAGCTTTGACAAGCTGTCCTCCGAACCTCTTAACTCCTAGTCGTCGCCCAGCGCTATCTCTTCCATTACGCGAACTTCCGCCTGCTTTCTTCGTTGCCATCTTTTATTCTCCCTTTTTTACGCCTTTAAATTTCTATAGCAGTTACTTTAATCACGCTTATATCTTTTCTGTAACCCCTTTTCCTTCTGTAGTTGTGTCTACGTTTTTTCTTGAAAATTATCACTTTATCCGTTTTCTTATGTTCTAAAACAACACCTTTCACCGTACCTATACTCTGAGGAGTGCCTTCGTCGCTATTTTTTACGTATTCTGCCTTCGCACCATCACTAACTAATAATACTTTGTCAAAGTTCATCTCCGTTCCTACGTTCCAGTCTAGCTTTTCAACTTTTATAACATCACCAACTTTAACTAAATACTGCTTGGCACCTTCTTCTAAAATCGCAAACATAAACACCATCCTTATAATATTCCCAATGTACAGTCATTATTCAAACAAGAGAGCAAAAAGTCAATCAAAAGGTTCTGTATAGTACAGCTCATTTATTAGACTTCTTTCAAAACTTGCTTATGTTAACGAAATGTAATACCAAGTTCCCTTTTTAACACCCATGTTGTTGTGCTGCAGCAGTTGTAGCAGAAAATAGAGCTTTGCAAAAAGAGCCTATCATATCCACCCTAATAAATCCCTCATTATCAATATTGATACTTCAATCAAGATCAATAGCATTATTATAAGCTCTAACCTACACGAATGCGCATGTTGCAACTCTGTAGAAAGCATCTCATAAAGCTCATGTATGATATTTAAGCGATCATTTAATATTGTGGTCCTTTGCTTTATATCCATAAACTTTATCGACATTTCATAATAAGGCTCATATCTTGGTCTCTTCCAGAAAAAATCGGGAGTATCTAAGATATTGCTGTTCAAATTTATAAAATTCCTTTCTGCAAACAACACACCTATTTTCTTAGCCAATGTTCGTCTAGATAATGAGATTTTGCCGGTTTCAATAAGTTCGTATGGGATCTCTCTATTCTCTTCTATAGTCTTCTCTACCGAGTCTTCAAACTCTATCAATTTAACAGACTGCGACAATCCGTACGAAAAAGACAATTTTACGTAAGGATCTTCATCGTGTAACAAGATTTTATCGCCTTCCGTATCTATCTCGCTATCACTACTATGTTTCGAAATAACATAATGACAGCGATCAACAACCTGAGGTAATAGCGGATGCAATAGAAACTTGGACATTTGTTGAATGAACTTTTCTTCGCTGGCAGTATCAAATCCCCAGAATACAACACACCCATAATTAAAGATGAATATATCGCTATGTTGTTGCTCCAACAGCTCATAATCTACGTGCAATACATCTTTCCCGTAGATTTTGTGCACTAACCCAAGTCCCGTCAGAAATTCTGAAATTGCCAGCAAACTATAACCTTCACCAGTACAATAATAGGAGCACTGTAAAAGACCCATAAATAAGATCAAACTATAATTAATTCACCCTATCACCACCACTTTTCTTTATGCAGATAACACAAAGTCAGGTATAATCAGTAGCAAAGTTACAAAATTGGATAACAAATTGCCTCCGATATACACGCACACTAGTAATTTATTACTTTTTTAGCAAGAACTATTATTATAAAATCAAACATTTAGGAGTTGGTACCAATACAGACATGTTGCAATTTATAACAACAGCACTCAAAAAAATCACAGCAAGTGTGGGAGTTTTTATCTCTATACTGCTATTCACGGCCTTGTTAAGCTACTCACCGCAGGATCCCTCTGCGCTACATACGGGATATGACCAGATACATAACGCAATAGGGAAATATGGCGCATTTATAGCTGATCCTATCATTCAAGCTTTAGGCTATTCTGTTTTGCTACCGCTAGGCTTTGTGCTGCTAATGTGCCTAAAAATGTTGGGTAAAAAGAATAAAACAACGAGCTTATGGCGCTCGGGGGTATTATTTTTAGCAATACCACTATTTGCTACTTTATTGTCTTTCATGGACAATATTACCGATTCTGACTTTGACTACACCTCGATGTTATACAGCGGCGGGTTTTTAGGATATTATATAAAAAGTGAATTGCTGTTAGAATTTGATTTTACCTGGGTACTGTCTATTAGTGCGATATTGTCATTTATTGCAATGCACATCTGCCTTAACATAACACATAGAGAATACTGGAGCGGAGTATTAATTATAAAAACCACCATCTACAAAGTAACGTTATCAATATTGTCACTTGCATCTACAATACAAAATTATTTTGGCAAGTCTAAACTAGATGCTTTTACTTCAATAAACGGGGGTACTACCCCAATCTTTGCCTTAAGAACAAGGTCAGGCAAGAATGTTGCAGAGAGTATTGCAAGCATTAAAGGTAGTGCAATGTGCTCACCTAATGGCCAATATGATAGAGATGTTGTACTACCCGCATTAGGTCTATTGCAATTACCTTTACCTAGTCCTCGCATGAAATATCAAGAAGTAGATTTGGCTGTATTACAAGAGAAAGCAGAATTATTACTACAAGTATTACAAGACTTTGGCATTAGAGGCGAGATAACTGGCATATACCCAGGACCAGTGGTGACGTTATATGAATTATTGCCGGCAGCAGGTACAAAATCTTCCAGAGTTATAGGGCTAGCTGATGATATAGCTCGTTCTATGAGCGCTATATCGACACGTATTTCCGTCATTCCTGGGAAAAATGCGATGGGAATTGAGTTGCCCAATAAACATAGAGAAATTGTGTATTTACGTGAATTATTTGAAAGCCCAGAATATAGGCAAACTGAATTTAAATTACCACTAGCATTGGGCAAAAATATTGCTGGAATACCGGTAATAGCCGATATCAGTAAAATGCCGCATTTGCTCGTTGCAGGGACTACTGGATCAGGGAAATCAGTTGCTATAAACACTATGATCATATCACTACTATATAAACACTCTCCAAAAAAATGCCGTTTTGTGATGATTGATCCAAAAATGTTAGAACTCTCAATATATGAGGGTATACCGCATTTAATAGCCCCAGTTGTTACAGATCCTAAAAAGGCAGTTGTAGCATTAAAATGGGTAATAAGAGAAATGGAGTCACGTTATAGAGCTATGTCAGTATTGGGTGTGCGCAACATACATGGTTATAACAAAATAGTAGTTGAGGCAATACATAACAAACAAGCTGCAGAAAGACAAGTACAGGTAGGATTTGACCCTATAAGTGGCAATCCTATTTTTGAAACAATAAGCATCAAACAGGAAACACTACCTTATATCATTGTCATAGTGGATGAAATGGCGGATTTAATGTTAGTATCTGGTAAAGAAATTGAAGCTTATGTACAGCGCTTAGCACAAATGGCCAGAGCTGCCGGCATCCATATTATTATGGCTACACAAAGACCATCCGTAGATGTAGTAACCGGCGTTATAAAAGCAAATTTCCCCACAAGAATCGCGTTTCAAGTCACTTCTAAGATAGATAGCAGAACTATATTGGGCGAGATGGGCGCAGAACAGCTCTTAGGTATGGGAGATATGCTTTACATGATGCCTGGAGGTAAGATAGAGCGGGTACACGGTGCATTTGTAGAAGATCACGAAGTTGAAGCTGTAACATCATTTTTACGCGAACAGGGACCACCACAGTATGTTGAGAATTTTGTAAATGATGAAGAAGATGAAGAAAGCGCTTTTCCCATCGACAGAATGGCAAGTAATAATAGTGAAGGTGATGCGCTGTATAAACAAGCATTAGAAATTGTAACGCAAGAGAGAAAAGCTACTACTAGTTACTTGCAACGTTGCCTTAAGATTGGTTACAACAAAGCCGCCTCTTTAATAGAAAGAATGGAAAAAGAGGGTGTAGTAAGCACTCCAAATCATACTGGAAAAAGAGAAGTACTGCAACTTTAGACGTCAACCTATTCCTAGGCATGGCTGCTAGCGCGCAATCCATGAAGTACCACCAAATACCAAGTCCCATTTTTAGCACTAGGCTCCGTCGATATTTGATACAAAATAAACGTCGACAGAGCCTAAAGTTAAAGGACGTTTTTTGTATTTTTCTTTGGTAATGTGCTGTTACAATGTAAATTTGATAATCCTTGAAAGCCAGTATCAGCCTTTATCGGCCTCTTTAAACAGACATCATATCTCCATCTTATTGCATTATAATATGGGGCTGTTGCGAGATGGGATAAGTTAGTGTATTATTGATGAGAGTGTGCAAGATAAATGGTATGCGAATGGTATTAAGTCAAATAATAATGGTGAGTTTGGAAGAGTTGGTATCTAGGGA
>CAXOVX010000042.1:0-16603 GCA_964213345.1 Alphaproteobacteria bacterium | reverse complement strand
GATATCATATCTCCATCTTATTGCATTATATTATTCATTCCTTAGCCTTACTTCGAGTTTTACACATACTTGTCATAAGTAATAAGCTGGACTACATATTCAAGTGAGGAATGGTTGTTTTAGAAGTAGCACCTACAGCATCAGCTAAAGAGGAGTGTTTTCTAGTATTTTAAGCTAGTAACATTTTTAAATAAACTACTAGGAGTACAACGGTGAGGGAGAAGGAGCATAGAATACTACATGACTGATGAGTCTAAATCCAGCAGCTCAACAACGTGAGTGTTAAAAATGGGATTTGGTATAATTACCCCATCTGACCAGGCTTTAACGTAGGTATCAGAAATTCCTCAATCCAAAACTCGAATAACTTCGTATCGCAACTATCCTTGTAAGTAGTACATCGCTGCCATAAAATTTTCTCCTTTCTTCGCATATCCACGTTCTTTATGGATATATTTATGTATCTTACTTTCGTCTATAAATACCAAATTATCTGTCAGCCATTAGCGATATCTTCTCTAAAAACTCTTCTTTTCCTCGGGGTCGGTTTCTTTATAGAGTATACTTTTTTTGCAAATCACTCCCACTCTTTGGAACGCACCACACGTCCCAGTTGCAGAGCCTCGCCTACAGACAGGGGCAGTAAACCAAAATTAACTTTGGTTGCTGTAACTTATTTGTGTCTCTCCTCATAATACACCACTACTCTCTGGGATAAAACCCCCCTGACTTCAATGAAGACAAGTTCCCCCTTACCTCTTATATATGTAATGCTCTGCCGTAACCTGCTAAGACTGACTCATATATTGTTTCTGACAAAGTTGGATGCGGAAAAATGCTGGACACAATTTCGTGCATAGTGCATTCCGATGTTTTTGCAATCACTAGGCTATGAATCATCTCTGTAACTTCTGCGCCTACTAAATGTGCGCCTAGCAGTTCGTCCGTATCGGCTGCAAATATCAGTTTGGCCATACCATTAACTTCACCAATTGCTACTGCCTTACCATTGCCTATGAAAGGGAAGCGTCCCACTTTTATTTTGAGCCCTTTCGCTAAAGCCTGTTTTTCGGTATAGCCTACACTTGCAACTTGAGGATAACTATAGGTACATCCTGGAATATTTTCTGGCTTGATGGGGTGTACATGGGGTAGTTTTGCAATATTTTCAACACAAATAACTCCTTGATGGCTGGCTTTATGAGCCAATAATGGGGCTGTTGTGATATCGCCTATTGCATACACACCTAACTCATCTGTCTTCATATATTCATCAATTTTGATATATCCACCATTCACCTGCTCTATTTTTGTATTTTTTAGTCCTAAATTTTCGGTATTTGGGACAACTCCAACAGCTGACAGTATTTTATCACATTTGACACGGCTTACTTTACCATCTTTGTGGGTTAAGTCAATTTCTGCACTACCGCTGGTAACATCTACTTTATTAACTTGTGTGTTTAGGTGAATATTTATTCCCCATTTTGTGAGAGATTGAAACATGAAAGCCGAAATTTCTTCATCTTCATTTGGTAAAATTCTATCAAGTATTTCCACAATAGTTACCTGCACGCCTAATGCATGGTAAAAACTTGCAAATTCCGTACCAATTGCTCCACTACCTACAATCAAAAGTGACTTGGGTAGGGCTTTTGGTACCATCGCATCCTTATAGTCCCATACTGTTTCATGATCTACTGGAAATGTAGACAGAACTCTAGGTCGTGCACCTGTAGCTAGGATGATATGTTTAGCTGCTAACTCCAGTTTTTCCGATGATTTTGTTGCGTTTATCGTTACTTCTACTTTGGATTTTCCTAACAGACGAGCATGTCCCTCAATGACCATAATGTTATTTTTGTGCATTAGGTTTTTGACGCCATTTACCAACTGACTTACAACGGCACGCGAACGCCCAACCATTTGACGTATGTCAAAATCACACTGAGAGCAAGAAATGCCAAATGTCGCACTATTCTGCATCATATGATACATCTCAGACATTCGTAATAATGCTTTAGTTGGTATGCAGCCCCAATTTAAGCATATACCACCAAAATGCTCACGCTCTATTACTGCAGTTTTAAATCCTAATTGAGCTGCCCTAATTGCAGCTACATACCCTCCCGGTCCTGCGCCAATTACGACGACATCAAATGCTTTGTCCATCACTGTACACTCTTACTGATGACTATTTAAATTAGCATTAACATGGGATTTTCCATGTACTGCTTAAATGCATCTAAAAATCTCGCTCCTAATGCTCCATCTATTACGCGATGATCGCAGGATAAAGTTGCACTTATCACATTGCCTACGGTAATTTCATTATCTTTTACTATGGGTGCCTGTATCGTTTTACCTACAGCAAGAATAGCTGCTTGTGGAGGATTTATGATAGCACTAAACTGATGTATGCCGTACATACCTAAATTCGTCACTGTCATGCTACCACCTTGAAATTCATCTAATTTCAATTTATTTTCACGCGCTTTTGCTGCAAGCACTTTTATTTCATTTGAGATGTGTGATAATGATTTTTGGTCGGCATGTTTTACTATAGGCGTGATTAACCCTTCTTCCAACGCCACTGCAACAGATATATCTACACTACTGTAGCGTATAATTCCTTTATCTGTCCAGGAAGCATTGGCTTCTGGTATTGCCTTTAGGGCTAGTGCTGCCGCCATTACCACGAAATCGTTTACCGATATCTTTACTTTATTCGGTAAAGTAGAATTATTAATTTTTTGCCGCAAATTGAGTAATTCACTAACCTCACAATCAATTATTAAATAAAAATGCGGAATTGTTTGCTTTGCCTCCAGCAAACGTTGAGCTATTGCTCTGCGTACATTAGATATGGGAAGCAGCTGATGGTCATCGAGAGTGGCGTTCCCACGTACCATTTTGTTATTGTTGCCTAGTTTTGTGTATTTGTGGTGCATGCCAGATGCACTATAACATTCGTCGCTGTCTGCAGCGCTATACCCTTGACAGTTTATCGTATTTGCAATGGCTACTACCTTTGGCTCTTTATTCAGAAATCCTAGGACATCATTCTTGACGATCCGTCCTCCAGGTCCCGTTCCATCGAGACTGCGCAAGTCTACATTTTGATCTTTAGCAATGCGTTTTGCTAATGGACTTGCAAAAATTTTTTGACCGTTATCACTTGCTACGCTGTGAGGAGATGTCTCAACACCACTCTGTAATGGAACGCTTTGCTGTGTTTTTTTTGTATTTCTCGGAGTTAACGCTTCAACTGCTTCCATATTTTCATCTTCGAGTAGCAAAATTGCGATTGGCTCATTCACCTTTACTCCCACAGTTCCTTCTGGTATTAAAATTTTCGCGAGTATTCCTTGATCCACAGCTTCAACTTCCATCGTAGCTTTATCAGTTTCAATTTCAGCTATAATTTGTCCAGCCTCAACATTATCTCCCTCTTTTTTGATCCATCTACTAAGCGTGCCATCTGTCATAGTAGGTGATAGCGCAGGCATTAAAATTTGTACGGCCATTAACAGTATATAATAAAGATTTATACAAACTGGATGCGTAAAAATCTACATGAATACAGCAATAATGCAAGTATTGAATTTTATAGACATCTTTGAATAAAGCCTGGCAGTACTCACGAAAATAGGTCCTTGACTCTTTTTTCAAAAAAATCTCCCCGCTCTTCATAATTTTTCCATTGATCTAAAGATGCACAAGCGGGAGAAAGCAATACGTTGCCAGAAATTACTTTTTGTTTGATGGTCTCTAGTGCTGCATCTAAAGTATAGCATTTGTAGTGCTGCACACCATGCTGATCCAGTACTTTAGCAAATTCTCCAGTAGTTTTTCCGATAAGATAAGCACATCTCACTCTATAAAATAAGTGAGACAGTGCTTGTATTCCCTCATCTTTTGAGAAACCACCTACTATCCAATGTATATTCTCATAGGTGGAAAGCGCGTAGGAAACAGCAGCAATATTAGTAGCCTTGCTATCGTTTATAAAGGAAAAATTGGCATCTTGAAACACCAATTGCATACGGTGTGGTAATCCCCGATAAGATGGCAAACTTTCAAGTACAATATCAATATCAAAACCAGCTCCCAGACATGTTGCGATGTTTGCAAGTATGTTTTCTGCGTTATGCACACCTTGCAAGTGTGGAGCCGGAGGTAGGATACACTGCTGCTTTTGTATGCCAAAACAGTCATTTATGTATAATATACCTTGTATTATGCTAATACCATGGAGCAAAGTGGATTGCGTAGAAATGGGAATAACAGATGTAGCTATATTGGGGTTATTTTGTAATTTTTTATATATCGTGGCGGTTTCTTCGTAATCTACTGAAATTATTTCGTAGAATTGTTTTTCGGAGATCTTGGGAATATTTTTGTTGTTATGCTGAAATATTTTTGCTTTAGATTCTATATAGTGCTTCACTTCACCGTATCTATCTAGATGATCTGGTGAAGTATTTAGTAATATTGCGATATCAAATTGTATGTCAGACAATAGATCCAGCTGAAAGGAAGATACCTCTAATACATAGGCTTGATGTGGAGAAGTGAATGGCTTCAAATTTAGTGCAGGTGTACCTATATTGCCACCCATTTGTACATCTTCTATGTATGAAGTATTATCGTGGTATTTAATGCAATACTTGAGGCTGTGCGTTATTAAGGCTGTAGTAGTCGATTTCCCATTAGTCCCAGTGACACCAATGTAAAATGCACTTGGACAGCAGTCATACAATAAATCAAGATCTGAGAGTATCGGAATATTTAGCTCTCTAGCTTGCACAATCAATGGGTGTGATAATTTTTGCTGTGCTGGTACACCTGGACTGACAAAAAGTGCGTCAAGCGTTGCTAATTCATTGGGAGATATATTGCGTACTGCTAGCTGCTTACTCTGTAAGCTTTGTTGGAACTCTGGGATGGACATCACCTGACCCATTACATTTACTTTATCATCAACAGCAATTACGTGCGCTCCTCCTGCCATCAAGGACTTGATCAGAGAAATACCTGTTTTACCTAATCCCAAAACTCCTACTGTATTTTCGCGATATTTACTTGTTGTGATCATCTACGTTTACCGTCTAATTTCAGTGCTAGCTTCCTTAGACACTTTGGTGACCCACGATTTTACTTCGGACTGAACTTTTGCCTGTTTTCTCTCAACATCCACTACCTTGAAGCCTAAGGATTCTAGCACATCATTAACCCAGTCTTTGAATTTTTGCCATAAGCCTACGATTTGAGGATCCTTGTTTTTACTCTCTGATGCTACTAGCATTGTCCCTATTGCCTTAGTCAGACTCTCTGCTTTTGCACCTTGAACCAGCTCCATTACCTGCTTACCTTCCTTCCCCTCCACAAGAACAAAGCTCTTATTTTTATAGTTCTCATTTAAAATTTTTACCACATTTTGCCCTATTCCAAGGAGTGCCTCCATGCCCTTGCCAGGGTCGCCAAAAATTTTTTCATAGCTCTCCTTAAACTTATCTTTATTGAACACAAACTGTGTTTTGTTGAGAATTGCCGCAGAGTCTACCCCATTTACTAATATTTGTACTGCTTCTGCACGTAGTATGTCTGGCATCTGTGCGTTTATGTCTATACTTACAATTTTACTTTCAGTCTCTAATATTGCTTTAGCTCTTTCCTTCAATACGTTAATTTTTTCTTCCTGCTCTTCGTTTAGTATCCTTCCAGTTAAGTAGTTGCCGATTTCCGTCTCCACCGTGCCTACCAATTGCAGATCCGCCTCCACTTGCTCTTTGCCCATGACTGCGCCTGCCTTTGATAATTCTATGATCCGCATTGCATTTCTAAAATTTATGTTCCGAGAGAGGTCTTCTTTTTCCACATCCCACTTACGTTCATTAAAGTCATTTAACTTATCCTGTGCATTTTTTATCAACTCATCTACTTTGTTGAAGTTCTCCATTTGTTGGAGAGCCTCCACTAAATCAGAAACTATCTGCATTGCCGATTTTTTTTCTGTTTTCGTATTTTGTGCGTCGCCACCTTCCCTCATAATACCCCCCTAGATTACACCCAATTAGCAATACCCATAGTGCATGATGGTATACGAGCTATTTTTTATTTCCAACGTAAATCTCACCATTAGCTTCACAATCCTATTGTGAATGATGCAATTATATTGTTAATAATGTTTTTTTGCACACTGAAGCTTTAACATGAAAAACATAAGGTCCAAGCTTAATGATGATAATTTCGTATAAGAGGCTTTTTTTACGTAACAACACAACAGGAAAAGAAGTTTTTATTGCAAAGTAATATGTCCATACCTAAACTGGAAATGGGGAGTTGGAGGTTATTTTTTTTATTTACACCCATTAATTCGTGAATGTACGTAAAAATTGATGCAGAAATGCATAATCTGGGAGGCAAGGTATGAGACCTGCATTGTGGGATAGTTGGAGTATATCAAAAGCTTTAGGTATACCACTTGAAGCGGATGTTGTTGCAACAGATGTTGTAATAGATAGTAGGAGTGTCGCGCATGGTGCTCTTTTTATTGGGCTGAAGGGAAATGTCCATAATGGATCTGTTTTTGCGGTAGATGCAATACGCGCTGGCGCTGTTCTTTGTATAGTCGACCATATACCATATGATCCATATGGTTATCACGACGTAAATACCAGTAAATTTATTGTTGTTGAAGATACTCATAAAGCACTGATACAATTAGCTCGTTTTGCACGTCAACGTTTCCATGGTAAAGTAATAGGAATTACGGGAAGTGCAGGTAAAACTAGTGCGAAAGAGATGTTGCGCTTTGCCCTCTCGGGAGTGAGTGGAAAAGTATTCGCCAATGCTGGGAATAGAAACAACATATACGGGTTACCATTATCTTTGTGTCAGTTGCCTAAAGATTATGAGTTTGCAGTTCTAGAAATGGCAATGAGCCATGCTGGAGAAATTGAAGAGTTGTCGGAATTAGCAAAACCACATATATCTCTCATTACAAATGTATATCAAGCACACCTGGGATCTTTTAAGGATGTAGAGGCAATTGCACATGCTAAAGCAGAAATATATGAGCATGCCACTCAGGGTGGCTATGCAATCATTAACGTTGATGGTCCCTATGCCTCATTCCTGCAGCAAAAAGCTAAGGCTAGAAATCTGCACATTGTAACTTTTTCGCAAATTGCAAAGAGTGATGTGAAATTAGTGGAGTGTTCTTTCAATATGAATGAAATATTGAGATCAGAAGGTAGCACAGTAGTGAAAGCTTGTTATTTTAGTAAAATGATAGAGTATGTTGTTGGTAGTATAGGCGAAAATTTTGTGCTGAATAGCTTGGCAGTTTTGGCAACTGTGGTAGCTTTGGGGCTAAATGCTGATAAGGTAATGAGTCACTTAAGCCCATTTGCAGCATTGCCTGGAAGAGGTAAAATTAGCCATTTAAGGCGTAACATTATATTAATCGATGATTCGTATAATGCTAATCCCGCATCAGTAAAAGCTAGCATTAACAGATTAGTACATTATAAGCAAAAAAAAGGAAGATTAATTGCTGTGCTGGGAGATATGAAAGAACTGGGAGAAAATGCGGTAAGACTACACTTGGAGCTTTTGCATCATATACAGAACAATAAAATTGATAAATTTTTTGCTGTTGGTGAACATATGAATCACTTGTTTTCCGCCATGCCAGACACAATAAAAGGAGTCGCAACGTATACTGCAAAAGAGGCAGTGCCTAAAGTGTTAGAGCATATTCAGGCTTACGATACTGTACTAGTTAAAGGTTCTTTCAGTATGCATATGCAACATATTGTTGAAGAAATAATATCTAAATTCAGTTAATATAGAACCTTAGTTATACATAAAATGGCATAAGTGATCTGTAACGATGGATAGAGATAGGGCGGAATTAGCGGCGGCAGTGGAGAGATTAAAACGTGAGGTAGCAAAGCATGATGAGTTGTATCACAGCAAAAATGCACCGATGATAAGCGACCATGAATATGATCAATTGCGATTAAAGCTAGATGCTGCTGTGCTAGCGCAGCAAGAGCATGAGCAGCCTAATGTTGACAACCTTTTTTTTAAACCTGTTGGGGCTCTTCCTGATAATAGATTTGCAAAAATAGAGCATAAAAAACCAATGTTATCGTTAGATAATGCCTTCACAGACAAAGACGTAAGAGAGTTTATAGGTAGGGCACAAAAACAATTGGCTATTGGTAATGACAACCTTACATTTGTTTGTGAACCTAAGATAGATGGGTTATCTTTTTCTGCGGTTTATGATAAGGGAAAATTAATTTATGCAGCTACCCGTGGCAACGGTGTTTATGGTGAAGATATCACGCAAAATATGATTGTGATTGAGGGTATGCCTCAAGTTGTCGGAGTTATGACGGAATTTGAGGTAAGGGGGGAGGTGTACATGACAAAAAAGAACTTTCTCAGCCTTAATGAAAAGCGTAAAGAACAGGGTGATTCTTTATTCGCCAATCCACGTAATGCTGCAGCTGGCTCTCTAAGGCAATTGGATAATAGTATAACAGCTAAACGTAATCTTAGATATTTTGTTTGGGGAGGCTTTGTGCCGGGTGTTAACGAACAATTCGAGTTGCTACATGTATTGCGTGGACTAGGGTTTAGAGTGAATGAAAATATAATAGTGACAAGCAATCTAGACGAGATGTTCTCATACTATAAGCACATGTGTGAACAACGTGCTAGTTTGCCGTATGATATTGATGGGGTGGTTTATAAGATTAATAATTTTTCGATTCAAGATAAATTAGGGTGTACAAGTCAATTTCCAAGATGGGCTATTGCGCACAAATTTCCAGGAGAAATAGCTATAACGACAATTACTAATATCATCATTCAAGTAAGTCGAAATGGCACATTAACTCCTGTTGCAGAGTTGCAGCCTATTAATATTGGTGGCGTCTTAGTATCGCGCGCTACATTGCATAATGCGGAAGAAATACTGCACCATGATTTTAGAATCGGAGATACTGTTGCAGTTAAGCGCGCGGGAGATGTAATACCAAAGGTATTGTATGTTGATTTAAGTAAAAGGCCTGCTGGTACCATCCCATATCAATTTCCTGTGCACTGTCCAGTATGTGGCAGTTTAGTGCAAAATGCAGAGGAAGAAATTGCTAAACGTTGTTCAGGAGGAATGCATTGTGCAGCGCAAATTATAGAGGGTATGGTACATTTTTGTTCACGTAATGCATTCAATATTGTGGGACTGGGTGATAGCCAAATAAAACAATTATACGAATGGAACATAATTCAAAATGCACTTGATATCGTATTGCTCAAGAGCATTAATACTACCCTAGAAGTTCCATTGGACAAAAGATTTGGTTGGGGTAAAAAATCGGTGCAAAATTTATTTGAGAGCATAGATAGGGCAAGCTGCATAAAACTAGATAGTTTGATTTATGCTTTGGGCATCAAGCATGTAGGATTAGAAACGGTGCGATTACTTGCTGAATATTATGTAGATTTTTCTACATTTTTAAGCCACGTGTATAATAATGATGATGCAATAGCCGAACTAACGGCTATTAAAGGGGTGGGGGAAAAAACTGCAAAGGAAATAGTTTCTTATTTTCACAATGAGATTAACAGGAAATTTATAGATGAACTTGTGCAGCACATCTTTGTTAAATCTAGCAGTGATGAGCACACTCAAATCACTTCGGTACCTAATGCAAAATACCCACTACATGGCAAGAATATTGTATTTACGGGAGAATTAGGTAAATATACTCGTGAAGAGGTGAAAAAAATTGCAGCAAATATGGGAGCTCAAGTTAGCAATACGATATCCAGCAAGACAGATTATGTTGTAGTAGGTAGCAATCCAGGAAGTAAATTTGAAAAAGCTGTTGCAAAAGGAATCAAAATATTAGATGAATCCAAATGGGATGCTCTAATAACTATTACTGAGGGCTAAAGTTTATAAAAAAGGATCGTGGTATAGCGTGGGTATGGTAAAAAAAGGTCAAGTCACAACATTGCACATATATTTAGTTTCAGATTCCTCTGGAGAGACTGTAGCAGCCGTTAGTAGGGCCGCCGTAACCCAATTTACTGGATTGCATGTGATAGAGTATATGTGGCCGCTCGTTAGATCCAAGGAACAAATTGATGCATTGATGATTGAAGTACAAAAAGCCCCTGGAGTAATAATTCACACCATGGTTAATAGTGAAGTGCGCACTTATTTAATCGATAAATGCAAGGCTATATCAGCACCTTGTTTATGCTCGATACAATCAATCCTCGATGGAATTCAGGATTATCTCAAGGTGCCACCATCTAAACAAACACCAGGTAAATACAGCAAGCTTGATGATGATTATTTCAGTAAGATAGAGAGTATGAATTTTGCGATCAATCACGATGATGGAGCTGGAATGGAGGAATACAACAAAGCAGATATAGTGTTATTAGGAGTATCAAGAACATCAAAATCACCTACAGCACTATACCTTTCTCAACGCGGGTATAAAGTGGCCAATTTTCCTATAGTCTTAGATATCAGCACTGGTTTAAAAATTTCTCCGCACCCATTAGTCGTTGGATTTACTATAGAGCCGCAGTATTTACTTAAAGTACGCTGTAACAGGTTTGCGTCTTATAAGGATATGAAGAATAACTCACATAAATTTTTAGAAAATTACCTATCTATTGATGCCATTAATCAGGAAGTTGAGTATGCGATAAAGCTCTTCGAAAAACTCAAGATTTCTGTCATAAATGTAACTGCTAAGGCTATTGAAGAGATAGCAGCTGAGGTCATTAACTTATTTTTTATAAAACGAGGAGCGCATAGATGCAGTGATTTTATGATTTAATATTATTCAAGTGCAAGTGCAAAAAAAATGATACAAAGAATACTTTTCCGCCGCTCCTAAAAGTGTTATACATGCTAGTGGTGAGTGGGTGTGTCGTCATGAATTAGGGATTTTATTTTTAGGAATTATAAAATGATGCGAAATTTTAAAGGAACAAAAAATAATTTATTGCTTTGGTTGGTGATTGTTATAGTGCTTAGTATCGCATACAACATTTTTGCGGATATTAGCTCGAGCTCTAGGAGGATAGTTTTTTCGGAGTTTTTGAATCAAGTTGATGCGGGAAATGTTAGAGAAGTATCCATACGTGGAAATGTTATTGATAGTAAGGATAGTAGTGGAAAACATCTTAGTACGTTATCACCACATTTTTATCCGCAGTTGGTAGACCATTTGCGCGAAAAAGGAGCAACAGTGGAGATACTGCCTACAGAAACGTCTTTAGGTAGTTTTTTTAACATAATTCTTTCTTGGTTTCCGGTATTGTTGTTGGCTGGGGTATGGATCTATTTTATGCGCAGTGTCCAGAGTGGTGGCAAAGCAATGGGTTTTGGTAAATCTAAAGCAAAGCTTGTCTCTGATAGCAATAATAAAATTACGTTTGCAGACGTAGCTGGAGTAGATGAAGCAAAAGAAGAACTACAAGAAATTGTAGATTTCCTTAAAGAGCCAGCAAAATTCCAACGTTTGGGTGGAAAGATACCTAGGGGATGTTTGTTGGTTGGTCCTCCTGGAACTGGAAAAACTCTTTTGGCTCGTGCTGTTGCTGGCGAGGCAGGAGTAGCCTTTTTTAGTATTTCAGGCTCTGATTTTGTTGAAATGTTTGTGGGTGTTGGTGCAAGTAGGGTACGTGACATGTTTGCTCAAGCGAAAAAACATGCACCTTGTATTCTTTTCATAGATGAAATAGATGCTGTAGGCAGGCATAGAGGAGCCGGATTAGGCGGGGGTAACGATGAGCGTGAGCAGACTCTGAATCAACTATTGGTAGAAATGGATGGATTTACAGAGAATGAGAATATCATTGTTCTAGCAGCTACTAATAGGCCGGATGTGTTAGATCCTGCATTATTACGTCCCAAGCGTTTTGACAGGCAGATTGTCGTTCCACTACCAGACGTCAATGGTCGCGAACATATACTGAAGGTACATCTTCAGAAGGTACCAATAGCTCCTGATGTTACTATAAGGTTCTTGGCCCGGGGAACGCCTGGATTTTCTGGAGCTGATTTAGCTAACATCGTTAATGAAGCTGCACTGATGGCAGCCAGGCTTAATCGTAAGCATGTGAGTATGGATATGCTCGAACATGCAAAGGATAAAGTAATGATGGGTGCTGAACGTCGCTCAATGGTCATGAGTTACGATCAAAGGAAGTTGACCGCATATCATGAAGGAGGGCATGTACTAGTCCTGCTTTATATGCCAGCTTCTGATCCTTTGCATAAAGCCACAATTATTCCACGAGGGCGAGCATTGGGTGTTACTATGCCTCTTCCAGAAGATGATCGTTATTCATTTACGCATGAAGAGCTTAAGGCAAAGATCGCAGTATACATGGGGGGACGGGTAGCTGAAGAGTTAGTATTCGGTCTTGAAAAAGTAACAACTGGGGCAAGCAATGATATTAAAGTAGCTACACAACTTGCTAGGAAGATGGTGACGCAATGGGGATTAAGTAGCAATATTGGACCTGTATTAGTTGGTGAAGATAGAGAAGAAGTATTCCTAGGTCATAGTCTAGGAAAACAAAATACTGTGTCGGAAGAGTTGGCTAAAAAGATAGATTATGAAGTTAAAAATATCATTGAAGCTGGTTATGATAGTGCTAAATGCATATTAATGAAATATATAACTGAGCTGCATAGATTAGCAGAGGCATTACTAGAATATGAGACATTGAGCGGGGAAGAAATAAAGAATTTATTAGCAAATAAACCAATAAAGAAGGAAGATACTAACAATACCAAGCAAGGGACTAGCCTTGATTCTGATACTAAGTGGCAGCAAAAAGATAAAAGGGCTAATCCTTCTGTACCTACAACAAGTGAAAGTAGTGATGCGGTTGCCTGAGAAGGAGAATGTGATGGTGCAAAAAATGCGAAATTATCATGAGGATGTTGCTGATATATGAATACAGAAGCAAATAATTTAGACAAAAGAGACAAATCAGACGCCGTGGAGTTTGATGCTAGTGCGAGCACGTTTGGTAAGGAGGCGAAGAGTGCTACATTTACCCCATTTTTTAAAGTAGAAAAAGACATTGCCTATACTAACTTGGGCAAAGGGTTTACCTCAGCAAAGATGAGACTTCGTGAAGAAGAATTTCAAGAATATAGCAGTACAGTAAAAAAATTAATTCCAGCACAACGTGGTATGTACAAGATCGTATTTAAGGATGTAACTCAGTTAGTTGAGGCATCGACTGCAGCAGACGCGGTAAGTAAGGTGTCAGAACACAAGGGAAGCATCCGACAGATTATTTGTCCGTACACTGTTGAGCGTATTTATGATAAAAATGAATTAGTGGTAGCACGGTAAAATGGGAATTGTTACTAGGTTTGCACCAAGCCCTACGGGATTACTGCATGTTGGAAATATAAGGACAGCAATAGTAAATTGGCTATACGCAAGGAAAAGTAATGGGAAGTTTATATTACGTATAGACGATACGGATAAAGAACGAAGTGAAAAAAGGTATGAAGAAGCTATCATAGGAAATTTGCACTGGTTGGGTTTGAGTTGGGATCAGATGTTTAGGCAATCAGAGCGTGTACAGTATTATTTGGAGGCTAAGGATAAGCTAATCACAGGCGGTAGACTGTATCCATGTTATGAAACAGTGGAAGAATTAGAGCTTAAGAAAAAATCACAACTTAGCCGTAGTTTACCGCCAATTTATGATAGAGCGGCTCTAAAATTAACTCAACAACAAAAGTCTGAACTAGAAGCAAAGGGAATGAAACCTCATTGGCGCTTTTTAGTAAATAGAGACGAAAAAATAGAGTGGGTGGATAGGATAAAAGGTCCGGTGTCTTTTTTGGCAGCAAATTTAAATGATCCGGTTCTAGTAAAGCCTGATGGGAGCGTCACTTATACATTAGCTTCGATTGTAGATGATATAGATTATGGCATAACAGATATAGTCCGTGGAGAAGACCATTTATCCAATAGTGCTGTGCATGTGCAAATTTTTGATGCACTTGGTGCAAAAATCCTACCTAGCTTTGCCCATTTATCATTGCTCCATAATAAAGAGCAAGAAATTTCAAAGAGGATTGGGGGATTTGACATAGTCTCGCTGAAAAGATTTGGTATTGAAGCAATGGCAATTAATAGCTTTTTGGCGGCACTTGGTACTTCAGATCCGGTTAGTTATTGCATCACTTTAGAAGAGCTGATAGAAAATTTTGATTTTTGCAAATTTAATTCTGCAGGTGTTGGTTATGATATAGATGAGTTAGTGCGTTTAAATACAAAACTAATCTCGCACTTACCGTATGGTATTGTAAAACGGAAATTACAAGAAGAGGGAATATTAGAAGTCACAGAAGAATTTTGGGAGCTTGTAAAAAGCAATGTGAGCACTATTAGTAGCATTAAAGAGTGGTGGGCGGTATGCAAAAAGGTAATAGAGCCAAAGATAATAGATCTGGAGTTTACAAAAAGAGCTAGCCAATTGTTACCAGCAGACAAATGGGACAATAGTATATGGGATAGATGGATTGAGATACTAAAAAAAGAAACTGGCCATAGTGGAAAACAATTATTTTTGCCAATTAGGTTAGCATTAACGGGCTTGGAGAATGGACCTGAATTAAAGGTGTTACTACCTTTTATGGGATATGAAAGAGTATACGCAAGACTACATGGAGTTAAAGCCTGAAATATAAAAAGAGAGGGCGCATGTGCGCAATCAGCTTTGCATTCACAGCTGTCCTGTGCTCTTTACTAAAAAGTCGCCCCAATTATCCCAAGTCCCATTTTTTAATGAGCACTATGAGCGCAATGGTAAGGGTGAAGGACTACATAACTGAGCCCAAATTTTCTACAACGTGACCAACGTAGGCGTTAAAATGGGGAGTTGTAATCGCATCAAGACACCAATGAAATGCATTGCTGTCGCTTAAAAATAAATAAATTTTAGGCAAAAATATACAAAACAGTTCTCATGCTAATACATTTAGGAGATTATCTATACTCGTAATTACTCCGGATACACTCCTACAAAATTTTGACAATCTTATCTTGCAGTGGTCCCAATAAATGTCCATCGCAGAGATACAAAATATCCACCAGAAGTCTCTCGCAGGGAAAGTGGGGACTGTCACTCATACTGTCTTGAGTTACGTAAATCCAAAGCCATATGCGAGTAAGATATTAGAATTTTGTGATTGTAAAAAACGCACGCAGATAGCTTAATGCAACATGGATTAGAGAGCATGTAGCTCCACAGCAAAGAAAACAATAGGCTCGTCGATATTTATTTTAGCAAAATGAATATTGCCGCTATATAAAGGAAAGACAGGAATGCTATAGCCAATTTTATTGTAACGTGTAGCAACTCTGTGAAAATGCTTGAATTTATTGATTTTTATGCTGCTTAACAACCCGAAGTAAGGCTAAGGAATGAATAATATAATGCAATAAAATGGAGATATGATATCTGTTTAAAGAAGCCGATAAAGGGTAACAAAGAGGAAACATATGGAAATAGATTTTACAGGAATATATTGTTATGTTGATGATTTTTGCAAAGGATTTATAATTTGGTTGGAAATACATTTATAAAAGGCAAGGACAACGAAAGGCAAGAGGAGTAGGAAGTGCAATATGATCCTTAGTGAGATAGTGACTATAATATTAGGCTACCAAGAGAGTAAGTTTAGTTGTTTTATGTGTATGTAAAACACCGGAGAGATTTCAAAAATTTATTGTTGTATGATAGGTTTGTAGCCGTATTGTAGCGTATTTTGCCTATATTATGTTGCTTATTGCAATGCATTACCGGAGAAGTTTCTGGTATCCAATTTATTGATTCTACACCACTTGATACATGTAAGGATCTACGCGGCAGTAGACATAATATTTTTCGTGGAATTGCTGCAAAAAGTAGAAAAAGCACCGGTTGGTTTTATGTTCTGAAATTACACACAATTTTCAATGATAAAAGCGAATTTGTTTCCATCAGAATTACACCTGGTAATGTTGATGACAGAAAGCCTGTCTTGACCATGGCAAAAGGCTCATGGGGAAAATTATTTGGCGATAAAGGATATATCTCAGAAGAATTAGCAACACAGCTGTTAGATCAAGATTCGTTGCTCATTACGAGGCTTAAGAAGAACATGAAAAATAAATTATTACTCCTACAAAATAAGTTTTTGCTCTATAAACCTACAATTGTTGAAACTATTTTCGGCAAACTCAACCAATTTCAAAGACTATGGCACTCTATGTGCAGATCTGTAGAAAATGCTTTTTTGTAGTCTTATCCGTACTTCGGGTTTTATAAAGAGCGTTGATATGCGAAAAAAGGGCAAGATATGTGATTCCATATCAGGTAGAAGATATTCTAAGGAGAACTTTGTGGCTAGATTATAGCAGCAATGTGCTATAAGGAAACTGCGATACAAAGTTATTTGTCTGATACCTGCGTTAAAGCCTGGCCAGACGGTCATTATGGATAACGCGAACTTCCATAAATCACAAAATACAAGAAA
>CAXOVX010000041.1:0-51396 GCA_964213345.1 Alphaproteobacteria bacterium | reverse complement strand
TAAAAAAATAATACTAAACTGTTCGCCTAAAGGCAAGGGTATTAACCCTATCACAGGGAGACATAAAAAAAATTAAAGTTTTTATAAATCACTACTAGTATCGTTGCCTTGGTGTCCATGATCAAACACATAATGGTAAGCTTGAGATGCAATCTCGCTAGCATATTCTACTGGAGCATATACCCATTCCTTAATAGACTCTGGTACTGCTTTCAAGCTAAGCTTTGTCAATTGATCTATTGAGCATACCCCATTTAATATAGCGAATGCCTTCTTGATATTCCAGTATGGGGTATTAACCATACTAAACTTGCTAGTAGAAACAATAAATGTAATATCTAGCAAATAAGGTATTACCTTATCAATAGTACTTGTTTTTTGCGGTGTACTGAGGTCTTTATACATTGAGTAGCACTGCAGTCCTCCAGTTACAGCTCCATTAAGCATACCAAACGCTGTAGCGGCCCAGCCGAGTCCAGGAATAAAATACATTGCTGCCAAATTTCCTCCAGCCTGCATTGCTCCAGTAATTAGCATTTCCGAACCACATTTTACAAGAAAATCATATGGTGAATTTATTGAAAAATCCCCGCCATTTGCGGCTTCATTTTCGAATTTAGCCTGTATTCTATCATGATTTATTAAAGTGCCTGCGTACAATACGGTACTCACCGATGCTCCAGCAAATTTCATAGTACTTGTAATTTGGTTTCCTGGAATGGTAGCTGCAAGCAATAGCCCTGCGGTAAAATGAGCTCCCATCCATAAATACTTACTTTGAATAAATCCTGGAGCTTCTATGTTTGCTATTGATTGAGGTATAATGGGGCTGACTAAAGGACCTACGATATCTTTCGCAAAATATTTTATCGCAAAAACATTCTCTATTGTTTCTTTTGCAGTACAGGCTACAAGATTTGCGATATTGTTATGAAGCAATTTTGCGTTAACGTGGGTCTTTACTAAATTGATAGCACGCCCCTCTTGGTATGGAACAACCATCAGAGCCTGTATTACATCATTTACCGATGGCTTTTGCTCATAACCTAGTCGTATGGCCATCACGTGCTCTGCAAAGATGTCTGAACTAAAAGTATTATCTGCTGCAAGAGCGAATTCCCTTGCACTGTCATACATGATCATCGCAGAATCTGCACTACCTTTTTGTCCTAAAAATCTAGCGTATGCCATATCTTGCACACTGAATCCCCGTTGTTGGCTAGCCATAAGTACATCTGTAAGCTTCTGCAAAGAGTGCTCTTTATCCGCCATTGCCTCAACAAACGGAAATCCTATTTCGGTGCAAGATGCGACATCAAATGCAAATGCCCCTGGAACTAGTACAGGTTGTCCTGTCACTTGCATTTTCGTATGCTCAGTGATCACCTTTCCTATTTGCGTAGCCACTGTATTCAGACCGGCTACTACATCGTCAGTAAGTCTTCCGGTTTGAGTCACCATTTTTATTGTGTATTGGCTGTTGTCTCGTAAAGCTACGCAGTATACTGTATGTCCACCACCGCCACCGCCACTAATAAGTGGTAGCACAATGCTCATGTATCCTGCATTGATTAACCTCGGTATTACTGAGGTATCACCACCCAATACATACTCCTTCCCTGCTGTATTCACTGACAATGGCGTAAATTGTTTTATACCAAATTTCTCAGCGTAATTACTAAGTAGTTCTTGCGCCATTTGCGTCCTGTCTGAAACAGATACCGCGTATTTTTCATTACCATCCCTGATTTCCGCAAGCAGTGGTCGGCCGTACTCATCATAAAGAATTTTGTCAACTTTTATTTTTTGCATATTTTTCATACTACATTCCTTAAATTATTTATTTTTTATGGATCCCGCCCTTGTATACCGACTTACTCAAAGTAAGTCAAGAAAAGATATGAAATAACATGGTAAAGCATGAATTTTTTGTAAAAATCTATAATAAAATATATTTTTGATAATTTTCTGCATTCTATAACTTTCGTAATACCAAGTCCCATTTTTAAATGAGCACTAGGAGCGCAATGGTGAGGGCGAAGGGGTGTAGTAATACTACATGAGTGAGCCTAAATCTCACAGCGCGACAACGTGAGCGTTATAAAGGGAATTTGATATAAGTAGTACTTGCTATATTTCCCCTATGCATATACTTTTAGATACACTGAGATGCCTTAATATATGCGAAAAATGACAAAAAAACGAGTAATAGGAACAACTATATTAGGTAATATAGTAGAGTATTATGACTTCGGTATTTATGCCGTTTTTGCTCCCATGATTGGAAATGTTTTTTTCCCATTATTTGGGCAAGCTTTAGAGATACTCTTGTCATTCAGTGTTTTTGCTATAGGGTTTTTGATGCGCCCATTTGGAGGCGTGATTTTCGGGCACATAGGAGATAAATTTGGAAGAAAAGTTGCACTCAGCATGTCAATAGTAGGAATGGCCATAGCAACTCTTACTATAGGATTATTGCCCTCTTACAAAAGTATAGGAATTGCTGCGCCCATAGTACTTATAGTAGTACGGCTTTTTCAGGGGTTATGCATTGGGGGAGAAGGTACAGGGTCTGCTATTTTTATTCTTGAACATTTGTCTAAGGGTGGGGTTAGTATAGCTGGCAGCATAGTGATGGCTTCCAACGTTGTAGGAACTTTATTAGCAAATATTGTAGGATTGATAATTGTAGAATTGATTGGGTTAGATGAAATAACATGGCGTTATGGATTTCTAGCTGGCGCGGCTATTGGTGTCATCGGAGCTTACTTTCGTAGCAAAAACTCGGAAACTCCAGTGTTTAATGAGATGCAAAATGACAAAAGACCAAAAAAAATGCCTATTGTGAGAGTAATCGAGCGTAAAAAGTATGCAGTCACCTTGGTAATCTCAATTGCTGCTGCTGCAACTTCTATATCATATCTTATACGCGGATTTCTCAGTACATTTTTTTCTGAAATAATGCATTATCCTCATGATCAATCGCTATATTTTACGTTTTTTGCTCTTATTCTCGTGGTTGTGTTATTACCTATTTTTGGAATCTTTTCTGAAAAAATAGGGTACGTAAAAATTTTACTTATTTCAGCTATTAGTATTATTGTATGCATTTATCCGTTATTTAAGTTAATATCGAATATAGAACATAATATATGGTATGTGTTTATAGGATTAGCGGGAATTAGTACGTTATGTGCTGCAATTGGTGCACCTGCTTATCCATATGCTATAAAATCTTTTCCACCTGAATTAAGGTACTCAGGAGTTGCTTTGGGGTGGAACTTGGGTAATGCGATCTTCGGTGGCACCACTCCGCTAATCTGCACCCTGCTCACAACACGAATAAGCGCAGATGCTCCTTCGTATTATTTAATTTTTACCTCTTCTCTGTTTATCATGCTCAATCTTTTATTAATGCTTATGGTATATCAACTGAAAAATAAGAGTAATAATCCTCTGTAATACCAAATCCCATTTTAAAACTAAGTCTTATGGCGCAACAACGCGAGCATTAGAAAGGGAGAATTGGTATAAGCGGGATTTTGCGTTACCATAATTACATCGGAAAAATTTAATTGAAATAACAAATTATTTCGCATAACCATAGGAAAAACAAACCTGGGTATTGTATGAAAAACGATAAATTAAATATTGCTGTTATTGGGGCTACTGGAAATGTAGGACGCAAAGTTGTTGGTATGCTGCTAGAGAGAGAGCTTGCATATCCAAACAACCTGAAGCTTTATGCTTCTCCTCGATCTGCAGGACAAACCTTAACAATCGATAACCGAAATTTTTTAATTCATAATACGGAGCAAACAGATTTTGCCAATATTGATATATGCATTTTTAACACAGAGGGTAATATTTCAGAAAAATTTGTCCCAAAGGCCCTTAATGCCGGAGCATATGTTATTGACTCAAGCTCTTATTACAGATTACATCCAGAAGTGCCACTCATCGTACCTCCAGTTAATAAAATGCTTATTAATTCGAGACAAAAAATTTATGCACATGCAAACTGCCTTGCTTCTCCAATTGCAACAGTTATTGGCCCCTTACACAAGTATCACAAGATTCATAGGGTAAACGCAGTCACATACCAATCAACTTCAGGAGCGGGAAAAGTGGCAGCTGATGAATGCTGGGCTGAAACTTGTTCTATCGTTCAAAAAATGCCTTATGAGCGCAAGCATTTTAAGCGCCAAATAGCGCTAAACGTTATTCCTCAGGTAGGAGCTATAAGGGATGATAGTCTTACTTCTGAGGAATACAAAATTATCTACGAAATAAAAAAAATTATTGACCAAAACATAGCCATTACAGCAACAGCAGTTCGTGTTCCAGTGTTAATTGGACATTCTATAGCACTTAGTATAGAATTTGAGCGAACATTTGTTGTACAGGATATCATTCGTATATTACAACATGCTCCATCCGTTCAGTTAAGTAATAATGATTACGCAACACCTGTCGAAGTCGTGGATTCGGATGATGTATTCGTTGGACGTGTTAGACGTGATACTTCAGTTGAAAGCGGGCTACATTTATGGCTATGTTCAGATAATTTGCGACGTGGAGCTGCTACGGATGCCGTTGAGATAACTGAAGCTTTGTTGATGAGTATCATCAGATATGGAAAGGAGTAAATACATCGAAGAGGATTTCATAATTAACTGTAAATCCCAAAAAACTCCAAAAAAATGCTCATAAAGAGAAGTTATTTGAGATCTTTGGGAAACATACGATCAGGTATGGAAAAGAGAGAATTTTTTAAAATTTATATCTAAGGTTGCTGGAGATAAACAGGTGCGAATTGGTACAATCGCACAAAAACACCAAGTAATGGCTATCACTCGATAGGTAAATAAATTTTAGGCAAAAGTACACAAAATAGTTTTTATATCAAGTAATATATTATTTGGAGTATATTTGTGTGCTAATCCTTTATCTATATATTTCCAAAATAGTATTGAAAATTGGACTGTATATAACCTATACAAGCTATACAATGTCCAATATATTGAAGGCAAATAATTTTTTTACAGATTAAATAAAATGACATGGACTGTAAAAGTCTTAACACTATTTCCAGAGCTTTTTCCAGGCCCGCTTTCTATCTCTATTGTTGGTAATGCATTACAGAATCAGAAATGGTCACTAGATGTTCATAATATTAGAAATTATGCGTTTAATAGGCATAAGACAGTAGATGAGCCACCATATGGAGGGGGAGCAGGGATGGTTATGCGCCCGGATATACTGGGAAATGCGATAGATTCTGTATTCGCATCATCAAAAAATTGCGAAATACCAGTTATATATCTTTCGCCTAGAGGCTCTCTTTTTGACCAACGAATGGCTCACAAACTAGTTACATATCCAGGAATTAACTTAATTTGCGGAAGGTTTGAAGGAATAGATGAAAGAGTAATAAAAGAATTTGGTATACTCGAACTTAGCATAGGGGATTACGTTTTATCATCAGGAGATCTCGCAGCATTCATAGTCATTGATACGTGCGTTAGATTATTACCTGGCGTCATAGAACAGAAAGATGCCTTAAAGGAAGAAACATTTGGCACTCATCCAGAATATAAAAATCTTCTAGAGTATCCACACTATACACGCCCTTGTATGTGGAAAGGGCATGAAGTACCAAAGGTATTACTATCTGGTAATCACGCAGCAATTGCAAAATGGAGGCTAGAACAGGCTAAGCATAAAACTGCCACAAACAGACAAGATCTGTGGCAAAGATACCTAATACAAGTCGTCTAGTTCCATCAAGAAATGGTATGAGTTGATCGTAAAAGATTCTGGAGATTTTGCCTAATGTTCCTGAATAAATTGCCAAGAAGTTTTCTCCTCCGGTGCCTTGAGGCATTTTGCAAAGTTATACCAATTTCCCTTTTTAACGCTTGAGTTGTTGCGCTGCAGGATTCAGGTTCAGTCATGTAGTATTCTATACTTTTGTACTCCTTCGCTCTCACCATTGCGGTTATATCTGAAAAATGTTGTATAACGAATAAAATTTTCAGATATAGAAGAGTAACTTGCTTTGCACTGGATTAGTATGATCGTTAGGAGCGTTTGTTAAGGCTCCGTAATTAAAAAGAAGAATAAAATAACAATCTTTAGAAGCTGCCATGCGGGTGAGTGCAAGCAAGCACGCCATCCAATAGCATCGGAACGCCTAAGCACAAAAAAAATAAAAAAACAAAACAGATAATTGCCCCTAGCGCTCATTAAAAAACGGAAATTGGTATAATCTAAGCTTCGCTTAAGACGGTTTATAAAATTTTTAAAGACTGTCTCATGTTATATTTCACGCTTTTCTTGTCTATAATGCGGGTTAGTGTAATTTCGTAGCAGCGAGCTTGCCTCTTGCATCCTTAGTGATACCATGTATAATGGGCGCGTAGATACGCAATTTTGTGTTAGTTCCTTCTTCTACTTACGAGCTATATAATGCGCAAATTATATCTTATACTCTCGTTATGTACATTGCTGTTATTGTTGGGAGCTGCAACAGGAACTGCGATTTTTCTTTTTTTCTCTAAAGATTTACCGGATTATGCACAGTTAGCTAGTTATGATCCTCCGGTAATCAGCAGGGTGTATACAACAGAAGGAAAAATTATGGCAGAGTATGCATATGAGAGACGTATATTTACACCATTCGATAAAATTCCCAAGATTGTGATCAACGCATTTTTAGCTGCTGAAGATAAGAAATTTTTTGAGCATCGAGGTATAGACGTATACGGCATCATTAGAGCAGCGCTGCAAAATATAGCAGGGTTGCGCTCCAATAAACGTGCTGTGGGAGGCTCCACCATTACGCAACAAGTAGTGAAAGATTTTCTACTGACAAACGAGCATACGTTTAGTCGAAAAATAAAGGAAGCAATTTTGGCTTATAGGATTAGCAAAGTTTATTCGAAAGAGAGAATTTTAGAACTATATTTGAACCAAATATTTTTAGGTAATGGCTCCTACGGAGTTGCTGCTGCTGCCCAAAATTATTTTGGTAAAGCTCTAGATCAATTAAATTTAGCTGAAGTTGCAATGCTTGCGGCTTTACCTAAAGCACCTTCCAGCCTAAATCCCTACTTATATTATGAAAAAGCTAAGATACGTAGAGATTGGGTAATCACCAGAATGGCGGAGGAAGATATGATTACAGAAAGTGATGCTGTGGAACATGTCAATCAGCCAATAGTACTATATAAAAAAAGTAGTGCTATACCAAAATATAGAGAAGACTATTATTCAGAAACTGTAAGGCGCGAACTAATCAAATTATATGGTGAAGATGTTGTTTATACAAAAGGACTAATCATCAACGCAAATATTGATGAGGTATTACAAGAGTATGCTAATACTGCTTTCCGTGCAGGCTTACGAGAATATGATAGGCGTCATGGTTGGAGAGGTCCTCTAGGTAATATTAAATTGAGTGATAAAAATTGGCAAAAGGCCCTAAAAATGGTCGAGATTCCCATTGAAAAGAACGATGGTAATGAATTAGCGGTAGTATTAAAAAATAAAGTGAAAGAGACTGAAATTGGCTTAGTTAGCGGGAAATCAGGATTAATCCCATTTGATCAATTAGTGTGGGCACGAAAATGTTTAGATAATCAGACTTTGGGGCCTGTAGTAAAAAAAACATCCGATGTTTTTAAAGAAGGAGATATTATAATAGTAAAACACCTAAAAGATAAGTCTTATGGGCTAGAGCAAATACCTGATGTTAATGGTGGGATGGTAGTACTACAACCTTACACAGGGAGAGTACTTGCTGTTGTAGGCGGTTACAGCAATGGTGATTTTAATCGCGCAACACAAGCGCAGAGACAACCGGGGTCTGCTTTTAAGACATTTGTTTATCTAGCAGCTTTACAAAATGGATTTAGTGGTGATAGCGTGATTTTGGATGAGCCGATAACAATAAGTCAGGGGCAAGGACTACCTGTCTGGGCACCAAAAAATTACGGTAGTAATTTTTTGGGTCCTATCACTTTAGAAACAGCTTTTGCTAAATCTCGTAATTTACCTACCGTACGTCTGGTCTTATCTCTAGGGTTAGATAAAATTATGAATGTTGTAGATAAATTAGGCGTATATAGCGATGGTGCTAGTGCTAAAAATTTGGTCAACTATGCTATTGCATTGGGTTCTCATGAAACGACGTTAATGAACATTACTAACGCCTACAATATTATTACGAGCAATGGATACTCAACGTCTCCGAAATTTATTGATAGTATATACGATGGTAGTGGTAATTTATTATATAGTGATAGTAGCATTACCTGTGCTAATTGTAAAGCAGTACCCAGCCAAAATGATGTCATAAATGAGAATTTATTACCAAGAGTTAGTTACTTTAAGGAAAGATTAATTAATACAAAAAACGAATTACAGATAGTGCATCTTTTGCAAGAGGCAGTAAAGAGGGGTACTGCAGTGAGAGCAAGAATACTGGGGGAAAATATAGCGGGAAAGACGGGTACTACTAATAATAGTTGTGATACGTGGTTTATAGGCTTTTCTTCTCACTTTACGGTTGGCATTTATGTAGGGTTTGATACTCCACGTACTTTAGGAAAAAAAGAAACAGGAGGTACGGTGGCATTGCCAATTTTTGTAGAATTTATGCGTTCAGCTCTTAAAAATTTTCCTGATAGGGCATTGATACAAAATCCTACTTCCATTGATATAATCGATATGAATACTGAAGGACAAGAGGTAACAGAAGAAAGTTCTAGTATAATTCCTGCTGGCGTAAATAGTGCTTTGTACAGCAAAATTACCTCTAATGAAGAAATTAGTAGTACAACCAAAATCAAAAACAAAGATCTAGAAGAGATAATCAACAGCATTAAATCTAATACCGAAGGTGAAGAGGCAATGGCAGACACTGAGGATAGTGGTGAAAGCAGAATACTTTATTAGTCAGATGTTTAGTTCCGTTAAGAAGCGGTGTGGGCGGATTATAAAGAATTCCATTGACGGCATTGTGTAGACTGTTGATCCTAATGTCAAATTATGTTGCTTGCATTATGGGACTGATGCTGGATGGTTTGTATTTTCAGGAGTTAAAGACGCTATTATAAAAATGATTTTAGCTAAGGAATGTGTCTTATAGACTGTGTTTAAAATTTATTATTTGTGTATTCTAGAAGATTCTCTATATTTTTGGTGATTAGCTATACCAATCCCTTGATTGGCAGGGTCAATATGCACAACGTTTTAAATAAAAACGAATAGCATGCATAAGTGCTGAAAACTTATTCTTTGCTATGCTAAAGAGGCGTGAATATATAGTATCTTTAGAAAAGACCCACTCAAAAGGCGCCCTCCATATAGAATCCGAAGGGTCGAACCCACCATTTTTACCCTTCCTATCAGTCTTCTTAATTCCTCCAAGATGCCCTCTTTTAGCTATGGCTATAGTTTTGGCAGGAGACGTGCAATACCCATTATCTGCGTATATAGAGCGCCTAGACGGGCACACATGTTTAAATCCCTGGGCATCTGTTAACGTTTGCTGGTGTAATCGTCGCCTTATCTACACTCACATGTTTTTTATAACCATACAAAAACTTAGTACCACCTTTACAGCCGATCTTAGCTTGTTTATCATGTGCCACTTTAGACAAAACTTCATTATTCAGTTTTTTATATTTCTTCCGCCTTGCCTCATCTCTCTCTTCCCACAAACTTGCCTTCTATATTAGATGCGATGCACCGACAAATGTAAATACCTCGCTTATATAACCTTGCGCCATAAGCTTATCTCTGAAGATACTAAATATCTTAGATAGCTTTTCGGTCCCTATCTTTTTCCTTAGCTTACTAAATACGCTATAATCTAGAGTCGCATCCCTTAAATCAAATTCACAAAACCACCTTGCTGCGTTGCTATCACTCTATCTTTCAAGTTCTTACCGCTCAAATCTTCCATCAATTGCAGAAGCACTTAAATAGCCTATGAACTCCGTAACCCTTGTAATTAGCTGGCAACTCAACTGCTGATAACTCACCACTAATTGCCGCAAAATCAAATAATGCCTTGAAACTCCTCTATTGATTATCCCTAGATACCAACTCTTCCAAACTCACCATTACTATTTGACTTAATACCATTCACCTACCATTTATCTTGCACACTTTCATCAATAATACTTTAACTTATCCCATCTCGCAACAGCCCCATTAGCTACTCTGGTATCAGCAAGTGTAGTAAAAAACCATTTTGCCATACTTCAGCTTTACGCTATCTCATAAACCTTTTATGTATACTCAACCATTTACCCCCTCAACCATTTACCCATATATCACAAGGTAGAGCTCTCCACAGCGCCCCACTTCCGGCAATCCCATATAACCCAATAAATTATCTGTTATCCTTCCCATTCCTGCCAGAACCACCTTTTTACCGGGCGCCCCCCGCTTATCATTTCCCAATGTTTATTTCTTAATTCGTATAACATTTTACCTCCCTTTTTGATCTTTGAGACTATTTTATTATACTATTGTGCTTTATCATACTTTGTATCAAATGTCGACAGAGCCTAGATCTTCTAGATGTAATTTAGTATCGCGAGATAGGGGCGCACTTTTGTTATTATTGAAAATTGAGACTATCACCTAAGAGCATTCAAAAATGTGGCACGCCTGAAAGGATTTGAACCCTCGACCTTTAGATCCGTAATCTAACGCTCTATCCAGCTGAGCTACAGGCGTATTATAAATTCTTTTGAAACAGCTAAAGCAATATACACAATCCTATGTGAAAGAGTCAAACAAATTAAGCTATTCCAAGACCAGTATTATAAATCTGAGCTTTATTTTAGGCTGGAGTATGCATTACATTTGGACTAATTAGCCAAAAATTTAACAGTAATTTAAAAATATTTTTATTTTTTTTGCATTCCAAAATTCGTATTTTTATCCTCGGCGTGGAGAGTCCAGTAGGCGGTATCATAGTGGGAAGAGTATGAAGACGTATTTTAGCGATATTCAGTCTTTAGTTGGTGGTAATGATGCTGCTTGTTGGCGAAAAGCAAAGCAGTTGCTTAGTGCGTTCGAAAAAATTGCTGCGTATCAAAAACAAGTACAGTTAAATTTGGCAAAAGTGTCATACCAGTTTTAGCCCTGCAGATTTAAAAAATGACTCAGCAGTGTGGGTTTTGCTGAAAATTTGAATGGTATGGAGAATGGAGAGAAAAATGCATGAAATGCGTTTAAAAAAGTGTTATATGATGTGGTTAGTAGAAAGATAGGGAGCAATGATATATAGTCAAATGGGAAATGGTTATGTCTTAAAAGCGGTATCTATAGTATCAGCCAAAAAAAAGTATTTTTCTAATATTTTATGTCTCTCTGTGTGATAGGGTTAATACCTTTGCCTTTAGGCGAACAGTTTAGTACTATTTTTTTATTTTATGTTATACAGGGGTCTCACAGCATATATGAATTAAAATATCATATTATCTGGTGTACTAAATATTGACAGGGGTCAATTGCCGAAAGAGTTAGGGAGCTTATTAGGGAAGTGTGTTTAGCTAATTACGTGAACATCATGTCTGGCCCATTAAGTCCGGACCATGTTCATATATTGGCGTCAGTATCGCCTAATATGGGTATTTTGAAATTGGTGCAATATATTAAGGGTAAAAGTAGCCGTAAAGTGCTAATGGAATTTGAGCAATTAAAGAAAAAATATTGTGGACAACATATATGGGCTAAAGGATATTTTGCAGTTACAGTTGGTAACTTAAATGAGCAGCAAGTTCAGGAGTACATTAAAAACCAGGAAGCTCATCCATAAGAACGATAATTTTGAGATTTCATCTCACTAATCTGCTTGCAAGCGTTAACTCAAAATACCTGCTTTAGCGGGTAGTAGTTGATGCATTCCTCTTTTTTATGCCCACGTTGTTGTACTGCAGCATGCTCAGTCATGTAGTCCCCGTACTTATATAATATTTTGATCATCATTACCTACTATCTACTATCTTTCATTTGACCATAGTACTGCGTACTTGCCAGCTACTTTTTGCATTTGTTGTTTACTTATTGCTCCTTCACGTAAAATAAGTATTTGAGGCGTAGGGACAGTTATTATATTGATAATCGTTGATGGTATGAAGCTAACTTTTTGTTTTTCTTCAAAAAACCAAATGGTAAAATCATCTACATTTCTAAGTTGATATTTAAAATCTTGAAAATTTTGCACGTTTGCACCTCCGGAGAGATTTGCGCTAGTGCCTACCAGCAACGTATCTAGTTCTTCTGTTATTTTTAGCACAACCGAAGCTTGTGGAATGCGTAGTGCAATAGTAGATTGATTTTTCGGCAATAAAGAGGGAACTATGGACGTGTTTAAGGTTGGGAGAACAATGGTCAGTGCTCCTGGCCAGAATGCATGCGCCAACTTTAGAGCTAAATCGTTAAATATAGCATACTGTCTAGCCTGTTCTATGGAATGTGCAAAAAACGGGGTAGGTTTGGTGCTTATTCGTTTTTTTATGTTATAAATCTTTTTTAATGCCTGTGTATTAAGAGCATCGCACGAAAGGGCGTATAGTGTGTCTGTCGCCACGCATACCACATCCCCCCTACGTACGGCATCTGTGATTACACGCACATCTGACGTTACATTAATACCCATGACATGCCATGCTACATCAAAGCCCCCTTAGACTTCTTTCAAGACTCTACTTTCACTACAAAACTGCTACGTTATTTAAACACCCAAGTCTCCACATACACTACTAACACGTCGCGGTTTTGTGTTCCGCATGTTCATTGCATTTCATTGATACAAGCGAGCTTCGAAAAAAGTCTAGTTATAAAAATCAACATGCATAATCTGCAATCGAAAAAAACACCCCTCAACCCACTTGAGAAGCTCCATAATGAACATAAAGGGGCAAACTTTGAACTTTTTTTAGATCAGCTAATTATAGACGAATACGGAACTGGTACGCCAGTGCTGTTAAGCACCAACTCTCCAGTATCAGAATACTTAGCTGCGACATACTTACCATGCTTTAACCTACTCCCATCATACATGATTGGCACCACAACTCTACTATTAAACTTGCGCAACCTCGCAGAGCCCCCTCTGTTCTCTAAATTATTTTTAGATCCTTTCGCCTTTTTAGACATGCTACCAACTCCTTTAATTTACCAACGTATTAGTCACAACACTACCTACCGATGCTTTCAGTGCTAAAGATAGGGGGGAAATACATCAAAACGGAATCTCATCATCTATTTCTTCTATTTCGTACTGCCGCGCTCCATCTTTACTTTTTGGATCTTTTTTTTGCTCTTTAGCGGGTTCTTTGCTGAAAAATTCGTGACTTTTTTCACTATTATCCTGCTGTACATGCGTTACTTTGGCACTGCTATCCAGTAGCATCAACACGCTATTATATGATTGCAACAATATTTCAGTTATATATTTTTCAACATTACTTTGATCTAGCCATCTTCTCGTTTGCAAAGATCCTTCTATATACAACTTGCTCCCTTTACGAACATAATTCTTCGCAATTTCTACAATTTGGGGTACAAAAACAACTATCTTATGCCATTCCGTCTTTTCTTTCCGTTCTCCTGATGTTTTATCCTTCCAAGCATCGGAAGTAGCTAACGGAAAACTTGCTATTTCCTTCCCTTCCTGAGTTAGTCTTATTTCAGGATCCTTACCTACATTACCTATAAGTACAACTTTATTTAGAGTGCCCACCATTTCACAACACAAACACAACAAATTATCCCAACTCAGACTATTTAAAAAGTAATTGGCAAAAAGTCAAGAACTAATATCACCACTGGCTGGAGCAAAAACTCTCTTGGAAAGATATGATATAAGAAATTTGTCACTTTTTCAATTATTCTTTGAGCTTTGAAAGATTTAAAATCTCCCCAGAGTATATCTTTTTTATATGTTTTCCTATCTCCAATTGATGATTTTCGTAATCACCACGTGAGCTATGCACATTTTTTTTCTCATTAGTGGACTGCAGCAGCATCGCTCCGTTTTCGTCAAGGCCTATGAATATACCTTCATGTACACTTTCTGATGATTTTACCCTAATTTGCTCATTTACGTACATGGCATGTTTTATCCATAAATTACGTATTGGAGCAAACCCATACTGCAACCATTGATTATAATGCTTCTCAAAATGATCTAAGAACAAAATTAAAAAAGTATCATATTCTACATCTACTCCTTCAGCAACTAAAGATGTGGCACCATAAAAATGCGCATTACTTTTTTCAAAAGTGCCTAAATCAGATAATGTGGGGCTACTGATTAAATTCACTCCCACCCCCACCAAAATTGCCCCTTGGAAAGATTCTACCAAAATGCCTGCTACTTTCCTCTTAGACAACAAAACATCGTTAACCCATTTATAATTAATTTTAATTTCTGGTGGGATTGCTGTATGAGTACTAGCTAGAGCCAGTACAGTTTCTCCTACTGCTATTGCAGCAAGATATGGTATTTGTGAAATAGTTATCGATGGTCTAGTGTTTACGCCGGGGTACAAGGCTATTGTAAGTGCAATATTGCCACGAGTACTTATCCATTTTCTCCGATATTGCCCATACCCCTCAGTTTGTTGATAAGCTATTATAACACTAGCATTAGGAATACATCCTCTTTCAATGATCAACGCTCTAGCATATGCTAAAGTGCTACTAATAACATCAAATTTAGTGATAGTAAAATTTGTTAACATATAAACTTAGAATGTAAATATTATGTTACATTTTCATTGTAGTTTCTTTTTCTTCTATCTCTCTTCAATTTCTTCTGGAGCATATGCCTGTTTACATTAACCTTTAGATACTCATCCACTATTTGGCCTAGCTCATCCAGCTTATTGTCGAAAAAATGGTCTGTATTTATGATGTGATATTCTATATTAGCATTGTGCTGTTTATCAATTCTTTCGTACAATTTGTACACAGACTCTTCTAGCACTATCTCATCTTGACTTCCTTGAATAATAAGTCCTTGTGTAGGACACGGCGAAAGAAAGTTAAAATCGTACAAATTAGCCGGGACGGCTACTGCTGCGAATCCATTTACCTCTGGTCTACGCATTAGCAGTTGTAATGCAATCCACGCTCCAAACGAAAAACCGGCAATCCAATAGCTTGACGCTTCTGGATTATCATTTTGTAGCCAATCTAACGCCGTAGCCGCATCTAAGAGCTCGCCAATTCCTTGATCGAAAGTCCCCATGGATTTAGCAACACCCCTAAAATTAAAACGCAGCACAGAGAATTTATTACGCACAAAGCTGTGAAACATGCTATATACAACTTTATTATTCATGGTGCCGCCGTGTAGTGGGTGCGGATGCAAGATTAACGCAGCAGGTGCGTTATTTTCTTCTTCACAACGATAATACTTGCCCTCTAGACGGCCTGCTGCCCCGTTAAATACCACTTCACGCATATCTTTTATTAATGATTTGAATTATCCGATATTTCTTTAGCGTCTGATACCTTCGTATCACGTACTTTATAACGGCAAACTAATAAAAAATCAATAACATCAAGCTTGATATAAAAATTTATCTACGATTTATCGCAGCAAAACGCTTCGTAAATACGATATATGTTGTGCTATATTGCTTTGTTTGGAATTTTTTATGGCATTTACCAGATAAATTATCGTAGAGTAGTTACGCCCTCCCAGGGCACTTCCTATTTCCTGATAGCTCATTAATGTATATTCCTTTGCCAGATAGGCGACTACTTGTCTTGCAGTAGATAATTTTTTTGAACGTATTTTTGATGCTATGTCATTTCCATCTAAGTTATAATACTGCGCTACCGCAGACATAATTTTACCAAAATTCTTTATAGGAGTGGAGTTTGACTCTGTGGTGCTAGGTCTGCCCGAGGTATTTTTTACCCATGCGCTGTTGTGAGTATACAATTTGTTTAATTTATTTCCTATAAGAGTCATATTTGTAGTGGTGTCAACTAACCGCATACTTGCTGTGCTGCAATTTTCATTTATGACGTTTTCTAATATTTGTGCACTGACGCTCATACCCATCAAATCGCAATAAGCGATAATTTTGTGCAATATGCCTTCTAATTCACGTATGCTGGCATCCACATTTAAAGCAATAAATTCTAGCATATCAATAGTAATTTGTGCACTAGCAGTATGATAAAATGTGTCTAATTTGTATTTTAAAACCCGTACTCTCAAATCGAAATCTGGCGGAATTATAGCAACAGTTAAGCAGCTGGATAATCTGGATTTGCTTCTAGGGCCTAAATTTAATTGATGTGGTGGTTGATCGCAGGCAATAACAACTTTTTTACTGGACTCTATTAGATGATCGAACGTTGTAAAAAACTCCTTCTCAGTACTATTACGCCCGCAAATTAGCTGTAAATCGTCTAGTAGGAGTATATCTAATTCTGATACCTTGGTTTTGAAATCAAATAGCATATTTTGCTTAATAGCTCTTACGTAATGTTGTGTAAATTTTTCAGCTGTTAGGTAACATATCTTAAGAGAAGGGAAAAATTGTTTTGCATGATTGGCCAAGGCCTGCAAAAGGTGTGTTTTTCCCATGCCAACACTACCGTAGAGGTATAGGCTTTTAAACATTTGCATATTGTTGATATTGTCACGCTCACTTAACTCTGCCAGTTGTTTTGTAGAAAAATAAGCAGCTTTGTTGGCTTCTCCATACACAAAGTGATCAAAAGTGAAATGCGGATTTAAAGGAGATGCAAACATAAGATCGTTTGTTGCTGTATCATGCTTATGTACAGTATTACATTCAACTAAATTGCTTACTTTTTTGCTGCCTACTTTACACATACTGCCAACAAGATCACTTATATCTTGTGAGGTTGTTGTTTGCGTATATCCTACCCTAATGTCTATTTTTTTTATCTTTGAGATTTTTTCAGTTATAATTTCGCGCATTTGTTTAAAATAATTATTTAGAACTAATTCTCGAATAAATCTACTTTTTGCACTCAAAATCATAGTGTCTCCTTCAATTGAGACAAATTCTAGATATTTTATCCAATTTTCGTATGCAATTTCGCCTAATTCTTGTTTGAAACGTACGACAATTTCCTTCCACGGTACTGCGGGTGTTATATTTTGTACCTTTTTAATTTTTGCTGGATTGATGCTAATAATACCAGAGTCTTGCGCATATACATCATTTTTTATTGCCCCCTCTCTTACTGTTGGTGTATTTGTTCCATTTGTATTTGACTGCGCAGTGTTATAAAGTGCTGCCTTTTGAGGTCCATCACTACGTTCATTGCTATGCAGAACAAGTGCCGAAATTTTCTTAAACATACATCTATTCTTATTGCAATAATTTAAAATGGTACTATAGAACCCTATTTCGTAACACCACACTTGGTAGTGTCAATAAATTCCTATTGTTACTGGTATTTATGATTTTGCATCAAGCAAGTGGGACACTCCCCTCTCCCTACTTACAATTGTTTTAAGCATCAAAAAACTAAACTACAACAATACTATATTTTAGAACAACAACCCTATTATCTGGCTTTAAGCACCCCTAGCGCATTGTCAAACACGTTATGACTTATGATGTTTAGTATTATTTTTTTTATTTTCAGCATACCGCCTTCTTTGGATATACCAAGATGTGTACCAAAATCTTATGTGAAAACCCGCCACAAGCAACAAAGTTACAGATGGATATTTTGACTATTTTGATACAATCGTAAAGAGCTTTAATTTCTGAAAAACAAAATAAAAACATTGACTAAGTTTTAAGTTAGGAAATGCCTATGTAATAATATTTCTTGATATTGAATACCACATTTTTCACCTTTCTAGCCTTTTTTACTCAAATTTTTAAGATTTTAGATTTTATGTCTTACTTGTTTTTTATTATATGGTGAAATCAGAATGTTGTTAGATTTTTTACTATCATTACATATTGCATTGCAAAGATTTGTTGCGTACAGTTTTTGCTAAGAGCTCAAGACAAGCCTTACACAAATTGCAGTAAAAAAAGTGTTGAGTAAGGCTAAGAGAAAAGCTCGTGAAGCTAATTGCGTCATTTCAGAGCTTCTGTTAGGCAGTAATGCACTATAAGTGCCCACTACACTTGTAATAGTACCCACATTAGCAAAATTACTTATACAAAATACCGTTGATATTTGATCTTGCAATGAGAGTAATGGCATAAGATTGACTGCTTCTTTATACGCTAATACTTCGTTTAAAGCAATTTTGATACCTATAACATGCGCCACATTGGTCGGAGAATCTGCTCCTATTAGCCACGCTATAGGAGTAAGAAGCCATCCTAGAATACGAGCCAAGGTTAAAGGTTCTCCTTCTATAACAACGACAGAGAGTATAGCATCTACCAGATATAATAGTGATAAAAATCCTACTATCAAAACTGCTATAATAGCAACTACGCGTGCTCCAGCCATAATACCCTGACTTATGGCTTCTAGAAGACTACTAGGTTTGTCAAATGTCAAAATTTCTGCTTCTTTTTTACGGTGACCAATTGGTCCTACTATCCATAAGGCTCCAAAAATATTCAAAACCATCGCTGTCACCATATACTGCATCAAAGATGGAATGTATGCTCCGTACATTGCATCAAGTACTGCTAACATACTGATTGATACAGTAGAGATTCCTAACACCATAATAGTCAGTATTTCATGTGAGCTAAAATGTGGTAGATAGTGGCGTAAAACTAGCGCATTTTCCGATGACCCTGCAAAAAAGCTAGTTGATGTACCGATGCTTAGGCCAAAGCTAATTTTCGTGATCTTACGTAAACTCCACGATAAGCCCTTGACTATTGCTGGTAGTACGCCTGTATACATTAATACCGAGCTTATAGTGCTAACTGTAATTAGCAGAGGTAGCGCTTGTAGGCAAAATATATAACCTAAGCCTGTGCTTTGTGGGGGATTAGACAAGCCTCCAAAGACGAATCCCACAGCCTTTTCTGTGACTTGTTGTAAAACTTGAAATGCGGCAGTGATATAACTAAACACCTTAGAAAAAGCTGGTATTTTTAGGAAAATGATCGCCAACAAGATTTGTATAGTGATGCATAAGATTGCGGATTTTACGTTAATGTGAAACCCTTTCTTTTTTTCACCTAGCTGGAAATACAATACCATCGCCACTAAGATTGCTATACCCAATAAACTTCTGATCATGTTAAAAACTATCCAAAATTTGTTGCATTTTTGTTTTTATTAAATCTACGGCTATGTAATTTTTTGCCCTATTGGGGATAATTAAATCAGCATACTGTTTAGAAGGTTCTATAAATTCCTGAAACATAGGTCGCACAGTTCTTTCATATTGATCAAAGACAGATGCTAATGTTCGTCCTCTTTCTTCTATATCCCTCCGTATACGTCGCATTAAGCAAATATCTAGGGGTGTATCGATAAAAAATTTTATATCTAAGAGAGGTCGTACGTTTATATCGGCGAATAACAAAATCCCTTCTAAGACGACTATTTTATGAGGACCAACAATTTTAGTTTCTTTACTTCGTGAATGAGTTGTGTAGTTGTAGGTAGGTACTTCTATAGTTTTGCCTTGCTTCAATGCATTCAGGTGTTCTACTAAGTACTCATGATCAAAAGCATTTGGATGATCAAAGTTGATCCTACCACGCTCCTCAATCGGGAGATGCGAAAAGCCCTTGTAATATGAATCCTCGGAAATGACAGCCACTTGATTCGAGCCTAATGCGCGTATAATTGCGTCGGTAAGGAACGTTTTTCCGGCAGCAGAGGCTCCAGAAATCCCTATAATTAGCATACTCTGAGTCATTTTGATTGGCCTCTAAAAGAGTTTACGTGTGTCTATTGATGTATAGGCAAGTTGTCAACGTAGAACTTTGATAAAACCTCATAAAAAAATTAATATCGCTCCTATCTGTGAATACCAATTTCTATCTCTTTTAGTAATATCTAATAAAGCTTCTATTTTGTTTGTGTTACTGAGTGAAAATCATATAGAATGTGCTGCATTTTTGTTTTTACCAAGTCTATAGCTATGTGATTTTTATTTGTATTTGGAATGATCAAGTCAGCGTGTTGCTTAGAGGGTTCTATAAATTCTTTAAACATAGGGCGTACAGTCTTTTCATACTGTTCTAGCACACCCTCTATAACACTTGAACGCTCTCTTGTATCTCTACGTATACGCCTAATTAAACAGACATCAAGTGGGGTATCTACGTAAATTTTGATATCAATAAGTGAACGGACATCGGGATCTGTAAATAGCAAAATGCCCTCTAAAATCAGGATCTTATGTGGTTTTACAGTACGCGTTTCCCTCTTCTTCATATGTTCTTTTTCGTTATCGTAATTGTAGATAGGAACTTCTACCTGTTCCCCATTTCTTAACGCATTAAGATGCTTCACCAAAGACTCATGATCGAAGGCATTAGGGTGATCAAAATTGACCTTAGTGCGTACGCTTAGTGGAAGGTGAGAGAAATCTTTATAATAAGAATCTTCAGAAATGACAGCTATTTGGTCTGATCCTATTTCATTGACAATCGTGGTAGTAAGTAAGGTTTTCCCGGCAGCAGAAGCTCCAGAAACACCTACAATCAGCATATTTTGAGGCATTTTGATGGCTTTTTATGTGAAGCTCGTGTATGCTTATATCAGTTGTGAAGGATTAGTCAATATTAAAACTAACAATATGCTACAAAAAATAAAAACGTTATATGGATTTAAATTTTGGAGTGGACCATGAACATAGAAAAATTTACTGATAGGGCGAAATCTGTTGTACAACGTGCTCAAACACTTGCGTTATCGCGCAATCACCAAAAATTTATGCCTGAACACTTAATGTATGCTCTGTTCAAAGAAAATGATGATTTGATACTGCACCTTATTGGTATGTGTGGAGGCGATGCTCATAGTGTTGAGGTGAGTACTGAACAGGCTTTAGGCAAGATACCGCAAATTAGTGGCGGTGCAGCTGGGCAGATTTACTTGACGCCAGAGTTAGCTAGAGTATTTGAAAAAGCGGAGCAATTTGCCTTAAATTATGGTGATAGTTTTATTACTATTGAACGGTTATTACAGGCGCTAGCGGCTGCTAAAGATACTGCTGTTTATCAAATTTTAACCCAACAAGGAGTGACTGAACTAAAAATTACCACTGCTATTGAGAATCTGAGAAAAGGCAAAAAAGCAGATTCTGCACATACCGAAAACACGCTTGATGCTTTATCTAAATATGCAGTAGATTTTACAGAAAAAGCAAAAGCTGGTAAATTGGATCCAGTAATCGGTCGAGATGAAGAAATTAGGCATACTATCCAAGTTTTGTCTAGACGTACTAAAAATAATCCAGTGCTTATTGGTGAACCTGGAGTTGGAAAAACGGCCATAGTTGAGGGATTAGCACAACGTGTTGTTTTGCATGATGTTCCTGAAAATTTACGTGATGTCAAGGTTATGGTGTTAGATTTAGGTGCATTGATTGCAGGTGCAAAATTTAGGGGAGAGTTTGAAGAACGTTTAAAAGCTGTTCTAAAAGAGATAGCAGCAGCGGGTGGAAAGATTATATTGTTTATAGATGAATTGCACACTTTGGTTGGGGCAGGGGCGGCAGAAGGGGCTATGGATGCTTCAAATCTGCTTAAACCTGCTTTAGCAAGAGGTGAATTACACTGTGTTGGAGCTACCACACTAGCTGAGTATAAGAAGTATATTGAAAAAGATGCTGCTTTAGCTCGAAGGTTTCAGTCTGTTTATATTGCTGAGCCTACTGTCAGCGATACCATATCTATTTTGAGAGGTATAAAGGAAAAATATGAAGTGCATCACGGTATCAGAATTATGGATAGTGCTATAGTATCCGCTGCGACTTTGTCACATCGCTACATTACGGATAGGTTTTTGCCTGATAAAGCAATCGATCTTGTTGATGAAGCAGCAAGTAGGCTACGTATGCAGGTAGATAGTAAACCAGAGGCAATTGATGAATTAGATCGTAAGTTTGTGCAATTAAAAATAGAAGCTACGGCACTTGAAAAAGAAAGTGATGATGCATCAAAGGGGAGATTATTGGATATCAAAAAAGAACTATCTGGATTGGAAGCAAAATTACTCGATTTAACAAGTAGGTGGCATGCAGAAAAATTAAAAATAAACCAGCTTAAAGAGCTCAAAGGCAAATTAGATCAGGCTAAAATTGAGCTAGAGCTAGCTCAACGTTGTGGAGATTTTGATAAGGCTGGAGAATTGGCATATAGTGTGATTCCGGATTTAAAAGGGAAAATTAGAGAATCTGAGGAAACAAAAAATAATACGATGCTCCAAGAGGCTGTGACTGAGGATGACATTGCTGCTATAGTTTCAAGGTGGACTGGTATTCCTGTAGAAAAAATGATGTCTTCCGAAAGGGGTAAATTGTTAAAGATGGAGACATATTTAGAGCAATCAGTAGTAGGGCAACATAAAGCAGTAATAGCTGTAAGTAATGCTGTACGCAGAGCCAGAGCTGGCTTATCGGACTGTGATAAGCCTATTGGCTCGTTTTTATTTCTAGGGCCTACTGGAGTTGGGAAAACAGAGCTTACAAAAGCACTCACACAGTTTTTATTTGACGATCCAAAGGCTATGGTACGTATAGATATGTCTGAGTACATGGAGAGGCATGCAGTAGCACGTTTAATAGGAGCACCTCCAGGTTATGTAGGATACGAGGAAGGTGGCGTGTTAACAGAAACGGTGAGACGTAGGCCATATCAAGTTATTTTATTTGATGAAGTGGAAAAAGCTCACCCGGAGGTATTTAATGTACTATTACAAGTTCTTGACGAAGGAAGGTTGACGGATGGGCAAGGCAGAACCGTTGATTTTCGCAATACTGTCATAATATTAACTTCTAACTTGGGGGCTGAGTACATCGCTAAATTGCCTGAAGGAGTTGAAATAGAAACAATAAGAGCATCTGTGATGGACACGGTCAGAAGTGCTTTTAAGCCTGAATTTATCAATAGGTTAGACGAGATTATATTATTCAATAGGTTACACCGTTCCGATATGAGAGCTATTGTTGATATACAACTTATGAGATTAGAAAAAATATTGGCTGAGAGGAAGATTGGAATAAAAGTAGATGATTATGCAAGAGGATGGTTGAGTGAGCATGGATATGATTTAGTATATGGAGCAAGGCCATTAAAGAGGGTAATTCAACAAAATTTACAAGATAAATTGGCTGGAATGCTGCTAGCAGGAGATATAGACGAAGGCAGTGAAATTGAGGTAAAAGTGGAGGGTGACAAGTTAAAATTCAGTAATCTATAATGTATAGACTGCTTATTTCCCGTGAATTAAGCGTAGCAACCCGCATCAAGCGAGTCTGCTACACCTATTTGTAAGTGCTCTGTGATAAAAAACGGAATTTTTGGTTATAGCTCTATGTGGTTAGCTACGTTCTCATGGTAAAGGCCAGTGTTAGTACCTTCAAAAATTGGATCGCTGCTAGTTCCGTTAGGAGTGACATTATGATGAGCATATCCTACATCATGGGATGTGCCCGCTTCAGTAGGGCCTGTTGTTTTTAGGCTAAGCTTTACGAAGTAATCCGTTGCCACTACTGTATCTAGTATTGCAAACCACTTTTGGATGTTTGCGTACATATTAGGACCTGCCGAACCAAAATTATAATAAGCTCCAGCAGCTGCAGCAACATCTGCGGTATATACAATAACTTTCGTAGTAGTACTCATTTTTGACGGATTGCTCAATTCTTGGTGTATTGCATAACACTGTAGCCCCGTAGATACGGCTCCACTTACTGCACCAAACATAGCTGCTGCTATTCTTCCAGCAGCTTGTGTTCCTGCGCCCAGGAACACCTCTACTCCGCATTTTGTGACAAAATCACCAAACGATTTGATCGCAAAATCTGTGCCGTTTATAGCTTCACTTATAATTTTATTCTGTATTGTACTTTGTATTAGCTCATGTGTTGCCAAATTTACTCCGTAAAATACGGTACTTATTATTGGTGCAAGTAACTTTATATTAATATTGATTTGTTCACCTCCTGGGATGGTGAGTGCACCCACTAGTCCTGATATGGTATGAGCTGCTACCAACAAACCTTTGTTTTGCAATAAATCTGGAACTTCGATGCCAACAATATCATGTGCAAAATATTTTATCGCAACAACATGCTCTAACGCAGTCTTGGCTGTGAATGCACCAACATTTATCTTGGAGATGACATTTTTAGGGGTTGCAGAATAATCGACAACTTGTTCGTTGTGATTGCCGCTACAACCATCATTCATATTGGCATCGTTTTGTTGTTGCTGCGTTGTCTTTAGTATTTGGTTAAAATCTTTGCCTGCAAGAGCCCTTACTTGTTCGATGCTAAGTCCTATTGTTGATGATGACATTGCGCCATTTAAATCAGCCCATCGAGCAAGGGCATGCAAATCTTGCGCTAAATCTTTGTCCCAAGATTGGAATGTATGATCACCTAGTTGCTCTTGTGATAATCTTTTACTCACTGTGCTCAATACTTCCAGCCTCATTGTTGTAAATATGTCGTATGTACCAAAAGAGCCCAATATTCGGAGAAATGTGTCAGTATCCATGTCTTTCTCCTCTTTCAATGTGCTCAACATATCATTTTGATTAACTGTCTGCTCCTCTCCGTATATTTCGAGTTCAGTCAGCTTAGCTTTAAATTGATCCATAAGCACAGCATTGTTTTCTTTGATTGTCTTAAATACATCTGCAATATTTACCTTTTGTGTTAATTGTTGTTGTACAAACTTATTATTTAGATTATTTAGTTCGAACTTTTGATTTGTTATGGAATTTTGAGTTTGTTGCTCTATATATAACTGTTGTACATTACCATTAGTGTTCTTTTGTTGTTGGCATATTTCTGAATTACCTTGATCTGTAATTTCCATTTGTTGGTTATTTTGCAGCATTTGACTCTGCATTTCGTGCGCAAACTTCTTAATTGCATCCTTATTTTCCTGTTTTATTGTCTCCATTTTCCGCTTTACTTCTTGATGATTAGCAAGGTTCTCAACACTCGGATCGTCGTGCTTAAGTTGTTTGATTTTTATGTTATTGTTATTGCCGGGCTTATCGGCTATTGCTTTATTTAATATCTCTTTTAATGCTCCGTTGTTTCCATCGCGTATATCGAAAAGTACTTTTTGAAATATTGCATTATGTAATGTCTTGCGTACGCCATTATAGGTAGCATTTTCAAATTCAAAAGCCAGCATATCCTCTGCACTACTCTTTATCTGGTCATGATCCACTTCGCACTCTAATTGTATCGCTATTATCTCCCCAGTGGGGTAGTCTGACTTGATGAAAAAACCACTATCAACAAACTCCTTCCAACCTGTTAGTCTGGCATCTATTATGTCTTTCAAGGGAAACGGTGTTTGTGAATTTTGTAGAACCACTTTTTCAAATTGACCAGCATCTTTCAACTCCATTGCTTTGAGTAACGGTACTCCTATTTCTGTGCAAGATGCGATGTTGTAAGCATTATCAAAGGCACCACTTATTACTTGCACATCTTCTGCTGCTGTATTTAGTGAAAGCTGCTTTGTAATACTCCCAGCCATTGTTTTTAAGGCCTGCTTTGCATTTTCGTCGATATTACGGGTTTGTGTTAGTATCGCTGTTTTATACCCATTCCCCTCGCTTTCCCAAGCAACAAAGTGCGCAGTATGTCCGCTGTTATTGCCATTACCACTCATAATAGGCACTACAACACTATGATAATTGTTGAGTAAAGATTTTATTACGTCTATTCTATCTTGAGTTAGCTCCTTCACATTACCTATGGCGTTGAGGTTATTTATACCTAATGTGCTAGCATAACTCTGAAGAAGGTTTACCGTCATTTGCGAATAAAGGTTCACGATGTATTCTTTGTTATCAGTATCCACCACGTGTGCAACTGCTGGCATGTTATTTTTATCCAGAATAATCTCTTTGATTGCTATATCTCTTCTCATGTAGATTCCTCTATTTTTATTATTTTATTAATTAAATACGGATTATTTATATATAATATACTTTTTGTCAAGATATAAAATTAGAGCGACGGTAGTATACCGTAATAAGTTACGGTGTAGTTGTTTGCTGCTAATGATCTTTATTTATTGATATAATGCGTAAAAGCACTTTTCTATTTTTATTAGCGCTCCAGATCTTTTGTAAAATCCATGCGTAAAACAAGATAACAAAAAACTTCTACTAATACTTAATATGTGTTACGGTGCCTCTTTGTATTGAGATCCACTCCTGAGGATTTGTTTTACACGCAATATAGGAATCTTTTTCGGCAAAACTCGGGGGAGTCTTGCGTTGTGTTTTAGGCATGATAATAAATTTGCAATCAAGATGAATGTTAGGCCTGCTCATATACCTGTTTTATTGGGTGAAGTACTAAGTATTCTGAATCCAACAGCAGGAGGGATTTATTTAGATGCTACTTTTGGTGCAGGTGGGCATAGCAAGGCTATTTTGGATGCGACTTTATGCAAAGTGTATGCCATAGACAGAGATATGGCAGCGAAAAGATATGCAGATGTATTAGGTGTTCAATATCAAGAACGTTTCTTTTTTGCAAAATCATGCTTTAGTGAATTAGGAAAATTATGCTCTGCTTGGGGATTAGAGGAATTAAATGGAATGCTGTTTGATGTTGGGGTTTCTTCCATGCAAATAGATAATCCAGAAAGAGGATTTTCATTTTACGGAGATGGGCCACTACTCATGACTATGGGATGTAATCAGTTGACAGCCGCAGATATAATAAATGAATACCCCGCGCATAAGTTAAGCGAGATACTATGGAGATATGGAGAAGAGAAAAAAGCTGAAAAAATAGCTAAATGTATATGTGAAAAGCGTAAACGGAAGAGAATTACTTCTACGCTAGAGCTAGCTGAAATTGTGAGAGAAGTTGTAGGCAGTTGTAAGCCCGGGTTTCATCCAGCAACACAGACATTTCAAGCTTTGCGTATAGCCATAAACGATGAATTAACAGAACTAGATAAGGCGTTAGAGGACGCTATAGAATTACTTGCTGTAGGTGGGGCGTTGATTATTATTACATTTCAGGGGTTGGAAGATAAAATTGTAAAAACACACTTCAGAAGGTTAAAAGGCGCAGAAGTTGAAAATAAAAGAAGAAACAAATATACCCATTCTGTAATTGATGGTACTTATGCAAGAGATTGCCAAAAAAGTAAGTGTTTTATCCTTATCAACAAGAAAGTGATAAAGCCAACATTAAGTGAGTTAAAATATAATAAACGCGCAAGGTCGGCTAAGCTTAGAGCTATTCGTAGAATTTTGTAGAGTATCAAAAAAATGTTAAAAATATTTAATTCTTCTATAATAGCAGCATGTATAGCCGTAGTTTTGGCTATTTGTGCAGTTTTTGTCGTTAAATACTATGCACAACAAAAACTTACTCTATTGAATCACACAGAAAAGCTGATATTAGAGGAAGGAAATAATATACGCCTATTAAAAGTAGAGTTGGCATATCTTACAAGGCCACAGAGTATAAAAAGTCTTATGTTCTTGGTACCACAACTACAGCCTATTGAAAGGCATCAAATCGTGGTTGTAGAAATTCCTGATAGTTATTATGACGATGCTCGCTATGATTGATTATTACGTCATTCTATATTTCAAATGTGATGCTTAAACATAAAAATAACTTTCATTCTACTGAAATAAAGTTTTCGGTACACTTTCCTCGATATGAGGAGGGTATTGTAATGTGGCGATTTAATCTTATTCTGATTATTATAATTTGCTGCTATGTTACTATCGCACTTAAGCTTGTGGAGCTTGGTATTAGTGGTGTTGGTGATCAGGTAGCGATTTTAGATATGAAGCGAAATAAAATTGTTGCTATAAATGGTGATATTGCAAGGGCTTCTATTGAAGATAGGAATGGTGTGTTGCTAGCAACAAATATTATGACGTCTTCTATATATGCTAGGCCTAAGCAATTTGTGGATAAGGCCAAGGCAGCTTCTAGTATAAGTCAAGCTATTGCCGGCATTACTGAGCAACAGTTACTAGACAAATTTTTCGTAGAAAAAGAGTTTGTGTGGATTAAGCGCCATATAACGCCAGAAGAGCAAAAACGTGTACATAATCTAGGTATTCCAGGAGTGTATTTTGTTCCTGATCAAAAACGATTCTATCCTCACGAAAATTTGTGTTCTCATGCTCTAGGATACGTGGATATTGATGGTAATGGATTAGCTGGAATAGAGAGGGCATACGATTCAAGATTAAAGAATGATGCTAGTACATTGCAATTAGCTTTGGATATCAGAGTTCAAAACATCATTAAAGAAGAACTACAACATGCTATAAGTCTACATAATGCCGTAGGTGGTATTGGTATCATGATGGATATTAGTACTAGTGAAGTCGTAGGAATGGTGAGTTTACCTGATTTTAATTTGAACAAGCTCAATAAAACAGAGTTAAAGCAATCTTTTAATCAGGCTACGCTGGCTGTAAATGAAATGGGATCAACTTTCAAGATACTTACAATTGCAAGCGCATTGGATTTTGGAAAAATTGCTGTTGATGAAGCTTTTGACGTATCTCAGCCGATAAAAGTAGGTAAATATACTATACATGATTATAGAGGGAAGGGGGGGGTGCTTTCTGTGCCAGAGATTTTGATGTATTCCTCTAATTTGGGTGTAGCACAAATAGCACGGCGTTTGGGTATTGCTAAACAAAGAGAATATTTACGCAAATTTGGTATGTTATCGCCAGTTACCTTTGATATAGGAGAAGTTGGTAAGCCGCTTTATCCAAACGAAAAACGCTGGAGTGATGTGCACTTAGCAACGATAAGCTACGGCCACGGGATTGCGGTAACCGCATTACACAGTGTACAAGCTATGGCTGCGGTTGTTAATGGGGGTCTTTTACATCATCCTACATTAATCAAACAAGCAGAAAATCAAAATGGAGAGACAAAACGCGTTTTAAGTAATAATACCTCCCTCATGATGCGTAAATTGCTACGTTTAGTGGTAGAATATGGATCAGGTAAAGCTGCAAATGTTCCTGGATATTTTGTCGGTGGTAAAACTGGTACGGTAGAAAAAGTGGTAAATGGAAGGTACAGTAAGCATACTAATATTGCTTTGTTTATGGGTGCTTTCCCAATTAATGATCCACGTTATGTTATTTTTGTTGCTATCGACGAAGCTAAAAATAATCAGGTAAACAAGGGATTTACTACAGGTGGGGCTATAGCTGCACCTGCAGCAGGAGAGATAATACGAAAAACAGCAAACATACTTGACGTATTGCCACAAGAGCAAGACGATCCTGAGGTAGCAAAGCAGATGTTTGTGGAGTACACACCTCGCTACAAAATGCTAGCCAAGCGCTAATACCAAGTCCCCCTTTTAATACCTATATTGTCGAGTTGCAGGATTCAGGCTCAGTCATGTGGTATTACTACAACTCCCTTGCCCTCACCATTGCGCTCCTAGTGCTCATTTAAAAACGGGACACGCCCCCATCAACAAGGCCTCCCCCAATCCCTTCGTGTGAACGTGTGAAAAACGCGCTTTGCATGGTAGTGTGGAACAGCGTTATGTTTCTTACTTGCTCATAATTTTTTCGTCGCCGAATAATGTCTTTATGATCATTTCTCCAGTAATTCTAAATGCATTCTGCGTTAGAGGGATGTACGTTTCCCCCTTCAAATATCCACCTATTTTCAATTTTGTGTAATGTGTTTTGTTATATATTTTTCTGGCTAACTCACTAAGCATCCCTTGATTGCATGCACAATTGGTGAATTGGATAGCTAATTCTCTGTTTAAATCAGCTTTTTTTATATCGTCATTACATTTATTTAATTTATCTGACGCCGTTCGATCAAGCAAATTCTTTAACTGCTTACTAAATTCTCCCGCATTTTGTAATTTTGTAAGGCCTGATATGCTTTTTAGCAGGTTATGCACTAAATTCTGCCTGGCCATTTCTACTGCTTGTTGAGCTGCAGTATCTGAAATGAAAAACTTACCTAATTCTGAAACGTTGGAAACGACCATTTTTGGCGCTTCTAGTGTTCTTTTCCTAGATCTTTGGACCTGTACGTTTACCTGCTTGCAAATTTCTTCATATTCATTGTTGCTGCACGAAAAAAACTCACTGTATTGCTTTCCCACGTACTGACCGCTTAGGATTTGCCTAAAGTTTTCAAGTGTAAATTCACCAAGCTGTGCGCCTAAGAAAACGTGGCCTTGTCCATTTTTAAGATACTTACTGTCTTGATTCACAAGGTCGGAGATAGGAGTTTGCATGTAAGCTTCATTTATAAGGAATATACTGCTCTTTATTTTCGTGCACTTTTCTCCCATTTGGAATGTTATAGCTTTTGGTACATCCAGCGCGTAAGCATCTATATAGCAGATTTTATCTACGTCTTGTGGATTTTTTTTGAGATAAACATCAAGTATTTGAAGCAAGTCTTTATTTAAATAGCCAAGCATAGAATCAATAATTATAAAAATGCCATGATTCTCTATAGATTTTTTAATGAATCCGTTCAACCGATCTTGAAATTTTGGAGAGCTGAGAGTGTTAGTTAAACATTTGATCCTGTATAGCCCGTCCTGCCCATATACTTCCTGATTTTTACCATCATCATTGTAACTGGGATCAATCAAAATCCCCACTCTATTATTATTGACATCATCTTGAGCAAATTTCGGAAGTTCTTGTACAGGGTAATCAGCACATCCAGCACTGATATAGTACAATGGCTTCGTATTCTCTGGCTCTTTAAAAGCGGATAAAAATGTTTCAAAGTTTTCGTGATACCCCTTCTCCCGCAATAGATTCGCAATAAAATCAACTACATCTATCCCCATACTAACATTGTTCATTTGTTCTTGTGTCAGAGTTTTTATAAAATCGATATACGACCCTCGCAATGATTGCACCGAACCATAAAATGCTTCTGCGTCTCTTCCTAACTTTAACAAATCCTTCTCATACTTACTAAAACGCAATTCATATGCTGAGATCACTCCTTCTTTGCTCTTATTAAAGAATGCTTCCGCTTTTTCCAACATCGTTAATCGAGCTTCCTCTTCTCTCTTCCCATTCATACTATCCCTCCGTCTCTCTCATGTGATTATGTTATAATTTGTCTTGCCTCCTCAATTCCACCCATAACTGACAACACTCTCTCATAGTTTTGCGTACTGCTGCAATGTATGCCGCTCTTTCTGCGACACTCAACACACCCCGTGCTTCTAGCACATTGAATGCATGTGAAGCTTTTAGACAATAATCATAAGCAGGTTGCGCAACACCACACCCCAACAACGCCTCCGCCTCATCTAAATAATCGCGAAAATGCCGCCCTAACGTCTCAGTATTAGCGTACTCAAAGTTATAGTAACAATATTCCTTTTCAGTAGCACCAAAGATATCATAATAAGTTGTGTTATCATCCCATTTAATATCCCAAACCTTGTTCACATTTTGTATATACAATGCTAGCCTCTCTAGTCCATAGGTAATTTCTACCGGAACAGGCTTACATTCAATGCCCCCTAATTGTTGCATGTAAGTAAACTGGGCTATTTCCATGCCATTGCACCAAATTTCATAGCCTAGCCCCCAAGCTCCTAGAGTTGGGTTTGCCCAATCGTCTTCAACAAAACGCAAATCATGATTAAAACTGTCTATTCCTACTGTTTTTAGACTTTGTAAACAAAGTTCCTGGATATTGATGGGAGAGGGTTTGAGTATAACCTGCATCTGGTAATAGTGCTGTACTCTGTTGGGATTATCACCATATCTACCATCAGAGGGTCTACGACAAGACTGCACATACACTACTTTCCATGGATTTGCATCTAAGCACCTCAATCCAGTTGCAGGATGTGAAGTTCCAGCTCCTATTTCCATGTCGTAAGGTTGCAACAAAATGCAGCCCTGCTTTATCCAAAAGTGCTGCAATGCTAAAATGATATCCTGAAAATACATACATCTCTAATATTGGCTCAATCCTTGTTTGAGTATATGGTAATGGTACCGTTGTTGTTTACAACATATAGCATATTGCTGTGCACAAAAGGTCGTAGATAATGACCTTTAGGCATTTTAAAATTGAGTTCTAATTTCCCTGTAAGCAAATTGAATCCAAGCATTTGCCCTGCTGAGTTTATTGTGAGTACTAAATCCCCAGCAACTACTGGCGGAGTGCAATATAGATCTACATCCTGTTTATCTTTATTACCACTATATGCTTTTAAATCAGTTACCCATTTTATCAGCCCATTATACTTATATACTGCCAATAATTGATTTCTTTCATTAATTGTATACAGCAAGTCTCCCGCTATCCATGAAGCTTTTATTGTCATTAAATAACGCTTCCACAATACCTGTGGATTTCTGGCGTGCATTGCAATAAGTGATCCACTGTCAAATGGCATAAAAACCATATCGTTGTCATAGATTGGAGTATGGTCAGCTACTATATTGCCGGTTTTTATAAACGCACTATATGAATCCGTGCCTAGAGTCCAAAATTCCCTTCCAGTTTGAAGGTCTAATGCTACGATTTTGTCGTTTCGCTCTTGCATCAATACTATTTTGTCATTCATGACTATAGGTGTAATGGCATTTAAAGATTGGACTTTGCTCCCTATATTGACTCTATTCCACAACATTGTGCCATCTTGAATATCAAGAACATACAAAGTGTCCTGCATTCCCTGTAATACTACCCTATCTTGACTAACAGCAGCAATGCAACGAAGAGGCATAGAAAATGATTTTTGCCACAATAATTTGCCATCACCAATGTCAAAAACTCCGATTGTGTCTACCCCAGCAGTAACAAATAATTTTCTACTTTCATACAAGATACCACCACTTAAATAATGTCTTCCAAAGAAAAATTTTTCAAATTTTGAAAAAAAAGAATTTTCCCACAATATCTTACCACTCACCAAATCAAAGGCTTTTAATATACCTGTAGCTTCCAGTATTACCAATTTTCCTTCGGCTATTACAGGCAAGCTACTGAGAGGTAATGTATGGCTTGGATGTATGCTTAATTTACGACTTAGCTTCAAATTTTGCCAATTGAACAGTATGTTCCCAACGTTATGAGTTCTGCCATCAATATAGCTATTTTCAACTTGAGGTGGCGTTTTAAAATCTAAAGAATTTAACTTATCATCCGGAGTGATAGAATCAGGAAAATATTCTACAACCGATACACCATGTCCTTCCAAAGGGATTTTTTTGTCTGCAAGCAACTTATCTATTACACTGCAAGCGCTGAGTAATAATGGAAATAATAAAAGCAAGTACTTGAATTTATGAAACATCGAAAGCCTTACACATATGTTTTTTTATTTTTTTAACTACAACCTGCAATCGGAAAATCCGATATGCTACTGTTATTGTGCAACCCTGCTAATGTAAATAGCCAACCCCATTATTTATTGTCACTAACTTCTTGCGCTGAAAGAGGTTTGCATTATACTTTTATCAAATTTTGTATTATATACAATAACTAATCTTTAGTGCGTTGTGTAACTTTCTTGCCACATTGATGTGTGGCTTTGGTTATTGCTCCGCAACAAGTCGCGGCCGTGGTGGAATTTGGTAGACACACAACGTTGAGGTCGTTGTTTTCGCAAGGGAGTGAAAGTTCGAGTCTTTTCGGCCGCACCAAAAATTTCTAGCAGTAGAAAAATCCGTTAACACGGCCAAATTTCCTAAGATTGGCGCCCTTTTGTCAGTGCCCTATGTGTTGATGATAAAAATCTGCAGCAGTATCTTTCGTATGATTATAAATGTCTGCGATATATTCTATGCAATCTTCAGCTCTGCCATATACTGCAGTAATTGTCTTATTTGTAAAATAATGGTAAACGTCTGTGATATACCCCATGCCATCTCCAACCCCTGTAACTGTCTTATTTACAAAATAATTAACATTATCTTTCCAGATTTCCTGTATTTTGGCGGTCATTTCAGGATGGTTATTCGTTATGTCGTCTACGACATAAGCGCCTGCAATCATTGCTATGGGATGGGCATGCACATAAGATACTCCCGCAAATACCGCTTTTGAAGCTATAGCTAATGCCCCAAATTGGACAGATAGCACTCCTACGGCAAAGCCTATACCAAGTATTGTTAATGGAGAATAATCTTTTAGCGTTTCACTGAATACTGTGCTTATTTTTGTATATAGGTCGCTAAAATTTGGAAGTGAAGACCACCCCGCCTTCATCTGTTTTACATCTTCTACTGTTGAGTTACTGTTGTAGGCGTGAAATCCGCACTTTAGTGCACCTAATGCTATTTTTTCGAGGTTGTCCGTAGTGCCTTTATTTAGCATATCAAGCAAAGTAAATATGCCACTGAACTCTTTCAGGGATGGCGTAAAAGACAAATATTTGTATGAAAGGCCAGTAGCAATCAAATCTGTGATTAAATCAGCAGAGTATACGTGTTTAATGCCATGCCATATAGCAACCGGAAAAGCCTTAATGCCATTCCATGTGACAGCAAGGGAAAGACTCTTTACGCTGCTCCATGCAGCAACAGGGTTTTTAATACTATCCCATGTGGTAGCAGCGAGAAATTTCAGGCCGCTTGATACGGTATGGGGTGTCGATTCTATAACGTGACGCATATTTCGCTCCTTTATTATTGGTTATGATACTAACACTAAATCCCCTTTTTAACGCCCACATCGTTGCGTTGTAGGATTTAGGTTCTATTACTACACTTCTTCGCCCTCACCATTGCGTGCTCCTAGTGCTCATTAAAAAATGGGACTTAGCATAGCCCTTTGTCATGCTAGGGTAAAAATGCCCTTTTGGGTATGAGTATTTTTTGTAAAGCTTCATTATTTGATTTATTGATTATTTTTTTCTTAGCGTACTCAATTTATAGTTCTGCTAAAATTTTGTGATTAGATAACGTATATGTATAACTAAAGTTTTAAATTTTTGACTTGATGTTTTTGCAAATATTTATTACTAATACTGTTAAACTAACTAAGAATAAAAAGGAGAATGTTATGACTAAGAGATGCGCTGACGTATTTAAAACAATTAGTGATGATTTAAGAAAAGAAAAAGTCGATGTATTAAATAAAGAAAGTTACACCTCTACTGGGGCTAATAATTTTCATGCAGTATGCTCAAAATTTGTTGAAGTGTTTAGTAAGCACGTTAATCTTACAAAATATTTTACTCCAGAAGAGATTGAGCGTGGATTCCCTATAGCACAAGATTCGCTATCTTGCCTTGAAAATGGTCATGATTTTAACACAGTTTGCGATTCTTACTATGGGATGAGTCTTTCTGATGTTCAAGGAAGATTTCCTGATCTCGTTGTTGATGACGGCGGAGTTAGTAATGCTACACATACTGATTTGTGATGCATGAGAGTATTCGGCTGCTTGCGGTCGGGGCGGTGTCTTTGCTGCAAGCAAGGGGGGCCCCCATACCAATCTCCATTTTTAACGCCCACGTTGTCGCGTTGTAGGATTCCGAGCTCGGTCACGTATAGTATTACTACACTCCACTGCCCTCACCGTTGCGTTCCTAGTACTCATTTAAAATGGGATGCACACCTGGCCCCGTAAACTCCCCACAACGGCGGAGCCTGTGGCGTAGCAGGAAGGTATGTATAATGGTGTGCATAAAAGCCTTATCACCTTGCTTTGAATCCCCCCTTCTCCTCTTCTTGTACTTTTGCTTGAAATTGTTTTTTTTGGGGGGCATCTACCGCGTCAAAAAACGATTTCAATCTTGTCGGTAGCGTTTGCATCTCATCTTGCCCTGGTAAGGCTTCTCTTTCTCCACGTAAGTATGCAGTTATTTCCATTATGTTTTTGTTCAGGTCGGCAAAGTCCTGCGTAAGCCCCTTATTCTTTACAGTTTGCTTATGAGAGGATGGATTACCTATAGTACTCATGAAACATTCCTTAATCTTGTCATTATTTGCATTATTCTGTGAAGATACGGTAAATCCATTTGCACCGTAGCTAACTTTCATATTTTCGTTTTTGCAAAACGTTTTTAAATCTCCGAATCCTGTTTTTAATGAATCGGGATTCTTCTCTTGAAACGCTTTCTGTATTTTGGCTACAATGTCATCAACATTCTCAAATCTTTGTTCAATGTTTTGTTTTAGTTGCTCTTTTTTTCCTTCGATCCCTTTTATTCTTTCTCCTATATTTGCATCAAAACACTGTTTACAGTAATTAGGTGTGACTCCATTTAAATTTGCTTCGTTTACTTGTTGCATCGTTGATTTTACCGACGCTTTTACTTCATCAACGTAATGTCTGTCAAAACTTCCTCCAGTTTTCTCCAGTTTTTCGGATAATTCTCCTTCATTTATCATTTCTTGTATTTGCTCTCCTGTAAGCTTCTTGTTGTTTTGATCATACACTCCACTTTCTGCGGTCCCAACGCCATCCCCATTTTTATCCATATAAAATGTGTCCGTCTTAAAATCATCTACCTTCTCTGTAGTAAAGCCATTCCTCATATAGCCTAAAAGCTTAGTGACAGTTCCAGGTATGGATAGCATACCATCATCTATGACTTTAGTATAATCGTCGTTCTGACACAACTTGTTTAAAATTTGCTTGATACCACCATCACCATCACCATACCTTTGATTAACTGCCTCATTAAATTCCGTTTGGTCTGCTATTCCTACAAAACCATTAAGATCTTGCGTAACACTCAAATGTCCTTTGCTTAGGTAATTTAAAACTGTGCGATAGACCAGATCTTCCGTAACACCGTGACTGTTTTCAGAAACTTCATAGTCCTTCATCAGCGCTAACATGTTGTTTATATCTGCTGTAATTTTATTGGATGCAGCTTGCATTTCATTATTTAGCATAAAGCCCCCACTTTTTGAAATTGTAGATACGTAATTTCCATCCCATACATTCTCTGATGGTATTACTAAATGGCTATGACGTGCAAGCTAATATTAATAATAAAGTGAGGTATTGTTGTTTCAATCAAGTAACAATTTATGCTAATCACATTGGAATACGTCATAAGAATAAACTAAATTAGATAAAAATGTGCCAAATAGTGCATGTACATTATGTGAATAAAAAAGTATAACACGTAAATAAGCGTATATTTTTTTTGCTCTGGGATTATATGAAGCGGATACTATGGGGTGGGATAGTTACAATTGTAGTACTTGTTGTATATATTTTTTTTATACTGCCTTATGCTCAATATTTGGGTCATTTAAAAGCAAGGATTGGGCAGAGCAATCGACAGACGTTATCCATATTGAGAGTTACGCCTCAGGGAGATGATGTGCATGCTGAGCATCAAATTACTATTCAGTTTAATCGTCCTGTTGTGCCTTTGGGGCGCATGGAAAGGAAATCTAATGAAATTCCTGTTAAAATTGAGCCAGCGGTAAAATGTGAGTGGAGGTGGGTGAATACCAGTACACTTGCATGTAATTTGGGTAAGAACGAGAAATTAAAAAATGCGACTTCATATAGTGTTATTATAAATCCAGGGATAAAAGCGGAAGATGGCGCAATTATTGGACGGAGTTACCATCACAAATTTACTACGTTACTTCCTGCTGTTTATTATGCTAGGGTGCATAAATGGTTAGCTCCTGGGGTCCCCGTAATTCAAATGTATTTTAATCAAAAAGTAACGAGTGAGTCTGTAAAGAGGCATATTTATTTGCGGTTGGGGTGTACTACTTGTGAGCGTTTTGCTGCAGAAATCAAACCTGAACTACAGGTACAAGATGAGAATAAAAAGATAGATCTTAACGAGCCAAGCGATACTTGGTTCATTAGTCCTGGCCGTGAATTACCATTAGGTGAAGAGGTAGGCATTATGCTAAATCCTGGGTTAATTTCAAAAGAAGGTGGTGTCAGGGGGCTTGCAAGTGATAATATTTACAAATTTCACACTTTTCAAAGGTTTAAGTTTGTAGGTATCAAGTGCTATACAAATAATGGTGATGCGATAACAATCACTAATGATGAAGAAAGTCAGCAATTTTTATGCGATCCATTAAATAATGTGATGTTATTATTTACTAGTGGTGTGTTGCCGTCGCAAGCCAAGAAAAATATCTTAGTAACTCCAAATATGTCAGATAACGCAGATTTCGAGCTTTGGGGGCAGGATACTCCATATACGCTTGATTATAATGGTGGTAGTAGCGATAGAATGCATTCTGTGTCGTTAATGGGATTAAAGGCTAATCAAGAATATAGAATCAAAACGAAAGATAATCAGTTTGATTGGAAAGAGAAAATTTTGGCCATATTTGATCCACAAAGACGATCTGTCACTGATTTGCATGATCAGTTTGGTAGGACCTTGGACAAACATATCGATATTTCATTTAAAACAGATCACCGTAAGCCAAACATTAAGCTTTCCTACAAAAATGCAATCATTGAAAAGCAAATTGATAGCGAAGTTCCGCTGTATGTGAATAACATAAAGAGTGTTAATTTTCATTATAGGAAATTGACAGCAAATGGATCTGCTCAGGATCTCATACATGATTATGATACGAATGGACCGGAGGATGTACAGTTTGCCATACCTATGAAAATTAGGAATATGCTGGGAGGGAAAAGTGGTGCTGTATTTGGAACAATTTGGACTGTACCGGACATTAAAATTAATGATACTGATAGATTGCTGTTTGCTGAAGTTACACCGTATCAAGTGCACGTAAAAGCAGGAGTTTTCAATACTGTAGTATGGGTTACGGATTTAGCTACTGGTCTACCAGTGAAAGATGCCGAGGTAAAAATTTACGAAGATAAGGTAGACGCACTACTTCCACCGCATGGTACTATTGAACTTGCTAAAACAGATACTCAAGGCATAGCGGTGCTACCTGGGTTAAGTGGGGTTTATGGACGTTACAGATATGATTATCGAGAGAAGCTTCTTTTTGTACATGTTAGTAAAGGAGAAGAAATGGCTTTACTCCCTTTATCTGACGACTTTATGCTGAATCCTTATAGTTTGATGAGCGATAGTGGGTACTTTGGTTTAAAATCTAGGGGTGAATATGTAAAAGCGTGGGGATTCGCCGCTCAGGGCGTATATCGCTTAGGCGATACTATACAATATAAGGTCTATGTACGCGATCAAGACAATAAAACCCTTATACCGGCTCGCACAGAGGGGTATGGCTTGGCAATTATAGATCCTACCGGAAAAAAGATTCATGAAGTAACTGAAATACATTTAAATGAATTTGGTGCATATAGTGGTGAGTATACTGTTCCTGATAGTGCTGCTGTAGGTTGGTACGAGTTTCAATTAACTGGTGTGGGTAGTAGCAGCAAATTGTCCCCAATGCGTGTTCTAGTGAGCGACTTCTCAGCTGCGCCGTTCAATGTAGATAACCAGATTAGCGGTAAATTTTTCCTGCCGGAGCAAGATGTTACGGTGCTAACTACTGCTAAATTGCATTCAGGAGGGGCATATGCGGATGCCAAAGTACGTGTAACTGCACTATTACAATCCAAAGCATTTGAAAAACCTAAAGGATTAGAGGATTTTTCTTTTGACACATATAACGCGGCTTTAAATACGGAATCACAGCAGGTATTTCAAAAAATAGATAAGCTAAACAGTAATGGTGAATTTACTACAACATTTAAAATTAATTCTAAAGAGCTTTATTATGGACAATTAAGCGTAGAAAGTTCTGTACAAGATGATAGGGGAAAGAACATAGCAATCCGTACTGATGCAACTTATGCTTCTGTTGACAGGTTTGTAGGGCTGAGTACAGCTAAAAAATGGAATTTTGAAGTAGGTAAAGTTGCTGACGTGCGATATGTAGTGACGGATATAAAGGGAGCTCCTGTTGCTGATACAGATGTAGATATTACAATAGAATATGAAGACGTAAAAGGAGTAAGGGTAAGAGGAGCTGGTGATGCTTATTTGACTGAATATAAGGAAGAGTGGGTAGCGATTTCTTCGTGCAAGGGGAAATCTGAGCTAATTCCTAGTGTTTGCCAATTTACACCACAAAAAGCTGGCAGTTATAGGGTGGTTGCTAAAATATTAGGTACGAAAGAGAAAGGAGGAGTCACACATTCTACGACATTGGGAATGTATGTTTCTGGTAGTGATTATGTGCTTTGGGAGAATCCTCTTAGTTTGGATATTGTACCCAAACAGGATGCATCTTATAAAGTAGGTGATGTGGCTGAGTATTTAGTAAAAAACCCCTATCCTGGTGCTACTGCATTAATTACGATTGAAAGATATGGCGTGATAGATTCGTTTGTACAGGTATTGGAAGGTAGTACACCTGTTGTCAAATTCCCCATAAAACCTGAGTACATTCCAGGGGTTTACTTGTCAGTGATGGTAATGTCGCCAAGGGTTGATAAACCGATAAAAGATGGTGTAGATTTGGGGAAACCAGCCTTTAGAATAGGTTATACAAAGGTTGAAGTTGAAGATTCATATAAGAAAATATTAGTTAGTGGGCATCTTGATTCAGAGGTATATAAGCCACGAGACAAAGTAAAATTATCATTGCATGCCGAAAGTAAGGCTCAAGAAAAGCGGGGACGATCTGATCCCATTGAAGTTGCGGTTGTGGTTTTGGATGAGGCTGTATTTGACTTAATTCAAGGCGGTAAAAATTATTACAACCCATATCCCCTGGATTTTATGATATAGGGGGACTTAACGTATGCAACTATAGTCTACTAACTCAGTTGGTAGGACAGCAGAAATTCGAAAAAAAGGGAGCGAGTCCTGGAGGGGACGGTGCAAATGGTACTGCGGGTAGTGGTAATAAACTATCTTTGAGAGATGTGCCTAAATTTGTGAGTTATTGGAATCCGTCCATCAAACTGGATAAAGGTAATAATGCTGAAGTAGAATTTGAGGCTCCTGATAATTTAACAGGGTGGAGGGTTATCATGCTTGCAGCGAACAAATCAGATAAGTTTGGAGCTGGAGAAGCAACTTTTAAAGTAAATAGAGCTACCGAAATACGTCCTGTTATGCCTAATCAAGTTACGGAGGGAGACGATTTTGAAGCTGGATTTAATATTATGAATCGCACTGATAGAGAGCGTGTGCTTGAAGTAGTAATTGAGGCTAAAGGTAATGTAAATGAGCAGCAAATTTCTACTGCAACTCAGAATATTAAATTAGCTCCATACGAAAGAACAACTGTTTTGATGCCGCTTCACGTTGGGTTAAGAGAGGTGCAAAAAGTTGCGGATGATTCGATAGTTTTTAATGTATATGCCAAAGATAATGAAGATAGCGGCACAATAAAGCATATCTTAAAGGTAGAGAGGGCTGTTTCTATTGATGTTGCTGCAAATTATAATTCCACTGTGTCGGATAAAGTAGAAGAATCACTTGCTATTCCCGAAGGTGTGTTGCTAGGTTTATCCAAAGTTTCAGTGTCACTATCTCCAAGCATTATAGGAAATTTTGCTGAAGTTTTTGAGTATGCGCGCGATTACCCTTATGCATGTTTTGAGCAAAAGCTCACAAAAGCGATAATGGCGGCTTATTACACAGGATTAAATAAGTACTTGCCGTCTACATTAATTTGGCAAAATAGCGAGTCTATCTTGCTTGACACATTAAAATATGTATCGACTTTTCAAGCACCTAATGGTGGTATGGTTTATTACGTGGCAAAAGAGGAGTATGTAGATCCTTATTTAAGCGCATATACAGCTCTAATGTTTAATAAATTGAGAGAACTTGGATATAATGTAGAGCAGAGTGTGGAAATAAATTTACATCGATATTTAGAGGATTTGTTGAAACATGATGTAAAAGGAGATTTTTACAGTGATGATATGAGCTATACAGTACGTGCTGTGGCGTTAGCAGCACTTTCTGAACATAACAAGATTACTTTTGCTGATATAGACCGTTATTACAAATACGTAACCCAAATGAGTTTATTTGGCAAAGCTCATTATTTGCAAGCAGCATTAAACGCCAAAAAGACCCATGATACTAAGGAGCTAATTAGCATTATAGTAGATGTTACTAATCAGATATTGTCATATGGCAATCAATCTTCTGGCAAGATGAGTTTTACAGAGGATTTAGATAGTGGTTACTTTCGTATTTTGCACAGTAGAATGCGTGATGATTGTGCTATTTTATCTGCGTTTGTAAAATTGAAGGGGGAGAGTCTACCACCAGAAGTAAAGGATATTATCGGTGATATACCAGTAAAATTGGCAAATACAATTATACAAGGCATGAAGGGTAAGGCACATTTGTGGAATACGCAAGAAAGTGCATTCTGTACGAATGCGTTGTTAGATTATAGCAAAATTTATGAAAATGAAGCTCCTAATATGCAAATTGATGTAAACTTAGATGGGAAGAGTTTTGGTAGTGCAAAATTTCAAGGATTTAAGGATTTGCCTGTAGTCTTTGAGCAGGGGTTACAAGTGGCAGATATGGGGAAAAAGGTAAAAATAAATATTGAAAAAAATGGTAATGGGCGTGCATATTATGCAACAAATTTGTATTTAGCATCACGTAAAGTATATGATACTAGTACTAACGCTGGTATGGATATTACTCGTGAATATAGTGTGAAACGTGATGGCAAATGGCAATTATTGACGACTTCTCCGTTTTTAGCAAATCCAGGTGATTTGGTACGTGTAGACATATATTTGTCTGTGCCATCTGCGCGGTATTTTGTAGTGGTAGATGATCCAGTTCCTGGTGGATTAGAGCCTGTAGATACGAATCTTGCTACTGCGTCCATGCTTGATGCAGATGCTGCAGCTGGAGGCGATAAAATCGAAGGTTCAATACGATCTAAGTTTGATAATTGGGTAGAATATGGAGAATGGTATTCAGGGTTCTACCATAAAGAGTTAAGGCATAATTCGGCTCGCTTTTACTCAGAGTATTTAACTCTTGGTAATTACCACTTATCTTATGCAGCTCAAGTGGTAGCACCCGGTACGTTTTTGATAATGCCTGTGTATACCACAGCAATGTATGATCCTGACATATATGGCAGGGGAATATCTGCACACCTGAAAGTTGTTAATAAAAAGAATCCCTAGAAATTGATGTAGATTATGGGCTTTAAGAGATTACGACAACTAGTTATATACGTAAGTTTGTGTGTAATGTGCCTGATTACGGTGAAGACTGTAATTGACTTTCGTTCTCCATATGGAGATTTTTTAGCGGTTCAGGGTGATGTTGGAAGTTTTCAGCATCAGAATGAAAGTCTCCCTCAGATACTTGATGTTCATGGAGATCCTTTAACATTCACTTATCAAAATTCATGGAATATTCACGAGCGTGTTTGTTTGCGTGATATACCGGAGTTATTGCAAGCTGCATTTGTATTTGCGGAAGACAAGAGGTTTCATTATCATTATGGTGTAGATTTTTTAGCACGTATTCATGCTATATGGCTACATGTAGCGCATAAAGGTACACATCGTGGTGCTAGCACGATTACTGAGCAAATAGTAAAAATGTTACATCCAAGGCCGAGAACTGTATGGTCAAAATGGCTAGAAGGTATTGAAGCCATAGCTCTTGAATTTAAGTTTGGTAAGCCTGAAATTTTAGAATTCTATTTAAATCAGGTATCTTATGTATCTAATAGGCGCGGTATAAAGTCTGCTGCACGCTACTACTTCAACCGAGATCTGAGTACATTAAGTTTGAAGGAAATGCTGGCTCTTGTCGTATTAGTACGTGCTCCTTCAGCTTTTGATTTATATAAAAATGAGCATTTACTTTTTAATAAAATTGAGAAATTAGCTGCAGGACTGTATGCAATAAATGTAATTTCCAACTTAGATTATGCTAACATAAAGAAAACTTCGTTATTTTTAGAGAAGCCCATATTATCTGTAGATTCGAGACATTTTGTGAAGTATGTGCGAGGATGCAGTGTATCTGCTAATGTCTTTAGTGATAAAGTGCAAACAACGTTAGATAGTGGTTTGCAGAAGAAAGTAAATGATATTTTGGATGTTAGCCTTGAGTCTTTAAGAGCACACAAAGTTAATAATGCTGCTGCGTTAATAGTAGATCATACAACAAATCGAATCTTGTCATGGGTATCAACTGGCATTGATTGTGAAAAAAGTAATTTTCAGCAAGATGCTTGTCAGATTGATATGGTAATGTCTAGGCGTCAAGCTGGTTCAGTTTTAAAACCTTTTTTATATGCCACAGCTTTAGATTTAGGCCTAACGCCTGCAACAATAATCGAAGATTCACCACATATTGCTCCTGTGGGGCAAGGTATGCATCATTTCCATAATTGTAGTCGTATTTTTTACGGTAATGTGACTTTGCGACAAGCTTTGGGTAATTCTTTAAATATCCCAGCATTACGTGTGATTAATATCATTGGAATAGATAGGTATTTTGATGTATTAAAGATGTTGGGATTTGATGGCCTGGATATGCCAACTTCTTTCTACTCTGAAGGATTAGCTCTGGGTAATGGAGAGGTGAGTTTATACGAGGTTGTTAAAGCGTACACCGTCTTGGCAAACGGAGGCGTATTAAAGCCACTGCAAATTGATTCAAATCAACAAATTTACGGTACAAAAACGAAGATTTTTTCTACTGAAGCCACGTCCATTATAGGAAATATACTATCTGATCCTTGGGCCCGTAATTTTGAATTTGGTAGTCATGGACTTTTTCATTTTCCAATTCAAACCGCCGTAAAAACCGGTACATCTAATGATTATCGAGATGCTTGGGCAGTGGGGTTTAATTATAAGTATGTTGTTGGCATATGGATGGGGAATGCTAACAGGAAGTCTATGGAGAGAGTAGGAGGTGCGAGTGGACCGGCATTTGCACTGCGTAGTATATTTAAAGAGTTGAATGCTCAAGAAGATACACATGCGCTATTTTTGAGCGATAAATTGATTCAGTATGATGTGTGCACTGCTCGCAATCCAGTATCTGGAGTATCAACTAATGTGCCAGGGTGTATAGCGGCTCAAACTGAGTATTTTATTACATCAAATATTTTAGGTGCAAATCAAAATAATCAAGGAATAGAGGAGAAAAGGATAAAGTTTAATATAAATATAGTATATCCGGCTGATGGAGTATCCTTCGCGTTGGATCCTAGGATTCCGCGAGAAAAGCAAGCTTTTGAGTTTGTGCTATCGGGTATTAGCCCTGATAATGAGGTAGAATGGTTTTTAAATGACCAGAAAATTGCTAAGGTACGAAGTGAAAAGTATTTATGGCACATGGAGAGGGGAAAATATACAGTACATGCTGTTGTATGGGATAAGGATCAAAAAATTTTTGTTACTCCGTACAACAAATTTACAGTAAAATAAAATCTAGCATTATTTTACTTTCCCTTTTTTAGTTTATTATGTACAGTGCAGGTGTAGTTAGTGTGGATAGCTGCTGTTAGGGTGAAAGTGTAGAAGATGCTGTATTTTCGCAAAACAGAGGAAAGTCCGGGCTTTATAGAGTAGTGGTGCCATGTAACACATGGCGGGGTAGGGGGCGATTCGTATTGTTCTTGCGCCTTAGGGAAAGTGCTACAGAAAATATACCGCCTGCTTTGACTTTTGTTTAAGGTGGGTAAGGGTGAAAAGGTGAGGTAAGAGCTTACCGGGTTTTTAGTAATAATAATCGCATAGTAAACCCCACTAAAAGCAAGATCGAATAGGTATGCTATGCATTTTGTTTTCTTCGCAAGAATTTGGAATGCACGTTTGTTACTCTGGAGCGTAGGTATACGGGTAGATCGCATGATTATATTAGCAATAATATAGCTAGATAAATAGCTATCACTGCCTCGGTTGATATTGCTGATACATTTTCCTCTATATGTTTTCTTGTACATGTGCAAGAACGCATACGGCTTGTAAGGTGTACGAACAACGGGCAGAGACAGAACCCGGCTTATAGCGCTAACTACTGCATAGTTTAGTCCAAGAGAGAAAATAGTCCAGAATGAGTTCCACCTTTTAGAGAAACTTGTCTGCATGAAGGCAAAGTAAGCAGTGATGATTTTCTTCCGTTCTTCCCATCAAAAGTAACTGGCGATGCCTCGTGCAAATTGCGCAAGGAAAAATACTGGCATCAAATTTTTAGCGCGTTGTGGTCATGCAAGGGGGCCTATTGGCAACCATGTGATAATCTCACTGCTAAAGCTGGAGTGGAGTAGCTGAATATGCGAAACCTAAAATTAAGGAAGTTATTACGCTATGAGAATAGAAAAAAATGTTATTAATTTGTACGGGCTTCTCCTTCGCTGCTTTGCAGCTTCAGCTCGACAAGGAAAAAGGGAAAAGGGAAACAGTAGTTAGCTAATTTGCCTAAATTGATAGTGTAGATCGAAGCAGCGCATGGATTGTTAGATTTAAATTGGGTTAAAAACTTAAGCTACAATTATGTACTGTCCAGGTTTCAATGTTCACAGCCTATTATCTTTAAATTGGGTCATGATATCGATGGATTCAAACGAGAAGCTGTTGCGCTTAAGGCCTTTGCAAGATTTGGCGTTGTTAACAGTGCTTGCAAAAAATGATGGGATGCTTCTACTTGAACGCACCGTTTTCAGGACTATCGTTAAAATCCCATTTTCCTGAAAAAGATAATGATGCCACTTGCATCACGTGTGAATGTTTAAAACCCGAAGTAAGGATAAGATTACAAGAGTAATAGTTGTTGAGATAGTGGGTTTATAGGGTGATAATTGGTATGGAATCAAACAAGCCATAAGATTACAAAAAGCATTTTCTACGGATCTGAAAGTAGAGTGCCATAGTCTTTGAAATTGCTTGAGTTTGCCAAAAATAGTTTCAATAATACTGCGTTTATAGAGCAAAAACTTATCTTGTAGGAGTAATAATTTATTTTTCATGTTCTTCTTAAGCCTCGTAATGAGCAACGAATCTTGATTCAATAGCTGTGTTGTTAATTCTTCTGAGACATATCCTTTATCGCCAAATAATTTCCCCCATGAGCCTTTTGCCATGGTCAAGACAGGCTTTCTGTCGTCAACATTACCAGGTGTAATTCTGATGGAAACAAATTCGCTTTTATCATTGAAAATTGTGTGTAATTTCAGAACATAAAACCAACCGGTGCTTTTTCTACTTTTTGCAGCAATTCCACGAAAAATATTATGTCTACTGCCGCGTAGATCCTTACATGTATCAAGTGGTGTAGAATCAATAAATTGGATACCAGAAACTTCTCCGGTAATGCATTGCAATAAGCAACATAATATAGGCAAAATACGCTACAATACGGCTACAAACCTATCATACAACAATAAATTTTTGAAATCTCTCCGGTGTTTTACATACACATAAAACAACTAAACTTACTCTCTTAGTAGCCTAATATTATAGTCACTATCTCACTAAGGATCATATTGCACTTCCTACTCCTCTTGCCTTTCGTTGTCCTTGCCTTTTATAAATGTATTTCCAACCAAGTTATAAATCCTTTGCAAAAATCATCAACATAACAATATATTCCTGTAAAATCTATTTCCATATGTTTCCTCTTTGTTAGCCTTTAAGGGGCAGTTGCGAGATGGGATAAATATTAAGGTATTATTCATGTAGGTGTGGAAGATAAATGGTAGGTGAATGGTATTAAGTCAAATAATAATGGTGAGTTTGGAAGAGTTGGTATCTAGGGATAATCAATAGAGGAGTTTCAAGGCATTATTTAATTTTGCGGCAATTAGTGGTGAGTTATCAGCAGTTGAGTTGCCAGCTAATTACAAAGGTTACAGAGTTCATAGGCTATTTAAGTGCTTCTGCAATTGATGGAAGATTTGAGCGATAAGAACTTGAAAGATAGAGTGATGGCAACGCAGCAAAGTGGTTTTGTGAGTTTGATTTAAGGGATGCGACTCCAGATTATAGCGTATTTAGTAAGCTAAGGGAAAAGATAGGGACCAAAGCTATCTAGGATATTTAGTATTTTCAGAGATCAGCTTATGGCGCAATTATATAAGCGAGGTATTTACATTTGTTGATGCATCGCACCTAATATCGAAGGCAAGTTTGTGGGAAGAGAGAGATGAGGCAAGGCGGAAGAAATATAAAAAACTGAATAATGAAGTTTTGTCTAAAGTGGCACATGATAAACAAGCTAAGATCGGCTGTAAAGGTGGTACTAAGTTTTTGTATGGTTATAAAAAACATGTGAGTGTAGATAAGGCGACGATTACACCAGCAAACGTTAACAGATGCCCAGGGATTTAAACATGTGTGCCCGTCTAGGCGCTCTATATACGCAGATAATGGGTATTGCACGTCTCCTGCCAAAACTATAGCCATAGCTAAAAGAGGGCATCTTGGAGGAATTAAGAAGACTGATAGGAAGGGTAAAAATGGTGGGTTCGACCCTTCGGATTCTATATGGAGGGCGCCTTTTGAGTGGGTCTTTTCTAAAGATACTATATATTCACGCCTCTTTAGCATAGCAAAGAATAAGTTTTCAGCACTTATGCATGCTATTCGTTTTTATTTAAAACGTTGTGCATATTGACCCTGCCAATCAAGGGATTGGTATAGCTAATCACCAAAAATATAGAGAATCTTCTAGAATACACAAATAATAAATTTTAAACACAGTCTATAAGACACATTCCTTAGCTAAAATCATTCAAATAATAGCGTCTTTAACTCCTGAAAATACAAACCATCCAGCATCAGTCCCAGAAAACAACTAAACTTACTTTCTTGGTAGCCTAACATTCTCGTTACTATCTCGCTAAGGCTCATATTGCTCTTCCTACTCCTCTTGCCTTTCGTTGTCCTTGCCTTTTATAAATGTATTTCCAACCAAGTTATAAATCCTTTGCAAAAATCATCAACATAACAATATATTCCTGTAAAATCTATTCCCGTATGATTCCTCTTTGTTAGGTTTTATCGACTTCTTTAAACAGACATCATATCTCCATCTTATTGCATTATATTATCCATTCCTTATCCTTAGTGCGGGTTAAATATAAAAAATTAAACATTGTATAATACTCAACGCATAATACTATGACAAAACTTGATAGACATTGGCAAACTTGTGGTAAGACGCATATGAAGCAGTATTGTACTGATATAGCAATAGTAGGAAGTGGTCCAGCGGGTTTGTTTAGCGCATTTGAAGCAGGCATGCTTGGCTTCAAATCCACAATTATAGATTGCCTTCCAGATATAGGTGGGCAGTGCGCTGCGTTATATCCAGAAAAGCCAATATACGATATTCCTGGACATCCTGTAATTAGAGGACACGAGTTGATAGAGAATCTATACAGGCAAATTCAACCTTTTAATCCAAACATTTTATTGCAAAATAAAGTTACCGCGATACGGCGTACGGAAAATAAAAATGGTGCGCATGAATGTTCTAGTACTTGGGAACTTGTCACTGATAACGGAATCACAGTTACTGCAGGCTGTGTTATTATTGCTATCGGAGGGGGGGCATGTACTCCAAAAAAACCACCTTTAGGCAACTTAGAACTCTTTGAAGGAGTAAGTGTTTTTTATTCTGTTAAAGATGTACAGCAATTCGAAAACAAAACTGTAGTTGTCGCTGGTGGGGGTGATTCAGCGGTAGATTGGGTGATCCATTTAGCTAATATCGCCAAAAAAATTTACCTTATCCACAGGCGTGAGCACTTCAGAGCCGCACCAGGTAGTGTTGCAAAACTAAAGGAATTAGCATTATCAAACAGGATAGAAATAGTCACTCCTTACCAATTACACGGGTTTACCGGTGATAAAAATGGAAATATACACACTGTAGAGCTAATAGACGTGAGCGGTAATGTAAAATTTTTGGAAACAGATGTTTTACTGTCATTTTTTGGTTTAAGCATGGATAACAGTAGCATTGCTGAGTGGGGCTTAGATCTCAGCTCTGATCTCAGACATATTGTAGTAAATCCAGCTACAATGGAGACAAATCTAAATGGCATTTTTGCTGTCGGGGATATCTCTTGGTATAGTGGTAAACTAAAGTTGATTTTAACAGGATTTGCAGAAGCTGCGTTAGCATGTCATAGTGCATATAATATACTCAGACCTGGTCAGCCTTTGCATTTTCAATATTCTACTACAAAAAAAGTGCCAAATTTAAGAAGCACACCAGTTAACGAATAAAGGAGCTATGACAGGAGTACAAGCAACTCTTATAGATGGAAAAATGTATGCAGCACAAGTTTTAGTCAGGGTACAGAGGGAAGTACAGTACCTTAAACAAAACCATGATGTAGTGCCTGGCCTAGCTGTAGTTATGGTAGGAGATAATGAAGCAAGCAAAATATATGTTAACTTAAAGGTAAAGCGTGCGGCAGAAGTGGGCATAACATCCTATCTACATAGGCTGGACGCGAATACAAGTGAATGGCAATTGATCGAATTATTAGAAGAGCTGAATGCTCAACAACATGTTCACGGAATCTTATTACAACTGCCGCTACCACCACACATTGATACATTTAAGGCCCTAAATACAATACACTATAAAAAAGATGTAGATTGTTTTACAATCCATAATGTTGGGTTACTTCACTCTTGGAAGCCAATTTTAGAGCCCTGTACCCCCCAAGGTATCATGATATTGCTAAAAAATACATTGGAAGATTTTAATGGTAAAAAGGCAGTGGTAATAGGACGCTCTATAGTAGTGGGTAGACCAATTGCTGCTATGTTATTAAGAGAAAATTGTAGTGTAACTATCCTGCATTCTTACTCGCACAATATAGACACTGAATGTGCAAGTGCAAATATACTTATTACTGCAGTTGGACATCCATCATTGGTAAAAAAAGAGTGGGTGAAACCAGGCGCTTGTGTAATAGACGTAGGAACTAGCAAAGTGGATGGGAAAATATGTGGAGATGTGGATTTTGCAGAAGTGAGCAAGATCCCGTGCTACATAACCCCAGTACCGGGTGGTGTTGGTCCTATGACAGTAGCATGTTTGTTATCTAACACAATAAAGGCACTCTGTCATCAGCATAATATAGCATTGCCAGAAATTCAGCTGCCTAGTCGCTTAGTCCCAGAGAAATAAATGATCCAGAGTAATGATAAACAAATCAGGAAAGGTTGTAAATAATCCTTTGGTATGTAATAGGACAGTTGCAAGGGAGATATGGGATGTATGGATTGGAATGGAGTAAGTGGTGATATGGCGATAAAGCAAATAGAGT
>CAXOVX010000040.1:0-26833 GCA_964213345.1 Alphaproteobacteria bacterium | reverse complement strand
CGGTGTTTTACATACACATAAAACAACTAAACTTACTCTCTTGGTAGCCTAATATATTATAGTCACTACCTCATTAAGGATCATATTGCACTTCCTACTCCTCTTGCCTCTCCTTGTCCTTGCCTTTTATAAAGGTATTTCCAATCAAATTATAAATCCTTTGCAAAAATCATCAACATAACAATATATTTGTAAGAGTTCATAACATATTGGACTGGATAGGACTCGAGATAGAATCAAGATATTGGAATGGAGTTAAGTAGTCTAGAGATTTATGTGGGCGATAAGAATTATACCTATGTACGGCTATTTCAAGGTATTTTTAAAAGCGCCCACTGATTCGGCGTTATCACATCTGGCATAGAATTCCTCCCTAAATATCCGGTTACCGCGCTCCACGCCACCATTATACTGAGGTTTTTTAGGTGGCAGCACATAGAGGTCCACATTCAAATCTTTGCATGCCAACTCAAAATCGGCCATAAACTCAGATCCCCCATCGACTTGCACAGAGCTTATCTTAAATGGGGCGTCCTTAAGCACAGTTTCAGCAAGAAAGTCTTGGCAGCACAGCTGGTTGCGTTGCTACAGTTGCATCAATGTATTTAGGCAAGGGGTCCCAAGCCTGGAAGTGTTTTAAATGATATATTATTTTTAGTGACGGTCATGTGGTCAACTTGCACCATCCAACCTGGTTGAGTAGGCTTATATTTGCCGTATTCCCACCGTTTTGCATGATTAGCAAAGTTCCTATTCCTTCGTTTCCGCCATGCTGAATAAGATCGTTGAATTTTCCCCGACATCATCAGTTTCTTGAGGATCCTGCCGACTGAGCCCTCTGATATGAGCCCCCATGATCTCTTTTGATCATTACCACGATCCTTGCCTTGCTGTAAGTTGGATTTTGATGCCTAATCTGCAATACAAGCTGTACATATTGACCAAAAATAAGACTTTTTCTGACATTTTTCGGCCTCTTCGATTTCTTGAGCAATCCTGTAATACCAGAGGTTTTTATATGCTTTCTTAGCCTAAAATAATTACTCCGAATAACCCAACAACATCTTTTATCTGCTGCCATAAAACTTTGTTTTTCCTGAGATCATCGCAATGTTGCAGCTTACTTCGGGTTGTTAAGATACATGTCTCTTGTGACATCTTCTCTGAAACCCCACAAAATTTTTTTCTTATACTAGGTTTTGTCGACATTTTATATAAAGTATGATAGAGCGCAATGAGGTGGCCTCAAAAGAGGAGGTAAAATGTTTTATACGAGGTAAAAAATGATCAGTGGGATAGAATAAGTGGTAGTTTACCTGGCAAAAAAGGTGATTCTGGGAGAAGTGCGGAGGATAACGGGCAAATTGCAGAGAGAGTTATATGTGGATTGCCAGAACTGAGGCGCCATGGAGAGTTCTACCTTGTGAGTATGGTAAATAATGGTGTCGAGTGTACAAAAGATGGTTTTAATAGGCTCAAGCTTTTTACTTCAATTTTGTATTTTTGCCTTAAGTACTGCATATATTCGTAAAATACTAAATTATTATACATAGATGCTGTATTTTCGCAGAGTTGCTGCACGTTACGATCGGTACCCCACTCAAGAGTAATAAGTTTTTTTATCTAGAGTGTTTTCAGAGCTATCTATTATCAAAGTAACGCAAGCATCTCCTGTTACGTTTATCAGGGTTGTTACCATGTCAAGAATCCTGTCTATACTCGCGATTAAGACCACTCCTTCTATCGGTATGCCGATAGAATTTAATACCATACCAAGGAATAATAGTACCCCTCCAGGAATACCTGCCCCACCAATTGATGCCAAAGTACACATAAAAATTAATGTAGTGTAATCCATCAATGATAGGTGTACACCTAGGATTTGTGCAAAAAATATAGCACATGAAGACTGGTAAATGGCCCCACCATCCATGTTGAGCGCAGCCGAAAGAGGCAATAAAAAGCGGCTATTTTGTTTAGAAATACCTAATTTCCCTTCTGCTACTTGCATCAATGGTACGAGAGTTGCCTTTGAACTACTAGTGGAAAAAGCTAAAAGCTGTGGACCGATCATCTTTTTATAAAAAGGGACAGGAGAAATTTTACCAAAACTCCGTATAATAATGCCAAAGAAGAGGTATTGTATAATACACCCTATAAGTATGGTAGCTATAAGTTTCATCAATGATACAAGAACAGTCACTCCCTGCGTTCCCACTAGCGATGCCATATAACCAAATACACCTAATGGCGCAATTAGCATTATGATGCTAATCATCTTAAACATTATTTGGGCGATTTGATGACAAAGGTTAATCAGCGTATTACAAGAATCTTTGCAGCTATTCATAATAATGCCACAAAAGAAAGCAAAGAGAATTATTTGTAAGATATTACCTTCAGCTAAAGCTGCAAAAATGTTTGTAGGAATGATGCCAATCAATATATCGAACAATGATTTAGCAGCATTGCCATTAGTAGACGTTTTTGTTACCATCTGAGTGAGGCTTTCTCTTATACCACTGCTTCCGGCGCTTAAGCCTGGTTGCAGGAAGTGCGATGTAATCAACCCTATAATGGCTGCAGACATAGCCGTAGTAACGAAAACGACAATAGCTTTCACACCTATTCTGTATAAGCCCTGATAATCTTCGACGCTCGTAATACCGTATATAATGGTGAAAAATATAAGAGGGACAATAACCATTTTTATTAGGTTAAGAAAAATGATCCCCAAGAATTCTATCTTGGATGCCTGTTCTTTGAGGTATATACCTGCAAGTATACCGCAGATCATGCCAACCAACACCCTTTGCCACAGCAACAGCTTGAAATTTAATATACCCCTCAGGTCCAACATAACACAGAATGCATCTTCTTAGTATTCCATAAAAATCCACTTAAAGATCCTGACTTCCCACCGATCCCACGGTATACTTTTTTTCCAAATTGTCAAAAATTTTTATTACTTAGCGGAATAACGCGGATGATCTTATGCTTCATTTTACCTGCGTTTCGAAAACTTAAACGAAACTGACCTTTCTTTGTATATGAACCTACTTCATTTATAGCGCTAGCAGTATTAAAAAGCCTAGATACGAACGATTTTAAGAACAGCAGGAGTGTGGCAACATTGTATTGCTTCTTTTTTATCATCTTCCCCAACTTCTTCTTCTGCACATTTTTACTTTTTTCATGCACGCATGCTCCCATACTATGTTGTAAAAAAATATTATGTACAATCTGCACGATCATAATCGTATATATACATATTGTATATAAAAAAGTAAAACAATGCCAATATGTTATTAGAACATACTAATATTGATAGCATGAGTGCTGTTAAATATTTCAGAATTTTTTATTGGTTGGTGGGATGATACGAGTGACTTTGTGCTTTATTTTATTCGAATTGTAAAATCCAGCACGAAATCGCTTTCTTTTTTCGTGAGTTTCAACCTTTTCCTTTGAATAATTAAAAAATCTAAACACAAATGATTTTAAAAATAGCAAAAGCGTATGGATGCTATACGTTTTACTTTGCTCTTCCTGTTTCGCTATGTGCTCCCCCACCAGATCTTTGTCTATCAGACCTGGATTTATATGATACTTTCCTTTATTTTTGCTATCTTCTGTTGTCATAAGTCCAAGGGCACACAAAAAGGCGGGCATAACCATCCCTACACTTTGCCATTCTACCAGTTTTTAATCAACATGTCATCGTTGTTGATATTGTTTTTTATAAAAAAAAATGCTATCCTGCCACTTTATCAATAAATTATAGGAAAAAGAAATATGCCCGACATGTTTTTAAATACAAACCACACCATTGATCAACTTGGTAACAATGGCATAACAGATGCGTATGAATCAGGCAATAGCCTCAGCCCTTCTTATGACAATATGTATAGTTGTGAGGATGTGGAAAAAAATTATCCAGGATATGCGTGTGCGAAAATTACAGACTTCGCTTGTTTTAATGAACATCAGCCTGATACCAAATACTGTGCCGTAATCATTGCATTGAATAGGGCAGATTGGGGTGATGTCAGATCTAACACTATAATAAATCTATTAGGGAACGTTGTGGATAAAGTGATGCATGATTGTCCACATGACGGCAGTACTTACTACAATCCGTATAAGCAACGTGATATAAGTGTAAGTTGTAAGGTAGGGGGTAGTACGTCTTTTCTGCACTGGTTCAATAAAGATAGTAACATTTCCCTAGATCAATGTTATGTCGATAAAATACAAGCTTATTACCCAAAATTCTGCTATGATGCCGGTAATTTGCCTCAGCCTCAGCCACAAAAAAGCGAATCAAGCTCAGATAGTACACCATGGTGGCACTATGTGTTATATTCTGTAGGAGGCATAATATTGCTTTGCGCAGTGAAAAAATATTCTGAAGAGGGGCCTGCTGCTGGCACTGTGTTGTACAGATCTTGGTAGAAGAGCTCATTTTACAAATAGGATTTTTTATACTTGACAACAATTTATCGCTGGTTGACTTAGCATTGTAAATGGTATACTACAATGTGAAGTTGCCGCGTGCATTGTAGTTGCATATGATGGAGGCACATCATACTAAAATTTTATAGCATAAATTATTTGGCTATCATCTAATAAAACTGAATAAAGCAGGCTTATGAAAAGTTTAAAAAGCAGGATCTTGTTTGTAATTTCCATGCTGCTTATATATAGGATAGGAACGTATATACCGCTCCCGGGGATAAATTCATCTATTCTTAGCGAATTAGCCAATGCAAATGCGAAAGGTATATTAGGCATGTTTAATATGTTTACAGGGGGGGCCTTGGGCAGGATGTCCATATTTGCCCTAAACATCATGCCCTATATTACTGCCTCAATAGTGATGCAACTTTTAACATCTATTTCGACAGAATTTGGAAATTTACGTAAAGAAGGGGAAGGTGGTAGAAAAAAACTTGCCCAGTATACAAAGTATCTTACATTGGCATTAGCGTTATTCCAGGGATATGGCCTAGCAGTAGGGGCAGAAAGATTACAAGTAGGATCAACTCTTCTTGTAAGCGATCCTGGTTTTATTTTTCGTTTTGTAGCTGTGCTAAGTATGGTAGGCAGCACAGTCTTCATTATGTGGCTTACAGAACAAATAACCCTTCGTGGTATAGGCAATGGCAGCTCTTTGGTAATTTTTACAGGGATAGTTGCTGGTCTTCCTGCTGCACTTGCATCCCTACTTGAGATGGGACGTGCTGGAACTATTTCGGCATTATTTATTATTTTTGTTTTCTTAATGTGTACATTGTTAGTAGCAACTATAGTATTTTTCGAAAAAGCTCAGCGTAAAATACAAGTCCATTATCCTAAAAGACAGGTCGGTAGAAAGGTATATGGTGGTGATTCAACACACCTTCCATTGAAAATTAATACAGCGGGAGTACTGGGGCCTATTTTTGCAAGCTCGCTCTTACTGTTCCCAACTACAATAATTGGTTTACTTGGCAAAGCGGATCAAGTTGGCTCTTGGCAGCATACTATATTGCTATACTTAAACCATGGAAAACCCCTGTACATTGTATTATATGTAGCTTTGATATGCTTCTTCAGCTTTTTTTATACTTCTGTCGTATTTAATGCGGAAGAAACAGCTGAAAATCTGAAAAAAGCAGGAGCTATAATAGTAGGTAGGAGACCAGGAAAGCAAACAATGGAATATTTAGACTACGTCTTGACACGTATAACAGCAATGGGTGCCATATACGTATCTTTTATCTGTGTGTTGCCTGAAATCTTAATCTCTCAGTATGCCCTGCCCTTCTATTTAGGAGGTACAAGCTTATTAATTACAGTGAATGTTGTGATGGATATATTTCAACAAATTCAAACTCATTTGCTTAGCAAGCAGTATAGTAGTTTAATGAAAAATAGCGCAATGTTTTTGAGTAAAAAGTAAATGTATATAGTACTTTTAGGCCCCCCTGGGGTTGGGAAAGGCACACAGGGGGCGCTCTTAAGCAAAGAATATAATGTTCCAATTTTATCCACTGGGGTGGTCTTACGTTCTCTAGTCGCAGAAAATTCGAGTGAGTTTGCGCATCAGGTCAAATTGATCATGGATGCAGGGGAGCTCGTTAGTGATGAGTTAGTTACCAAGATAATTTGCAATCGGATAATAGAGCCTGATTGTAAGAAGGGGTTTATATTGGATGGGTTTCCACGAACTATCATACAAGCTGATGTTCTAAAGCAAGTTTTTGAGAAGCTACATATAGACTATAACAACCTAATAATACTGAATCTTGAAGTAGATTTAGATTATCTCACCAAGAGGTTACAGGGTAGATTTATGTGCGCAAAGTGTGGGTACGTGTATAATAAATTTTTTCTTATGCCAAAACAAGCAGATGTGTGCGATATATGTGGGAGTAAGGAGTTTATACATAGAAAAGATGATGATATGGAGATTATAAAAAAACGTATCACAACATATCAAGAACAAACTCAGCCTCTAGTAGCTTATTACAAAACTCATCCAAAATTTAAAAGTATTGATGGATGCAATGCAGTGAGTGAGGTATTTAAAACCATTGTTATATCTCTTTATCATACTAACTGATTTATTCACGTGGGAAGGAAGGATCATGTATACTGTGTGTGGCGACTGCTACCTTTATTATCTAGCTAAGTTTTTTTTGTTATTTAGCAACGGTCTGATTATAGTTCCGTTGATCATTTGTGGATTCGTTTTTTATGACAAAAGTATCTTTAAGAATACTCTTTATCTATTACTCTTCACGATAGTATTTAATAAGTTATTGAAGCATATTTTTCAAGTTCCTCTATCGCCAGAACTTGGTGAGGGATTTGCTTTTCCAAGTGGTCATATGCAGACTGCTGCAGTTTTTTATGGCTCTCTTTTTTGCGCACTACGCGGTATTTTGCTAAAGTCAATGCTCGTCTTATTACTTGCTGGCATCGCTTATGGATTAGTGTATTTCGGATACCACAACTGGACTGATATTGCAGGGGCCATCACCTTTGCCCTACTAACGTTAATGGTAAGGTACAAACAAAACCCTTCTTCTTTTTACAAAGGCAAAAAGAAGCTTTCATTACGTAGATGGCCCATTAGCAGAATCGCTACTCAATAGATACTTTTTCAGTTTTACCATAACTGCGTCAACTATGTAATGTGTATCGGAATCTTTACTATCTACCACAATGTCAGCTTGTTGATATATTGGGTTACGTTCTGCCATTAATTTACTTAAGGTTTCTTTTTTGTCTCCACAGATAAGCTCTGGTCTGGTATTACGCCTTGCGACTCTATTATAAAGTACGTCAATATCCGCATACAACCATATAGAGATAGCTTTTTTTTGTATAACTACCCTTAATACATCATTTAAAAAGGTACTTCCCCCAGTTGAAAGAACAATAACCCCATATTCTAACACCTCCCTCGTCACCTCCTCTTCCATTTTTCTAAAATAACTTTCACCTTTAAAATCGTATATGTCAATTATACTTAGTTTTTCTCTTTCCTCTATCACTTTATCGCTATCATAAAATTGCAAATTCAGTTTACGTGCTACCCTTTTACCTATAGCACTCTTCCCGCTTCCCATCATTCCGATGAATACTATGGGTTTCGTTACCAATGCTCTCATGTTATTACGCTTTAAATTATATGTTGTACACACCGAGTATATACGAGAACTGGATAAATGGTAACACTTATAGCGACAAAAATTTTTGTCTACAAGTTATTAGTTAAGATTTATTGGTGCAGCACTAAAATATGGATAATTTGCTAAAAAATCAGAAAAATAGTTTTTTATCATTAATCCAATATATTTTTCCTTAAATATTCTATATTATTAGTAATAATCACTAATTAAAAAAAGGATAATAATAATGAGATACTTCAAAGAAATTCAGTCTATAATTGGCAATGCCGATCCAGAAGCTAAAAAAAGACTCTTATTTGACAAATTTAAGGAGATCAGAGCGTATGCTCAAAAGCAGAACGTAAAGTTAAAATTAGAAGCTGATTCAAATCAATTTCAACCCGTAGATGCGGACAATACCGCTGCTGCTTGGGTAGCCAGTAACTTAAAAGAAGCCCTGATTAACGGTGGTATTGAAAAAGACGTATGGAAACAATTTAAAACTGATTTATGCGATTTTATTAACTCTCCTGTATTAGCGGCTGATGTTGAGAAAAAAATGCAAAGCACAGTAGGAACATTGGTTGAGTTTGGTGCATTTGACAAAAAAAATGAAAAAACTATAGCAGAAGTAGAACAAATACTTTACAAGCAATTTGCTCTTTTTCTTTGCAAGGATTACGGTGTCAAGCCAGATTGGCAGCAATTACTTCCTGAGTCAAGCAAGGATCCTAAACTTGCTATAAGCGCCGTTCTTACTGATACTGCCGGGTTACATGATGCGAGTTGGAAATATGATCCAGGTTATCTGTTAGCAGAAAGTGAAATAAAGGCCATAGCGTGGCAGCAAATTGCTCAGAATCTTAATATGTCTTTAGAGGAAGTAGCGCACAATTATTATATTGACACAATCAGAACTGCAGATTTAAAAGATAAGGAAGGAGAAGCTGTTACTACAACGCACGTACTTGAGGCATTAGCAAATGTCCAGAATTCCAAAAGGCCGTCCTTTTTGGGGGTTAGTAGTGGAGGACATTGGGCTGTGATAGGAATTATACCCGACCCAAATGACAATCAAAAAGTTTCTTTGGTGCGTATGAATTCCATAAAAGGTAATAATGTGGAGTTAGGTGTTGCCACGTTTGTTGCTAATATTATAAAACAAAATGCTGCATTAGGCATAACATTAGATCCAGATGAGATTTTGAATTTATCTGTGGGACAGCAAGTGTCGCAATGTTGTGGCTTGGCGGGTGCGGAGAACATCGCCTCAATAGCAACTTTTTGCGCAGCTACACGACAAACACCACAAATTGCTGAAAAGAGTAGTTACAGTCCTAAAGCTTTGTGGGAAACTTTCGTAAAGAATGCCGTTAATTCCATGTACACTTTATTTTCTCCGTTTAATACAGCATTCACTACTGCAAGTAAACGTTGGACTGCAGGAGGTGCGAGAGGTGACTATGTGCAAAAGGTTGGAGAAGAAGCTTTTGCCGCAATAAAGGAGATAGACATAAAAAAGAATCCAGCTTGTACCTCTGTTAAGTTACAACCACCAAAAGAGATTGCAGGAAATTATGCAAAATTAGGGGAAAATTACCAAAAAATAAAAGAGGCTAAAGATATAGGTGAATCTATAGCAATACAGCAAGCATTGGATAAAGAAGCCAACATAAATTTGTCTAAAGAAGCCTATGAAGCACTATATCAGCTTGCTAAAGAGAGCGAGAAGGCCAAAAGTGCAGCAAAGAATCCCGGGGCTAGTCCACTTAACATTATTGGGATGTATAAGAACATAGATTCATTGTATCAAGCTTTCTCAGGAATATCGACGGTAAAGGACGTACTATATAACCACTCAGATATGGTAGGATTCATTACAAATGCACAGGATGAGCTAATTAAACAATGGAGTGAAAAAACTAAGGATCAAAATATTATTGGGGGCGATAGTGCAATTTACCGACTTTTATCCATATACGATGAGCAAAATTTTGTTGCCCTACTACGCGATAAGCCAGAATTAAAGAAAGATGTGGCAGCGGTAGTACAAGATAAACATCTATTGGGCTTATTACACCCAGTTGTAGCGTGCAAATTGCTCGATATTTCCCAACAGGCGGAGCTGCCGCCACCAAGCAAGGGTCTCTTTGCTAGTATTACGGGCGGCATAGCAAGTTATTTGAGTAGCAAGATTTGGGGGCCAATAATTCCTGCACCTGATCAAGATGCGTTTCAGAAGGAAATTGGAGCGATTGCAAAACAAATCGCAATGCAAGCAAAATCAGCACCATGGACCGAAAAAGGAGGTACATTATCTCCTAGTGTTGGTGGTTTTGCTCGAAAATAAAATCTTGACTTTGAGGAAGCTACACGACCACATTAATGTAGAGGTACAGCTGAATCTTGAATTTTTGTTTATAATCGATATTGTTATAGCACGATATTAAAGCTCTGCATGGGGGGTAAGGTTTGGGAAATTCGTAGGGCTTGTACCACAAGTCCCCTTTTTAACACCCAAGTTGTTGCGTTGTGGGATCTAGGCTCAGTCATGTAGATTACTACACTCCTTTGCCCCGCCATTGCGGTTGTATTTGAAAAATGTTGTATAACGAATAAATTTTTCAAGAATGAATTTTTCAGATATAGAAGAGTGGCTTGCTTTGCGCTGAATCAATATTCTTCTACTTTAATTTTTCTTGAACAAATTGCAGGAAGTGCTAAATAAATAGCCGCCACAATGAGCTAAAGGAGATTATAACATGGAAAGGATTATAAGGTGTCTGGACATGTTAACGAGAAGAAGAGGCTACATTGCAGTGTTGATGGTATTGATAAAGATTTTGGGAGAAGAAATTTCTGAGATTTACGCTAAAGCAAGTAACATCATAGTAAACTCTTCTGAAGTAAAGCCAAAAGTTGAGATATTGAAAACAATGCTGGGTATTGGCAATTGGCTATTCAATTAGTAAGTTTTTTGCCAGAACTTGGCGATAAAAGTTATATTAGTAATGAGTTATCTGCGATAGTGAAAGTCGCGCCATGTGCTCGTGATAGTGGTAAAAACAAGAAAAAGATTTATTCGTGAGAAAAAATTCCAAAAAATGCTTTGTATGCGTAAATTGCTTATGAAACAGAGAACGTTTGTTAATGCTCCTTAATCGAAAAAGAAGAGTGCAATAACAATCTTTAGAAGCTGCCATCTGTGGGTGCACCACTTCTGAATGCTCATTCGTAGCGTAATACCTGTGTTGGAGTCATTTTTGCAATCTTCCAAGCTGGATATATGGTTGCAAAGAAAGAAAGTATAAGTGATATAGAAATTGTAGCGAGTACCTCACGTATAGACAACTCTGCAGGTAGATGTGTCAAATAGTAAATAGTAGGATCAAACAACGTAGTATTGGTAAAATACTCAAAAAACTGGCGCATTTTTTCTATATTTAATGCTACTACTATACCTAGTAACGTGCCAAGTACTGTGCCCGCTAAACCTATGCAAAATCCGCAAAAAATAAATATTTTTACAACACTACCCCTAGTAACACCGATTGTACGTAATATCGCAATACCTTTTGCTTTATCTTTTACTAGCAGCATTAAACTTGAGATAATATTGAATGCAGCAATCATTATGATCAACGAAAGTATTATAAACATTACGTTTCGTTCAACGCGCAAGGCAGTGGCAAGCCCCTTATTACTCATCTCCCAATTACTTATAATGTAGCCTGGGCCAAGGATGGATGCTATATCATTTTGCACAAATTGCGTATCGCGAATAGAATTTACAGCTATTTCAACGTGAGTTACCGCTCTATCGTATGAAAATAATTTTTGTGCTAACAACAATGGCATAAAAATAGTACTTTGGTTGTACTCGTGCATCCCTAAATCAAATATTCCAACAATTTTATAGCTCTTCATACGTGGTATCATGCCAACTATGGTAGTTGTAAACTGGGGTACCATGAGTTTTATATAATCACCTACACCGATTCCCAGCATATTCGATAGTGCTATACCAATTAATACACCTTCACCATACATATAATCCGAGATACTTCCCGATTTTATGGCATTTTGCATTATCTGTTTTTGCTGTAGCTTGGTTCCATCTATACCTTTGATAATAACACCACTCATGGATTGCTTTGAAGTTACCATCCCCTGCCCTTCAACGCACGGAGCTATAAGCTGAATACGATTGACGTTGTTGCTCAGTAACTCTACTAATTGCTCGTAATCTGTCACTACAAAATTATCAGTGCTAATAGTCAAGTGCCCCTTTATGCCCAGGATTTTATCTATCAATTCCTTCTCGTAACCATTCATCACAGCCATAACTATGATTAATGTTGCAACCCCTAACGCAATCCCTATACAAGCGAAGAGATTAATTATGGAAATAAAACGCTCTTTTTGCTTTGTAAAAAGATATCTTAATGCAATAAAAAATTCTAACTTGCTTAATAACATAATTGACAACACAGCACTAACTCCCTTTTTTAACGCTCACGCCGCAAGTTGTGGGACTCAGGTATAGAGTGTTTCTACACCCCCTCACCATTGCACACTCCTAGTGCTCATTTAAAAACGGGACTTGGCATTACTTCTACTCGTGACCAATCTATCCTTTTTTTTCATGTTATGCAAGAAATCTAAATTTTATCGTGCTAACGACGGTTGCTGACTTACACCAGTTTCCGCTAACGCCTTGATAAAAGGCTTTGAACCACTTTTTACAGAAGCCTCTAAACAACAAGCCAAAAAAGGATTATCCTTACCACCCCAGAGCCCAAGGTGTGTCGGTGTTTTTTGTGTCAGTTTAGCGGCTGTATTAGGATGATTTAATGATTTTATACCTTCTGGACCTAGGGCTATAAAGGCATTCTTAATATTACGTTTTAGCATTTCAGCTCTTTCTCCAGTCACCACACCTTTTTCACGTGTAGCTATTTCAACTATGATCTTCTCAGCTATTTCACTTATCTTTTTCTGAACCTGCTCATCAATTGCAAGACTACTCACATGTGCCTCGACTGCTTTTACAAAAGCAGGAGTATTCATTTTTTTGGGTGCTAATTCTATACCACCAGATATATTTCCAAGCTTAGTATACTGTGTAGCGTGAGCATAAAACAAATTGGCCAAGCCGCTTTCTTTACTCTGTCCAATAACCACTTCAGGATTTTGTTCATAAAAAGTTTTGAGCGTTTTTAGTTGCTTTGGATCTAATTCGTTTAATGTTTTGAGCAAAAATTCTTGTATTTTTGCTGCGTCTTCCACGCGCCCAGCATTTGATTTAAAATTTTCACCAAACAAACCTTTAGCAACATCTTCCGCCAAAGCATTTGCCAGCTTATAATCCTCAATGTTTTCAAATTTAGCACATTGCTGTAAAAAATTTGTTATAGCAGGTTTTGCTGCTTCAAGTTTTTTACTACTAAACTGTATACCATGCTGACCTTTATTTGCTAGTCCCAAAGATAATTTATTCGCTACAAGACCTATATCTCCTGCAACAGTATAAGAAATGGCATTAGCATGGAGCATTCCTACCAACCCACCGCTAGTGATACCTCCTAAGAATACTTCACGTTGTTTGGTATATAACTGTTGGATTGCATTTAGTTGTTTTGGGTCTAATTCACTTAATGTTTTGAGCAAAAATTCTTGTATTTTTGCTGCATCCTCTACACGCCCAGCATTTGATTTAAAATCTTCACCAAATAAACTCACAGCAGCTTCTTGTGCCAAATCATTTGCCAGCTTATAATGCTCAAGGTTTTCAAATTTAGCACATTGCTGTAAAAAATTTGTTATAATGGGTTTTGCTGCTTCAAGTTTTTCATTATTAAGCTGTATACCATGCTGACCTTTATTTAACATTCCTAAAGCTAATTTATTCGCTACAAGACCTATATCTCCTGCAACAGTATAAGAAATGGCATTAGCATGGAGCATTCCTACCAACCCACCGCTAGTGATACCTCCTAAGAATACTTCACGTTGTTTGGTATATAACTGTTGGATTGCATTTAGTTGTTTTGGGTCTAATTCACTTAATGTTTTGAGCAAAAATTCTTGTATTTTTGCTGCATCCTCTACACGCCCAGCATTTGATTTAAAATCTTCACCAAATAAACTCACAGCAGCTTCTTGTGCCAAATCATTTGCCAGCTTATAATGCTCAAGGTTTTCAAATTTAGCACATTGCTGTAAAAAATTTGTTATAATGGGTTTTGCTGCTTCAAGTTTTTCATTATTAAGCTGTATACCATGCTGACCTTTATTTAACATTCCTAAAGCTAATTTATTCGCTACAAGACCTATATCTCCTGCAGCTGTGTAAGAGGTAGCGTTGTCATGGAGCATTTTTACCAACCCACCGCCAGTGATACTTCCTAAAAATGCTTCACGTTGTTCAGTGGATAACTGTTGGATTCTCTGCACCTCTTCTTTTGACAGTTGCGCAAAGATTGTATTTAAAAATTCGTTTATTGTGTTGGTATCTTGAATGCGACCATCGTTAGTACTATCACCAAATAGCCGTCGGGATATATCAACTGCCATGCTATAATATAAATCATTAACAATTTTACCATGATCACCAACAACAATCTCAGCTGCATTCAGTCCAGTAACTCCACTGATATTACAACCCGCTTTAAAAACAACTCCCTTGAAGTCTGCACCAGTTAGATTAAATCCAGAAAGATCTATGAAATCTGGAATTTCTCCAACGATTTTTGCGTCTTTAAATATGTTAGATATGCTAGACACTCCTAGGCCGTACCTTTCCCTTAAACTCTGAATTACTCCAGTAAACACTTCAGCGCTTACCTCTCCGGATAACCCAAGCTCTGGAGAGGCTATAGGACCTTTTCTTAAAGCAGAATACGTAAGTCCTATTATTCCCGTTATTTTACTAAACTTAGATTTTGTTGGATCACTATATAAGCTAATAGTTTCTTTAAGAAATTCCTTTAAATGTTGTGGATCCAAGTTTGTTAGCAGCTTTTGCACAGGTATTTGAGCAATCACCTCTTTGAGCACAGCACTATTACTAAGTGCAGCATCCAAATATGATGTTATCATATCAGTGAACACCTTGGGATTTGCCCTAATGGCCCGCATACTTTTTTCATTAAACACTAAATCTATTACATCCGGTGCAAGCTCCATTATGTCCCCATTATGAGCCACTATCTTATCCGTAATAACCTTAAATTCCTCTTTATTCTCTACGATACCGCTAATAAGTTGCATTAATAAAAATTTTGTCTTCTGATCCTGCAACATATCAGACGTAACCTTTCCAATACTATCCCCCATTCCAGGCTGCTTTTTTTGTTGCGATGGAGACGACCTGAACATCTGCTCAAGTCTATAAACACTATCTTTATCTAAATCTTTTTGTTTTTCTAATTGTTGCGCAAAAGCTTCATTATTTGGTTCAGTTTGTAGCTTATTAAATAAACTCTGCTCTGTGTGTAGTTTCGCGGCAAAATCTACAACTCCCTCTGATGCCCTGCTCAATAATGCAAGCACTGCACGTTTAGCATCAGCATTATCACTGATATTTACTGTACCAGTTTTAGCGTAATCACTAAGCATTTGTGTTAGTTTGTCATCTAATAACGCTGTTGGTACCGCGTTTCGCAGGTGTGCAAGTAATGTCTGTGCCTCATTGTATTTATCTGCATAATCCACAGCTTGCTGCGTTTCTTCAGTGTAAGGACGTATATTTGACAGACACTCATCTATCTTTTCCTTACGCACTTTAGGATCTAAATCCTTGAAGCCAGGATAACTCTCTAAAGCTTGTGTAACTTTACTTAAGCGATCAGCATCAGTTAATTTTTTAGCTATAAATTGAAAAAATGGGCCCAATCCATCCTGACTAATGTTGGTCAACATTGCTGGCAATACGATCTTTACTAATGCCTCCATATTTTGCTGTATTCCTGGCAGCTGTCCCAATGTGTCTTTTAGTGCAGGCATGTCAGTAACTAAATTTAGGACAAATTTTGATAGATGCTCTGCAAAATCTGGATTTTGCAACAAGGTTTGCGTTTCTGGATTTCCTTGAATTAGCTGTAATGAAATATTGGCAACTTGCGTCATATCACCATTACTCAGTGCTGCAGTCCATTGACGAGCTAAATCGATATTTTTATCATCTGCGAGTAAAGCTCCAACAATATTTAAAATCCTAGCATCAAAATGCAACTTATCTAACACATCCTGCGCAACGGCCCCAGCTGTGCATTTAATAGCTTCTGTTGCTGCTTCTCGATTCTTTTTAAAAACATTTCCTAAGGCCTCATTGCTCTGCAATAACTCTAATGCTTGTGTTGTCCAGGTAAATAGAGGCTTACCGCTTCCTAAAGACCCAACAATGCCAGCAGCTTTTTCCAAAATTTTTCCTTCCTTATCTCCCAGTATTACCGGCACCGCTTCATCAACCAACTTTGTATTCAATTTTTGCTGGACTTGCTCATTCAATTGCTCATGTAGTGGTGTAGGTCCAATAGTTGGTTTACCATCAACTGTTACTAATGGTGCTTTAAACTCTAACGCTGCCAACGCTTCGGGACTAAGCGGTTTATTATCAGCACCTAAAATAATGCCAAATTTACCTAAAGTTTGACCCAAGTTAGATAACCCAAATACTGCCTCTTTAGCTTCTCCACGTGAAACTGCCTCTGCGTTTTTTTGTTCAAACAGGGAATCTTTGACTTGAGCTATGATAACGTCTTTTTTAGACTGCAGGATCTCAAGTACTGCAGGGGTTTGAGAAGCAAAATTTAATAATTTTTGAAGTGCTGGTAATATACTTACTTTTTTATTTTGAGCATGTAAAAGTTCGGAAACAGCGGTCATAAGGGAAGCACGAGTGCTATCATTTTCAATAACAGAAGCTAATTTCTTTATCACCCCCATGTCCAATAGCTTACCAGGAGCATTTTCCGGTAAATTCGCAAAATAACCCAAAAATCCCGTCAAAATTTTAGGCGTTTGTGCGTTTGCATCACTAATGCTCAGCTTTTTTACAAAATCCACCATATTCGTTTCTTTTACGATACGCTCTATAAGCGTAGAGTCAATCTGACTTCTCTCGTTTATAATAAATGAAAATAACCTGAATGCTTGCACAGGATGCAATAATATCTCACGTAAAATGTTGAAGATAGGGGTCCAATTCTGAAAAACGAACCCAAACATTGACAATTTTCTCTCAGGATGCTCTGTTTGAAATTTATACAAATTTGCGCCCATTTGTTTTATGGCATCTTCTATTTTTTGATTCTTGGTAAAGAATGCCAACGCTTCAATAAATTCAGATTTATGATCAGCCATATCCCTATACACCTTGTATCTTTGTTAACTGGTACCAAATTCGTACCATCAATTTCAATTCAATGTTAATTATCTATTGATAATACAATGTTTTTATAAAAATTTCAATCTATTATGATTTTATTAATATAAAATTGAGTTATATGACGCTTTTTAGCTTAAATCATTTACATTTATTATGACGTTTTTAGCTTACATTTATCATCTAGATTGCGCACTAATCCAAAATGGGAACAGAATTAGCCTGACTTGAATTACAAAAAAAGGAGGGCAATATGTAAGATAAAAATTACAGAAAACATTTCAGATCACGTTTAGTCTTATATCGGGTATTTATAGTTTCGAGTTAACTTTCTAGTTATGCGAGAGGTCTATTAAATAGACAATACGACTCAATGCCGCGGTACCTTTACCCACCTTCACATTTTTTATGAATCCACTGTCCACTTTCCCCGGTAACCCAGCAACTTTTATCTTTACAAAACTTGGGAAATGTTTTTTCACACAGATCTTGAAAATCATTTTCTGCACTCAGATCATTTTCTTCATAATTCTGTGGTTGACAAACTTCCCTATCATATGCTCCTTGTATCCTTATCTGCCCCACAATATACTCATTTTGATCAACTTTGTATCCGTTTCCTCTTGGCGTTTGAGAATAGCAAACTATATAGCACCCATCTTTTTCATTATATGGAGTTGCTGTAGGTAGCACTCGATTATTGAGTTCCAACATGTATTCTTTTTCTAAAACATCTCCATACCTATCTGACATACAGCTACTATTGCGCCTATCCTTATCATCAACATTACCTACATTTTTCACTTTGCTTTTTTCGATATCTTCTGATGCAATGACATTAAAATTAAAAAATATGCAGAAAATAAGGCTTATTATAACACAGGAAGATATCAACTTCACAATTTTATGAAATTTAAGACTATCAAGAAGCATAACCCTCTGCATATATTAACTTATAACTTCACTATCTCTCTTAGCTTTAGCATACCTATTCCCAACTAAAGCGCAAACAACAAACCACAACGAAACGATGAACATGAAAAACACATTATTGGCCAACAGCACAATATGAGTCTTAGCACCTACAAAAATTTTACTCATTACAAGGTTAAACAAATGTCCTGCTCCGCGCGATACTTTGATGCCAACTGCGTCCACCGCAAACTTAGATTTTAACTGTATATCGCGACTAGTAACTATGTACAAACTTTCTCTTATGGGGGCGTTTACACTATAGCTTAATGCATGTAATATCACATAAAGGGCAACTAGCACATTGTCATATCCCGTCACAAAATATATTATTACTAACGCTGATACCAGCATTGGTGGTACGAATAGTGATATTTTGGTGCCCAAAAATCTCATTAACCCGTTAGTGACGAAAAACGATAGTATAAATCCCGTAATATGCATCATGCTTGTCTGACTATATAAAGTTGCTGCCATTTCTCCTATCGGCTTGATATGATTCGCGGTTTTTTCAACCATGACTACCAACAGCCGCTGATAATTCACAACTTCTATCATAATATCGCAACAAAATACTATACCAAAAATTCCAAGCACATAGGGTTGTTTAAATATTAGTTTTATTCCCTCAGCTGCTCCTGTCTTTTTTACCTTCTCCCCAACACTTGTATGATATCCAGCGAATACATCTGCAGGCATTTTGCGTAGTGCAATATATAGCACCATGACTCCAAATCCTAGTAAAGAAGAGCTAATCAACAGTAGCAATCTCAATTTATGCACATCACTAAATCCGTCTAAACTAACTTTTGAGAACAATAAGTACGCAAATATTACACTGCAAATTCCTCCAATCTTAGAACAGGATACAATAAATCCATATGTATGCTCTGCATGACCAGGCTTATGAATAGAATTGAAGAAAGCCCACGCTACGCTCACTATAAATATTATATAACCTTCAACGTACAGAAAGAACATCCAACCAATAATGCGATGTGTTCCTTTATCAGGGTTGGATAACCCGATTTCAGGCATTCCAAGTAAACAAAAAAAAGAAAAACCTATGATACTATAAATCAATAAGTACAACCCCAAGATTTGGTAACGCTTCAACCTATCTACTAAAAACCCATCTACAAAAATAAATGGCAGTAGCATAATAATACCCAACAGCTTTGCAAGTGGAACATACGTTACTCCAACTGTAGCGTTAAATATCAAATACTGTAATTCCTTAGCTATAGAGTAAGATGCTATGATAAAAAAAAAGAGCGACCCACTTACCAAAAGTTTTTGTCGCTCTAACTGAGAGGTTTGGAAAAACCGTCTTATAATTTGCATGTCTTCTACCTTACAAATGGGCACATTTAATAAACGCAAGCCATATCTATCGCCACTCTCTGTACTTTATGGACCCCTCCCCACAACTGCCTACATTGCTTGCGCAAACAAAAACATGCGATTTAACATCAAACGCTACAGAATTGCTAACTCATTAATTAAGCGTAGTCAAGTACGTTTTTAACTTTTTTTTAATTTTTTAGTAATCATTTATTACTTTCCTTTACTGGTGATTTTTCGCGGCTTTTTCGAGACATTACCTCAATACTAAGTATCGAAAATTTTTAAGAATTTAATCTTACGGTGTAGTGCTGTCCTGTCCATACCTATAAATTGCGCAGTTCTAGCTATATTACCATCAAATTTTGTTAGTTGCGCAGATAAGTATCTTTTTTCAAAAATCTGTTTAGCTTGTTTGTATTCTTTATCCAAAAAATTTGGTAATACTTCTAAATTTTTATGCGAAAGATTGGTAGAATGCAGTATTTCACCAGGTAGCATTTTTGAAGCAATTACAGAGGTCCCGTATTGAGCAGCAATGATTAATAGATACTCAATAGTATTTTTTAATTGCCTTATATTACCCGGCCATTCGTAGGATAACATCAAAGAATAGGTTGACTGATCAACATTGCAAGAATAAGTCATAAAGTCATGACTAAACTGTTTTATAAAATGCTGGCTTAGTGGAATTATGTCAGATTTCCTTTCTCTTAAAGGCGGAATTAGAAAATTTGTAACATTCAAACGCGAATAAAAGGACTTATTAAGTAAATTTGCAGTTAAAGCCTCATTAATATTTTTAGCGGTTGCTCCAATAAAACGTATGTCTAACGATAGCTGACGTTGCTTTTTGTTTAATATTCCAGTTTGCATTACATCTAGGAGTTTTTGCTGTATATAAAGGGGAATGTTTGTCACTTCATCTAAAAATAGCGTACCACCATCTGCCTGCTCTAGTGCTGTTGGTTTATTATCGTTGCCAAAAAGATATGCATCTAGCTCATCAGATTTTTTATTGTATGATTTTACATGGATAAATTTACGGGTACATCTTGGAGACAGTAAATGTATCATCCTGGCCAAAGTACTTTTTCCAGTACCAGTTTCACCTTGTAACATTATTCTGCTATTGGTATTTGCTAGATTTTTGACCTCTTCTTTTATCGCAATAGTATACTTAGAAGCTCCAATTAACTCTGCATCAAGTAAATCACGTTGTAGAAAAATGTGCGCATCGTTTAGTAACCTAGCTTCTAGAGCACGCTTTACCACAAAGAGCAATTTTTCGGATTTAAAGGGTTTTTCAATAAAATCATAAGCTCCTAATTTTATTGCAAGTGCAGCTATTTCTGGATTAGCATGCCCACTGATCATAATAACAAGCACATTTGAGTAATTTTTTCTAATCATCTTGAGCAGTCCAATACCATCCATATGATGACCATCTAGCCATATATCCAAAATAACCAAGTCAGGACGCACTTCCTCAATGCTAGCTAATACAGTTTCAACACTATGCGCTTGCACGGGGTGGTAGCCTTCGTCACTTAGTATATCAGCTACTAAATCCCGGATATCCGATTTGTCATCAACTATTAAAATATTGACCATAATGCTTTTATATCTCAACTAAACATAGCTTTACTTTTGCTTATGCCATATTGGATTTTTGATCTTGTGAACTAATCGCTCATGCAACGCTTTTTCTTCCGCAGACACATTAAAATTTCTACATATGTGCTCTATCATCTGTTCATTTTCGGTAAAAGTAAATTTACTATATGGAGAATTATGCTTTGAGGTAGTGCATATATCAGCAAACCTTATCTCCACTTGAGCTGTTCCATGTATAACCATGTAGACTGATGCTAGTAGCTCTGCATCTATCAAAGCACCGTGCCTTGCTCTCCCCTTAAGACAGATATCGAAGCGCTTACATAGTGCATCTAGGCTGGCAGGAGAACCAGGATACTTTTTCCTGGCCAATAACAATGTATCTAACACCCTGTTAGATTGCAGTAGTGGAAGTCCACTTGATGCTAATGCTTGATTCAAAAATTGTAGGTCGAATGGCGCATTGTGTATAACTAACCTGCTAGTACCAATAAAACGGAGAAAATCCCGCGCAATTTCTGAAAAAACTGGTTTCTTGTTTAAAAACTCGCTAGAGAGCCCATGTACTGCAAATGCTGATCCGTCTATTTCCCTTTGGGGATTCAAATAAGTATGAAAATGTTTTCCAGTTCTAGTTTTATTTATTAATTCTACACATCCTATTTCTACCAGCCTGTGTCCGTCTCGCAACCTTAGTCCTGAGGTCTCTGTATCTAGTACTATTTCGCGTAAATCTTCCATGTTTGATCATGCTCCTCATATAGTGTTTTACAGCTAGCTTGGTGCCAGATGTATCAATGAAATAATTGACTAATAAAGTACTTACTACATCTGCATGTTGTTTTGTAACTATAGCAGTAAATTTCTCTCGAGTCATATTTTTTCGCAATGTAGCTCTAAAATACTGTACAGCGGGCCTTATGATGGTGCTTATTGCTACATCGTACTTGCACTTATCAGCATCAAACAAAAGCGGAGTTTCTACAATGATAGATCTTCGGGTTTTTCTGCGCACTTTATTTATGATCTCCAGTCTTTTTTGTTGGACTAGTGGGTGTAGTATATTTTCTAGCAATTTTAGCTTTCCCCTGTCCATGAAGACCTCATCACCCAACTTAACTCTATCTATGGTAACTGCATCATCACCTACAATACCTTGACCAAAGACTGCAAATATTTGCTCTCGAGCCTCATTTTGGATTATATCATGTACTAATTTATCTGAGTCTAGGGTGATAAACCCTAGTTTGTGCAAGTAACGGCACATATAGGATTTGCCTGAAGCTATACTTCCCGTAATAACTACAATAAGGTTATTTCTAGTGCATATTTTTTTGTTATTTAGTACCCTGTTTTTTTGCATTGATTCCGCTGTTATTTATAACTAGGTGAGTTGATTAAAGAACCTACAATGCATATACTACGAGCATAAGCAACAAAACTAAAACTTACAAGCTTTGTGCGTCCTATTTAGCACGTTTATCAACTACACAATATCTGCTTAGTGCTACTATGCTTAGCCTAGCAATGCATTGTGTGTTGATTGCAGTAATGCATTTTTTGATGTTGACAGTAAGTATTGTTGGTGGTTGTCTATCACTTATAGGTGTGGGTTCAAGGATTTAGGGAAGGTGTATTATGGCAAGGCCAGAGAGTACGGGGAAGATAGAGCAAAAAAAGGGAATCTTAAGGCAATCTGAAGGGGGACAGTCACCAGAAGAAATCAGGGAGCGTATTGAAGAAACTCAGGAAGTTGAAAGGCAATTGGCTCAGTTGGCAAAATATGGTAGCGTACAGGATTTGCTTGAGGAAGAGGATAAAAAAAGAAATCAAAAAGGAAAGCTCGAGCCATCTTTATTCTTCAATACAATGCGATTACTAGCTGATATCATTTTTCCAAAATCAAAAGAAGAGTTGCGTCAAGTCGATGAGGTGGTGGCGCAACCAAAAAACAAAAAAGCTACTTTACAACAAAATTCCAATGTATCCGAGATTGTAGCAGAAGAACCCAAGTTATATCAAACTCAAAAAGCTCCTTCTTTGCCATGGTGGCGTAGGGTTATCCAGTGGATAACGGCACCCTTTCGCAAAACTAAGACAATATTAACGTACACAGAGGTGCGAAAAGACACATATAAAGTGCAATGCAGTGCGCAAATGTTAGAAAAAATTTCAAAAAAATACTCAGAAGTATATAACTCGCCCCAGATGCAAGATATGCAAGTAAAAGCAAGGCTGGAAGAGATACTTAATTTAAATCCTAAGTTTTTTGCAAAAACGACAGAAGGTCGGTTTATCCCGAATCCCGAGACCTGTGTGCAAACGGCAAAAGGGTTGGTTATACCATCTTTGAAAACAAAGAACTTTGGGTTGAACTTGCAGAAAGGTAAAAAAGGAGAACAGCAGGAAAATTTACTTGATAGCATTCGTCCTCCTATTGATGAGGCAAAAATACATGAACTCCCTCTTCCTACAAAAAGAGCAGAATTATACAATAATGACAAGCAATTGTTAAAAGAAAAAGATTGGGTGAAATGGATTGCAACAGAGAAACAAGGACAGAATCAAAATCCTCCACATAAGTAGTGAAAAAAGCTATATTGGTACGGATGGCGGGACTTGAACCCACAAGCCTTGCGGCACTAGAACCTAAATCTAGCATGTCTACCAATTCCATCACATCCGCTTGATATGAGCTAACACCAAATCCCACTCATAAACGGACACTAGGAGCACAATGGTGAAGGCAAAAGAGTGTAGTGACACCAACGTGACTGAGCCCCAATCCCGCAGCACAACAACATGAACGCTATAAAAGTATTTGGTATAACGTGGACATATCCAATCTAACATATATAATTTATCTTTCAAGCTTAATTATACCAAGTCACCTTTGTAACGCTCACATTGTCATGCTACAGAATTTAGGCTCAGTCATGTAGTGAGGCTGTTGCAAGAAGATATAGGTATATGATAATAGACTTCTTGCGTAACTAGAGAAGAGGCAAAAATATTATGAAATAATATAGTTAAATGAAAATAGGTTAGTTTTTGAAGGCAGCATCTACGACATCTGCTAAAGAAGGAAGAGTATTTTTCAATGTTTTGTCTACCGACGCTTTAAATTGGCAAAAAATTTCTCAACAATTGGATTTAAATCTGGTGAATAAGGAGGTAAAAATAACAGATGACATTTTGCCTCTTCTATCAATTTTCCTTGTATTTTGTGATTTATGGAAGCTAGCGTTATCCACCATTTACTGTCTAAACCGCCTGTTATCCTTTTGCACCTTTCCCAGGATCACCTTCTTTGCCAGGCAAACTACCACTTATCATCTCCCATTGATCATTCCTTAGCTCGTATAACATTTTACCTTCTTTTTTGAGACTACTTCATTATACTTCATCATACTTTATACCAAATGTTGACAAAACCTAGTTGAATAGCTAAACATGAACACAGCCAAACATTTGCCAATACACGGTATTGTTTCAATATCTCAACTTTTGGCTTCAATTCAGAAGAGTTTGCTATAATGTTACTTGATTTAGTATCAATCTCAGAAATTTCTTCTCCTAAAATCTTTATCAATACCATCAACACTGCAATGTAGCCTCTTCTTCCCGTTACACACGTCTAGATCTATAATCTTTTCCATATTATAATCTTCCTTTAGCTCATTGTGCAAAGCGGTCGTTTACCTAACCCTTCCTGCAACTTATTCTTCTAACGATCACCTTGATCCAGGGCAAAGCAAGTCACTTTTCTATATCTGAAAAATGTTGTATAACGAATGAAATTTTCAGATATACCCGTAATGGTGAGGGTAAAGGAGTGTAGAATACTATATGACTGAACCTGAATCCACAGTGCAACAACTTGAATGTTTAAAAGGGGGCGACAGCACTGAAAACGTCATGTATATGTGGGGAAAAATGTGTTTATTGGTTATATACCATAGCTTTTTACTAGGCTTCCACATATCATGGACCACCCATCTATCAGTACAAAGAAAATTAATTTGAATGGTAATGATATCATTACTGGTGGTAGCATCATCATACCCATTGCCATGAGTATAGATGATACCAATAAGTCTATGATTAAAAATGGTAAAAAAACTAAAAACCCGATCTCGAAGGCTCTTTTTAGCTCACTAATCATAAATGCGGGGATTAAAACGTGTAGTGGTATTTCATTCTGGCTTACATCACTTAATTTTGCCATTCCTGTAAATAACGATAGTTCTTTCTCTCTCACATTTTCCAGCATAAATTTATGAAATGGTGATTTTACATGCTCCCAAGCTGCTTCTTCTGTAATCCTGTTGTTCATTAATGGTGCTATACCTTCTTGATACATTTGTTGAAATGTGGGTGCCATGATAAAAAAGGTCAAGAAGAGCGCCAAGCTAGTTAGTGCCGAGGTCGGAGGGGTCTGTTGCAGGCCCAGCGCGCTTCTCATTATTGATAAAACAACCACTATCCTAGTGAAGGATGTAACCATTATTAAAATGGATGGGGCAACGCTGAGAATTGTTACCAGTGCAATGAGTTGTATAATGCGAGAACTAAATCCTCCTTCAGCTTTGCCCGAGCTATCGCCCAAGTTTATGTTGATACCTTCCGCATAGCTATCTTTAATAATAAAGTTGAAAGCTAATAAAACAACAAAAAATAGTACAACTATCAAGCATCTTGGTATTATAGATCTTTGTTTCATAGCACCAGGATCACACCGCACTTTTTTAAAAAATTTTAACTTTATCCGCCAAGCCAGTTCAGGGCGACGGATAACCCCAGTAGATGAGAAAGCAAAAAATAACATAAAAAACTTCTTCCGATATTTTTTATAACGGACCCATCCGCTTCCTCCTCTACATCTGTTCTATCGACTGCGCCATCCTTCATGCTATTACTTTTTTTCCAGAAGCCAATGCATCTTCTCTTTTATTCTTGCAGCTTTACCTCTTAAAGCGCGCAGATAATATAATTTTGCTCTACGTACTCTTCCTCGTTTCATCACCATAATCTTATCTATTAGTGGAGAATACAACGGCAAAATCCTTTCTACCCCAATGCCAAAGCTCATTTTGCGTATAGTGAAGGTAGAACTGATACTATTATTCTTTCTCGCTATACAAACACCCTCGAAGCTTTGTACCCTTTCTGTAGTTCCGTCCGTGACCTTGAGAAACACTTTGATAGTATCACCAGGAGCGAAAGCAGAAATAGGACCAGGTCTCTCCGCGGTAACTGCCCCAATATGCTTCTGATTATATTCTTGCAACAAATTCATTTTTTGTTCTACCAATTGCTCATTACCAAAGTATGCATACTAACCACATCAGCGTAAAGAAGTCAATAAACTTCTCACTTTCAATTTATTGTATACCAGATCAGTAGATAATGTTAACCCGAAAAAAGCGGCAATGGTGGCTTGCATGCGTAAATTGCTTATGAAGCAGGGAGCGTTTGTTAGGCTGGATTGGTTAGACAATGACTTTTTATGGTAAGCTTGCTTTTACACTGTACCTTATGATGGGTATACATGCTTAAATCCCTTTGTATCCGTCACATTTTAGCCTGGGAGTTACTACAATCTTATACCAACTTTTTTATAGCTATACCCAAATTCATTACCTTTCTTACAACTAATTTTCGCAAATATCTTAGATAATTTCTGCTCTCCTATCTTGCTACCTAAACGCCTAAATATACCATAATCAGGGGTTCTTTTGCCAAGTCCAAAATCCCCAACCCATTGCACCGCACTGGTTATACCTCCCAACTCACTATAGTGAATTAACTTGAGTTATGGATAGAGAAGAAGACAACTACTGCATCTAGC
>CAXOVX010000039.1:0-4476 GCA_964213345.1 Alphaproteobacteria bacterium | reverse complement strand
CTGGATGGAGTTTTTGTATTTTCAGGAGTTAAAGACGCTATTATAAAAATGATTTCAACAATAAAAGTGAAGGTATTTGTCATGGTGGTTTTGGATGCAGTCTATGTGGGTAGTGCAGTTGCGGCTGCAGAGACAGGCGGATTGGTAGTGGCAGCCACGGCTGGTGAAGCAGTTGCGGTCGCTAGTACAGCAGCAACAGCAGTTGCGACAACGACAGCGACATTTGGGTGGGGAGCATTATTGGCTGTGGGCTTCTTTGTGCCCGTAATAGGAGCTCTGATTGTTGTTGCACCTGTTGTTACAGGGGCAGAAATTCCACACTCTTTCGACTCTCCCTCTTTGCAAGTTGAACCTGAGTTGGATGGTGTGTTGAGTACTTCAAGTTATGATAATGTGTGATTTTCATAGTGTAGAACGTAAAGTGTCTGTATTCTCTGCGTTCTACACGCTTGTGTTTTGCAGCATCCAACAGATGCGGGGTCTGTTCTACGGTGATTCAGGGGATGGGAGAGGTGTTGCAGTTGTACTTTGTATCAGATATCAACAAGAGTCTGGTAAAGAATGGTAACCCTGGCAGGAGCGGGACGGATAGCAGGCGATTTAGTGGGGGAGTTGTGCGGAATTGCCGGAGGTGGGGTGCTGTGGGAAAGCTCCACCTTGTGAATGTGGTATAAATATGGTCGAGTGTACATAAAAGGTTTATGAGATGGTGTAAAGCTGGGTAGCAAATGATTTTTAATACACTTGCTGTTGGGTGAGGGTGTCAGAGTGGCAATGATAGGTTCTACAATGATTAGAGCGTATCAATATGCAGCTTGGTACGAAAAAAAATATCTCGAGATAATTTGGTGTGTATTGATGAAAGTGGAATACAGAAATATCTGATATACGAAAAAAGGCAAGAAATATACGATTTCATCTCAAGTAGGAGATATCCGAAGGAGAGCTTTGTAGCTAGATTATAGCAGCAATGTGCTAGGATGCGATACAAAGTTGTTCGAATCTGATGCCTGTGGGTAACGCTAGCTTCCATAAATCACAAGATACAAGAAAAATGATAGAAGAGGCAAAATGTCACCTGTTATTTTTACCTCCTTATTCACCAGATTTAGATCCAATCAAGAAATTTTTGGCCAAATTAAAGGCATCGGTAGGCAAAATATTGAAAAAATACTCTTCTTTCTTTAGCGGATGCTGTGGACGTTGCCTTCAAAAACCAACCTATTTTCATTTAACCATAAACCCTACCACCCAGATTACTCCATTGTCATTTAGTATCATAAACCAGTTGAGGTTTATAACAGATCTCCATACCATCATATCCTGGTATTATGTTAGGTGGTAACAATTTAGAGATTTCGGAATACTGGATATCATGGGCCATATGTGTTAGTATGGCTAGTTTTGGCTTCACTTTAGCAACAAGCTGCAAGGTTTTTTCGAAATTACAATGAGTTGGGGCATGACAATAACGCATACAGTCTATAATCCAAATATCCACTCCATCTAAAATTTTGTACGCTACTTCTGTAAATTCACAAACATCAGTTGAGTATGCTAAGTTACCGAAACGAAATCCGTATGACGTGCAAGTGACATGTTGTTGAGGAAATGGTGTTATCGTTACATCTTTGATGCAAAAAGGCCCATCAAATATGTTGAGATGCATGAGGGCTCTGTATAGGGTTTTATTTTTTTCGAACATATAGCCAAATGTATGCAATAACGATTGAGCAGTATCATTATCAGCAAAAACTGGGATAGGAGCCCGTGTTCTCGATAGACACTTAACATCATTTATTCCTGCTATATGATCAAAGTGTGCATGAGTGTACAACACACCATCTATAGCAGTGATATTATTCTGTAATGCCTGCCATCTTAAATCTGGTGAGGTATCTACCAGTAAGTTGATTTGTGGAGATACGATCATGATAGAAGCGCGAGTTCTTTTATTTCTCGGATCAGTGGAAGTACACGTATCACACTTGCACCCTATTTGCGGCACACCATCAGATCCACCACAACCTAAAATTATGTATCTAAAACTGCTGCTCATAAGTCGTTCAAATAAATTTTACTGTGACAAAAAAGCTCATATTTTTTTATATATTACTATCAATCTTATTGCAATTTAGCGTTACACGCTTTTGTAGGAATAGTGTAATATTTTTTGCTAGACAAAATGATAAATTTTTATTACGCACAGACAAACAGAATAATTTTTAGTGGTAATCTGTAATATGAGAGAAGAAACAGATACATATGCGTGTACCGATTGTGCTGCAGCAAAGGGGGGCGAGTAGAGATTTTAAAATTGATGTTGAAAAGTGATCCTGATTGGTTTTATGAAACTAGTAAAAACAAAGAAGATATCGCCCATATTGCCGCTACAAATGGCCAGGTGGAGCATATAAAAGATGCTACAATAAAGTTTTGCACATAAAACACGTGAATAGCTAAAAGATACGCCTGCATTCATTATTTGATGGCATATTAATTTCACAAAACATCTTAAAGTATAAAAGGGAAAACCCCCTGGTAATTTTATTCAAAAACAGTGGACAAAAGTACCAGAACCATTTATTACCAGTCCACGCCACTTCTTAACGGGACTAAACACCTAGTAATCAAAATGGTAAATATCAGCAGTTATGCCAAATTACCTTTGTAACATGCACATTGTTGCGCTGCGAGATTCGAGTCCAGTCATGTTAGTTTACTACACTCCTTCACACTCACTCTTGTGCTTTTTGTACCCATTTAATAAATGACACTTGGTATGGATACATATGGTGAAAGTTGGAAGAATGTGGTACTAAAAATAATTTTGGAGTCCATTTGTCGTATATTTCGAATACTTCCATAAGGGGGGTATTATGAAATTGTATAAAATTAATTTTTGTTTATCACAATTATAAAATATTGGCTTATATGACGCAGCATAAATTAATGATAGGGTGCGAAGAATGGTGCGCGTTGCCTGCATTAGATGTTCCAGCCATTCAAGCCAAAGTAGACTCTGGGGCGAATATATCAGCTATTCACACATTTAATGTGTGTACATTTTTTCAGGATAATAAAGAATACGTAACTTTTTACATATATCCATTAAGAGGCACGCGTAAGATTAAAATAGCTTGTAACGCAGAGTTATATGGCAGGAAAGATGTAAAAAGTTCTAATGGTATAGTGGAAAAGCGCTTGGTTATACTTACGCCGGTAAAATTGGGGAAATATGTATGGAATATCGAATTGACCTTAACTAATAGAGATGCGATGGGATATAGGATGTTGCTTGGCAGAGAAGCGATGCGTGATCACGTGTTAGTTGATCCTAATAGGTCATTTCTGACTGAAAAATTGGAGGACATTGCATTGAGCAAATTATATAGCAAACCCATGCTTGTTTCCAAACCTTCACTAAATATAGTATTACTTGCCTCTAATCCGCACTTATATTCCAATAAAAAAATAATGGAAGCAGGATTGGTATGTGGCCATAACATGAGATTTCTCAATATCAGAGATTGCTATATACACATCAAAGCTAGCGTACCAACGATATATTATCGTGGCGGTGAAGAAATATCAAATATAGACGCCGTAATACCGCGACTTAGACCAGCTTTAACCTTCTATGGTTGTGCATTACTTAGGCAATTCAGAGCACTTGGTGCGTTTTGCCTCAATGATGATAGTGCAATCGTAGATTCAAGAAATAAGCTAAAATGCTTGCAGATACTGGCTGAGAAAGGAATAGATATGCCTGTTACTACTTTTGCAAGCTCTTTGCGTAGCAGCAAGCATTTGATCAGCATAGTAGGGGGAACTCCTCTCATTGTAAAAGTCTTGGAAGGAACGCAAGGAAGGGGCGTAGTGCTAGTTGAAAATCATAAAGCAGCTGAAAGTGTTATTAGTGCTTTCAAGAGCACAAAAACTAATGTACTGGTACAAGAATTCATCAAGGAAGCATACGGCAAAGATATAAGATGTTTTGTTGTGGATGGTAAGGTTGTAGCTAGTATGCAAAGAGAGGCAACTGATGGAGATTTTAGAGCGAATTTACATTTAGGTGGTGTGGGTTTTGCCATAAAATTAACGAAACAAGAAAGAAAAATGGCAGTTAATGCAGCAAAAATCATAGGATTGAAGGTAGCAGGTGTAGACATGATACGTTCCAATACTGGCCCCAAAGTCCTAGAGGTAAATTCTTCTCCTGGCTTGGAAGGGATAGAGCGCGTTGTCAAAATCAACATAGCACAAACCATGATTGAATGCGTAGAAAAATATATTTATGGTAGTGAAAATAAATTTATATCATAACAAATAGCATCTAATTTACTCTTGAAAATATGGTAGAGATTTCATTGAAGGCTGAGACGAAGCAAGAGTGTTATGGTGCTAAGAAGAATAAATTCAGGGACTGATGCTGGATGGTTTGTATTTTCAGGAGTTAAAGACGCTATTATTTGA
>CAXOVX010000038.1:0-1129 GCA_964213345.1 Alphaproteobacteria bacterium | reverse complement strand
CATAGGACTCAGTTTAACATAGTGGTTCATATTGCCAATGGGGTACCACCGGCATTGGGGTACCACCGGCATGGGGGTATCACCGGCATGGGGGTATCACCGGCATAAGAGGGTACCACCGGCATAGCACACTTATCCCGTGACAAATGCCTGCCAAACGAAGTCGACTCGGTCAGCTAGCTTTGGTTCTGCTCGCAAGTACTGCCCAAATACTATGGTGATCAGGACGCCAGCTAGTGGATGATAAGCATGCTTGAAGCGCAAATGCACTCAGAAGCAAGCAAAAGGTTAATTTGTGTCTCCTCATCAGTAGAACATAGGTTCTACGGACAAGGACAAGGTGATACTTTCACCGCTTTTAGTTGCCTTAGCAGCTCCTCATTCAAGCTTCGCACATCTACCTTGTCTTTTTGGAGTCACTTGGGATCCCGTTGTCTTACAAAGTGGATTGTAATCCGCAGCCCATTAATGTGGCGTCATGGAATTGCCACAGCCTGAATGCTGAACGATCCTTCGACATGGCTTATAAGCAGAAACAGGCTCTTAATCCATAGAGGATCTCCGAGAGGAAAACTGAGGACACTTAAAATAATTACAAAAGTTTTTTACAAACTATAATCTAATCTCTCTATTTATAACATATTTTTTTTATAACTTTTTAATTTTGATATTATTTTTTGTTTAATATTCATTTAATAAAGTATTATCCTTTATCTGATTAATATCATCATTAGAAAACTCCATTTTTTACAAAATGCGATAAATTTATCTATCGATAGTTTTAAAAAAAATTAAGGAAAGATACAATAATTTTCTGCTATATCTTGTATTTTAAATAACTATCTTAGAGATTAAGGAAATATCTTGGAGAATAAGAAAATATCTTAAGTTTAAGAAAATATCTTAGAGTTTCAGGAAATATCTTAGAGTTTAAGTAAACATCTTAAACTTTCAGGAAATATCTAAAACTTTAATGAACATCATCTAGTTACAGGAAACTTTTTAAACCTTAAAATAATACCTTAGGGGCATTCATTATTCATATTTTACATCATATGAGGCCTTCATCGCAAGTCGCTGCGAGGAGATGATACGACTAAATTTTCAAATTGCAATTTTTGTTTTCCTT
>CAXOVX010000037.1:0-7014 GCA_964213345.1 Alphaproteobacteria bacterium | reverse complement strand
AACTCACCACTAATTGCCGCAAAATTAAATAATGCCTTGAAACTCCTCTATTGATGATTTCTAGATACCAACTCTTCCAAACTCAGGGATAATCACCATTATTATTTGACTTAATACCATTCGCCTGCCATATATCCTGCACACTTTCATCAATAATACCTTAATATTTATCTCATCTCGCAACAGCCCCTTAATCTATGAAATTACTTGAGTTTGTCAAATATAGTTTTGACAATGGTAACAGCTTGGTTGTTAATTCTTCTTAGATAAATAAATTTCTTCATACGCTCTTTATCATACTCAATGTGGGCTTTTTGTCGTCTACACTACCAGGGGTAATGTTCATAGAAACAAGTTCGTTTTTGTCATTGAAAATTGTGTGTAATTTTAGACCAAAAAACCAGCCTGTGCTCGTTTTACTTTTGGCTGCTATCCCGAAAATACCATATGTCTGGCATCTCGTATGGCTTTAGTGTGCTAATATGGCTTACAAAACCCTTCTATCATACCAAGAAGTTCCCCTTCGCCCACGTTATCGCGCTATAGGATTCAGGCTCAATCATGTAGTATTTTACAACCACACACTACTTCGCCTTTATCATTCCGCTTCTAGCGCTCATAAATGGGAATTGGCATTATGTCCAATGTTACCTCACCAGTACATTCGAGTTCTTTTTTTGCCAAATCTATAGAAAACTTGTTTGATTTTATTGTAACGAATTTAGAATTTAGCACTCCGTTCTCTAAGATTTGAATATTTTGCAATGGATAATTTATAATCATTCTTTTTGTACTAAGTGTATACTCTATGTCATTATGCGTTATGGCTAACATAACGTTATTCATGAGGGTGAGGTATTTTTTACTGATATCAAAATTCCCATGATCAGCTTTAGCGTTAAGTATGGCTTGATTTTGCAGCGTAATTCTGCTTACTACATTTTTAAACATTACGTTATTGATTGCTTTTGTTGCGTATTCAGCACTTATCTCAAAAGGCTGCTCATTATTAATTGCACCGTAAAAATGTGGTTCTGTAACTTCGTTCTCTAACTGTGATCCATCAGTGGAAAAAACAATGTCGTTACTTGGATTCCTACTTTCTTTATTTGATTTATAGGTGGAGCAAAACAATAAGATCAAACCCAACAAGATAAGACTGCAAACAAGTGCTTTATCTACCCAACGAACGTATAACCTGTACTTTCTGTACGGTGACATTATAAAATTGTGTTAGTAAATGGGAAAATCTTTGCATAGGCGCTTTACTTCCGCCAATACCTTCTCTTCAACACTTTTGTTATTCTCCACATTGTCTATATTACGTTGCAGCCCACTTAGTACATCTGCAATCAAATTCCCAATGTATTTAAACTCTTTGGCAGAAAAGCCGCGAGTAGTTCCTGCAGGGGTGCCTATTCGTATACCAGATGTTACGGTTGGCCTTTCGGTATCGAAAGGTATACTATTCTTATTGCAAGTTAATCCGGCCCTTTCTAAGCTTTTTTCTGCTTCTTTTCCAGTCAATCCATTAAATCTTAGGTTGACTAATAGTAGGTGGCAATCTGTTCCATCTGTTAAGATGCTATAACCTCTATCACTTAGTGTTTTTGCCAATATTCTGGCATTTTTCAGTACACTGCGCATGTATTTTCTGTATTTCGATGTTAGCGCTTCTCCAAATGCAACTGCTTTAGCTGCTATCACATGCATCAATGGCCCCCCCTGTAGACCGGGGAATACTGCACTATTGATTAATTTTGCTATATCCTGGTAATTTGTTAATATCATGCCTCCCCTAGGTCCACGTAGCGTTTTGTGCGTCGTTGTTGTTACGATATGTGCATATGGTAACGGATCGTTGTATAACCTTGCTGCAACCAAACCAGCAAAATGCGCCATATCTACCATTAAATATGCACCAATCTCATCAGCAGCTTGCCTAAAATATGCAAAATCAATATTCCTAGGATATGCAGAGCAACCAGCTATGATCAGTTTGGGGAGGTGCCGTTTGGCCAATATGGAGACTTGTTCATAATCTATAAGGCCGTTTCCCTCGTGTACTGAGTAATGTATGGCCTCAAACCATTTCCCTGACTGATTTACACTACTTCCATGAGTAAGGTGTCCGCCGCAATCCAACGATAGACTTAATATCTTATCATACGGATTTAATAACCCTAAAAATACCGCTTGATTGGCTTGCGAACCAGAATGTGGCTGTACATTAACAAATCCTGCATTAAAAATTTTTTTTGCACGTTCTACCGCCAACGTTTCAACTTGATCTACATATTCGCATCCACCATAATAACGAGCGTGTGGGTACCCTTCCGCATACTTATTGGTAAGTACTGAGCCCTGGGCTTCCAGCACTGCACTACTTACGATATTTTCTGATGCTATTAGCTCTATAGTTCCTTGCTGTCTTGCCAACTCTTTTGCGATACAGTCATAAACCTGTGGATCAGCTTCTGCCAATTTTTCTGTAAACATGCGTTTGTGATAACTGCTAGAATAGACTTTGTCTTCTTTCTGTACAGCTTTTTTTCTTCTAAATAGCATCTACCTAAAGTACCTTATACGTGGTGCCCGCAGCCAGACTCGAACTGGCAAGGGATGAACTCCCCACGGATTTTAAGTCCGTTATGTCTACCATTCCATCATGCGGGCTAGCCCTTTTTATCTTATCATGTTTTGTCGTACTTAACACAATACCTGGGGATTATGGATTAATTGCGCTAATATTGCAATAGCTTTTGTTTTATTTTTGCGCTAGAGATAGTATCCTTTTAGAGGTGTATGCCGAGGTGTGTGCTGCTAGTTTTACTTTTCCTCATTCTCATCCTTACACTCTTTGTGTTTATTTTAAAATTGAAAATAGTATTTTTGTATAGGGATATAAAAAACATGATAGGTAAGCTTAACGGCAAAGTAGACCAAATATTTCAAGATCATGTCATTTTGGATGTGAGTGGGGTAGGGTATATGGTGTATTGCTCACTCTATACTTTAACTTCTGTTAAAGAGGGAGAGATTAGATCCTTGTTGATTGACAGCCAAACCAAAGAGGACGGTACAATACTATTTGGATTTATCGATAATCTAGAAAAAGCATGTTTTCGTTATTTGATCTCTGTGCAAGGTATAGGCGGTAGAATGGCCCTATCAATATTAAGTACACTGCATCCTAACGAATTGTTGACCAGTATCTGTAATCAAGATGCTCAAAGATTACAAACTGTCTCAGGTGTTGGTCAAAAATTGGCAGCTAGGATTATAATCGAGTTATCATCCAATAAACAAGTTGCTAATTTGTTTAAGTCTACTATAGAGCAAAGTCAATGGGGAGGACAGAGCATGACGGTAGTACGCAGTAGCAGTGGTAGTGGCAGCATTGTCGATGATGCCATCACAGCACTTGTTAATCTAGGCTTCCAGAGACAAATCGTAGGTAATGTAATTAACTCAATTATACAGGATAACAGTGGCGTCAGCTTGGAAAAACTCATCCGCCTTGGATTGAATAAGATAGCTGGGTAAGGTGATAATCTCAAAAGAATGGAACTTGGCCATGAGCCCTCTTTTCATCAGCAATGCGTGGTGATCGCAACTCCATTTTACCACGATGCAAGGAAGAACACGGGTACAGAAGGCAGGTCCCATGAATTTTGAAATAAGTCTAATAAAGCCCTCCAAAAAACAGAAACATCAAATAGCATGGACTTTTTCAAGAGGGGCACGAAGAGAAGAAGAGAAACAAGCATGGTGAGGGACAACAAAGCAATCCACGAAAAGGAAGGGGGAATAACCGAAAAAACGGTAACCCCCCACTTTCGTGAACACAATAAGAGAGGGACAATGCGTACATGCCATCCCCCCCCCCCCGATCTCCCCCTCTCACAACTCTACGCTACTACTAGCTCAACTGGCACCGTTCCAAAAATTTCAGGATGACAGTTCTCCATATTGTCAAATGCATCACATCCAATTCCCTTATCTAAGCATCCAACGGCAACTTCGACACTATACGTAGACGCTAGTAGCTTTACGTTTAGTGTATCTGTCCAATGCCCATCTACTAGCATCTTAAATGGAAATCCCTTCACCGCAGTGGTGGTGCTGCTACCACCAACTTTTAATACATTATCACTATCTAGCGCAATTTGCTTTCCATTCGCTTTGACAGATTTTACAGCATATACGTAACTACTACAGGTTTTACCACTAATACCACCTTCGAATTTTATATCTGTGGCAGTAGCTTTTATAATACTTGCCGGTGTAATTGTTAAAGCACCTGGTGTTGTTGATATTGTAGTAAGATTTACTTCTTTTGCAGTAGCACTATCACTGCTTACGTACGTAAACTGGAACTTAGCTGGATCTTTAGTTACTCCCTCTACTCTACTGCCCTTGATATAGACAACATTAGTATCGGTCAAACCAGCATCAGTAACTACAGTCGTGCATTTTGCATCAGTAAAGAATGCTAACTTGCCATTAGCATCATTCTGCTTATCAGAAAATGTCTTAAATACGGGAGAACCCATACCATCTGTTTTTACGCCAGGAAGCCCAACAGGGATGCACTCACCAAGACTTATAGATGTTGCTGCTGCTTTTAAAGTTCCTCCGAGTTGATATGCTGCTGGAGCAAGTTTTGTAAGATCTACTGTTGCTGTTGTTGTCAACGATAGTCCATTCGCTGCGGCAGCAGCATTGCTGTCGAATGATGTAGGGGAGGCCTTGGCAGTGCACGAAGTCATCTTAGGAGATGCATACGTACAACCAGTAAAATAACTATTCAGGAATGTTACAGCAGCAGTACCAACTATTCCTATTTCTACTTGCGATTTCGTCACGAAAGTATTAGCAGCAGTAGCAGCGGTGGCATCGGCGGATTTGCCATCAGAAGCACAATTCTTTACTGTAGCATCACCAGCAGTATATGTGCAACTCTTGAATCCTAAACTATTTAGGAATGCGGCAAAATCAGCTCCACTCATCACATCACCAGGAGTAATAGCATTCTTCGCGTTCAAAGCACTACCTATACTATTTGATGCAGCCGTCACGCTAACCTTCAATGTCTCCTTACCATCGCTTCCTGGAATCATGCATTTTAGATTAGTTTGGGAAGCCCCCATTGCATCACCCATTCTCACATATAAAGGTCCTGCTACTAGACCGCCTGTAAATTTAGACTGAGCCGTACTATCAGTAAAAAACTGCAACCCATTCATCAGCGCATCAATATCACATTTCAACTTAGTAAAGCCCAATGTACCACCTAAGTTCAGTTTTCCAGCATAATTCCCCGCCCCTGCTTTTTGCACCAAATCGTACTTCAATGCATCGGTGATAAAGTGTGGAGCAGTCTTTGCACTCTGCGAGCCGGTATCTTGTCGTGGAACCCCATTGTCACAATTTGAATTAACCATACAAGAATACTTTTGCAAGTCTATTGGCATAATCTCATTACCTTGATAAATCATTGACAAAACGAGGTCCAAGACCTCAATGTATAAGCTTCATGTATACCTGCTGATTACGCTAAGTCAACTAATTTTTGAAGGAGCAACAAATTAATGTAGTATAGGATGTGGCATATTTATCACTTGATTTTAATAAATAACTATGAGTTTGGCATGTAAGGCTACTGTACGTGAAAATAGACGTGAGGGCAGTCGTAGAATTTGACTTATTTTTGCATAAGGTCATGAAAGTTATTTACAAAAATGAACAGTTATAGTTTAATGTGTGCTGATATGCGGAGGATTAGAGTTGGAGCCTGGCGTTAGTGGTGTGTGAGTGGCAGTGTGTAGTGTGCAAATAAGTTTAACCGATATATATTTTTGGTGTCATGGCTGTAAAAATGAGATTGGCTAGAAAAGGAAAAAAAGGAGCACCGTGTTATAGCGTTGTAATCGCAAATGACAGATCTCCTCGCGATGGTAAATTTATAGAAAAAGTGGGCGATTATTATCCATTATTACCTACAAGTTCTGAAAAGCGGGCAACGTTTAAACAAGAAAGAGTACAATATTGGCTTTCAGTCGGTGCGCAACCAACAGAGCGTGTTGCAAAGTTACTACAAAAATATAACGTAGTGCAAATTAATTAAAATTTAGCTAAAAATATCTTTATAATATATATAATATATGTACACTATGAGGCGTATAGTGCTATTTTAGGTGTATGGAGTGGTGGTGCATTTGGCCGTTGTTGGTTTCGTTGGTATGCCGTAGTTGGTAGCAGCATCTCTCGGACCCTTTGTTTGCACTTTTGCTTTGTGCTGGGGAAGGATTGCGTGCAGTGTGGTTTTCTGTTTTAACTAATAATGTCCAAGTTTGTTTATGTTAGATTATGACGTGGTAATTGGTAGCATTACGTCAACCGTTGGAGTCAAAGGTTACGTAAAGATAAGGTGTTTTACGAAAAGCCCAAGAGATATAGAGAGTTTTGCGCATGTCTTCGATAAAAATGGTAATAGCTATAGAATAAAAGTTATTAGCATAAAAAAACAAGATGTCGTAGCTCTTATAGAGAATGTCAATTCACGACAAGAAGCTGAGGTTTTGAGAAATGTCCATCTTATGATTAAACGTTCTGCATTACCAAGTATTGGGGATGATGAGTTTTATTATGCCGATTTGTTTGGTATGGTCGTGCACGTATCCAATACAATGCAAAAAATAGGTGTAGTAAGACAGGTTGCTAATTTCGGTGCTTCAGATATCTTGGAGATATACAATAAATACACCGAAAAAACTATATATTATCCATTTACCAAAAATTTTATACAAGATGTGAATATGAGACAGCGTTACATTATAGTTTCTCCTATAGAAGAAATAATCACGGAATAGGCCTGTATTTGCATCTTTTTTGTGCAATATTGATGTAAGTAGTTTCTCAACAACCCGAAGAAGGCTAAGGAGTGGATAATATAGTGCGATAAGATGGAGATATGATATCTGTTTAAAGGAGCCGATAAAGGGTAACAAA
>CAXOVX010000036.1:0-20329 GCA_964213345.1 Alphaproteobacteria bacterium | reverse complement strand
CTAGCCAACTTAATCCTAAATTGAATTTAGCGTGATCCTGCGTCAGGTAAGTTTGCGTCACTCTTTTTAGTAAGAGGCTTCACGTCTTGTGGCATTAACTCTTGCATTGCTTGGTCTCGCATCTTTTTATCACCTGGATTTAGTGACTTAGCATTTTTCTTCTTTAATCCCCCCTGTTCTACAAAAATATTGTAGGCAATTTCACGTCTTTCTTCAAAATCTTCAGCCTTTTGCCATTTACGTCTAACAGGGAACCCGCCTGTGCAGCTGGTTAACAGCACGCTTACCGCGATACACAACAAAACGCCTGATTTAATGCATCTTTTATGATACATGCGACCCAATAAAAAAACATTTTTCTCGTACATCTGTGTTTATAGCATTTTGTATCACATAAGTGCAATCAATACTTGCTCTTATTGTCTGCAATTTTATGAAAGTGTGTGACTGGACCTCTTTCACGTTTTAAAAGCACATAAAATGCCCCTTCACCGCCATGTTTTTTTATAGCGAATCTAAAGCGCAATATACAGGGACGTAATAATTTGCTATTTAACCAACAAGGAAGCATTTCTCTGATTGTAGCCGTATCGTTCCCATCACTTTTTTGATTGCTGCCCTTTCCAGTAACTATCAATAAAAAACGTTTTTGCTGTTGATAGGCACTTAAAATGAAGTTTTGCAGAGTTGCATGAGCTTGTTCCATGGTATGGCAATGCAAATCTAACGTAGCAGCAATGGAATATTCCCCCCTATCCATGGCGTAGATAGTTCTCCTATCAAGGCCATTGTGCTGATCTATTTCCAGCCAACTTTGCGGTTTATGGCTAACATCATTATTCGTTATTTGTGTGAGTGCCGTGATTGAGTACACATTGCAACTGGCATTAGACAACTTCTCTGCAACGGACTTACGTATTTTTGACACATCTGGAGTAAGTGCAGCATCGGATGTCTTTCGTTTTTTAGAGCTATTTCTAACTTTTTGAAAACCCTCTATATATTCTAACCACTCCTGGCTTGTTTTAAAATCATCAGACGACATGATGTAAAATTGCGTCAGGATTACCAATTTCGAGAATTAATTGTAGCATAAGTTTTTGATTCTGGTCTTTATTCACTCTAAGATGCACCTTCTTTCGCAGCTAACTAGACTTCATCATAGCATTATATTTGTTACTGCAAATATTTTATTTTTTTGTTCTACATCTAGATGTGATACCAAGTCCCATTTTTAAATGAGCACTAGGAGCAGAATGGTGAGGGTGAAAAAGTGCAGAATACTACATGACTGAGCCTAAATCCCGCAGTATGACAACGTGAGCGTTAAAAAGGGGGAATTGGTATGATGCCAAATTATCGCATTGCTATTCTCTACTGCCACACTACGAACTCTAATGCCACTACCTTGAATGAATTTTCGTGCTTGATTGCTAAAAAATACAATTTATACAATGTGAATTACCCAGTGCCTGGCGTACTGTTTGCCAGTCCTAATGCACTCTACCTACCTCTACCGGTGATGCCTGAAATAGCTTGTCACTGAGTTCTTTTGGCAGCGTATATTCGTTGCCGAATATTTGACGCACAATCTGCTGTATAGCATTTAAAGCATACTCTGCAATTGATACTTTCCCACCATGGACATATACCATCTTGATTGCGAAACTTTTAGCCTGTTCCTGGCATATCCTTTGATTTTCTTCGTCTAGACCTGATGATGTAATAAGTTTATTGAACACTCCGGTAACTTTATCAATGTCTTGTCTAGACATTCTATTACCATGCGCTTCTTTGATAATACCTACAGTTGTGTTAACACACTTGGTAACTTTAACATCTAGTATAATGGTACTTAGTCCCTTACCATTTCCTAACAACAAAGCTTGCCTAATACTCTCTAATTCGGCCAGATCAGGTGAATTACCGAGACTATAAAAATTTAACAATTTTGTTAATTGTTCTGCTTTTTTCCACTCTTTGTCACCTACTATGCTATTGCAATCTGCTAAAAACGGTAAAGATTTCTTGCACTTTTCCAACCATGCATGCTTGTCAGTTTTACTTCCTTCTGCAAGTTTGAGAGCAAAGTCATTTAATGCATTATTTATAGCACATTGCCTAGTCAATGCATTGAGCTCATTCAGAGCCTCTTCGTTTTGTTTACCATTTGATTCTCCAAATATTTTTTTACCATTTTCCAAACTAATAATCCGAAAGCCAAAATCCGTTGGTGTACCAAGAGCTTTTTGTCCTATTCCTAAGTCTTTTGATAGATCAAACTCCAACATAAAAGTTATAGGTGTGTTTATTATCTTTTGTCGAAGCTCTTTTGGTATATCCATTTCGTCCATTTTTTCGGAACTTGCCGGACTTAGTGATACCAGTAGCTGCAATTTCCTTACCTTTTCTTCTACTGCTACTTTTTCACTCCTTTTCTCTTCTACTGAATTTTCCATTACGAACTTAAATTGTGTCTTGAGTTCGTGAGCTCCCGCCAACTGGATTACTTCTGACGAATAAAGGTTTTCAAGGGCCGCATATAGGAAACCATTCTGAAGGCCCTGCTGCATCACAATGTGCACAAGATTCGGTAATTTTTGATGCCACTTCTGTTGTTCAGGTAAAACTTTTCCATCATCTTTCTTACGTTCTTGAGGAGGTTGTCCCCAATAATCTACTTTGCTGTCCTTTTCTGTTAACACAAGGTTCCTATGCCAATCAGCATCATACAACGCATCCTTAACTATAGTTTGTTTTTTTTCGAGTTTTTCTTTGATCCTGCCTACAATCACCTCTTTCCCTGTACCTTTGCTAAATTCCTCTAAAGCTTCTATCATGATCTTCAGTTTATCTGTAAAAGCATCCAAGTCACATCGTACTTCCTTTCCGTCTTTGCCTGGTGCTAAGAAGTGAGTTATTTTACCATCATTATCGAATTTCAGACTATTGTTCCCCTCGCTTGATAGATACTTCCCTGCTGCGCTTAAGAAGTCAGGACTACATTGCATTTTTGCTGTTTCAGATTTTTTTGTTAAGTCTTGAAGGTACGTGATTTCTTTTTGTACCTCTTCCTTTAGACTGCCGGCAGTTACATTATTTGATGATAATAATGTGCAAAATTTTTGAAAATTAGGATTGCATATCTCACGTATTGATGGAAACAGTAATGCAAGCTCCTTGTTGTAAAAATCTTGCTGAGTAAAATCAGAAACCATTGCTGTGGTTTGCAATGGTTGAATATTTGGTACATCTTTCATAATTGCCTTCCTGCTTAATGAAAATTTTGCACAACTAATACTTTAATAATAAAGTAATATTACAAGCATGTTTTAGGGTTAACATTAAGCCTTTACAAAAAACACCGCCCTGTAACACAGAGACGGTGCTTTATTATGTCATAATACGATTGTGCAATATTACTGTTGCATTAACTGCAGCACCAAGTTTAATGACTGCAACATTTGCTTAAACACATTAACACTTGCATTCAACCTAATATTTGTCTGCGTTAGTTCTTCGACCGCTGCAGTAACATTAGTATCACCATATATAGTCTTCGCAGTCGCGGTATTCTGTACAGCCAAAGCCATCGTATCACCTAACTGTCTTATCGTTGACTGATAAGCACCAACCTTAGTTCTCTCGCTCAACACCTGACTTATTGCCTTACTCACAATTTCAGCATTTTCAATCAAATGATCTTTATCTGAAATGTCTACCTTATGGTCCCCAAAAAGAGCCTTGAGGGTCAAATTAGGAAATGCAATGTCAAGCTTCGCGTGAGGATCTGAAGAAATTGGGAATTCCATCGGTCCTTTGCCAGCTTTAAATGCAGTACTTAACGTAGTCTGCAGTGCACTTACATCCTTTGCATCAGAAAGATCAATGCTAGTCAACAAGTGCAAACGAAACGTTTCTTCTGGATCAGCGCTATTCACTATTTCAACAATACTGCCTGCCTTCAAAATAGGAGATTGAGTTGTAGGTATGGACAATGAGAAAGCTCTACCATCACTTAAATCAACTGTAACAGAGCCATTGCTAGTTACGGTCTTACCCAACACTTTCACACCTGATACCTTCAACGTATCGTCAAAACTGCCGCTTACAAACTCAACTTTAGCATTATTCAACATACCATTATCTGGCTGGAAGCTGGTCAATGCCCTTGTTTGATAGACTTTTAACCCCCCTGCAGCTTTACCAAGCTCTTCCGCATACTTGCTGACGTTATCAGCATTTACACTCATACCTTGCTTTGCTGCGAAAGTGATATCGAAGTACCCACCCTCTGGCTTGCCGCCAGCAGCAATAAACCGCACTACTGTGTCATCCTGTGGCAGCGTACCAACCCCACTTGCAGTATATGACATTCCATCACCTAAACGCAATGTCAGATCCACTTTGTCTTGGCCTTTATATTTCGCTGTAACAACGATACCCTTCCCTGACCCAATAAATTTGTCATTTGCTACTAATTTGGAGAAGTCCATGCCCCCAGTTTTACCACCAATTAAAGTCAATGCGGCACCAGCGCCAGTAGTAGGCGTAAAACTAAATTTCAGGCCATTAAACGTAGCATCTGGAGTTTTTGTTGCAATAGACATTTGATTGTCGCCTTTAGCATCAACCTGTAGCTTATAATCAAAGCTCTGCAACACTGGATTACCACTTTGACGCAACATCTTAACCAAATTGATCAAGCTTTGGTACGTATCACCAACAACTAACTGAACTTGAGATTTATCATGTGCATCAGGAGACGCCTTAAATGTATACTTAATTGGATCCTTATCCCCAACAGTAAAAGTAGAGCCTTCTCCTATTGCCGTAGCTGGAATGGTTATAGCCCCTGTCGTAGCAGCAGCGAAGCCTTGAGGATCATACTTTATCCAGCTTGCGGCTGTACCGGTTAGTGAACCACCTATGTGAATATTACCTACACCCAATGAACCAACTGCTGCACTACTTTCAAATTTACCTAATGACACACCACCACCAGAATCTAACACTATAGCCCCAGTTATGGCACTATTCTTAGATTTTATCGTTAGCACCGTATTTGTGCCGGCAGGCACTGGATTAGGATTCTCAACTGTAATGGACGAAAGCGCTTCTTTCACAAAATCATCCGCTTTTGACAAGCCATCACTGGGATTAGTAAAAAAGCTATAAATGTTGTTTGCAGCACCAGCACCAATATCCTTAATGTTAACTTGATAGCCAGCTTGTACCACCACACTCGTCGCACCTACAGCAGCTGCAGTTGTACCAAAGCTTGATGCACTGGCACCATCTACTGTCGCAGTAGGCACTGAAACACTACCTTGTATATTATATTTTGCTGCACTGGCGGCAGTTCTTTGAATAGTGACAACGCTACCAGTAGCAGTAGCTGTAAATCCTACTGGCAACTTACTACCAGTGTTACTGTTAATAGCTGCTGCTATCTCTGCTGCTATCCCCGTAGCGGCAGTAGCAACACCAGCAACTTTTAAATCATCATTAGCATCACCACCTATCCTCACAGTAGCTCCTCCTCCCGTCAACGTCAACGCTGTAGTCGTGAGCTTAGCTGCCGCTGTCACCGTAACCCTTACCTCTTGAGCCCTTTCACTAGTACTGCCTGGTATGAATTTAACTTCGGATGTAGCCCCACCAGTTGAAAATTTTACGCCGTTAAGGGTAAACTTACTCGGAGCTAACGTCACATCATGTGTCAATGTTGCACTGCTTGGTGTGATGATACTTTGTACATCTCCTTTTATATTGGTTCCTGCAGAGAGCTGGCCATTGAGAAGTGTATGTTCATTAAACTTAGCATTTTCCATTGCTGTGTCCCATGTTTTCAACAATTCTTGCACTTCATTGTTTAAGTCTCGTCTTTGCTTATCACCAAATGAACCATTTCTAGCGCGATCAATCAGCACACCTATACGTTCTAAAATCTTCAGTGCTCCCTTCATAGCACCATCTGCTATATTTAACACAGCATCTCCTTGTTGTAGCCCTTCAGCCACAGCCTTCATACTATCAATTTCTTGTTTTAAAGACTCAACTATAGTAAGACCTGCTGCATCCTGCCATGCTTCCTGGATCTTATCCCCACTACTCAGCATATTGGATACAAGCTTCTGCTTACTTGCGATACTTTCGATCTGACTCTGTAGCCCCAGTGTACTAGAGCCCTGTAGTGACATTGCCATTTTTTACCTTCCATATATGAAATTAATCTACGGCCCGCCCATGTTACAAAACAGCAACACTTGCACAGACCACGCAATCCGCCACATGTCATGAGTAAAGCAAATTAAGCGAAAAAGAAATAGAATTTTTGTGAAAAAAGCAAAATTTACGCAATTTTCGCAGAAAATGATTTGTAGTTTATTAGAAATATATAAATATCGCATTAAATATAGGCAATAAGTAGCAGATTACACGTACAAAATGACGTTATACAAAGTCCCCTTTGTAACGCCCATGCCGTTGCGTTGCAGGATTCGAGCTCAGTCATGCAGTTTATCTACAATCCTTTGCCCCCACCATTGCACTCCTAGTGCTTATTTAAAAATGGGACTTGGTATAACATAACGTTCGTAGCAGAAGTAGAGTTTCAAAAGAAGTCTCTAATTGATGATCGAAAATTCACCTTTGCATTGCATAACATCCATTAAAGCGCTGGCTCTAGAGATATTAAAAACCACTATTGGTATGTTATTCTCTTTTGCTAGTGATATGGCGGCAGCATCCATTACATTTAAGTCATTTGTCAGCACTTCCTTATAGCTTAATTCCTGATATTTGACAGCGTCAGCATTTTTTTTAGGATCAGACGAATAAACTCCATCAACCTGCGTACCCTTGAAAATAACATCACAATTAGTTTCTGCTGCCCTTAATACAGCCGCAGTATCCGTTGTAAAAAATGGGTTACCAGTGCCAGCAGATAAAATAACAATTCTACCCTTCTCCATATGCCGTATAGCTTTTCTTCTAATGTACTGTTCTGCAATGGTCAGCATAGGTATTGCAGACTGCACTCTAGTCATGAGCCCAATATTTTCCAACCGAGATTGCAGTGCCAACGCATTTATTACAGTTGCCAGCATTCCCATATGGTCAGCAGTAGCACGTTCTATGCCAGTTGAAGAGATAGTAGCTCCACGCAGTATATTGCCACCACCAATGACTATGCATATTTGGCAACCTAAACCATACACTGCCTTTATGTCGTAGCATATTTTACTGATCGTTTCAGTATCTAGTCCAAACTGCTGGCTTCCCATTAATGCCTCGCCAGATAGTTTCAGCAGTATTCTTTTGTACCGTACACTCATATCAATACTTGACCGGACTCAAAATTTTAGGTTACTTTACATTACTCACGTAATATGTACAATGCATAATTGCTCCACTTGCAAAACCTAGTAATCAGATGTGAGAGGCGAAGTAAGTTGTACACAAAAATATCTAATTTATCTCTTCAAACCAAAATCCTACTCCTCATAGGGAGTACAGCTGTTATCATACCTGCAATATTAATAGCTTTGCTCGCTTCGGTATATTACTATCTAGGCATCGAAAAGCTCTTTAGTGAACAAGTAAGTAGCAGTATACAAGAAACTGTACAGGTAGCTAAAGCATACTTAGATGAACACATAAATAGTATTAAGATAGATGCACTATCAATTGTAAATGAACTAGATCGTGACCTGTTAAGATTGATTCGTAATGAGAAAAATTTGAATGGATTTCTTGATCATGAAGCGGAAATTATGGGCTTATCGGATATTATGATCTTTACCATAGTACCATTTTCTGAAGATAAAGCCATAGTACCCTTCTCCGAAGGTAAAGTAATAGCACATACTTCACTCTGCTTCTCGATGCTATTCGAAACTCTACCACCTGAAGCTATTGAAATAGCAGATAAAGGCGAAATCTACATACACAAAAGTACCAATGACAAGGTACAGGCAGTGTATAAACTCAATAAAATGCCATTCACCTATTTGATAGTTGGGCGCTATATAGATTCAAAAATATCTCAACATTTACAAAAAACAGAATTTTCAGCCAACATTTATTTAGAACTACAGAAACAAATAACAACAATAAGAAGCAGAGTAATAGTAGCGTTTTTATGGTTATCTGCGGCATTATTAGTTGTCGCAGCACTGATTGCGCACAAATTAGCCAGAATTATCATAAAACCCATAAATGACCTAGCAGCTGCAACATCTGTAATAAAATCAGGCAATTTTACAGTGAGAGTGCCAGAAAATAGAGGAGCAGATGAAATAGGAATACTAGCTAAGGCTTTTAACCAGATGACAGCAAGAATTGCAGAACAACACCAAGAACTTACGCAAGCTAATGCCATTATAGACGAAAGGGTACAGTTTATTGAGGCCGTACTTTCCGAATTATCTGCTGGAGTCTTGGCGTTAGACAAAAATGGATTCATAAATTTATACAATCACTCAACAAGACAAATATTGCACCTAAAAGATGCAAATGTTGATATAATGGGTCTGCACTATACAACCATTTTCCCAGAAATTCAGGATGCCTTAGAGCGGTTATTGAGTGACGTTGCGATATGTGAACCTCACTCAGAGCAAGATGTATGGCATAGTGAGCAGGATCACCATACAAAAAATCTAGAAATTCAACGTAATTACAAAAATATTTATTTATTAACTAAGATAGCAATATTACGAAGTAATGATGGGGCGTTACAAAATATTATTGTTGCCTTTGATGATATCACAGAATTGAATGCCGTACAGCGCTTAAAAGCCTGGACAGACGTAGCACGTAGAGTAGCTCATGAAATAAAAAATCCGCTAACTCCCATACAGCTTTCTGTTGAACGTCTAAAGAAAAAGTTTTTACCACAAATACTACAAGATGCCGATGCTTTTAGTAGATATATCGATACCATAACTTCACGCGTCGACGATATACAGGTGATGGTCTCAGAATTTTTGGCATTCGCTAGAATTTCCCTACCACAGCTTCGAAAACACGAATTGCGTGCCATGGTAAAGGAAACACTATTCTTACAACAAAGCGCACACCCCAATGTTGAATACAAATTTGATAGCGTACTAGAGGCATATTATGTAAATTGTGACAGAATGCAAATAATGCAGGTGTTCACTAACCTTTTAAAGAACGCCGCTGAATCAATATTATCGAAAATAAATGCTAGCCATCACAAGTTTTATACCGGTATTATTCAAATTGTAGTATATACCACCAGCAATAATGAGTATGCAATAGTGGAGATACATGATAACGGCGCTGGCATAGATCCAAGTATTATGGATAAAATATATGAGCCATATATCACAACTAAAGCTTCTGGAACAGGTCTGGGGTTATCCATCGTAAAAAAAATAATAGAGGAACATCAAGGGAAATTTAGTATACAAAATAAAGAAGATGGAGCTTGTGCTTCTTTTACGTTAAAATTAGCCAGTGCAATAACCTCGTAAATGCAATAGTTGATTCACTTAATGCCAGTAACAAATTACATCATCTTCAATCAGAATATTGAATTTTTTGCAACAATATGAGCGGATTTACTGTTAACGAAGTTAAGGCAAGGGAAATTTTAGATAGCAGGGGGCGACCAACTGTAGAAGTTGACTTGTTGTTATCTGATAGTAGCTTTGGACGTTCTTCTGCTCCGAGTGGAGCTTCAGTTGGTGTGAATGAAGCCATAGAGTTAAGAGATGGTGCTAAAAGATATGGTGGCAAAGGTGTACTAACAGCCATTAACAATGTAAATACCATCATTGCTGGTGCAATAGTGAATTGCTCGTTTGCCGATCAAAATGCATTCGACAGCATTCTTATATCTCTAGATGGAACAAAGAATAAAAGTCATCTAGGAGCAAATGCTCTTTTACCAGTTTCAATAGCATTTGCAAAGGCTGTGGCACGTGCTAATAGAGCACCCTTATTTAAAAGCATTGCACAACAATGCCGCTTTGATTGCTCGCAATTTGTCATTCCAACTCCAATGTTAAATATTTTAAATGGTGGCAAACATGGAGATAATCATTTGGATATACAAGAATTCATGATAATCCCGACAGGAGGGAGTAAGATAGAAGAAAAACTATGCATAGCAAGCGAGGTCTTTTATTGCCTGCGTGATCTGCTCAGAGCATCTGGATTCAGTACTAATATAGGTGACGAGGGGGGCTTTGCTCCGAATATCAGCTCAGCAGAATGTTGCTTAGACCTCATGTGTAAAGCTATAGCAAATGCTGGCTATACACATCATGTCAAATTGGCATTAGATGTCGCAGCTTCGACCTTTTACAAAGGTGGGGAATATCATATGCGTGGTGTGAATAAAATATTGAATGGGGAAGAAATGATTCAATATTACAAAAACTTAATCACAAAATACCCAATCATTTCTATAGAAGATCCACTAGCTGAAAACGACATCGAAGGATGGCGGGAATTAACGAAAATATTGCAGAACGATGTCATGATAGTGGGGGATGATATATTTGTTACTAACAAAATCATGCTACGCGACTGCGTAAGGCAGGGTATAGCAAATGCCGTTTTAATTAAGCTAAATCAGGTCGGGACGCTCACAGAAACCGTAGAAACCATCAAATTAGCAAAACAACACAATTATACTTATGTCATATCGCATCGTTCGGGTGAGACCGAAGATACAACTATATCTCACTTGGCAGTTGCAACAAGGGCTCCGTATATTAAAGCTGGTTCTATTTGTCGCACAGACCGCATATGCAAGTATAATGAACTCATAAGAATTGCGGAGTTAATTTGATAAAGTGCTAATAAACCTTTTTATGAACAAGAAGTTATACAAGTTCCCTTTTTAATGCCATATTGTTACACTGTGGATTCAGGTTCAGCCATGTAGATTGCTATACTCCTTCGCCCTCACCATTGCGGTTATATCTGAAAAATGTTGTATAACGAATAAATTTTTCAGATATCGAAGAGTGGCTTGTTTTGCGCTAGATCAGTATAATCGTCAGGAGAATAAGTACTCCTCTACTTTAATTTTTCTTGGGCAAATTGCAGTAGGGGCTAAATAAACAACCACTTTGCACAATGAGTTAAAGATCTCTATTAATTTGTCTATAGTCAAATGAAGAAGGATTGTAATCATGATTAAAATTACTATACAAGTGCTAAAACTATTTATAATTACTAAGATATAGCAGGGATTTTAGAGGGATAGCGCTTAAACAAACTAAGATATAGAAGAGGCTATCATCTGTTATTTTTACCTCCTTGTTCACCAGATTTAAATCTAATCGAGAAATTTTTGGCTAATTTAAAGGCGTCGGTAGGAAAAATATTGAAAGAATACCCTTCTTTCTTTAGCAGATGCTGTGGACGCCGCCTTCAAAACCCAACCAATTTAACTATAAATTTGGATTCCCTTTAATTAATTTGCTCCAACTGCTCATAATTTACTTTAGTTGGCTTATTACCCCCTCTTTTTTGGACTCACATCACCACTTCTTTTCTTCATACTTTTTCTCACCTAAATGATCCATTGCTAATTCCTAGTGTCATACATACTTTTCCATATCCACTCCTTCATCAACCTGTTTAAGTGCTATCTCTCTAAAGTCTTTGTTATATGACCATCCATCATCTTTACCTTAGTAACTGTAGTTACTTTTTCATACGTATGAAATTTATATAAGATGCTTTAATCATCACCTACTACTATTTTTCATTTGAGAATAATCCGTCTACCGCCATATATAAAGCATTTTTGGGGAATTTTTCTTTCTCACGAATAAATCTCTTACCTGTTTTTACCACTACACAAGCATATGGCGCGACATTCACTATCGCAGATAACTCCTAATATTAACAGGTAGTAATCTACATGATTGGACCCCAATCCTGCAACGCGGCAACGTGAGCGTTTAAAAGGGGATTTGGTATAATATAGGATTTTGTATGACGTGATAATTATAGCTTTGTTGAGAGTGCTCACATTCTTTTAGTCTTGGCTCTTTTGCAATATATTAACAAAACACTTTTACTCTATTTTTAGCTGTTATAGAATGTATTTGGTGAGTAGCCTGCAACGTAGGTAGTAGTAATGAATCACAAAAGGGGCATTGACAGATCGGAAGCGGATTATAGACATTTTATTTTTGTTGCAATATTTTCTGTATTGAGTCTTACCATACTGGTGTGCGCTATATATAAGGAAGTTTGTTTATCTATATTTGGCAATATCCCATACCTCCAGGGAAAGCATGGTGCTGTGCTTCCTGATGATGGTAGCTATTTGGGTATTGATGTCTTTGTTGTAGATGTAGACCTAGTAAATAACGAAATAACATTTTGCTTGAATTTTTATCCACATGGCAGTTTTGTAGGTAAAAATGGGGCATTGGCAAGGCAAATCAAAATTTTTACAAACAGTTTTATCAATCCGCAGATTGTATTGGAGGCAGACAAAAAAGCTAGATCTCACGTCATCGCGACAAATGCTGCAGTAAAGACATCGCATTTAGTTGATAAACATTCTACAATCTTGCAGTTACGGGCAGTTATGGGGCAATCAGAACACACCGCCACATCTTCGAAAATAAATGATGTTCCTGTGAAGATGCATTTTAAAAATCTACTGCATGATGGCTTCATTTTGGATATTGATTTTTCTGGGCAAGTGCAGCATTACAATCCAGATAACAATACTTATACGTGCAGCATTCATGTGGAGGGCAATACTCTAATCAAGATCTTGGATATTATTGTAACGTTCATGATATATGCACTTAACCTTTACAGTCTATACCATATAAATGTTATAATATTTAGGGCAAATAACAAAAATTACGGGCATCTTTCGGTACTGCTATTGGCATTTTGCATAATATATCCTCTGACTGCACTTTTTTTGGGAGTAGCAAGGCACCATACATTCAATTACTTCATTTATGCTTTGTGGTGTGCAACAACCATAGCAACACTGTTGCTAATAGTGGAGTATGTAGTATATAAGACACCCAAAATTCATTAAATTTCTTTCAAAACTCTTGCTGATGGAATGCAAGGCCTAGCTAACAATGAGTCTATGGTGGTAACAGAAATTTTATCAGGTAGACTTAAATGTAGTATGTTGTTTTGATGTGCATTTGGCTTATACCAATTTCTCTTTTTAGAGCCCACGCTATTACGCTGTAGGATTCAGGCTCAATCATGTAATATTACTATACTTCTTCACCCTCATCATTGCACTCTAGTGCTCATCAAAAAATGGGACTTGGTATAAAAGAACACAGGGCCAAAACATTATAGCTGCATTATGTGAAAATAAGGTAGAGGAGCCTGCAATTGGAGGGTACTGCGATAAATTAATATTTGAAACATGCGTGGAGCATACATTAATTCCAACTCCCAAGATAGAAAAGACAATCGTATTGGATAACATACATCATTCCATAAGTTCACGAAAGTAAAAGAGTTGTTAACTATAGTCAAATGAAAAATAGTAGTAATGATGAAGTTTAGATGTGGCAGAAGTCACTAACTTCCATATATCTGTACTATCTCAATCATAATTCTGCTCTCAGTATCCGTTTTAGATAACATCCCTGCACCTTCTGATAAGCCACTGTGACCTGTGGTATCAAACGTAGAAGCGTTATGCGAGAGAATAAAAAAAATCAATCAAAGGAATATGATAATAGCGCAACCAAATGGCGGGCGAGATCCCCCTTACTCATCATTTTTAGGTCATGCACATTACCGTCGCGCGTAATAATTATAAATTCATTAGAATTTTTGCCCAGATACTCTGCTCTATTGACAACTACTAAGTCTAACGCCTTTTCTTGTAATTTTTTCTGTCCATTTTTTAGGTAATTTCCTGTTTCCAAGGCGAATCCTGCAACCAGCTTTGGCCTTTCTGCTTGGCCTAATGTGGCTATATACTGCACGACATCGACGTTAGGTTCTAACTCAATATTTATTGTTATATCAGTCTTCTTAATTTTACTGTTGCTGAATACTCTTGGCTTAAAATCTGATATAGCCGCGCAGCCTATAAATATATCTGCTGGCAGTGATTTTATACTTTCTTCTAACATCTCACGCGCTGAATAGGCCCTGATGATTTTTATTTTTTTAGGGAAAACAAGATCAATATCAACAAATCCGCATATTACTGTTACGTCATAGCCTGCTTGCACTAATTCTTGTGCTATTAGTATACCCTGCCTGCCTGTTGAAAAATTTCCTATAAAACGAACTGGGTCAAGGTACTCTCTAGTATTGCCTACAGTGATAACAGCTTTCCGCCCTAAGCAACCTACATAAGACTTAGAATTTTTTAATGTATTGTCAATTGCATTTATGAGAGCCTCATTTCCTACGTATTTGCCACATCCAGACTCTTGGCATGCAACTTGTCCATGAATTGGGCCAATGATTTCGACGTTACGTCCTTGAAGGAGATTAATATTATGTTGAGTAGCTTGATGTGCGAACATAGCAGGATTCATTGCTGGAGCTACTATAATAGGGCTACTTGTAGCCAATATAGTGCTGAGTGATAAGGTATCTGCAAATCCCACAGCCATTTTTGCTATATAATTTGCTGATGCCGGAGCGACAACAATTACATCATGTTTCCTAGCTAAGGCTATGTGCAATATTGTAGTGTCACCCTCTGAGTCCTTTGCCAAAGCATTTTTATTGATTAGAAAATCCTCATTATCCAAATATATTGCAGCACGAGAAATGGTACGTAACGTAGTTATTGTTACAAATTGCTGTGCAGATTGCGTTAATATGATGGATACATTGTAGTTGTGTGCCTCTAAATTTCTGATAAGATCTGGTAACTTGTAAGTAGCTATGCTACCTGTAGCTATCAATAGTACGTTCTTTTGGCAGCTTGCTGAATCAATGTTACCGAATAATTGTCCTTGTGGCTTCCCTAAATCCTTTTTTGAGCACATTTTGTTTATGTTAAGTTTTTGTGTTTAAGAATCTGTTTAATCCTATTAGCACAAGATCGTTAATTATAACATCATACAATCCTGTCATTTTAAACAAATACGCGAAGCCCCCGGTAGCGAGTATTGTGGGAGTTTTGCCTATATCATCAATTTCTTTAATTCTGTTTATTATTTCTTTTACAGCTCCTAATTGTCCATAATATAGCCCTATTTGTATGTTGATTACCGTTGACTTGCCTATAACCATTGGTGGTTTAACTATCTCTACTACAGGTAATTTTGCTGTAGCTATACCTAAAGCGCGGGCAGATGTTTTAAGGCCTGGCAATATTGCCCCACCTAAGTACTCTTTGTTTCTCGTAACCACACAGATAGTCGTAGCGGTACCAAAATCTATTATCAATAAATTTTTCTGAGGAAATAATTCAGTAGCACCAATGGCATTTGCGAGCCTATCAGCACCTAACTCAGATTTATTTTCGTATTTTATTGCTATCAAATCTTGGGTATCAGCTGCTAGGAAATGTGGTTCTAATTTTAGATATTTTATACATGCAGATCTTAGTGGATAGTTAAGTTCTGGAACTACGGATGCAATGGCTATCTTTTTTATTTTGTTCGCTGATATGACACACTCTTTTAGAATGTTTTTAAAAAAAATACCAAACTGATCTGAGGTAGCATTGGGAGTACTTCCATATCTGAATTTTGCAACAATGGCATTTTCATTGTATACACCACAATATATCTGAGAATTTCCCGCATCTATACAAATGTGCATTTTTCAATTACTTATTGTTAAATAATACGCTATAATGGCTAACACTAAGCTTAATGTTAGCAGTTTGTGCACAGTAGGGCTAGAAATAATTGCATAAGTAGAGTTATGGATATGATAAAAAGTCTAAGATCCGGTAGTGTAAACAAAAAACCAAAGTCTAAGATTATAGTCGTAGTATCACTAATGGTGCTGATTCTTTTCTGGATGGCATCTGGTATATTTCGTAAGAATCACGTGACAGAGCAAGAAAGTCCAGAAGCAGGGAAAAAAATGTCTTATGAAGTTAAGGCATATAGTGCACAGTTAAGATCTGTGTACTTAAAAGCTCAGGGAAATACACTAGCTACGCACAGAGTTCCTGTTACATCTGCAGTAGAAGGTAAAATAACGCAAATTTCTGGCACATCTGGTACTTTTATGGAGAAAGATGAACCTATATTGGAAATTGAAAAAAAGAACAAAAAAGAAAATTTAGATAAAGCAAAAGCCACTTTACGTAGAGCAAACATAGGGTATAAAGCTGCATTAGTGCTGTATGAGAAGGGGCTAGGTTCTATAGCAGCTTTAGAACAAGCAGAAATTGGCGTAAAAGAAGCTAAATCCGCGCTGGCTTTAGCAAAAATAGACGTGCAAGATACTACTGTGCGTGCGCCTTACAATGGTTACGTAGACTATATAAAGGCACAGGTAGGAGATATGAACGCTAAGGGGGTGGTATTAGGTTATTTTATCAACTCTAGCGCCATTACAGTACAAGTAAATTTATCCGAAAAAGAAATGTTACTCGCAAGGCAAGCCAAGACCGCAAGAATATTGATAAATGATGGCCAATATGCTGATGCAGTGGTTAAGTTTTTATCTAAAGTTGCTGATAAAGATCTGCCCACATTTTTAATGGAACTTGAGGTAAAAAATGAAGATGCAAAGTTATTTAGTGGACAAAATGTGGAAGTTGACGTTGTTGTAGGGCAACAAATGGCTCATAAGCTGCCACAGTCTGCGCTAATGTTAAATAATGCTGGTGTATTAGCTGTAAAAGCTGTAGATACCAATAATGCTGTAAAGACGTATCCGATAAGTGTGATAGATGAAGATGAAGAAGGAGTGTACGTTGTGGGGTTGCCACAAGAAGTAAAAATAATTACAGTGGGCCATGGATACGCAATGGAAGGAGAGACATTAGACAATAGTGAGATGAGATGAAACATTGTATATTGCGATAAGTCTACACAACCAATTAAATTTACGAAAATTTTATACCCTAGTAATAGACTTCTTTCGAAACTTGCTTATGTTGATGAAATGCGAGGAACATACAGAGCACAGAACCGCAATCTGTCGGATATACATGAGGATTCAAGCACCAGAGTGATGCAGCAGTTCGTAGCAAAAGTAGAGTTCCGGAAGAAGTCTAGTGGTAAAGGAAGTGTTTTTAATATTCCATTATCCTCAGCCTTCATTGATTCCTTCGTTCAATATTTTAGGGCTCTGTCATTAACTCAAAGTGATTTTCTTGATGCTGTATTTATCTCGCCAGGAAAGCGTGTCGCCCACCATCTTACTGCAGAACTCTATAAATTGTATTCCTGCGAAAAAAATATTATAACTTATACGGAAATTGCAGACAACATACATTTGTTCGTGAATGCCAAGCAAAAATATCGGCTGCCGCAAATTATATCAAAAAGGGAGTTAACACTTTTTTTATATAACATATTAGATTCCGCTTTTGCTACCCACAGATACCATATAAGACACTACAATACTACAGCTTTGGTAAGGGATTTAAAATTAGCGCTATATGAGTATTATTACTACTCCTTACTACCTAGTAGTTTTTCTGCAGAGAATAGGAATGAAGCCTTATTCTTGGCAGTTCTAAAGCTCTTAGAAGATTATTTAGCTAATAAGAACCTATGCCTAGACCCGCAAAGGCTAAATTTAGCGATAGAGTTCATATGTAGCAATGCACCAGGGCCCAGGAAAATTTACGCCATCCTACCTGTTTTGATGATACCTTATATTAATAAATTTTTATCATGGGCGCATGTTAATGTAGATCTGAAACTTTTTATTCACGGCTTGGATTATACACTGCCAGATGAAGCTTGGAATGCCCTTCGGCCAGAACATTGTCAGTACCACATAAAAGCGTATCTAGACAGGATAAAATTAAGAAGAGAGGATGTTGTAAATATAGCACAACCACGATCTCAAGATTTGGATATTTCTCAGCTAATGTATCCACCAGATATGGTGCAGCAATGGCACAAGCGGGGTAAAAACTGTTTTGATAATGTGAGAATAATATCCGCTTCCTCTACACTTATTGAAGCCGAGAACGTAGTGAATGCACTGGAGAAATGCGTAAACTCTTCGAAATATGATCGCATAGGGGTTGTTACATCAGACCTTGTGCTTGCAAAATGTATTTATAACAAATTACAACTTGCAGATTGGGTGAGTCGGTGCAGAGTAAAATATTCCATTCCCACATCTTTAGCAGATTATCCTGAAATAAAATTCTTCATGCTTCTACTATCATACTCAGGTAGTAAAAAGAATGAATTGCTATTGCTAAGCGATATTCTTAAGCATCAGTGTAGCCTTCTATTTAATGAGCATTTGGAATTAGTTTGGCAATTTGAAATTTCTTACCTACAAAAATTCACACCATCTTTATTAGTACAATATTTTGATCTTATGTCTTGCGAGGAGCGTGGACTCTATAGCATAATACACCAGTCATGCATACAACTTGAAGCGTTGCGTAAAGCTTTTTATGCAGGAAAAGATGTATCGGAATTATGCAATATGCACTTCGATATTTTTTTAAACTTACTCGCAGGAAATTACCGTAATACCTCGATACTAGATGTTCTACGAAAAATAATAAACGATATTAGCTTATTTTCTGGCCATAAAAACGTACGCAATTATAAAGAACTTATTAATGCCCTATTATATGAACATAAGCATCATATAGATGATGGTAACAATTTCGAAAAAGGCCTAGAAATTACGACTAACATAGAAGCTCGTTTTAATAATTACGACCTTATCATTGCATGTGGGCTACAGGATGGCATATTTCCGGAAACCAAAGGTGAGCATTATCATATTTCTAGTGATGTTAGGGTGAGACATAGATACGACCCACCAATGCTATATGAAATAGGATACGTAGCACATGATTTTTGCAATATACTATCCTATCATAAAGTTATCTTAAGTTATTGTACAAAACAATTAGATAACACTCGTGCTATGCCGACTAGATGGCTCTCTACTTTATGGGCATATATGCAATTACGGTCAAAGCAGTATGGAGAGAGCAGCAACGAATATAAAAAATACAGCGTATTAGGGAGCATAGTGGATGTGGAATTAGGTATCAATGATATAGTGACGCCAAGGAATACCACTTATGCAATTTTGGGAAGCGCCGCAAACCCACCTTTATATGCCAGACCTGTATTTCTGTCGGCCAGTGCAGTGGAAAAATTGATGCGTAATCCGTACAAATACTACACTGAATACATATTAAACCTAAAGCCTATGCAAATTCCTGTTGATAGAAAATCTCTGTACATGGAATTTGGTTTGGTATTGCATGGTGCTCTTGCAAATATTAATAGGCATCTGCTTCGTGATTGTCGTTATTTTGATCGTCAATTTTACACTTCATCTCTACGTGATTATTGTAAAAAAGTGTTAGCAGAATTATTTTTTTACAAAAATGTTAACGAAATATATGCGGTATGGCTGCCCAAAATAAATAATATCGCAAATTGGCTTTTTGAAAAAGAGCAAGAACTTAAATGTGCATATAATATAATTGATACGATGGTAGAGCAGAGGGGTTATTGGAAGTATAGGAGTAGCAATAACTTAGATATAAGAATCGAGGCTAAATTTGATCGTGTTGATGTCGATAATGCAGGAATGGCTATTATTACAGATTACAAAACAGGTCATATCCCTCCAATTAGCAATATTCATAGTGGTAGATCTCCGCAATTACCCATAGAAGCTTTGATATTGAGAGAAGGAACGCTACTCGATAAAAGAAATATACCTATGACTGCAAGTGCAATAAAGAAAATTTTAGCAAGGTACCTGCGTATTACAGGACGTAGAGAGATTGGAGAAGAGAAATATATTGATATTAACGTGGAAAACGTAAAAACCAGCATTTGTAATCTTGTAGAGTTGTTTTACGCTAAGAAGCAAAGTTATCATGCAACTTCAGATTTTATGCACTCTTGTTATGGGCATTTTAGTCGTATTGCAGAGAACATAGAGTTGTGAGTACGAGACTTTACCAACGATGGGAGGAGGTTTTACAGCTACAACACAAAAAATGGTGCCGGATATCTGATTTGAACAGACGACCTACCGCTTACAAGGCGGGTGCTCTACCACTGAGCTAATCCGGCAAAAAAACAACACTCACAAGCTACCACATCATGCGATAGGGACCTCTATCACCTCCAGATCACAACTTATATCAAATAAAAAAATTACTGGCTATAAAATTTTA
>CAXOVX010000035.1:0-20935 GCA_964213345.1 Alphaproteobacteria bacterium | reverse complement strand
TCAAAACTCACTTATGCTGGTAAAATGCAAAAACATGATAAAATACAGCAGCATCATGTATTATAGAAAACGCAAGGGGACCTAAGGGACATAATAATACATGCATCAGACAGTGAACGTTATAAAGGGTGTTTAGTATGAGATGTGCGTGAAGGTGGGTTTAGCACCACGTAACTAGTAGCTCATAGCAGAAATAAAGTTTCGAAAGAAGTTTATTGACGCAGGTTAATCAGAAATCTCGTTCTTATTATGCTGAAGTTATTCTCAAAAATCGGAATTATAGCTCTGCTCACAGCCATAATCGATCAGTTAACTAAGTTTTGGGTACTAGAATTCTTGCAAAGTCACCAAACTTCCCAATACATAGTAACTGCCTCCTTCAATTTGGTAGAGGTGTACAATTACGGTATAAGCTTCGGCATTTGTAACTCCCCTGAGCACAGTAAGTGGCTTTTTATTGCCATCTCTTCCATCATCATAATGTCGCTACTATTCCTATATGCTAACACCACACCTACTTATAGAATGATAACCCCTCTCGGCCTTATTATCGGCGGCGCTACAGGTAATATTCTCGATAGATTCCTCAGAAATGCCGTCCTCGATTTTATCGATCTCCACTTTCTACATCATCATTACCCTGCCTTCAATTATGCCGACTCTATGATTGTCTTTGGGTCCATCTCCATCTTAATTCTTGAATTATTCAAAAATATCAAAAAAATACCTTATACCAAGTCCTATTTTTAAATAAGCACTAGGAGTGCAATGGTGGGGACTAAGGAGTGTAGGATACCACATGAATCACCCTAAATCCCACAGCACGACAACATAGATTTAAAAAAGAAATTGGTATAATTCATTTTGTTTGGTACCTAGCTATTACTGGTTTGTGTTAGTGTCGATGTTTTATATCTTTCAGTCTCTTTGAGGCAACAAAATATCAAGTATACTCGCTCCATCAACATCACTCGTGACGGATATTACAACACTTTGATGTCTCGTTAAGAAGAGCTTTAGCAATTTGCCAATTAGACATAGGTATTTTGTATATAGAAACAATCTTCTTATTATCTAGATAAAAAATTAAAAAAATATTAATATAGTCCAATGACAGATTACTGGGATTTTTCACTATTCAGTGATTATATCTTTTCTTAGATTTTTCCTTTTTTATGAGCTATAACATTGATTTTTATTTTTTGTGATATTTTTTAAATTAATAGGGGAAATTTTATAGAAACTTTATCAATTCGCAGTTGCATTCACGAAAAAAGAAGTTATAATGGCAACCGTTGTGATAGTACGATACGGTCCCAGCAAAGCAGATTGATAACACTTTATTGAGGAATCTTATGAAAGTTATGAAAATGGTTTACGATCATACGCCTACCAGTGTAAAATTTGGGGTTGGTGTAGCTGGTGTAGCAACAGCGTATGCCGCAAGTTCAGTGTTTCCAGTAGGATTAGCAGCAAAGATACTTGCTCCTACATGCTTGCCATATATTAATCAAAAATTAACTGATATCGCAGTAGAGGGGAACAATGCGGGATTGTTGGACTTTTCCTTACAATTGAATCAATTTTTGAGCAGTATTCCCCTGGTTGGAAAATATCTTTCAACGGATTTTAGCGTTAAAGGTGTTGAGTTACTGCACAAGGCTATCGATGGAGGGCAAACAAAAATAGTAGATGTATTAGCACAAAAAGTCAATGTTAATGCTGAATACAACAATGTTAGACCACTTGATTTAGCTTTAAAGTCAACTAAGTTAGGGGCAGATGTCATAACAAAGACACTGATAGATAACAATGCTGATTTATCTAATGGTAAAGGGCAAAATTTCTTCCAGGATGTAGTACATACCGGAAAGAAAGAGTTGGTAGAAGCTGCCTATAAGAATGTAGCTACTAATGGAAAGCAAGATTTAGTTAATTCAGCAGATAAAGATGGAAATACTCTTCCTATTTTAACTGCAGTTAGCCCAGAGTTGAGAGATTTGGTTGCTAAGCAAGGAGCAGGAGTACAATCAACAGCATTTAATGTGCATAATGCACAAGGAAAAACGTCCTTAGACGCTATCGTATATGCATATGATGCTGGTAAAGCCACTGCAGGGGATGTAGGGCAATACCTTGATAAAGGTGCTGTTGAAACAGCAAGTAAAGATTTCTTATTCCCAAAATCTTTACACGACGCAAATTTGAGAGGTGCTGGAATCCCTGAAAAATTATTAGCAAAAGATGTAATTGAGCCAGCTAAGAGTATCCGTGGAGATTTACCAGTAGATTTTGCCATTAAATATGGTTCTGATGCATTAGCAAAAGGAGTAGCTGAGAAGATGCCATCTGTTCTTACGGATAGACATGTTGCTAAAGCCCATATTGCTCATAAATTAGGAACTCTTGAGTATACACAGCAGCGAGTAATAGGAGGTGATGCGAGTAAACTAAAACATTTCTTAAATAACCCATTTGAGGATGGAGATTCTCTGCTAGGTAAAATGATACTTGATGTAGAACACTTTGATCCAGTGTTATTCAAGAATACTTGTGCTCAGTATGAAGGAATAAATCCTCTTGAAGCAAAAATGGTTGGAGGAATTGGCTTATTGAATATGGCAAGGATTGCAAAGAATGACGCTGCAGTAGAGACTATTTTGCAAATAGCGAGCGAAGGAGGGATTAAGGCTAATATGGCTGTTCTTACAGGAGATGGTAATACTGTTATGCCAGCGTTGATGAGAGATGGATATGGACCAGAATTGAAGCAACTTCTTCCAGCAAATATGAATAAAGATGATATTAGTGATCTTAAAGGTTTACTTAAACAAGCCTCAAGAGAGTTTGTTCAAGAAAAAGAGCTCAAAAGTGCTATAAAGGGAAATTTTAAGGCTATGAAACTGGCCATAAAAGGGGGAGGAAGCCCGGTTGAAGCCAAGAAGTTATTTGCAATAGAAAATGGAGATGCTGATGTACAGATTCATGAAGTTAAAGAAGAGAAAATGATGGGGGAGGGGAAAGTTGGTGATGAAGGAGAGCCGATTATACAGAAACTGCCAGAAGAACAAAAGCGTGTAGGTGGTGACAATATGCAAATTGTGCGGAAGGAAGGTGCAGAACATGGTGAACGGCAAATAGCGATAAAAAGATTGAATTCGAAAGAATCATTTGAAACAAAGATGAAAAAACTTGAAGATGAAGCACTTGGTATTAGAAAAGTAGGAGAAGAGATAGAGAACAAAAGACAAGCAATGATAAAGGCTGAGCTAGAGCAGAAAGAAGGTGCAGAAAAGTATCCGGATGAAATAAAAGTTAAGCCTATGGTTCAAATTGCACCAGAACCTGTGAATGTTAAAGTTGCATCATTAGGGTTTTTTGGTGTTAACTTTGTTGAGAACAGAGGAGCTTTAAAGTACCTGTTTGACACAGGCAAGCATCTGTTTGACCTAGGAAGCAAGTATCTTACTGGCTCCTCAAGTAGTGCTTCACAAACAAAGTTATCTAATTCAACTGGTTTAGGTAATGATACTGCACAAGTGAAGGTTGTCTAATTTGACTGGTTCAGATAATAGCACGCAAGCAAAGTTGTCTAATCTGACCTTAGATAATAATACTGCACAAGTGAAGTTGTCTGGTTTAACTGGTTCAGATACTACTCAAGCGCAATCATCATCTATCTTGTATGAATTAGGCTGGGCAGGATTACACCTTGGAGCATCTGCAGCACTAGTATACGGTTCTAACACCGGAACTAAAGCTTTTGATGTACTCAAAAAGGCTGGTATTAATACTGGAACGTATGAACTTAAAAATTTGCTTTCTTACTATTTAAGTCATGCGCCTACTACTGAGGGTCCTTCCATTTGGAGTAGTATTACAGATATTTCCCTCGATATAACGCTATCAGTAGTACAAGCTGGTGTTATAGCAGCAATAACTGGTGCAACTTTGGGAGCTGGAACTCTTCTTATTCCCGCTTTGATGGCAGGTACTAATAGCTTGATTACGCATTATAACATGTACAACTCTAATGGTGCATCTTCTTCATACGTTGGAAAAGTGTTGCCATATGTAACTGGTGCCTACAGTGCTTACTCATTATTTACTAAAGTGCCAGTAGTTACCGGAGATGCATTAAGTCACAGCTTGCAAACTATACAAAAGGGCTTTGGTGCAGTTGCTTCATTTGTAGGAGTGCATCAATTCACATCTTTGGTTGCAGATGCGGTTGATCCTTATATCTCTAAGATGGAGGCAAAAGTAGGTGAGTGGTGCCATGGTGCCTACGATTATGCCTCAAGCTTATTTGGTGGACATGAAGTGGCACATCACGGTGGCGAAGTATAAGCTATATCATCTGTAAAGCCGAAATACGGGCTCGTTGTAAAGTTGAGTTTTGATAGAAGCAAAACTTGACCCATGTAACGGGCTCATTTTTCTTTTGCAACTCAATCTCTTGTTATAAGGAATCGGCGCGCAATGGTGCCTCCCACTTCTATAGAGCCATCATACAAAATCCCCTTTTTAACACCCACGTTGTTGCGCTGCAGGATTCGGGTTTAGTTATGTAGACTACTACCTCCTTTGCCCTCACTGTTGTGCTCCTATAGTAAATTAACTTGAATTAGGGATGATAGCTGATATAATAGAAATAAGAAAAATGCAAAAATCGCAAAACCAAAGCTAGGCAGTAAGGGGGAAGTAGATGTGGAATTTCTAAAGGATTGCGTTATTGCAAACCCGGATGATAATTTGATAGAGATAGGAAAAAAGTTTAAGGTAGGTAGCTGTGCAATTTTCAAAAAATTGAAGAAGTTGGGTTTTAGCTATAAAAAAAAGTCTTTACCTATGTGGAGACAAATGGGAGAAAACGTTCAGAATACAAAGAATTAGTAAAAGATATACCGCCTGAAAGACTTGTTTATACTGATGAGAGCGGCATTGGATCAGATGCGTGCAGAGATCGAGGTTGGGGGCTTGGAAAGAAGAGTGGTAAATACTGTCAGAGAACTAATATTATTGCAGGCTTAGTTAATAACAATGCAATAGCTCCCATAGTATTTAATGGTTCTTGTGATACTAGATTATTTGAGGTCGGAGAAATTTTTAATTAAAGAATTGAAACCAGGTCAGCTTGTTGTCATGGATAATGCTGCGTTTCACTGTTCCCAAAAAACTAAAAATTTAATTGAATCAGCTCAGTGCAAACTCATCTTCTTACCCCCATATTCACCTGACCTGAACCCAATAGAAAAATTCTGGGCTAATATGAAGCGATGGATTAGACAACAAATTACTAATTTTGACAAAATCTTAGATGCAGTGGTTGTCTTCTTCTCTATCCATAACTCAAGTTAATTCACTATAGTGTTCATTTTAAAATGGGACTTGGTATTATTGGGAAAAATCAGAATTTAATGCAGAAAGACATAGGTGCAATTGTTGGCATGACTGCAACCGATTGGAATTTTTCTTTCCTACAAATAAATCTCTTCCCTGTTTTCTACCACTATCACGAGCATATGGTGCGACGTTCACTGTTGCAGATAACTCATTACTAATATAACTTTTATCGCCAAGTTCTGGCAAAAAACTTACTAATTGAGTAGCTAAACATTTATCAATACTCGACATTGTTTCAATATCTCAACTTTTTGCTTTACCTCAGAAGAGTGTGCTATGATGTTACTTGATTTAGCATCAATCTTAGAAATTTCTTTTCCTAAAATCTTTATCAATACCATCAACACTACAGCGTAGCCTCTTCTTCTCGTTACTTAACAATTCAACCAAATCTCCTATTTTTTATTGGCTTCTTTTGCTTGTGTAAATAATTAGCTTTGAGCTGCATTCCATCTCCATAAAAAGCAAGCTTTCAGATATAAACTGCAATGGTGAGGGCGAAAGAGCGTTAGAATACTCTATGGGGCTGTTGCGAGATGGGATAAGTTAGTGTATTATTGACGGAAGTGGGCAAGATAAATGGTAGGTGAATGGTATTAAGTCAAATAGTAATGGTGAGTTTGGAAGAGTTGGTATCTAGGGATAATCAATAGAGGAGTTTCAAGGCATTATTTAATTTTGCGGCAATTAGTGGTGAGTTATCAGCAGTTGAGTTGCCAGCTAATTACAAAGGTTACAGAGTTCATAGGCTATTTAAGTGCTTCTGCAATTGATGGAAGATTTGAGCGATAAGAACTTGAAAGATAGAGTGATGGCAACGCAGCAAAGTGGTTTTGTGAGTTTGATTTAAGGGATGCGACTCCAGATTATAGCGTATTTAGTAAGCTAAGGGAAAAGATAGGGACCAAAGCTATCTAGGATATTTAGTATTTTCAGAGATCAGCTTATGGCGCAATTATATAAGCGAGGTATTTACATTTGTTGATGCATCGCACCTAATATCGAAGGCAAGTTTGTGGGAAGAGAGAGATGAGGCAAGGCGGAAGAAATATAAAAAACTGAATAATGAAGTTTTGTCTAAAGTGGCACATGATAAACAAGCTAAGATCGGCTGTAAAGGTGGTACTAAGTTTTTGTATGGTTATAAAAAACATGTGAGTGTAGATAAGGCGACGATTACACCAGCAAACGTTAACAGATGCCCAGGGATTTAAACATGTGTGCCCGTCTAGGCGCTCTATATACGCAGATAATGGGTATTGCACGTCTCCTGCCAAAACTATAGCCATAGCTAAAAGAGGGCATCTTGGAGGAATTAAGAAGACTGATAGGAAGGGTAAAAATGGTGGGTTCGACCCTTCGGATTCTATATGGAGGGCGCCTTTTGAGTGGGTCTTTTCTAAAGATACTATATATTCACGCCTCTTTAGCATAGCAAAGAATAAGTTTTCAGCACTTATGCATGCTATTCGTTTTTATTTAAAACGTTGTGCATATTGACCCTGCCAATCAAGGGATTGGTATAGCTAATCACCAAAAATATAGAGAATCTTCTAGAATACACAAATAATAAATTTTAAACACAGTCTATAAGACACATTCCTTAGCTAAAATCATTCAAATAATAGCGTCTTTAACTCCTGAAAATACAAACCATCCAGCATCAGTCCCTCTATATACTAAACCTGAATCCACAGCAACGTGTACGAAAGGTATTTAAGCTTTGGTTTGTCCTTGAGTAGGTGGTACTGCAGGCTCTATATATTTTGGCATTAGTACTATAGGATTTGTGTGTTCTGTGTGTTCAGAACGACCATAAGGACCGATGTTTTTTCCAGTTATAACGTAGAGAACAAAATCCATCATATGTGAAATGAAAGATCGCAAATCTTTGACAGGACTACCCTCAAACTGCAAGTAAGTGTTTCCATCTTTTGTCGTTCCGACTAAAAGCTCTGGGAAAGCATACTCACTTCCAATACCCAAATCAGGTGTTTTTTTACCTCTATGATGACTAGAGATACGCTCTCTTGCTAATTCAGTTCCGAGCTCCTTAAATTTTTTATATAAATTCCCTCCATCCTTTATAATTACATGACTTCCTTTAAAAACGTCTTTAGAATCAACATTTTGAGTTTTTAACTCACTAGCAAGATAGCTTGCTATTTCTGTCAGCAAATAGCATCGCTTTAAATTTTTTTCATCTTTCGTTGCAACATCATCTTTTAAATTTTTTATAAGTTGTGTTGCAATTTCACTTCCTGCAAACTGGGCTAATGCCCCCATCTGCTTCTGGATAATATTAATTACGTCTTGCCCATCCAGCTTCTTAATATTTTCAAAAGCCTTATTCAAATTTTCTAACATAGCCGTAATTGATAATAATGTTTTAAGAATTTTCATACATTATATTAACATAAATTGTTGTGTGTAGTAGTTGATTTTTGATTTTTGAGCATGCTATGTTACAATTCTTTTGTTATATGGGACTTTTACAAAATTCATTTTTTGGTATGACACATGAATCGAGTGGATGGTTGGCTCCTTTTGGACAAACCGATAGGAATGACTTCTGCACAGGCCTTAAATGGACTAAAGCGCATAATACAACCTACAAAAGGTAAAGTGGGGCATGCTGGTACTCTAGATCCATTTGCCTCTGGCTTGCTATTAGTAGCAGTAGGGCAGGCAACAAAATTAATGGAATATGCTGTACTTCAAGATAAGCATTACGAGTTTGTGATATCTTGGGGAGAAAATAGGGATACTGAGGACATTACGGGTAAAACAGTAGCAACTACAGACAACGTACCATCAATCTATGACATATCAAGAGCTTTGCCTAAATTTTTAGGTGCAATAAAACAAAAACCTCATAAATATTCCGCAATAAAGGTAAATGGGGTAAGAGCTTATTTGCTTGCTCGTCAAAATGTGAATTTAGAGCTTAGTGAACGAACAGTGCATGCATATGACTTAAAGGTCTTAAGTCATAATAACAGGGAAACTACTTTCTTTTTACACTGTAGTAAGGGATTTTACGTAAGGTCTTTGGCAAGAGATTTAGCGTTAGAGTTAAGCACATGTGGTTATGTGTCTTACTTAAGGAGAAAAAAAATAGCAAAATTTTCAGTTGATGATGCGGTAACTATAGACTATATAAGAGATATAGATGCTGGTAGTAATCAAGATAGCAAAATAAAAATTGCGGAATTGGTGCGGCATTTGTTGCCGATTCATGTAGTGCTAGACGACATCCAAGTGTTACAGATATCAGTAAATGATGAGATAAAATTAAGAAATGGGCAGCAGGTTCCGGCTGTTTGTGGTGTGGTGAGCGCAAAGGTAGCGGCATTTTGTGGTGGAAGGCTGGTGGCAATATGTGGTTTAGCTAGCGGAAATTTAAAGCCAGAGCGCATTTTACAAATAACATAAAAGTGATAACTAATTTACGAGGACATGATGTCGATTACAAAAGAAGTAAAACAGAGTCTTATCGAAGACTTTAGGTCTTCTGAGAAAGACACGGGGTCTCCTGAAGTGCAATGCGCTATTCTAACTCATCGTATACAAACTTTAACTGTGCACTTAAAAGTAAATCAAAAAGATTTCCAGTCTAGGCGCGGTCTTATTGCTATGGTTAATCAGCGTAAAAGATTGTTGAAGTACTTAAAAAAACACGATTTAAGCCGTCACATGGAAATACTTGCAAGGCTGGGATTGAAGAAATAGATATATTAGAGTTGTTGTGTGGTCTGCTATAAGCGGGGTGGGGTCTATATAAATTATTAATACTATTATTCGTGGTAAAGAAATTGTTCAATATAATTAGTCAAGAAATACAGTGGGGAAGTAGTAAATTAAGGCTCGAAAGTGGGAGAATCGCTAGACAAGCTGATGCGGCAGTCATGGCCCATTGTGGCGATACTGTCGTATTATGTACCGTTGTAAGTTGTGAGAGTGGGGGCGAGGATGTTGATTTTTTAGCTCTAACCGTGAATTATCAAGAAAAACTTTATGCTGCAGGCAAAATTCCAGGTGGATTTTTTAAAAGAGAAACAAAACCATCAGAAAAAGAGACTTTGGTATCTAGGTTGGTAGATAGGTCGTTACGCCCGCTATTCCCCGATGAATATAGGGGGAGAATACAAATAATATGCACTGTATTGTCTTATGATGGAGAAAATAGTCCAGATGTACTATCTATTATCGGAGCATCAGCCGCACTAATGCTTACTGGGTTGCCGTTCGCAGGGCCAATAGCAGCAGCGCGCGTAGGGCATGCGCAAAATGGTTTGATCCTAAATCCCAAACAAGAGATGTTAGACTCTAGTACATTAGATTTAGTTGTAGCGGGTACACGAAATGCGTTGCTGATGGTAGAATCTGAAGCACAGGAATTATCTTTAGATCTTATGATGGAGGCATTATCTTATGCTCATGAGCAGATCAATCCTGTATTGAATCTTATAGAGGAATTTACTAAAAAACATAATATTGAAAATAAAGGCAGAGAGTATAGTTCAAAAGTAGAATCTTTAGCTGCATTACGCAAAGAAATTTATGTTTGGTTGCGATCTTCTAAGTACTACGCTGAGATAGCGGCCGCATTTAAAGAAGATGTAAAAAAGAATAGGCAAAGTAAGTTAGCAACAACAAGAGAACTTATACTGCAAGAACTTTGTGATAATAACAAAAATTACACTACATTTGTCATCAATTTGGCTTTAGAACAGTTAAAATCTGATATATTGAGAGGAGAGATTTTACATAATAAAATAAGGATTGGTGGTAGAGCTGCAGATAAGATCAGAGATATTAACTGCATGGTTGATTATTTGCCTCGTTTACATGGTTCTGCCCTTTTTACCAGGGGAGAGACTCAGGTACTGGTAGCTACAACCATAGGAACTTCTTACGATGAGCAAATGAGTGAGGGCCTCTCTGGTGTAAAATCGGAGAATTTTATTCTGCATTACAATTTTCCTCCTTATGCTGTGGGTGAGGCTGGCATGCTTAGGGCCCCTGGGCGTAGGGAAATAGGGCATGGCAGATTGGCATTAAAAGCTATTAAAGCGGTCTTACCTGCTAAAAACGACTTTCCCTACACAATGCGGGTAGTTTCTGATGTAACAGAGTCAAATGGTTCTTCTTCTATGGCAACAGTATGTGGTACGTCGTTATCATTGATGGCTTCAGGTATTCCAATACGCAGGCACGTAGCTGGTATAGCTATGGGATTAATAAAGGAAGGAGATAAATTTGCGGTGCTGTCTGATATCAATGGAGATGAAGACCATTTAGGTGATATGGACTTCAAAGTTGCAGGAACTGCAAATGGTATTACCGCATTACAAATGGATATGAAGATAGAAGGGATCAGTAAAGAAATAATGGGGCAGGCGTTAATGCAGGCACAAAGTGGACTACAATCTATTTTGCAAATTATGCAATCAACCATAGATGTTCCACGTAGTCAGCTAAATCCTAGCGCTCCTCGTATAGTAACAATAGAAGTTGGAAAAGATAAAATAAGGGAAATTATAGGGCAAAGTGGTAAAGTGATTAGAGATATTTGCGAAAAAAGTGGAGCACGTATTGAAATAGAAGATAGTGGCAAGGTTGTTATAGCAGCTGCTAATCAAAAGGGAGTAGATACGGCCATAGATATGATTAGCAAGATTACTGAAATTCCAGAGGTAGGAAAAATTTATGAGGGGCAAGTTAGTAAAGTGGTAAGTTTTGGCCTTTTTGTAAAAGTTTTGCGTAATTGTGAAGGGTTAGTCCATGTTAGCGAAATTTCTGGTAAGCGTATAGAAAACGTATTCAATATCTATAAGGAGGGCGATAAAGTTACTGTAAAAGTTTTGGGTGTTGATCGCAATGGTAAGATAAAGTTGAGTATTAAAGGAATTAACGGTGAAAATACTGGTGATGCTTCTCCTATTCCTGCCGATTCCGCTGTTTTTACAATATCGCAAAAGAAAAAAAATATGAAAAACGAACCTAATGGCGAGCCTAGCGAGAATAGTGGCAATGAAACATCATCAAATAATGCAAAAAAGTTGAGATTTTTCTAGGTCAATTATAATGATCCGGCTGTTATTTGCTTTTATATCCTGTGCAAGAGAGTGATTGTGATGGTGCAAGGGGAGATGTACGTAAGGAAGTAGGGGGGCCATTACTGAGAGTCTCGTTTTTAAGTGGTCTAGGAGTTGCAATGGTAAGGGGGAATGGGTATGGAATATACATGACTGAGCCCGAATCCAGCAGCGCAACAACGTGAACGTTAAAAATGGGATTTGGTATAACTGCTATCTGACCAGGCTTCAACGTAGGTGTCAGAAATTTTCAGATTAGAGGGGGATATCTTCGAACAACAGAAGTGGGAATTCCTGGATGGTACATGGCTCATCACTAATCTTTCCATGCACGTAGCGTAATAGCCGAAATAACACTGAAAAGCGGTGTAGCACCAGTGATGATTGATCCTGTGGATTTTGGAAAAGTGTATGAGATGTGCAAGCAGCAACAGCAGCAGCAGAAAGGTTACAGTGATGATGACTGGTGGTGGAGTGGGTTGTGTGCATAGTGGGTACGTGATGTGGCACAATAATGGGTGTGTGGAGTTTTGGACCTAAATTCTGTTAAGATGGGAAGGCTGAAGCTGTAATGATTTAGTTAATTGAGGTTGAGGTTTTTTATGAAAGAGTTTAAAGCTAATAGCGATCATGCAGGTGTGAGTCAGTGATATCCGGGTATAGAGCAGGCTTAAGTGTGGTATAGTCCTCCTTGTGCAATGTATAAAGTACATCATTAAGTGAATTGCGTCATCTGCCTGAGTGCAATAATTGCCTTTTCTTCTAATGGTGATAAAATTGTGGATTTTATGTCTCTCTGTGGGATAGGTTTAATACCCTTGCCTTTAGGCGAACAGTTTAGTATCATTTTTTTATTTTATGTTATACAGGAAAGGGTCTCACAGCATATATGAATTAAAATATCATATATCTGGTGTACTAAGTATAGGTGCAGAGTATTGACGGGGTTGAGTTAGGGAGCTTATTAGGGAAGTGTGTTTAGCTAATTACGTGAACATCATGTCTGGCCCATTAAGTCCGGACCATGTTCATATATTGGCGTCAGTATCGCCTAATATGGGTATTTTGAAATTGGTGCAATATATTAAGGGTAAAAGTAGCCGTAAAGTGCTAATGGAATTTGAGCAATTAAAGAAAAAATATTGTGGACAACATATACAGGCCAAAGGATATTTTGCAGTTACAGTTGGTAACCTAAATGAGCAGCAAGTTCAGAAGTACATTGAAAGCCAGGAAGCGTATCATAGAACGATAATTTTGAGATTCCATCTTACTAATCTACTTTGCAAGTGTTAACTCAAACTACCTGCTTTAGCGGGTAGTAGTTGATTATCTTTGGCCCCATAGGCAAATCATCAACATCCTCTCGCTTTCTTTATTCCGCAATAGTTTTAGCGTTAGCATTGAATTTCTCATCATATGATACGCCATTATTTCCTGGGATCAAACAATTAGCCACCTATATTAAATATTACTTTATGACAAAATCAAGAGTATACTGTGAGGGTATTTTAGCAAAACAATATCGAATTCACAAATGACTTCCTTAAGTACAAAAGAAAAGCAAAGGAGTAGTGGTAGGTGTAAAGATTTATTAGCTATAGCGGTAAAGTACGAGGCAGAGAAGCCCTTCCCGCCAAAAGTGGTTGCTAGCGGGAGAGAGATGGTTGCAGAGCGTATTATAGCGATTGCCAAGGAGAGTGGTGTGCCTATACATCAAAATAAAGAACTTGCGGTCATACTTTCTTTATTAGAAATAGGAGACGTGATTCCCTGTGAGGCATTCATAGCGGTGGCAGAAATTATAGCCTATATTTTTCATAAAAATGCTGAAAAACTTTATGACAAAAAAGACCATTAAACAGGTATCAGGCTATAGCAGCGGAGATTTTTTTGTATTATTGGTAAAAATCTTGGGTATTACGGCATCATGTTCCCTTATGTATAGGGGTAATGGTGCTAGTTTGCTTTGCTGATTTTGTCGTAATTGCCAATGTGCAAAGCGTGCTGTGGAAATTGCTTCTGGCATAATATGTTCTTTTTTTTGCAGCGCGATATAATCAAAATTACCGTATATTGGTATGTCATTACATATTTCTTCCAGGGCTCCATGCTCCATTAGGGTAATTTCGCTGTCTGTTATTGGAATTTCTCCATGAATGGTGAAAAAATATTGTGTATAGTATTGTTGTCGCCCTGCACTTAGAGCAACTAAAAACCTATGCTGAGGTCCATTAAGAGTGTTTTGAGCTTGATATGCGACTGAATCAAGTGTTGTAAGGGCGAAAATTTTTATATTTGTAGAAAGAGCAATGCCATGGGCACAGGCTAAGCCTATTCTAATTCCTGTAAAACTGCCTGGGCCCACGGTTATCGCAATATGAGTTACTGTATTGTAATCATGTCCCATCATAACTTCCTCGATCATCAACATAAGACGCTCGGCTTGCATGTGCAGTCTTGATTCTTGTAAATACCTTAGTACCACGCTATCTTCTAATATTACAACTGAGCATGTACCGCAAGCAGTATCGAAAGCTAATATTTTCATTAATTCTTCAAAATAATATTAAAAATTCAATTTATCTAAAAATTCTCTTGCTCTTTGCGTAGTTGGATTACTAAAAAATTCTGCTGTTGGTGAATTTTCTACTATATTTCCATTTTCAAGGAAAATTACCCTATCAGCTACGGCTTTAGCGAATCTCATTTCGTGTGTAGCGATGACATTTGTGATGTTAGTGTGTACTAATTGCTTAATAACATCAAGCACCTCTTTCACATTTTCTGGATCTAATGCGGATGTTGGCTCATCAAATAATATAACTTTTGGTTGCATACATAAAGCTCTTGCTATTGCCACACGTTGTTTTTGCCCTCCCGATAATCTGTGTGGATAGCAGTTGATGTACTCCTCTAAGCCTACTAATGCTAACATTTTTATAGCTAATGTAGTGACATTATTGGTAGAGCATCTCAAAACTTTGCGTGGAGCGTAGCAGAGGTTTTGCAATACAGTCATATTAGCAAAAAGGTTAAATGCTTGAAATACCGTTGCTATTTCGTATCTATGTTGCACATTTGCTATAATATTGCCACTATCTGGTATTTCCAATCCATTAATGCAACGTATGATAGTAGACTTCCCACTGCCAGAAGGGCCTACTAAGGCAACTACCTCTCCTTTCTGTACCCCGAATGAAATGTCATTTAAAATTTTTTTATCACCATAACATTTTATAATGTTATTTATATTTATCATTAATCCTCTTTTCTAACTTTTTTGTAGCATATGTAAGACACACAACTAATGTGTAATAGCAGATGGCTGCTACTATTAGTGGAGTGAAATAAGTGTATTTTTGAGCTGCCACTATTTGGGCACGCCGAAGTAGGTCCATTTCTCCTATTGTGCCTATGATTGCTGATTCTTTTATCATTAATATCATTTCGTTTATTATTGCAGGAAGAATGTTATTTAAGGTTTGTGGTAATATAATATCACGCATCATCAATGTATAAGGTATTGCCAAAGTTTCAGCTGCCTCAAATTGCCCTTTGTCAATAGAGTTAATCCCTGCTCGTATCACTTCAGCTACATAAGCTCCAGAGTTAATTGATAAAGCTATAATGCCGGCATAGAAGGGCGACATGCTAATATGCAGCATAGAAGGTATAGCAAAATAGCATATACCCAGTTGTAACAACAACGGAGTTCCCCTTACTACGGATAAATATGTGCGGCTCAAGAAAAACAGAATCTTGCTCTTGCTAATTTGCATTACAGCAAGTACGATCCCTATAAACAAGCCTAAAATCACGGGCATTACTGCGTATTGTAAAGTAACTACAGTTCCTTTTATTATAAAGATTATCCACTGGCAATTACTTGCAATATCGCTTAACATGCTAACTACTAATTTTGATCAGCTGCCATTAGTCTGAGGAATTTGAGAAGTACTGCTGCATCATTAACATATCACCTGCTTCTTTTATATTCAAGTTATATCCAATGATTTTGCGTTAGTTTATATTGATAAAACTATTGGTCTTATGCTGTAATAAATGCGGCAAATGCTGATTTTAGATGACATTTGGTGTTGTTCTCTGTGCAAGTTACTTATTTTGTTGTTGACTATTAGAGATTAATTACCTTAGTATGGCGCGGAGTGGATATTACGTGGTGTAGTAAAAGTTGGTGAGATATTTTGAGTGAGCGTAATGGAGTAGATGGTTTTTGTCCAGTTTGGGTAGATATCAGTAGTGTGGGTGTGGTGCTTTTTTTGAGGCGCAGTAGCGCTGTAAGCAGAGAAAACATCGTATTTAAAAATGAAATATATAAGTCTAATGGTAAAAATAAGAGATAGAGGCGATGCGCAAGTATATGACTCCCGGGTTTTTACTTAAGGATGAAAAAAGGATAGAGGGAAATGTCAAAAAGAATACTCATAGATGCCTTTTATCAAGGCGAAAGCAGGTTGGTGCTGTGTAATGGCAATGTAGTTGAAGAGTTCGATTATCAGGATGGTGCAAAAAAATTTACAAAAAGTAACGTGTATTTGGCAAAAGTGGATCGCGTTGAGCCATCACTGCAAGCGGCATTTGTAGATTATGGTGGAGAGCGTCATGGATTTTTGCCATTTGCGGAAGTACATCCATACTATTACCAAATCCCTGTAACTGACAAAGAAGAACTCTTCACGTTTATGAAGTCCTTGAGAGACAAGGCTGAAAAAAAACAGGGAGGAGGGGCTATAGATGATACAGGAGAATGTGCCCAAGATGCTAAAGATGGAGAGCAGCAAGAGCAGCAGGTGTTTGCTTCTGTCCTAAGTCGTGAGTTTTATAAGCGGTATAAAATTTGTGAGGTCATAAAGAAAGATCAGCTGATTTTGGTGCAAATTGAGAAGGAGGGACGTGGCAATAAAGGTGCCTTTTTGACCACGTATCTGTCATTAGCAGGGCGTTATTGTGTAATTATGCCAAATACCAATAAATTAGGAGGTATTTCCAAGCGTATTGATAATTTTGCAGAGCGTAAAAGGCTAAAAGAGTTATTAGACGAATTCAAAGGGAAAGAACCTAATGCCACTGCTATCATTAGAACAGCAGGTGCATATAAAAGTAAGGTCGATATTAAACGAGATTTTAGCTACTTGCTGAGATTGTGGGATGATATCAAATCCCATGCCTTATCCTCCACTGCTCCTATTTTTATTCACGAAGAGGGAGATTTAGTAAAAAAAGCTATACGCGATTTATACACAAATGATGTAGAAGAAATAGTAGTTTCTGGACATGAAGCTTACGAAGCGACACGTGAATTTATGAAATTATTACTGCCTAAGCATGTAGATAAAGTAAAAGAGTACAAAGGGAATATTCCAATATTTAGTAAATACCAGGTAGAAGAGCAATTGAGCACATTGTACCAAAATGTTGTATCTTTGGCATCAGGAGGATATTTGGTGATAAACCAAACAGAGGCTCTAGTTGCTATTGACGTAAATTCTGGAAAATCTACTGGCGAACGTAGTATTGAAAATACAGCGTTAAAAACTAATCTTGAGGCTATTACTGAAATAGTACAACAGTTAAAATTGAGAGACCTTTCAGGATTAATTGTAGTAGATTTTATAGATATGCTCGAGCCAGGGAATAGAACTATTGTTGAAAATACTATGCGCAACGCTTTGGTTTCTGATCGTGCTCGTACACAAATTACCAAAATAAGCGAATTTGGCTTACTTGAAATGACACGCCAAAGGATGCGTAATAGTATTACAGAAGCTACTACTATTCCGTGTATCACTTGTGGTGGGCGTGGAAGAGTAAGGGTTATACCAGCCACTGCTACTGTTGTGTTGCGTGCAATACAAACTGAATTAAATAAAATACCCAGTGATATGTTATTAGAGGTGTCAGCTAGCAAAGAAGCAGTACTACACTTACTAAACGAAGAAAAAAGCAGGCTACTAGAATTGGAAATTTTATTTAAAACAAAAATAAAATTGTACGTCGATAATAGAGCTGGATACGATGGGTTTTTTATCGAAAGCGTTAAGGTTAATGTAAAAAAAGGACACGAAGCATTGTCAAATATGGAAACTGCACCATATAGAAGTGCGCAATGCGAAGATACAAGTAGTGATGGTGGCGATTATTTTCATAGCAAAATAAATAAAAAACATCACCAAGCTTCGCAAAAATCAATTGTCGAAGTGGGTAAAAGGAACAAGTTGCGTAGAAGATCCAGGTATATACGCCCCATAGAGGGTAGTAAAGAAAATAGCAGAGAAAATCAGGAACCAGAAAAGATGGTAGTAGAGCACGTAAAAGAAAAAAGTGAGGTAGTCCATGAAGAAAAGAAAAAGCTCTCAATTCTCCAAACTATATTACGTAAAATTATAAAGTAGGATTTTTAGTGTGTATGACTTGAAACTGAATTCACAGAATGTGCGCGACGGCAGCTATTATTTGATTACAAGGCTTTTTGCGAAGTATATCAAACCTCAAATCAAGACTTTATTGAGTTCTATATTGTGCATGTTTGTAGTGGCACTTACCACCGCTGTTAATGTGTGGTTGATGCAACCAATTTTAGATCAAGTTTTTGTACAGAAGAAACATGTAATGCTTTTTGTGGTCCCTATTGCTGTAATAGTGAATTCTATTATAAAGGGAGCTGCTGCTTTTTATCAGACAGCTGGAATGAAGAAAGTAGGGCAGGATGTGATTACAGATATCCAGATGCAGCTGTATAAGCATCTAATATACGCGGATGTCACATTTTTTCACAATAATCCCCCAGGAAAGCTAATTTCTCGTTTTACAAATGATATTAATACAATCAGAAAATCGATTTCAGACGTATTTACTACTGCTATAGGAGAGGTAATAACGTTATTGGGACTTGTGTGTATTATGTTCTACCAAAATGCTAAGCTGGCTGTTACAGCATTTTTTGTTTTTCCTTTAACATTTTTTGTTATAATTAAACTTGGCAGGAAAATGCGTAATTTAGCGCATGGTGTGCAGGAGCAGCTAGGATGGTTTACTGTGAGATTAGACGAAACTTTCCAAAATATGGGTGTTATCAAGTCGTATTGCAGAGAAGAATATGAAATAGCGAGGGCAAGAAAGGTCCTAGATAAAATGAAATTCATATACAGAAAGTCTATTTTTGTAGAGTCAATTTCTCCGCCTCTTATGGAAACGCTTGGCGGAGCAGCTGTGGCGTTAGTCATTTTGTATGGTGGCATGGAAGTAATGAGTGATCATATCACTCCTGGTGCATTTTTTTCATTTATTGTAGCATTATTTATGACGTACAGACCACTCAGAGCCATTTCTACTTTACACCATGCGATACAAGAAGGTTCAGTGTCAATAAAACGTATATTCAAAATGCTAGATGCGCAATGCGAGATCCGTGATACAGAAACATCCAAAGATGTAAGATATTTTAAAAATTACGATATTGCGTTTAAAAATGTGTCGTTTTCCTATGAAAATGAAAAAAGTGTGCATGATGAGAAGAAGATTTTAAATAATTTAAATATTTATATTCCGCAGGGAAAGACTGTAGCATTAGTGGGTTCTTCGGGTGTTGGCAAAACCACAGTATTGAATTTATTACAGCGGTTCTATGATCCGGATGATGGTACAATTACTATTGGCAGCGTAGATATAAGAACTATAAAGTTGCATTGTTTGCGTCATACTATTGCTTTAGTTAGCCAAGATGCAGATCTTTTTGATGATACGATAGCAGAAAATATCAGATATGGTAAGTTAGATGCAACGGAAGAAGATGTTCAAACCGCGGCTAATGCCGCTGCTGCTCACGATTTTATAATACTGTTTAAGGAAGGATATAATACAAGAATAGGCAAACATGGCGAAAAACTTTCCGGCGGACAGAAGCAGCGTATTGCTATAGCCAGAGCGATCCTAAAAAATGCCTCTATACTCCTGCTAGATGAAGCTACAAGTGCACTTGACTCTGTATCCGAAAAACAAGTACAGCAAGCATTAGAAAATTTAAAAAAAGGAAGAACTACCGTAGTCATTGCTCATAGGCTTTCTACTATTGAGGCAGCAGATATAATATATTTGGTCTCAGAAGGTAGAGCTTTAGAGTCTGGAACTCATCACGAATTGTTACAGAAAAATCGTGAATATGCCAATTTATATGAGCAATATAAAGGTCATAGAATTGACTAAAAATACGCAAGTGCTTTTGTGTTAAAATTTCGCGCAAAATATATTGCATATTTTGTAACTATACATATGGGTGGTATCAGGTGGTTACGTGGCAGGATATAAAAAAAATGTAGCGCTGTTCCAGTTCGGAAGCAGTTTTTTTATCAAGAAGAATGAGTTTGGACAAGAATTGGGTACAGGTGCTAAGAAAGAATTAGCCACGGCTTGTCCAGGGCTGAAAGAGGAATCTTTACAGGAATGTTAAGAGGAGTACGAAAATTATAGTATGAAACGCTGCATGGTAAATATATTTTGAGTGTGGGATATATCAATGTGCAGTGGTTGGTGATGTAGAATATAAACCACATGCAGGGGGGAAGCGAAAGTCAGTTATTGCATCTGATACCAAAAAAACCTATGTTTTACCGAAAGAAAAGGAATGTGAAGAATGTGTTGCACTTTATAAAGTGTTCCAGATATATAACTGCGTAGGCGGGGCATTCGGTATTAGTGCTTGGCTTGATGTTCTCATGATCAACGCGATTTATAATAAGTTTGCATTCAATGGAGTTAAGTAAGCAAAAAGTGTGTGTAAAGGCAATAGATAGCTATATAGAAGAGATTTTAAGTCCTGCTCATAGTAATTTAGAGTCAAACTGTCTAAATTTGATACAAAGTTTAAGAGCAGTAGAGAAGCCTAAGTGTTCCTACCAAAAATAAATAGCATCACCTTGTATTTTTTAGATAATGCAGGGTTTACGCATGCTGCTAGATATGTTGAGGTATAGGCTTCTTATCCGTCTTTTCAAAAATTATGCAAGAAAATAAAGATTCTATAACTATAGGATTAGTGAAAAGCATACTTGATGGGAATATACTAGCTAAATTGGCATTTGATGAAATGTACAAAAATAGTGAGGGTCTTGTACTAACAAACGTTCAAATATTGGAAAATGAGAAACTCAAAAGTGAGTTCATTGCTGCCGGTGCTACCGATGGAGCTGTAGCTAAAATATCAGCAAATCATTGGTTAAACTCTGGTGCATTCACTGAAATGTGGCACAAATATCAGCCGGAGATTATGACACTAAGCATAGTGAATTGCATAAAGGGGCTGTTGAAAGATGAGATAAAAGGTATTATTCATGTAGGTGGGCAGGATAAATGATAGGTGAATGGTATTAAGTCAAATAATAATGGTGAGTTTGGAAGAGTTGGTATCT
>CAXOVX010000034.1:0-1191 GCA_964213345.1 Alphaproteobacteria bacterium | reverse complement strand
ATATTATATTTCACTTATTTTATGTATTTATCTTAATTTCATTTAATAATTAAAAACCCTGATAACCCGACATATAAGCAAGCTATAAGGATGGGGCCCCCATCTGATAGACCAGAAATTCCCTGGGCTATGAATGGGGGCTCCACTTTATAGCCTGGCTCAGGCATTCATTTATTAAGCGCATGTTTCTTCTTAAGAAATGCGATCCCCCAACCTTCCCAAAACGATTGAATCACCAGTAATCAAGTTGCTTGAGCATTAATCCTTCTCCTGATTAAAAAATCTGATGAATGAGCATTTAGATCTAGCGCAGACGGGACTCATTGAAGAAATAGGCACGTCTTACAACTTATATTCATTGGTGCGTAAAGCGCAAGAGATCAAGATCAGTGCAAAATAATACTAGGGTCTGCTGTTTATTAACTTAAAGGCAGCGTTCGATTGCATTGATCATGATATCCTCTTGGATAAGCTTAAAGCAATATGCAAAACCGAGGCAGATTTTGCCCACATGCAAATAATTGGCTGATTGCTACATAATGGCTACCGAGAACTGAATGGCATATTCTATAAAGCAACAAAGGGAGTCCCACAAGGAGGATCACCCCTGATCTTCAATTTATACATTAATTCGCTGCTACAAGATTAACGGAGATAAACGCCCCCCTACCGAACTGGGTATATGCAGCCGACATATCATGCTGCTTAGCCTCACAAAAAGAACTGATATTGCAAATTACAGCAGTGATGGTATGATGAGCACACCACATTATTGAGCTAAATAGTAATTACGAGGAAGTGCGGTATAATGTTCTTAAAACCATGCCCTTATTGGATTGATTTAAAAGAGTTCATGGGCATTCCCATCGTGAATGAATATAAATACCTCGGGATGTGGATTGAGATGCCACAAGCCCAAAAAATAGCAACAATATTATCCCCAAATTATTCACTGCGAGTAGCACAATTATTATGATTGCTCTTCATGAGGAGCAAAATACTGTATGCATTCTTTGCCTTTACAGCAACTTTAAATCACGATTTACTCCTGCGTAAGATGTTCAAACTAAACAACAGACTGGTGAAAACTATGCTCCGCCTGCAGAGATCAGCCTTTACCATATACAGTTCCGGGAGGGGGAAAAACGGTGCGGGAAAAAAAAATGAAAAAAATTTATTGATGAGATATTA
>CAXOVX010000033.1:0-8463 GCA_964213345.1 Alphaproteobacteria bacterium | reverse complement strand
TTAAACACAGTCTATAAGACACATTCCTTAGCTAAAATCATTTTAATAATGGCGTTCCTAACTCCTAAAAATACAAAAACTCCAGCCAGCATCGTCCCTTAATAGCACCTGAAGTAAACACTAACCGTCAGTGCATATAGCTAACAAAAAGGCGATAATTGTGATGGATCAATCAGGATGGCATAAAACTAAAGGCCTCGTAGTACCATCAAATATTTCCGATAATCTATTTACCGCCGTATTCTCCGGAATTGAATCCTATAGAACATTTGTGGGGGCACATGGAAAATTAACACAGTCAAAAACAAAATATACAACACCATAGAAGAGCTAGAGGATAAAATATGCGATTTATAAAAATTTTAAACACCGATACCATCGTACTTGCTCTATGCATTCCAGCGTAGTAAAACTCAGGACTTGGTGGTATAGCTCACCAATAATTTTTCGTGTAAAAATAGTAAACAAAACTAACAGCAACACTACGTTACATACTAGACTATAGTGCAAATATACTACTTTAACTACCACACGCTAATGTCTTAAGTTTTTTTAAATAACGTATTTATATTACTATACATTGACTCAATTACACCAGTTTCTACTCCCACCTCCTGCATACATCTTATCCCAGCTTCTATTCTATTCTTATTTTGTGACCAATACTCTGCTGCTGCCATATAATCAAAGTTTTTTGCAGAACGACAATTTTGATACGTCCTTGCTCCAACTTTTAGCGCTGCCAGTATAAGTTTTTCGAAACGCCTCCCCTCTCCTTTTTCAAAGACCAAATCTATTCTATCTTCTAATACAGCGACAAATTTCGCAATCATCTCAGATACGTCACTAGTGCCAATGTCCGTGACTGTCATGTAGCCTACTTACTTATCATATTGTTATCAATATTGCCTTGCTTGTACAAATTACCCCAAAGTTTGACATAAACCTATTTACATCATAAAACATCACAAACTTCTTTCGACACAACCACGATACATTGTATGCAAAATAATAAGGAAAATCAAGCAGAAAAGAAAATTTTGGAATCCCTGTGCTTTACCAGAATCATTAGCAACTCTATATAACCTTTAAATCAGCACAATCTCGTAGCCGTCCTACAATCTTAATCTCTATTTCTCTGATTATTTCCATTGATACATTGTTAATTTCCAATTCAGTCAAAGTTTTACTTTTTGATCTTAATGTTACTCTAATTGCAATTGATTTTTTGCCTCGTTCAATGCGATCATCGCGGTAGGCATCAAAAATTTTTACATCTTCAATTAATTCATTTTCTAACCGTAAAATTATTTTTACCAACTCAAAAGCTTCTACGTTCTGATTTACCAGGAAGGCAAAATCTCTCTCAACAGATTGGTAAGGAGAAAGTTGTATGGGTGGCTTTCTGATCACCTGAATGGATTCAGAAACTGCTTGAGAAATATTTTTTTGCACTATTCCTCTGCTGATATTTTCGAGAAATATTTCAAAAGCTACTATACTACCTGCATTTTGTAATTTAAGTTTTTTCAGTAATGAAGGGTGAATCTCGCCATAACAAGCAATTTTTTCTCCTTGTAAGCTAATTTCAGCACTGCATCCAGGATGATAATAGCCTGTAGATGCTGTGTTTATGCTGCATTTTTCCTGTATATCTCTCATTCCAATGCCATTGAGTATTTCCATAACATCTCCCTTAACATCGAAAAAATCCCACGTACGTCGCTCTTTATGTATGTCATGCTTTGCAGTAAATCCCGAACATATTCCTGCTATGCACATTGCTTGCAAATTCTCAAATTCTGTATCGTATATATTTCCGGCTTCAAATAGCATTAAATCCTTACAGCCACGTGCTTCATTTTTATACACAATATCTAACAAATTGGGCACAATGCTACTGCGCATTATGGCTAAATCAGCACTAATAGGATTTTTTATTTCAATATTCGTGGATAAGCCAAAGTTATCCGCGCAATTCCTACTAATGAATGACCACGTGATTGCTTCACTAAATCCACGTCCCAATAGAATAGTCTGTATTAATTTCATAAGCTCTTGCTGAGACCACGTTGTAGTAGTGGAAAGTTTCGAAAAAAATCTATTTACATCTCTGAGTTCTGAAACAGGCTCAGTATTGGCCGCTGCTCTCATTATATTTTTTGGACACACTTTTGCATAATAAGATGAAAGCTTGTCAATACCATAAATACGCACTATTTCTTCAATGATACCTTCCTCAGTCGTTATGTTACCTTGTTTCCAGGTTGGTATGATTAATTCCCATTTTGTTTGCTGAGAAATACTAACAACAAACCCTAAATCTCGCAGTATTCTCGTTGCTATTGTTGCATCAATAGCGTGTCCTATAAAACTCTGAATTCTGTTAAAATCAAATTTCATCTCTGTTGTATATTGAGGTTGCTTTCCAGTCAATTTTACTGGGGTGTAGCAATACCCACCACAATTTAATATGATTAGCGACTGTAAATAAGTGATAAATACATCCGTATTACCGTGGTCTATCAATCCTTCGAAACGATATTTTGCTTCTGTGTGAATATTGAGTGCTTTGCTTGCGGCATATATTGCTTCAGGATTGAAATTTGCCACCTCTACTAAAATATTTTTAGTATTTTCGTCTATTTTACTCAATTCCCCGCCTATGATACCGGCTACACCCAGAATCTTTTCCCCATCTGCAATAACAGTAATCCCATTTTTTAACGTGTATTCCTCTCCTCCAAGGGCAATGAAGTGCTCTCCTGCCTTTGACATTCGTACTGTGATTGAGCCTTTTATTTTATCAGCATCGTAAATATGATTTGGGCGTCCTAACTCAAACATAGAAAAATTGGAAATGTTTACTAGTGAATTAGCGTGTATGCTATCTACCATGTATAGCATTGTCTGAAAATCCCTTCTTTTTGTTGCGTTTTGCGTTATCCCATCAATCCTAAATAAGCAGAACTCTGAGCAATTTGATACATCTAAAATTTCAGCATGTATACCACCACCTCCGTTCTCATTGTCACATTTCACTTTACAATCAATTCCATCTCTTACTAACGTACCAATTCTCGTTGCAGCGAGATCACGTGCTATACCATATACGTTTGCACAATCTTGACGTCTATTAGGCGTTAAGCTTATGTCTATGAGAGTATCATTAAAGCCTGCATATTTTGCAAAACCACATCCTACAGTAGCATCTTGATCTAATTCTATAATTCCGTCTTGATTTTTTGAGTACTCTGGTAGTGTTGTTAGCTTTAATTCTTCTGCTGAACATAGCATACCACAGCTTTCAATTCCTCTGATGCTAGTGCTTCTTATCACCATTCCATTGCTTGGAATGACAGCGCCAATAGGTGCTAAAACCACCTTTATCCCAGTTCTCGCATTGGGAGCACCACACACTACTTGCCATCGCTGTTTGGAGTCATAAACAGTACAAACTGAGAGTTTACTACTATTTGGATGAGGAGCCGCTATTTCTATTACGGCAACGACAAATTGTGAGTAAAGATTGGAAAAATCTTTGACTGTATCAACTTCCAACCCTATTGAATTCAAAGCATTGCATATATCTTCCACGGAAGCTTCAGAAGCTAAATATTTTTTGAGCCAATTGTAAGTTATTTTCATAGTGTTTTGTTGCAAATGGTAAAACGATTATTTTGAATCCTACAATTCAAATTCTGGATAAAATAATGCATTGAAGTGGCTAAAGACTCATATCAAAAGGCATACATATACCTCGACAAAGGAAGATACTTTTTTCATGAGAAGGAATGTTACCGCATTATTCTGTTTTGTCGATATATTTTGTAAAAATACTGATCTTGCTATTTTCACCTTTAAACAAATCACTCCGTCATGCAGTAGAATTCGAATTTGATTATGTATTTGTCATTGCCATATCCTTACACTCCTTGTGACTCATTTTAAAGCTAAAAATCAATACACATGGAACTTGCAGGATAAGCTTTTGAAGGGAAACCCCCTTATAATCTCTTTCCTACGCTCCCAAAACTAAGAATCTTACCTAAACCCCTATCTTGCGATAGTCCCCTCCCTCCTACCAAACAAACATGAAACTCCATGCTCTTTGCATCAAATTACAACCCTTTAAATCCGCTTGATTTTTCTAATACAGAGGCTACTTTGAACACCGTCTCCTCGTCATACAGCCTTCCTATGACTTGCAAGCCTAATGGTAAGCCTGACTTACTATCAACGCCAGCAGGGACAGATATTGCAGGTACTCCAGCTAAGCTGGCTGGGACCGTAAACACGTCATTTAAATACATCACGATGGGATCATTCTCTCTTTCTCCAATTGAAAAAGCTGGAGTAGGTGTTGTAGGAGCTAATACAGCGTCAACTTTATCAAAGACATCTCTGAAATCGTTAGCAATCAAGCGTCTTACCTTTTGTGCTTGTACATAGTCTTCTCCGTAAGCTTTTGCAGAGAGTACATATGTGCCGATCATAATACGACGTTTTACCTCCGCCCCAAACCCTGCAGCTCTTGTGTCTGCCATCATTTCTTGTGCTTCTTGCTTTGATTTGGTAATGCGCAACCCGTAGCGTACACCATCGTAGCGTGCTAAGTTTGAAGAAGCTTCGGCAGGAGCGATAATGTAATACGCTGGCAATGCATAACTTGTGTGTGCCAGTTTAACATCCACTACCTCAGCTCCTGCTTCACATAACCAAATTTTACCCTCTTCCCATAGTCTTAGTATATCTGCATTTATACCATCTACCACATATTCACATGGTATGCCAATACGCATCCCTTTTATACTTTTTCCAACAGCATCTACAAACCTAGGAACATCAATATTTGCTGAAGTAGAATCTTTTGAATCGTAACCACATATTGCTTCTAATACCAGTGCAGAATCTGCAACTGAACGACAAAGTACTCCGGCCTGATCCAACGAGCTACTGAATGCTATCATTCCCCAACGTGAGCAACGACCGTATGTTGGCTTTACGCCTACTATACCGCAAAAAGCTGCTGGTTGTCGTATAGATCCACCTGTATCACTACCTAAAGCTCCCATGCATAGTCGCGCTGCTACTGCCGCAGCTGAGCCACCCGATGACCCCCCTGGAACCAGATTTGCTGTTGCATCATCTTTGGATTTCCAAGGATTAATCACGGGGCCATAGCAGCTATGGGTATTTGACGAACCCATTGCAAATTCATCCATGTTAGTTTTACCTAAACATACACCACCCTGTGCATACAGCTTTTCTGTAACAGTTGATTCGTATGGAGGAACAAATGTATCTAAAATACGTGAACCAGCCGTAGTCTTTATGCCTTTAGTGCAAAACAAGTCCTTTATACCTATCGGGATACCTTCTATGATGCCAGCATTGTTATTACAGATCCTTTCGTGCGCTATAAGCGCTTGCTGTTTTGCTTTTTCAGATGTAATTTCGACAAACGCATTTAGATCTGTATGACCAAACGCACACGCTATGTGTGCATCCACCAGCTCCATTGCTGTTATTTTTTTTCTTCTTAGCAGATCTTGAGCTTCTAAGATAGAAATATTTAACAAGCTTGACATATGTAATGTAGCATGAGAACAAAGTACGCTTAACCTGTATTAACTAAAGTGATTTATGAGCTTCGTCAAATGAATTTTTTTGCATTTACTAATTGATTTATCGAAAAATGCTTCATGCCTAGATACAAGATAATAATAGAGTACAATGGTAGCGATTTTGTAGGTTGGCAGCAACAGGAAAATGGAATATCCGTACAAAAAGTCATACAAGATGCTATTTTTCGATTTAGTCAAGAAAAGGTAGTTTTAACAGCTGCAGGACGCACAGATGCTGGAGTACATGCTTTAGCACAAGTGGCACATTTTGACATGGCTAAGTATTTCGAAACTGTGCAAGTTGCAGATGCCATAAATTATTATCTAAAATCGTACAAGGTAGTAATATTGCTAGCTGAGATTGTAGATACAAATTTTAATGCTCGTTTTTCAGCAAAAAGAAGAGAGTACATATATAAAATTGTTAACCGCAGAGCTCCATTAATTTTGGAGCGTATGCGAGCCTGGCACGTAAGAGAAAAATTGGATCCTGCATTAATGCATGATGCAGCGCAAGTTCTTGTGGGATTTCACGATTTTTCTAGTTTTCGTTCTTCACATTGTCAATCTAGTAGTCCGCTGAAGAGTTTAGATAGTATCGATGTGAATACTAGCGATGATACGATAGAAATTGGCGTCAAAGCTAAATCATTCTTACATAATCAAGTTAGGATAATAGTAGGTAATTTGCGTAAAATAGGAAATAAAGAGTGCAGCAAAGATAGGTTGTACGAAATATTGTTGACAAAAGATAGAAGGAAATCAGCAGAAACCGCTCCAGCACACGGATTATATTTGGCAAATGTGTTATATTAATTAAATTCACATCATTTATATTAATTAAATTCACATCATATGTATGTAAGTGAGGGAAAAAAGGCTTCTAAAATTAATATTGCAATAAAGCTTTTGACAATCTTACTATTTGTGGTATTAACTAACACTTTGTTATTTGAAACATTATAGATAGATAAGATGAACGTAACAGCAAACACAATAGAACATCGAGTCAGGAATTTGATAGCAGAAAAGCTAGACTTGGATCCAGAAAAAGTAAAACTAGAAGCGAGTTTCACGGAGGATCTTGGCGCAGACAGCCTGGATTTGGTAGAACTTACGATGGCGTTTGAGGAAGAGTTTAAGATAGAAATTCCAGATGCTGCTGCAGAGAAGATAAAGTTGGTTCGAGATGCAGTAGGTGCGATACAGAATATACTCAAGGAAGACGGAAGTCCAACACCCTCTACTTAACGAAAATAGAGTTTGTATTGTTGTAGCAGGGATTTGCAAGTAAAAAAACTTCCCTTCGTGTATTTGCGGAAAATGCGGGGAAGAGCTGTCTGTAGTAAGATTGGAATTGCGGTTAGAATTGAAAGTGCTTAGAGATGTTTTGTCTGAACAGTTGAGTTGTGGGGGCCTTGAGGTGTAGAGTGAGTGGTGTTTTTGGTATAGCTCAAGTAAATACAGAGATTAAATATTATGAGACGTGTAGTAGTTACTGGGATTGGTTTGATTACTCCATTAGGCCTTGGTGTAGATGTCTCGTGGAATAATTTGGTTAGTGCAAAATCAGGTATAAAAATAATACCAGAGACTCTTTTTGATACTAATGGGTTGAATTGTAAAATTGCAGCTTATATTCCCACAAAACAAGAAGACAGCGAGCTAGGATTCGATCCTGCAGACTACATGACTCAGAAAGTAGCTAGAACAATGGATAAATTTATACACCTAGCAATGGCAGCTGCAAAAGAGGCTGTGGAAGATGCTGGATGTGTGACGGGAGATTTTAGCCAGCTGCTACGTACCGGTACGTTAGTGGGTTCTGGCGTTGGTGGATTTATTTCTATAGAGAACAATACAAAAGCACTTATTGAAAAAGGAGCGCGGAGTATTAGCCCGTTTTTCGTACCTGGTAGTTTGGTTAATTTGATTGCTGGAAATATTTCTATGCAATACGGGTTTAAAGGTCCAAATTTGTCTGTTGTAACGGCCTGTGCTACGGGTGCACATGCGATAGGTGAGGCAGCAAGAGTGATAATTTGCGATGATGCAGATGTAATGATTTGTGGAGGAACGGAGGCAACGTTATGTCGCTTGGGAATGGCTGGATTCGCCGCAATAAGAGCTTTGTCAACCAAGTATAATGCTATTCCAGGACAAGCCTCTCGTCCTTGGGATAAGGGTCGTGATGGTTTTGTAATGGGTGAAGGTGCAGGAATCTTGGTATTGGAAGAACTGGAGCATGCTAGGCGTAGAGGGGCTAAGATTTATGCTGAATTGGTAGGATATGGAGCGACAAGCGATGCATTTCATGTTACAGCTCCAGAACCAAATGGAGATGGTGGTTTTAGAGCTATAGAAATGGCCATAAAAAAAGCTAAAATTAGTCCGGAAGATATCGATTACATTAACGCTCATGGAACGTCCACCGTACTTGGTGACGCCATAGAGCTCAACATCGTGAAAAGGATATTTGAGGGATATAACATTTCTGGTGTGGCTATGTCTTCTACAAAATCATCTATAGGTCATCTACTGGGTGCAGCAGGTAGTGTTGAGGCCATTTTTTGCCTACTTGCAATGAATAACAATGTGGCACCGCCCACTTTGAATCTACATGAGCTAGATGAGGAGTGTAATATTAATTTAGTTCCACATCACGCAATACAGAAAAAGATTGATGTTACCCTATCAAATTCGTTTGGGTTTGGTGGTACAAATGCTGCACTGATTTTTAAAAAAATATAATTCAAAGCCCTAGGTAAAATAGCATTTATCGGCTGTAGAACCCTTATTCTTTCATACTTACTCATCCTATAAAACCCCAAGCATC
>CAXOVX010000032.1:0-2530 GCA_964213345.1 Alphaproteobacteria bacterium | reverse complement strand
TATCGACACTAATAGAATAGATATTAAACGTTGACCTTTAATCGATGCTGGTGGTTGTCGCCTAATGAGTATATAAAAAATACGGATGTCATCAAATAAAATTAACTTCAACCAACCAGGAATACAACTAGCACAGAATCTATATCGTCAGCGCATAACGTAAAAAAATAACTACTTTTGCGTATCTTACCGTGACAGATAGTATGGCATCGACAGAAATAGTCCCTTGGCATGAAAGCAACTGCTCCGTCCGATAGAACCTATCAGTTGGCTATATTGTCAGGTCTTGCAATAATTTTCTGCTATAGCGATTGTCTGGTCATGCGAAGTCATATGCCGTATGCTGTATTGTCTATTTTTTTTCGACAAATTTTCAAAAATTTAAATCGACAATTATGGTTCCAACGGTGTTATTGGCCCTGCCAATAAAAAAAACGAAATAACTTAATTATCTTATGAAAATTATGCTAGTACAGAACTGCGAATAGAAAAATAAGGCACTAAAAGCCTAATTAGCCTGATGTATATTCAAGACTTCAGGTTCGGAGTCAGACGCTACTAGGAACGCAGGTAAAACTTAATTTTTTTGATGTCAGTTATATGCCAATGCAGGTTTTGCACTAACTCTTCGTCCGGCCTATATAATACCTTATATTTGAATGCCGCATTATACACATAGCCCCCAGCTCGATGGGTATCGGCGAGAGACAGCTAATTAAGGAATAGCTCCGCCGTTTATTAAAGTATGCTATATAGGCTTATTCTGATAGTTATCGTGGGATATCATCCTAAGGACGACGAGCTCATAGAGGGTTAATGCCTAAAGACATAGGATCGCTACAGGTCCATGCCGCCTAACTAATTAGACGCCATATAACGTAGCGCACAGATCGTCTCGCCGCTGCGGATTAAATTTTCACTCGACAAATCTCGTACCAGGAAAAAATCATTGAGGAGGAAGACTATATCGTGCCTGTCCAACAGCAAGTTCGCGAACTTGATATCTCTGAATAAATTAAGCCATATTATGCGCATAGTTCAGGCCGTCGGTAATAAAAAAGACCATGGCACGTTAGCGTCGATTAGCCCGACACGCAATAGAACGAGGCACCAAAAGATAACCAGCCCGCTGATTTGACGCCCTTAAAAAAATCACAGTAAATATTTCCCTTAAAGGCAAACTCTCTCTCACGATATCATTCTAGACGAGTCAATATACTAGCGCCTCAGCTAACAACCTCGGTATACTATAATAAAAAGTAGACCACTCCCACCTTGGCATGCGCTGCACACAGGCACGGCAAGCATATCTGGATGAAGTAGGCCAAAACCAACGTGCCCATTGGCCAGGACGCGGGATAAAATATTTAAGACTACGCAATGGCTTAGAAATTTCTGAACAAATTCAGAAATAAACTTTATACTACTGCTGCCGGCCTCTTTAATGATCCAAAACTATCCTAGCCGCTCGTGCATTAAACACCTTACGTCTAGATCGACTGTCCCGCAGTCACGGTCACGTCTCACACAGTGGCTAGCTCCATTGCGGCCATAGTCAAAAAGACTCCAAAAATCTTGAGGTTGATCTAGTATTTTCCAGTGGCGTCGTAGTTCACAGGAGCGAGTCACTCACACCACACAAACGTGTTAAGTTCTCGGCCATGAGACCTAATAATCCGCCTAGTACTTATGCACAGCGTCGTTTATAATGATGGCTATCGCACTACTTCTCTCTGCCGATAGCCAAGAGAATATCTGTACGATAATGACTACATCCCAAAATAATTATCTCCCATGCAAAAAAAATAGAATGCCACATTCCTATAAGTAGATAGACGTACTTGCGACCATATGCACGCTCTACATTACACCAAAATATCCCTTAACTAGTGGCCCGGAATGATGTTATATCTATAGAATCACAGATACTCCGTAGAGGTTACTTGCATTATACTAGCTCAAAAAAATCCCAATGTTAGCAACTAGATCTGTCTATTTCTGTTAGTGTATCAATAAGCCCAGCGGCTATAACGATAGTCTACATCATAGGTTGTTCTAGGCCGATCTAACATCCTCAATTCGACTGACTACCCCTTGTCCACACTAACCTGACTACTAGGAAATTGACTACCAATATGGCAAAGTAAACCAGCTATTAACGGGGCCTTCAATATATAGGTCATCGTCCTTCCTAGTCCAAATAATGCTATTCTAGATAAACTACTATCCCCACTCAATTCCCACAGTTCTATATTTCTAAATCAACTATACTTAACCATCACCCCACCTTTAACTGCCTAGTTTGACTTAGCTGGCCGTCAATATTTAGGTAGTTCCGTGTCTAAAAAGATGTGAAGAAAGTAAAAAACTCTACTTCCCCACGGCAACTCTCGCTTTTATAATCTTTATTTTTCCACAGTCATTTTTTTCTGTGCCCGGCCATTATTGTTGTTATTACTTTTTTCATATCTCACAGTCACAGTGAGCGCTTGTCAAATTAATAGACAATGTTTATAGAATCGACATCTAT
>CAXOVX010000031.1:0-7063 GCA_964213345.1 Alphaproteobacteria bacterium | reverse complement strand
GTAGCCAATTTCTCTTCATAACTCAGCTCGTTATATTTCTTGCCTGATGCAAGTGCTCCAATGTTCCCTTCTATTGGATGCTCATCTAAATATTGATGTGTGTATTCCTTTCTCTTTTGTGGATTTGTTTTATACTTTTCTTTAACTTTTTTGCTTGCTTCATCATTTGCTTGTTTACGCTCTTCATTAGAATAGTGCCAATCATTTTGATCTTTCTCACTTCTTATTTCGCTTTTAGATCGTTCAGCATACACTTTTACCTCTTCTTGTGCTTGCTGCTTCTCTTCTGGAGCGACGTCTGCTCTACCTATTTTATCTAAAATTTGCTCTATAGCCTTGTCTGTTTCAGCCAACTCAATTCTTTTTGCAGACACATTATCTAGCATTTTGCCTAGTGCAGAAGCTATATCTTGGACTCCACCTATTACATCTGGTGATAAGTATATTGAAAATACATCATCATTATTTTCAATACGAACACCAATATCTGGCTTGAGTTTGCCAGTAGGTGATACGCTCAGCCCTAATTCTATTTCCTCGACACTTCTATCATTGTATCCATTTAGTTTTTGCGTTATCTCAATCTCTTCGGCAGCAATCTCTAGTTCTTTACGTCCAGTGATTTGCGCAATGTTATATAACAACTTTTTAGTCGTTACTTTTACACTCTCTCCGGTAACACCACTAATAAACTTAACAACACCACTTTTTTCGGTCGTTTCACCAAAACCAACACTACCAGTAGGCAGCGGCATACTAGCCCATGTTAATGTCATACCTACACTACGGCTTTCGTAGCTGCTTTCCCTTCGCATTGTATCTAATACATCAGCTATGCCTATCTTCGCAGCGTTTACATCTACTACCTCTCCGTCTACAACTGCGCCAATAATATCTAATTTTTCATCCGCTATAATATTGATGTTTTTCCCATTTATGTGACTTTTTCGATGCTTAATTTCTTCACTAAATTGTTTGTATGTAGTCTTACTATAGCCAATATTGATTCCACTAAGACCAATACCACAATGAAATCTAGATTCTTCAAATTTTTGTTTACTTGTAACAACTTCTTGCGCACTATTTAACTCAATTTCCTTACCTTTCAAAGTAATATCACCACCATTTATATCACTACCACTTACCTTTACAGTACCACCACTAGCCTCTATATCTACGTTTTTCCCGTTAATGGAACTTGAAGTGGAAGTTGTTGCATCAATTTCCGCTTCACCTTTCCTTTTTACCCCAAATATGACTTGAGCTGATATATATTGTGATAACAACGTCGTTAAAAATGCATTACCAGGTGTAAAACCCTTGTCATTCAAAAAGTAATTGTATGCTTCCTTAAATCCATGTATTTCTGCGGCAAAATGAAACAATCCTGCCAAATCTTTAGGGCCTTTCATACTACTTACTTGTTGTAACGCCCTTACAACACCAATGTTATCAATTAAATATTGTGCTGGATTTTCAGCTTTTAATGTATTTATTAAGGGAGAACTGAATGTAACTTTTCTCTCTTGATTGCTATAAACATATTGATGGTGTTTTACTTTATGATCTACAATGTCTACACCTTGATTACATATAATCTTGACATTTTGTGCGGAACCTCCTTGGCTAGCACCTATATTAGCTCCTTCTAACTTGCATCTTCCGGCAGATAAAATCTGTATATCATTATTGGATATGAGCTGGACAACTGCTGTATCACTAATTACCTGAGTTAAAGCAGATTCAAGCTTTCCATTTCTTTTAAAATGGCTTTCATGATTTATTGCATATTTAGTAGCTGCTCTGAGATCAACACTGTTTTTAGCCTCGATCTTTATGCCTTTTAAAGCGCCTATAACATTACCAGAACCTTTGTAATTTTCTCCTGCATAATATCTAACTTCACCACCAGTACTAATATCAACATTTAATATTGTGCTGATTTCTTGCCTTATTTGTACATGAGCCGTACTGTAATCTGCAGATATAGTCTTAACTACACTAAGTGCTGACTGGATGATGTTATTGCCGGCCCGCATAATGATATCACCACTAACGAGCTTACTAGTGCCAATTTGTATTATATTATTTTTAGCATCATATTCTGCTACACCATTTACGTAATATTTCGCACCATGGCTCTTGATTTGAATGTTCTTTGCAGTAGTAGTTAGGGCAGATTCTTTAATATTGGTTGCGGAACCAACGTACATTTTGCCATTTTTTACCGTAACTTCAACTCCGATATCTACAATTTCCCCTTCTTGCGTAATACGAACATAATTGCGTCCTGCGATTATTTGAGGATTATTTTGAAATTGAATTACTTCTCTATTCTCAGCAGCTGTATCAGAGTTGTCATGATAAGATTCTTTTACCCAACCAACTATTCTTTCTTTTGAATCTTCCCCTATTTTCCAGTCACTTAAAGCTCTTATAGAAGCATGAAAATGTTCCTGATGATTTTGATCAACACTCTGCTGAAATTCAGCTTGACTCTTTCGTGAGAAAAATTTTATTGGAAGATTTTGAATATCATACTTTGCTTTTAATATTATATCTGTTTCGGATATTAATTTGCTACCATCCAAGTTCTCTATATTAGCAGCTGTTATTTCTATATAATTACATTTTATTTCAGCACTACTAGAACCCTTCTTTTTTGCTCCCCCAAAAGGGATATTAATTTGATTTTGTAAAACAGAAGGGGAATCAATCCTATTTTTAAAATCAAATGTACTAATGATACAATCATTTCCTGCTTTTATTTTATTATAATTATCAAACTTCACTGCTAGACTAATAATGAAGTTGCTAACAACTTCTATAACTCCGTAATTTGTGAAGCTATTACCGGTATAATAAATTTTATCTGCTGTGAGGGTCCCTGTATTACTGCCATATATAAATGATTTGAATGTAGAAATAAATTTCTCATCTTCATCTGTAATGAGACTTAAATCTATTCCCATATCAACAATAAGAGAGCCAGAAATTTCATTTTTTCCTTCAAATACTGGAACACCAAGTAATATTAAATTACCAACTACATTGATACTGGTTAATGTAATTTTATCTCGCAACCCTCCAAATTTAGTGTCATGGGTAGAATCTTTTGTTATTTTTGGTGCAACAATTTTTAACTGTCCAGTAACTTCTAAACCTATACTGATAATACTAGATATAATTGTAATATTGCCGTAGAATTTACTTCCACTGGGTATCTCAGTAGTTTCTGAAAAAGCTATTACTCCATTGCCATATAATATTAGCCCCCCAGATATCATATCAGATTTATCAATTTTAAGGTCTATATCATACAATGATCCTGTATCACCAATAGTCCAACCACTAAAACTCTTCTTATTACCAGCTTCATGTCTGATATCTTTTAAGAATTTAGTAGTGATATCACATTTGCTATTTGCTTTTCCATCTAATTTCAACGATAAGAAACCAGCTAAATTAGCACTTAATAACAAATCTCCGTGTACTAAACAATCACCTAACCTCGCCTCATTATCAGTTGTAAGTTCTATAAAATTTGATTCTATAGCTCGAAGATCAATTTGACCTGTTGTTTTGACTTTGACGACTTCAGATTTTATAGGAATAATAGCCCTTAACTCTTCTCCTTCAATCTCCAACACTTTTACATTTAATACATCATCTTGCTGTATACATTGAATATCGCAATAACCATGAGCCCCTGAGAACTTTAAATAATCTAAGCTCAATCCAGTTTTTACTAGAAATAAGTTACTTTCTACCTCTAAATGTTTTATTCCATTAAAAAGACCAGCAATCTCTACATTACAATTTCCAGTATAACAAAATTTATCATTATCTTGAGGTCCTACACTTAGAGCTTTTACCGCGGTAATATTCTTAAAATTTACATCCTTAAAAATAATTCCATCAGGATCAGATATAAATATCGCAATTGGAGAATCAGCTTCAATCGTTCCAGTTATCACTGTTTTTTTCTGATCAGAAGCTCCAACTATATTTATCCATTTAAAACAATTTACATTGTGTAATACAATACCTTTTTCCGTAAGCTCAGCGCTATCAATATCCAACGTTTCATCATATGCATTACAAACCTCATTAGCTATATTAGTGTGTGATCCTGTATGCAGGTTGTACATATCTAAAGTCCAATCAATACCAGACGATGCTATACAACTATTTTCGAATTCATTTTGATAATTCATTGATATCTTGTGCTTTACTAATTACTATCTACTTTACCTTTGTTTTTTAAAGCAATCTTACGGAATAAAATCGTGATTGTTAAGATGCTATAGGGCACAAAAATTATGCGCTACAAAAAATTAGTATAATTCTTAAAGTATTTTACGAAAACCTTACTGGTTTAGAAGATGGACAAATTATTGATCAGTATTATCTCGATATGTCAATTAAAATCTTTTAAAACACATAATTCATGGACAATTGCTAGATTTGCAGATGCTTAATACCTTCTCGATAGCCTATTATGGGCTTATATGCGTACTTTCCATTTCGAATTTCTTGCTCATATCGCTTTTATCCTCCAAAAAATAAGGGCAAAAAATGGCGATCTTCTATAAGTCCCGATTTAGCCGATACTCGTAGATTCGCACTTCTAAAATGAGTGTTCACATCTCTTGGAGATTGAGAGCAAAAAATGATGTTTTTGGAGTCAAAATGACAAAAATGGAGAATGTAAAGTACGCATCTAGAATCTAGTTACAAAGCTCGGCAAAACCGCAAATAATGCGTCTCAAAAGATCATTAACGCCATAAAAAAAATACCAGAATACGTCTGATGCTCAAATTCCGACGGAGAGAGAGGGATTCGAACCCTCGATACGGGTAACCGTATACTTCCTTAGCAGGGAAGCGCCTTCGACCACTCGGCCATCTCTCCATATAAGACCGAACAACCTACAAGGTATAAATTAATCTGTAATTATTGGCAAGGTAATATTTATCTGAAAGGTACAAGAGGCTTACACCAATTCCCCTTTTTAACGCTCACGTTGTTACACTGTAGGATTTAGGCGTCATGTAGTATTTCTTTGCCCTTATCATTGAGGCTCCTAGTGCTCATTTTAAACTTGGTATTCTAGGACCTATTTTTTTGCATATATCTCTTCTAATTCGGATTTTTCGGCATCATAAGGATTCCCATCTTTGTGCAGGATGGTCTGTACTTTAAGTTGCGCTTCGTGCAATTTTTTTGAGCAATATTCGTGTAACTTAGTCCCTTTTAAATAGTATTGTATGGCTGTGTCTAATGCTACACTACCAGTCTCTAGCAACGCTACTATCTTTTCAAGCTCAGCCATGGCGACTTCAAAAGGCATCTGTTCTATATTGTTTGTAGAAGCATCAGTTTCTGAATGACCTTGATCTGGTCGTGATTTGTCTTTATTCATAGCACCCTCATTCTTTTTGTGTAAAGTAGAAATTTTAGTTGGTTTTGTGCACTGATTTCATCTATTACCATGACAAAACAAATAATACCAAGACTAATTTATAGATAGACGAGTTGGCTTGGAGAAATTTGTTTGGTGCAATCTGTGCTAATGGTGAAGTGTGACCAAATTTTTGCTAAATTTACTTATTTTATTTTTTAATAAATTTGGTATAGCATTGCACGCTGTATATCATGAATATATTTTATTTCTCTTTTGAAATGAACGTCGTTGATTTTTACAAAATGCATGGGCTAGGAAACGATTTTGTTATAATAAATAACGTACCTGGCGCTGTAAGCGCGGACGTGCTAGCTCTTCTTATAAAGCAAGTAAAGAGAATATGTGATAGAAAGATGGGGGTAGGATGTGATCAATTAATAATACTGCAATCGTTAGTAATGAAAAGTATTCGAGATAATATCGGCGCAAGTGGGCCGTTATGCGAAGATACCGATTTTACGAATGCTAATATATGCGAAATGTTAATTTACAATAGTGATGGTAGTCAGGCTAGTGCGTGCGGGAATGCTAGTCGTTGTGTTGGATTGCTTTTATGCTGGTTAAGTGCTGATAGTGCAAAACGGTCTATCATTAAGGTAGGGGCTAGGCTAATACAAGCAGAAGTTATAAGTGGTGGTGGTGTATGGAGCCATAGTGAAGTTATTGTAAATATGGGGCAGTATACAATGTCTGTTGTACCAGAAATATTTGATGGCGTTGTTGGATACTATATTGATGTAGGGAATGAGCATTTGGTTTTTTTTATGCAACCAGAACAAAGTTTTAATATAGATTTTGCTGCTGAAATAGGTCAAAAATACAGATCAGGAGGTGTAAACGTCAGTTTAGCGAGAGTGATAGATCGCAATAACATAAAGATATCAGTGTGGGAAAGAGGGGTGGGGGAGACTAGTGCGTGTGGTAGTGCGGCCTGTGCGGTACATGCGGTAAGCCATGCATTGGGATTTGTGGATACTGGCAGCTTTATTCACTTTAAGGATGGCAAACTTAAAATATCAATCGACGAGAGAAAAAACATCATAATGCAAGGCGACGCAACACTAACTTTTCAGGGCGCTGTATACTTATAATTTCTATTAGATTTTTTTCAAAATTCTACTTCTGCTAAAAACTGCTGTGTTACCCTGATACTCAAATTCCCATACACACCTACTATGCTCCATACGCTCCTTGCATAAGTGAGTTTCGAAAAAATCTAATACCAAGTCCCGTTTTTAAACAAGCCCTAGTTGTTTTGGTTCCAGGGAGAAATGGTCTAGAATAATGGTAAATAAATCAGGAGAGGTTGTAAAATAGTTTTTTAAAACCCCCAACTATGGGTAGATCACAAAGCGATTATGGTTGAGATAGAAGTCATATCATTTATGCGGAGATAATTGATATGACACCAAAACAGGCCATGAGATGAAAGAAACATTTTCTACGCCGAATCCATCCGAATCTAGAGTGCCATAATCTACGAAATTACTTGAGTTTGTCAAATATAGTTTTGACAATGGTACGTTTGGGACTGTTGGTGGCTGGAGTTTTTGTATTTTCAGGAGTTAAAGACGCTATTATTTGAATGATTTTAG
>CAXOVX010000030.1:0-3462 GCA_964213345.1 Alphaproteobacteria bacterium | reverse complement strand
TAAAATGAAAAATTTTAGGAGAGTGGCTACAAGATACGGTAAATTAGATGTGGCTCGTCTTGCTTTTGTCTTTCTTGCCAGTATCTATTTGTGGTTAAAATAAATGTCGACACTCCCTAGAACTATTTTGTATATTTTTGCCAAAGATTTATTCTCATTTTCAAACGATACCCACGTCATCCTCTTGGTTTATACCAACTCCCCTTTTTAACGCTCATGTTGTCGTGTCGCAAGATTCGTGCTCAGTTATGTAGCATTTCTACACTCCCTCGCCATCACCATTGCGCTCTTGTGCTCATTTCAAAATGGAACCCGGTATTCGCCTAAGATTGGGGCATACAGCCACTCATCTACGAACTGATCCTCTGCGATGCCTACACATCTTGTACACTTTTTTATTAGAAAAGCAATCTCTCGAATGGTGCTTTTTACTTGATATAGTATTTATCCAGATCAAAGTTTTTACCTTTCATATTATTTTTTTCCACAGCTCCAAGATGCACGAACTTCCTAACTGTAGCGATTGAAAGCAAGAGCAGTACAATAACCCCTATCCGCCATACTGCCCCTTTAATGGGCATGCATACCTGAACCCCTTATACCAAGTCCCATTTTTAATGAGCACTAGAAACGCAACGGTGAGGGCAAGGGAGTGTAGTAAACTATCATTTTATGCACTTAATTTGAATACAATCACTTTGGTATTATTGTCACAATAAAACTTCCATTAACTCATCCCATTCACGTTTTGACAATCCACTGTTACCTTGAGCCACAAGACTCCCTGCTAGCATTTTTTTGACTACCTCTACAGCTCGCTCCGATAAATTCACAGCATTTAGGCGGTGATTTACGAAAGCCTCATAAGTGTTGGGCACCCATCTCGCTACGATAGCAAGGATTGCTTGTGCATACTCTCTAATTTCTAACTGTGCCTTACTATCAGTACGTAACTTGAGAAAATGCAGTAAATTATGCAAATCTATCTTCCAATACAATTGCGTATAGTAATTCAAGGTTAAATTCATTCTAGCTAACTCTCGTGCTAAACCAGACCTTTTAGGATCAAGAACAGTTCCATTTTCTTCATCCAAATTCAGCATCTCTAAATAATGAGCATAACAAAGTTCAGCATCTTTTCGCAATAATTCCAGCACTCTTTGTGATTCATGAGCTGGCAATGCGCTACTTGCTTCCCTGCCCTGCTTATTGGTCGTAGATTGTGCTGACAAATGACGTGACTCCGGTATATAAAATTCTTTGCTTAAAACAGAATATCTCGCAGAATACTCATTTATATTTGCAGTTCTATGCCTGACCCAGTGACGTGCTACAAAAATCGGTAGCTTCACATGTAACTTGACCTCACACATTTCAAACGGTGTGGTATGTGAATGCCGCATTAGATAATTTATTAATCCTTTATCTTCGTTAACCTTCTTAGTTCCTTTTCCATAGGAGGCTCTAGCCGCTTGCACTATTGCTTGGTCATCACCCATATAGTCTATCACACGAATGAAGCCATGATCTAGTACTTTAACGGGCCTATACAGTATTTCCTCAAGCGCAGGAACCGTGACACGCAGCGTACCACTTTGCTGAGCACGGAGATCTGCCACATCTTGCGATTTTTCATCCAACATATTCAGAGGCGGAAAAGCACCAGCACTCAATAACTTTTTTGACATATAATAGAGCCATCAAAATTTTGCCATATTTCCATAAGCAAGAATAATGCGCTAAATCTCACCTAATAATCTCCCAAGAACCGTCTGAGCGGCGGCACGCTCTGCCAAAAGCCTCTACAGACTTACCACCTACCATCACACGTTGTGTATATTCACGGCAATTTTGCCCGTAATCATCAACATAAGTACGAGTTGGTGTAATAGCACCCGAATTTCCAGAATCAGGATTTCTCCAAGCTGAAGCCATACCAACCCTATTACTTTCAAGAGCATCCATCATACTATTTCGTTGGTACATTAAATCCGCTTTATCCAACTTAGCACCTATCGCATGCCCTGCGAGAGCGCCTAAAGCCGCACCTGCTACTCCGCCTACGATTCCACTTGTACCACGCCCTCCCACAGCAGATCCCACTATACCACCTAATACAGCACCACTCACAACACCCACATTAGCCTTATTCAACCTTCCTGCTTCATTCGTTTCGCAACTTGCAAGGAAAACAGGCACCATAAGAAAAACAACACTCCTTTTCAAAAACCCACTTGTCACATTATTATACATCATAAATAAGTCACTCCAAAACACTGTGGCATGGATCACCAAACACCCAACGTCCACAGTATAAACTATAATCACAAATTTGGAAATAAATTTAAGTACCAATTCTTAAAAATTAGCTTGTACTATGAGCTATAATATATTAATCATTAGACATGTTGTATGGTAGTGAATATATGAAAGCGTTTTAGCACAGTAAATGGTGTCGCTCGATGTGATGTTGTGTCTTAAAACAGGCCCTTATGGCGGAATGGTAGACGCGGCAGACTCAAAATCTGTTATCTTTCCAAGATGTGCTGGTTCAAGTCCAGTTAAGGGCACCACGTAAGTAGACCTGCTGTCGCAACAACTTAAAGTAAAAAATGAGAAAAATTGAATAAAAAGCATCAAATGGGTAATATCATTATAGAGCAGACCTATAAACGTAATTACGCAGGTGGAGTAGTGGTGTTTTTGTCGTTTTTTTCGATAATTGCTGCATTTTTCTTAAAATATCCAGGCGTTGACTTGTACGTATCACACTTATTCTATGATAAAAGCACTCGTAGCTTCTTTTCTGGGGATATTGTGGTGAGTTTTGCGAATCATTTTCTAAATTTACTGGCTGTGTTACTCGCGTTATGCATTGTAGTTTTTGTGGTAAAAACTTATGCAAAAAGAAAAAGTAACCCACATCATTATAAAAACGCTTTATATATAGCTCTAGTTGCAGTGGTAGGCTACTTATTTTTGGTCGCATTTGTTAGCAAACACACCTTCAAACGACCACGTCCCGAAGATATTGTAGAGTTTGGAGGAACAGTTAACTTCATCCCGGCATTTGTGATTGGTAATCAATGTAAGCAGGACTGCTCTTTTGTTTCAGGACATTCTACAATAGGGTTTATGCTATACAGCATAGCTTTTTTGTTTAAAAAAGGGGAGAAAAAAAGAACCATGTGGTTTATTGCTGCCACAATTTCAGGTCTAATTTGTGGATTTATCCGAATAATGGCAGGCAAACACTTCTTAAGCGACGTTATATTCTCTGGATTAATAATGTACGGAACTGCAGCATCATTAGCCCATGTAATGAAATTATCGGAAAAGTGAGATGGATTTTTGTGATTAGATAAGAATGACAAAAAATCGCTACTATGTCATGCTGACAAACCCGAAGTAAGGATAAGATTACAAGATAATAGTGGTTGAGATAGCAGGTTTATAGGGTGA
>CAXOVX010000029.1:0-2912 GCA_964213345.1 Alphaproteobacteria bacterium | reverse complement strand
ACCTCCCAACTCACTATCACTCAGATCTTCCATAAATTGCAATGAAAGACATTTTAAGGCTCTACCAATCCATTATCCCCTTCTTACCCAATCTTGCAGCTGTTCCATAATATATCATTATCCACCATTACAACTTAATTCACTACACATCTCCTGTTCGTCATCGGCAAATTGCTTATCAGCATAGATTAATTTGTGTTGATGGTGGTATGTTGGTGTGCATGTAATACATCCATTTTTATGGCTAAGAATAAACACAATTTTTCTTATAGATATCTTGTAAAAGAAGTATTATGAAGTAGCGTAAGTGTATTTTTTTTGTTATAAGAAAGGATCATCTTAGCATAAGAGATTGGTATCTTGTAGCTGCATATAATAAATTAATATAATAATAATTTTTTGATAAGGTTGTGTTATGTCCCAAACACCTTCGTCCATGTGGAATAAGTTGTTTCCAGTGCACGTGCATGAATTTCCAAAGTTTATTTATACTTCTCTAATGATAATGTTTACTATTTATGTATACAGCATATTGAGGGTTACTAAGGACACTCTTTTGTTGTCAGCATTAGGCCCCGAGCTAATCAGTACAACAAAATTATGGAGTGTTTTTCCGTCGGCAGTAATTTTTATGTTGGTTTATACGAAATTGGCTAATGTTGCTACGAGAACAACGATTTACCATGGCCTACTTTGGTTCTTCATAGGGTTTTTTGTCATTTTTACATTGTTTCTATACCCCAATCTTAACAGTCTTATGATTAATGTAGATGGAGCAGTTAAGGCTATGCCTTATATGAAATATTTGTTGCTGATGATAAGCGGATGGCCAGTGGTATTGTTCTACGTACTTTCAGAACTTTGGGGAAGTGTAATGATGGCCTTGATGTTTTGGCAATTAGCAAATCAGATTACAGCAGTGACAGAATCAAAAAGGTTTTATCCATTGTTTTTGTTAATAGGCCAGGGAGGCATGTTATTGTCAGGCACATTGTCACAGCTTTTTTCTGATGAGACCGGGCAAATAGATTGGCAAGCTTGTTTGAATAAAATTACCGTTACACTGGTAATATCAGGATTTGCTATCTCTTTGTGTTTAATACTTTTGTGTAAAATCGTCGGCAAAGACAACATAAATAATATTATGAAAGGAGCTAGCAGCAAAGCTGGTAAAAAGAAAGTAAGACTGGGATTTGTAGACAGCTTAAAGTACATTTTTTCATCAAAATATATTGGACTCATTACATTACTGATATTGTGTTATGGTATCTCAATTAATTTGGTAGAAGGTATTTGGAAAGCATCAGTAAATATGAATTTTGCAGGTAACAAAGGTGCAATGCAAAGTTTTTTTGGTAGCGTTCAAGTATATACCGGGATATTTGGGATAGTAGCGATGTACGGCGGTTCTTATTTGTTGAATATCATGAGATGGAGAACTGGAGCTATGTTGACTCCTATAATGGTTTTGGTAACTGGTATATTGTTCTACATATTCATCATTTATAGAGAAGGTGGTATAATTGCACCAATGATTGCTGCTTTAGGTAGTACGCCTTTGTACTTAGCTGTTGTTTTTGGAGCAAGTCAGAATGTTTTAAGTAAATCTGTCAAGTATGCATTCTTCGATGCTACAAAAGAAATATCTTACATACCTCTTGATGAGGAATTGAAGTCTAAAGGCAAGGCTGCTGCAGACGTGATTGGTGGTAGGTTAGGCAAATCTATGGGTGCAGGGGTTCAGTGGGGTATGTTGCAAGTAGGCTTTATGTTTAATCCAGATGTATCTCTTGTAGGCTTAGCTCCATACTTCTTTGCTATTTTTGTCGTAGTCCTGGTAATTTGGATGATGGCAGTGTGCTCCTTGGAGAAGGAGTTTAACAATAAAATTGAAGAAAATAAAAAGACCGAAGCGGAGGTTGCTGAGGATATGGTGGTCCAGGAAGCGAAAGTAAGTTAAATATATAACCTAATGTCATGAAATTGGGCTTGGCAAAGGTCAAGTCCAAGCGTACGTAGCGATAACAATGGAATTTAAGATTTTAGCTGATGCATCCAGGAAATTAAGTCAGTTTACAACCCAGAGATTCATGTGTGATGCATCCCGGCTCATTGTTTTAGATGGAGCCGCCCATATAGCTGAAAAATTAGGTGCAAAGTGCTATACATTGATAGGAGATTTCGATTCTATAACTCCGCTCGTACTGAAACAACTTAGCTGCCAAGAAAATATTCAAGTTATAGATGTGCCAGATCAAGAGCACTCAGATCTAGACAAAGGCATTATGTTTTGCTGTCAGCACGACGCAAAGTCAATTCAGATATACAATGCATTAGGTGGGGATAGAGTAGATCATACTATTTTAAACTTGGGCCTATTGAAGCGTTTTTTTGATGTGAAGAGGCAAATCATAATGTTTGATAAAAAGCAAAAAATACAATATGTACATAATGCTAAAGTTACAATCCATGGAAAGCGCAAACAAAATGTCGCTGTAATGCCGTTGCATGAAGCTTTAGTACACTCCTCGGGCTTGACCTACAATATGCAAAATTTACGACTGCGAACTTCCTACCGTGAAAGTTCATCTAACTCATTAGCTCATGAAGTTGCCTACATCTGTATACAAGGTGATAGCTTAATCATTACAGATTTAACGTGTGATGTAAAAATTGAATATTGAACTACTAAGACCCGTTGTGCGAGTAAGCATGCGATACCGATTAAGCAAGACTATATCGAGCCTACCAAATCTTCAGACTTACCACTCTATTTGCGAACGCCATATCACCCACTCCATTCCAATCCATACATCCCTCACATCTCCTTCTTTCTCAATCTTGCAACTGTCCTATTATGGGGCAGTTGCGAGATGAGATGAGATAAGATAAGGTATTATTCATGTAAGTGG
>CAXOVX010000028.1:0-1250 GCA_964213345.1 Alphaproteobacteria bacterium | reverse complement strand
CCGCATCTAAGGATTCGCCAGGTCATGTGTCTTTGGGTCCTTCAGGCCGTTGCAGATGCAACCGTTCAAGATTCTGTCTGTAAGAGATGCTCGAATGTGCTTGTGAGAGGGCTTTGTCTTTGCCGTCCAAGCGCATGAGGACCCCAATGCAGACTGGACAAGCCTACTCGTGCAAGGGCTACATTGCAGTCTCCCTCCCTGCGCAGCAGTAGTGAAAAAGAGTGGCTGATTGAAGAGAAGCAGCTGCATGCTGCTGTTGTGCCTGATGTGATGCAGATGTGTGCGAGATATCGTGCAAAGTGCATGAAAGAATGCAAAATGCTGAGTTGTAGACTAGTCAGAGGCAGTTGCCAGTCAGATTCGCCAGGCCAGATTCCATCACAGAGGCACATTGCATCAGTCTGAATGACCCGAGATCCGTGCGCACTGTAGATTGAGGGACTGAGTGCAGAATTGGCTGGGTTGAGGCAGATTTGCAATCGGCTAGCGTGCTGGATGGCTGAGGAATATTTTCCAGACACCGAGGAAGGCATTGTTTAGCCAGATTCTTTGCTTCGGTTGAAGAAGCTTGCCTTTCGCGCCAAAGGGTGATTTTGAAAAATTTTTAAAATAAAATCTAAGTTAGATATTTATATCTAAATTTTTTTTAATATAACAAAAAATTATCGTAAAGTATTGTCATTTAAAGCAACTTTCTTGAATTTATTAGTTTTTATTTTCATAATATTTTTAAAAAAATTCTTAGGTAACTGAGACTTGAATGAATAATTAGTTAAATTAGTGGATGTTGGCATTACTGCGAGAACAAGGCTGTTTATGGGAATTGTTATGGCTTATATCTCCTATCATTGTTCTAGGCTTGGCTTTGCCCTCCTATCAACAGAGTTTTCGTTTAGCTACTCAACTGTTTTCCTCATTGTTCACATCACTCACCACAGTACCTTCCTTTTTTAATCTCTGCTTAAATCTGATCCTGAGGTTGGTTTTATTTTCTTCGATATCAGAAAAAATTTATCCGGATTGACTCTTATCATGATTTACCAGATCAGGATTTATCCTAATCGGGATAAATTTACCCGCGTTTATCCTTTCCTTGTAATCAAGATTAAATATATAATTATTGTTAATTTGCATATTGACGTTGCTTATATATTAATATTTTTATTATAGTTGTGAATAAAATAATGATCTATCATCATCATTAATACAATATTTTAATCGTGAAATAATATTTATTTTTTTAAATAAAG
>CAXOVX010000027.1:0-28199 GCA_964213345.1 Alphaproteobacteria bacterium | reverse complement strand
AGTATGCTGGAATTTTCAGATTAGATGGGGACATCACTGAACAACAAAAAGAGGAGTTTTTGATGGTGCATGGTTCGTCATTGATCTTCCCATTTGCACGCAGCGAAATAGCAGAGGTGACGTTAAAGAGCGGTGTTACACCAGTGATGATTGATCCTGTGGATTTTGGAAAGGTGTACGAGATGTATAAACAACAGCAGAAAGAGTAGAAAATTCTAATAAATTCAGAGTATGGGAGAGTTTTATGGCGATATATAATCAGGTTGCGGTTGTGTCAAAGAGTGCAGAGTTGTCGGTAAACACTTATACCACCAGTGCACAACAGTCACCCTTTGTGGCGTATGACTATAATAGTCGCGAATTGTTAATAACTTGGCAAAGTTTTGGACAAGATGGGTCTGAATATGGTGTTTTTGGAAGGTCGTACACTGCAAGTGGCGTTCCTATAAGTTCAGAATTTAAAATAAGTACTTACACTAGTGGTAGTCAGTATCAATCTAATTCGGCATATTATGGTGAGGGTCATTTTGTAACGGTGTGGGCCAGTTATGGACAAGATGGCTCAGGATTAGGGGTATATGGGCAGTTGGTCGATAGGAATGGTAATAAGATAAGGTCAGAGTTCCCAGTCAATGTGTATCAGTATGCTGGTAATCAAGAGGAACCAGTTGTAATCAGAGATCCTATAAGTGCTCGCTTTTTTGTTGTATGGAACAATAATGATCAGGGGATTTATGGTGCTAAATTTTATTATACAGTAAATGGTGGTGAAGTAACTAGTGATGCTGTTCTAAATATTGGCCCATTTAGTGCTGGCGGTTCTAGTGGCGGCCGATCTCCTTCTGTTAGCATTAATTATAATTTAAACGATTATGGTAACAGTCTACCCCTTTTTGTAGTGTATTCTAGGAGTTCTGGTTCTGATTATGATGTGTATGGACAGATGGTATCTTCTAGTGGTACTAAAATAGGAGGAGAGTTTCGTATTAATGTATATACTTCTGGTGACCAAATATACCCAAGTATAGCTCCAATTTGTGATGATAGTGTGCCTTCGTATGGTGGTTATGGTGGTGCTGTGGTAGTATGGCAGAGTTATGGACAGGACGGATTTCAAAATGGTATCTTTGGGAGAGTTATTGATGCAGATGGCAATTTACTTGGAACTCAGGACTATCAAATCAATACCTATAATACTTGTGATCAGTTAGCGCCTAAAATTACCGCTATGAATATGGGTAATCATTTTGTGGTGGTATGGACTAGTGATTGTGAGGAGGGTGCCGGGTACGACTATGGAGTATACGGACAAGTTATAGAGGTAGTAGGTGGTGTTATTAATAAGTTAGGGGTGGGGTGGACTGAGTTTCATGTAAATGATAATACAAATGGTGATCAGGGAGCTGGACAGGTTGTAGGGTTGGGTAATAATAATTTTGCTGTAGTGTGGACTTGTCAGGATAGTTCTGATCAGGGTATTTGTGCAAAAATCTTCAATATACAGTACCAGATTATAGGTACAACTGGAAATGATAACTTAGTAGGAGACGGAACGATTAACGTGATTAAGGGTTTGGATGGAAACGACGTTATAGAGGGAAAATCCGAGCCTGATATTTTGGATGGAGGATATGGAATCGATACGTTGTCATATGCCTCCTCACCGTACGCGGTAAACGTAAATCTAGGAACTGGCGTTGTAAGTGGAGGTGATGCTCAGGGTGATACAATATCTAATTTTGAATGGATAACAGGATCACAATATGATGATACACTTATAGGTGATGTAAATAACAACTATATAGATGGAGGAGCAGGAAATGATATAATTGAAGGAGGTGGTGGGTGTGATTCTATAAATGGTGGTAGCGGTGTTGACGTGGTGACGTATGCGACATCAGCATCTGCTGTAAGTGTGAATTTAAGTACTCAAAGAGGTGGTAGTACTGGATGCGACACTATCCAAAATATTGAAAACATAGTTGGATCTGGGGCTAATGATACGTTAACAGGAGATGCAAATGCTAATAACATACAGGGTGGTGCAGGTAATGATGTGATTGAGGGCAAGGGTGGTGCAGATACACTAGATGGTGGTGCTGGAATTGATACATTGTCATATGCAAGTTCGAGTGCGGCAGTGACCGTGAATCTAGCAACAAATGCTGTAAGTGGTGGCGATGCAGCAGGAGACACGATTAGTAACTTCGAGAATATTGTGGGATCAGGATTTGATGACGCACTAACTGGTGATACCAATGCTAATAATATCAAGGGTGGTGCTGGTAATGATATCATCGAGGGTAAAGCTGGCGCAGATACACTAGATGGTGGCGATGGTACTGATACTGTAGTGTATTCTAGTTCGTCTGCAGCAGTTGTAGTGAGCTTGACAACTAACATCGCTAATGGTGGTGACGCACAGGGTGATACTATCAGCAACTTCGAGAATATAACTGGCTCTGGTTATGATGATACGTTAACTGGAGATGCAAATGCTAATAATATACAAGGTGGTGCAGGAAACGACACGATCGAAGGGAAGGCTGGTGCTGACGTGCTAGATGGTGGTGCTGGAACGGATACTGTGTCTTATGCTGGTTCAAGTGCAGGAGTCACGGTAAATCTCAGCACTGGCACAGGTACTGGAGGTGACGCGCAAGGTGATACAGTAAGCAATTTTGAGAATATAACTGGATCTGGTTATGACGATACGCTAACCGGAGATGCAAATGCAAATACCATACAAGGTGGTGAAGGTAATGACACAATCGAAGGAAAAGCTGGAGCCGATGTGCTAGATGGAGGGGCTGGAACTGATACAGTGTCATACGCAAGTTCATCTGCAGCAGTCACCGTAAACCTGAGTACAGGCACAGGCACTGGTGGCGATGCGCAAGGTGATACGGTAAGCAATTTTGAGAATATAACTGGATCTGGTTATGATGATACGCTAACAGGAGATGCAAGTGCAAATAATATACAGGGTGGTGCAGGTAATGATATAATTGAAGGGAAGGCTGGAGCTGATATACTAGATGGAGGCGCTGGAACCGATACTGTGTCGTATGCAAGTTCGAGTGTTGGTGTAACTGTAAACTTGGCAACGAACACTGTAAGTGGTGGTGATGCACAGGGTGATACGGTAAGCAATTTTGAGAATATAACTGGATCTGGTTATGATGATACGCTGACGGGAGATGCAAGTGCAAATAATATACAAGGTGGTATTGGTAATGATATAATCGAAGGGAAGGCTGGTGCTGATACGCTAGATGGTGGTGCTGGTGCTGATACAGTATCATACGTAAGTTCGTCTGCAGCAGTCACCGTAAACCTGAGTACAGGCACAGGTACTGGAGGTGACGCGCAAGGTGATACAGTAAGCAATTTTGAGAATATAACTGGATCTGGTTATGACGATACGCTAACAGGAGATGCGAATGCAAATACCATACAGGGTGGTGTTGGTAATGATGTAATCGAAGGGAAGGCTGGTGCTGATGTTTTGGATGGCGGTGCTGGAACGGATACTGTGTCGTATGTTGGTTCAAGTGCAGGAGTCACGGTAAATCTCAGCACTGGTACAGGTGGTGGTGGCGATGCACAGGGTGATACGGTAAGCAACTTCGAGAATATCACTGGATCTGGTTATGACGATACGCTAACTGGAGATGCAAGTGCAAATAATATACAAGGTGGTGTTGGTAATGATATAATCGAGGGTAAGGCTGGCGCTGATGCACTAGATGGTGGTGCTGGAACTGATACAGTGTCGTATACAAGCTCAAGTGTTGGTGTAACTGTAAACTTGGCAACAAATACCGTAAGCGGTGGCGATGCTCAGGGTGATACGGTAAGCAATTTTGAGAATATAACTGGCTCTGGTTATGACGATACTCTAACTGGAGATGCGAATGCAAATACCATACAAGGTGGTGAAGGTAATGACACAATCGAAGGAAAAGCTGGAGCCGATACACTAGACGGTGGTGCTGGAACTGATACAGTGTCGTATACAAGCTCAAGTGCAGCAGTTGTAGTGAATTTGGCAACAAACACTGTAAGTGGTGGCGATGCACAGGGAGATACGATAAGTAATTTCGAGAATATAACTGGATCTGGTTATGACGATACGCTAACAGGAGATGCGAATGCAAATACCATACAGGGTGGTGTTGGTAATGATGTAATCGAAGGGAAGGCTGGTGCTGATGTTTTGGATGGCGGTGCTGGAACGGATACTGTGTCGTATGTTGGTTCAAGTGCAGGAGTCACGGTAAATCTCAGCACTGGTACAGGTGGTGGTGGCGATGCACAGGGTGATACGGTAAGCAACTTCGAGAATATCACTGGATCTGGTTATGACGATACGCTAACTGGAGATGCAAGTGCAAATAATATACAAGGTGGTGTTGGTAATGATATAATCGAGGGTAAGGCTGGCGCTGATGCACTAGATGGTGGTGCTGGAACTGATACAGTGTCGTATACAAGCTCAAGTGTTGGTGTAACTGTAAACTTGGCAACAAATACCGTAAGCGGTGGCGATGCTCAGGGTGATACGGTAAGCAATTTTGAGAATATAACTGGCTCTGGTTATGACGATACTCTAACTGGAGATGCGAATGCAAATACCATACAAGGTGGTGAAGGTAATGACACAATCGAAGGAAAAGCTGGAGCCGATACACTAGACGGTGGTGCTGGTGCTGATACAGTATCATACGTAAGTTCGTCTGCAGCAGTCACCGTAAACCTGAGTACAGGCACAGGTACTGGAGGTGACGCGCAAGGTGATACAGTAAGCAATTTTGAGAATATAACTGGATCTGGTTATGACGATACGCTAACAGGAGATGCGAATGCAAATACCATACAGGGTGGTGTTGGTAATGATGTAATCGAAGGGAAGGCTGGTGCTGATGTTTTGGATGGCGGTGCTGGAACGGATACTGTGTCGTATGTTGGTTCAAGTGCAGGAGTCACGGTAAATCTCAGCACTGGTACAGGTGGTGGTGGCGATGCACAGGGTGATACGGTAAGCAACTTCGAGAATATCACTGGATCTGGTTATGACGATACGCTAACTGGAGATGCAAGTGCAAATAATATACAAGGTGGTGTTGGTAATGATATAATCGAGGGTAAGGCTGGCGCTGATGCACTAGATGGTGGTGCTGGAACTGATACAGTGTCGTATACAAGCTCAAGTGTTGGTGTAACTGTAAACTTGGCAACAAATACCGTAAGCGGTGGCGATGCTCAGGGTGATACGGTAAGCAATTTTGAGAATATAACTGGCTCTGGTTATGACGATACTCTAACTGGAGATGCGAATGCAAATACCATACAAGGTGGTGAAGGTAATGACACAATCGAAGGAAAAGCTGGAGCCGATACACTAGACGGTGGTGCTGGTGCTGATACAGTATCATACGTAAGTTCGTCTGCAGCAGTCACCGTAAACCTGAGTACAGGCACAGGTACTGGAGGTGACGCGCAAGGTGATACAGTAAGCAATTTTGAGAATATAACTGGATCTGGTTATGACGATACGCTAACCGGAGATGCAAATGCAAATACCATACAAGGTGGTGAAGGTAATGACACAATCGAAGGAAAAGCTGGAGCCGATACACTAGACGGTGGTGCTGGAACTGATACAGTGTCGTATACAAGCTCAAGTGCAGCAGTTGTAGTGAATTTGGCAACAAACACTGTAAGTGGTGGTGATGCACAAGGTGATACGATCAGTAACTTCGAGAATATAATTGGATCTGCATTTGATGATACGCTGACGGGAGATGCGAATACAAATAGCATACAAGGTGGCGGTGGTAATGATATTATCGAAGGTAAAGGTGGTGCTGATGTGCTGGAGGGGGGTGCGGGTACCGATACTGTATCTTACGTCAGCTCACCTGCAGCTGTGACGGTGAATCTAGCGACAAACACAGCAAGTGGAGGTGATGCACAGGGTGATACAATTAACAATTTTGAGAATGTAATTGGATCAGGTCATAATGATATGCTGACAGGAGATGCCAATGCAAATGACATACAGGGCAGTGCGGGTGATGACGTGATTGAGGGTAAAGGTGGTGCCGATACGTTAGATGGTGGTGCTGGTGCTGGTGCTGATACAGTATCATACGTAAGTTCGTCTGCAGCAGTCACCGTAAACCTGAGTACAGGCACAGGTACTGGAGGTGACGCGCAAGGTGATACAGTAAGCAATTTTGAGAATATAACTGGATCTGGTTATGACGATACGCTAACCGGAGATGCAAATGCAAATACCATACAAGGTGGTGAAGGTAATGACACAATCGAAGGAAAAGCTGGAGCCGATACACTAGACGGTGGTGCTGGAACTGATACAGTGTCGTATACAAGCTCAAGTGCAGCAGTTGTAGTGAATTTAGCAACAAACACCGTAAGTGGTGGTGATACGCAAGGTGATACGATAAGTAATTTCGAGAATATAGTTGGATCTGGTTATGACGATACGCTAACTGGAGACGCAAGTGCAAATAATGTACAGGGTGGTGCAGGAAACGACGCGATCGAAGGGAAGGCTGGTGCCGACGTTTTGGATGGTGGTGCTGGAACGGATACTGTGTCGTATGTTGGTTCAAGTGCAGGAGTCACGGTAAATCTCAGCACTGGTACAGGTGGTGGTGGCGATGCACAGGGTGATACGGTAAGCAACTTCGAGAATATCACTGGATCTGGTTATGACGATACGCTAACTGGAGATGCAAGTGCAAATAATATACAAGGTGGTGTTGGTAATGATATAATCGAGGGTAAGGCTGGCGCTGATGCACTAGATGGTGGTGCTGGAACTGATACAGTGTCGTATACAAGCTCAAGTGTTGGTGTAACTGTAAACTTGGCAACAAATACCGTAAGCGGTGGCGATGCTCAGGGTGATACGGTAAGCAATTTTGAGAATATAACTGGCTCTGGTTATGACGATACTCTAACTGGAGATGCGAATGCAAATACCATACAAGGTGGTGAAGGTAATGACACAATCGAAGGAAAAGCTGGAGCCGATACGCTAGATGGTGGAACTGGAACCGATACTGTGTCTTATGCTGGTTCAAGTGCTGGTGTTGCTGTGAATTTAGCAACAAACGCTGTAAGTGGTGGTGATGCACAAGGTGATACGATCAGTAACTTCGAGAATATAACTGGATCTGGTTATGACGATACTCTAACTGGAGATGCAAATGCGAACAACATACAGGGTGGTGCAGGTGATGATAAGCTTATAAATGGTGGCGGTAACGACACTCTGATCGGAGGCACCGGTGGTGACACTTTTGAGATTAGTGCTGTTGCGGGTACCGTTACAATACAAGATTTCAATAGAGCTGAAGGAGATAAGATCAGTGTCCGGAATTTTGCTAGTGCTATGAACTTGAGTGCATTATTGAATGCTGCAACTGACAATGCTGGAAATGTAGTTATAGTATTGGATGCAACAAAGATAGTAATGAATAATGTAGTAAAGGCGCAGCTTGTTGCTTCTGATTTTATATTTGCTACGGAGCAAGGTACGATAACTGGAACAAAACTGGATTATAGTCGAGTAAGCTATGGTGTTACAGCAAACTTAGCTGCAGGAACCAGCACGGTTACGCCACAACCCACGAGCAGCATACTGGACATGGTTGGTTCTGGTTATGATGATATCCTGATCGGGAACGAAAGTGCAAACAATATACAGGGTGGTGCTGGGAATGATGTTATCGAAGGTAAGGCTGGTGCTGATACGTTAGATGGAGGTGCTGGAATTGACACATTGTCATATGCAGGTTCGAACGCTGGTGTGATAGTCGGCTTGGGTAGTGGTGCGACAAGGAGGATACTTGCAACGAACACGGCAAGTGATGGTGATGCACAAGGTGATACGATAAGTAACTTTGAGAATATTGTAGGATCCAGTTATGGTGACGTGCTGACCGGAAATACCAGTGCTAACAGCATACAGGGTGGTGCTGGCGATGATACCATAAATGATGGTGGTGGCGGTATCGACATATTTGAAGGTGGGTCCGGCAAAGATACATTTGTTATAAGCAATAGTAGTGGTGAAGTGCTGATAAAAGATTTTGCGGTTGGTGCTGATAAAATAGATGTTACAGCCTTCGAAAGCATCAAAAGCGAGGATGATTGGTTGAATGTGTTGAAGAGCGCCTCCTATAGCGGGTGGCAGAGCGTTATCAAGTTATCTAGCACTAAAACGCTGAAATTGGATAATTTGGATTTCGCTTCCTTACGAGTCGGTAATATTATACTTGGTGGTAGTGTTTTAACAAGTTGCGCAGAAGGAACATTAGATTATAGCACTGCAAACAATTATGTATTGGTGAATTTGGGAACACAAATACTGAAATCGTTATCGGGAAATCAGGTGTTGAGGGTGATTTTTAAAAACGTAGTGGGGAGTGGCTATAATGACGAAATAACTGGGGACAAGTGTGATAATACGCTATCTGGAGGAAAAGGAAATGATAAATTGTTCTGTAGTGATGGTAACGACACATTGGATGGTGGTGTTGGCACGGATACAGTCAGTTATGCGAATGCTAGTGGTAAGGTTTACGTGAATTTAGAGAGTGGTAAAACCACGAAAAGTAGCGGCGAAGTAGATACGTTGTCCAACATCGAGAATGTAATAGGTTCTGCGTATGATGATGTATTGGTAAGCAGTTTAAGTACAGCAAATATACTAGACGGAGGTGTTGGAAATGATGAATTACGCAATACCGGTGGGGATGATATCTTGATAGGTGGAGATGGGGCAGATAGATTCGTGATTTCAGAAACACCAGGTACAGTTACGATAAAAGACTTTGCGATCAAGGATGATGTGATAGATTTGTCTGTATTTAGCGATATAGGCACATTACACGCTCTGAAGGGCAAAGCAATAATGAATAGTGCCGGGGACGGTAAAATCACACTTGCAAATGGTAAGATTTTGATTCTGGAGAAGATTAACCCGACAAACTTGATAGAGACCAATTTTGCCTTTGCTACGCAGCCTCCAGTTGATTGCTGGAATGGCTTTTTCAAAAATCCTGGGGATTGTGTTGCATACCACGCCGGTGTGTGGAGTGGGGCCTTAGGGGTGCTGGGTATAGGAGTTGGCGTACTAGCATACTGCAAGGGCTGGTTTCAGAAGTGCTGTGGCAAACAAACCCCAAATACGGGTGATGGTGCAAACAATGCAGAAAACAATCCAAATACAGGTGGTGATGCAAATGAGCATCGGAATCTCATGGATGTAATCAAGGATAAGGCACAGCAGGGTTTTATGGACGTGTTGAAGAATGCAGTAGCAACAGAGGGGGAGAACTTGATGCTGCTCAACATGCAGAATATGCAGCCTCGACAAACTGACGTGCAGGTTGCAAATATCGAAATTGAGAATAACATAGTGAATAATAATGTGAATAATGTACCTCACGATGAGCTTAACGATATCCACCTGGAGTTGAATGTGGAACAAATAACCAACGCAACCAACGTCATACATGGGGGGGAGTTGTAATTCCAAATTATTCAGAGAATGGAATTGGATGCAATTAGTGGTTATAGCGTGTGTTGCTTGGTGGTATTAGTGTGAGTGTGGCAAAAAAGGGCGGTGTATGTGCCGATGGTATAGTGGTGTATTGGGATAATGGGATGTGTAAGTTGATTCCACTAGAGCGGGAAGGCTGAAACTAAATTAATATAATAATTTAATTTTCAATTAATAAAGGAGAGGCGGGTTTATGGCTGCACTTAAAGTAAGTGGCGATCTTACTTCTGAGAATTAGTGGTATCCAGCGATAGCAGTGTTAGTAATGGTGGCTTCATCGTTACATGGGAGGCGTTGTTTATGACGTATATGCACGTATACATGATGTAACCCCCTAGTTGGTAGAGTAATTTCTTGTATACTGACATAGTAGGGACTAATGCTAACGGTAATGTTGGTACTGCTTGTGCAGAAACAATTCAGGGACTAGCTGGAACTGATACAACTGAAGGAAAGGGGTTGATACGTTAGATGGTGGTGTCAGTTTACCAATAAGATGGTAAGGGTCAGTAAATCCTGCATCGGGTACTAAGTTTTGTCTTGATATACGCACTCTGCATAAGGCTGTGTGGTGTAGTATACCTAATGTATAGAGGATATTTTTATGAGCTGAACTATCATAGTAGTTCTCCTGTTGAACAATTTGTGGGGAATGCGGTATAATCCGAGTAAACAGTAGATATTAATAGCAGCGTATTGAGTTTTGACAGGAATGATGCTACTGTAAGATAGAAGGATACGAACAAAGAAAAGATGGAAGAGAATGATTAAGCAGCTTGTGACATTTGATTGGGCGCTAAAGAAGCTTCTGAGGAGCAAGGCTAATTTTTGCATTTTAGAGGGGTTTTTGTCCGAACTCCTTTTTGAAGATGTAAAAATAAAAGAAATTATTGAAAGTGAGTCCAATAAACATACGATAGATGATAAGCATAACAGGGTCGATATGCTGGTCATGGATTCCAGCGGAGAGCTTGTCATCATAGAGGTTCAACAAAGTGTAGAGCATGATTATTTTCAAAGGATGCTTTTTGGTACATGTAAGGCTGTTACAGACTTTATATATGCTGGGAGTAGATATTCGGAAGTGAAAAAAGTTATATCTGTAAATATTGTAACCTTTGATCTGGGACAAGGAGAAGACTATATTTATCGGGGGTCTACGAGTTTTGTGGGTATGAATAAACATGATGAACTTCAACTAAGTTCCACCCAGAGGCAGCACTATAATAAAGATAATATCTCTGATATATATCCTGAATACTATCTTCTTAAGGTCAATCAATTCAATGATTATGCAAAAACAAGCCTGGATGAGTGGATTTATTTTCTCAAAAATAGTGAAATAAAAGATAATTTTACTGCCAAAGGACTCGATAAAGCTAAAGAAGTCCTAAAAGTTATGAATATGCCAGATGATGAAAAAAAAGACTATGAAAAACATCTCGACTTCCTGAGCTACATGGCAAGCCTGGAAGAAACAAGAGTTATCGATATGATCGAAGCAGAAAGAAAAGGTGTCGAACAAGGTATTGAACGGGTAGCTAAGAGCCTCAAATCTAAAGGAATAGGGTTAGATGTAATTGCAGAATCTACAGGACTTAGTATTGAGGACATAGAAAATTTAGGCTGAATTTGGTGAGAGAAAGTGCTAGGGGCAATGGTGGGTACTGTCAAGTTGACTTTTTAGGGAAAGTGTCCTTCCATACAATCATCAAAAACGTCTTCTGCGGGACAGGTATGGGGCGCTTTGCAGTCTTGTGCACATTCAATCGCTTATGTTGCCGAAGTTCTATAGATCCCAATATCTGTTTTTTTACTACACCACAGCTCCTTAATTTATCCGTGACCAATATCCTTGGGACAGCCCAGTAATTTTGTGAGTAGCTTACGGAAAAATCTCTTTGCTGCCCCTGTGTTACGCCTCTTTTGGAGCAAAACACCGAGCCCTTCACCATACTTGATCTATGGAACGTCATAGCCAACCTCACCACCTGTCAACCACTTATGCTACTTATCTCCGGGCTTATACGCCTTTTTCTTGCGGATGTTAGCAGTTATGACCGACCAAACTTATTACTCCATGCTCTGATACTCCACCAATCCGCCACACTTAACTTGACGATGCCCTTTAAGTTGCAATTTTATTTTATCAAATCATTATGCTATAATATTTTTATATTGATGTGATATATAGAGGCTATGTATTTTCTTATATATCAGCTACTTGCCCATAGTAGTAAAAATTTAACAGTATCGATATAATTTTGCACTCCAACATACAAAGACCTACTGTATCCGCTTTACAAGAAAAACAATATAACAAATTTTTATACAAAAAATTATTGCTTTTGTATAAGAAAGCTATAGGTATCACATAATTTAAGGCTCCTGTGTTAAAGAAACGTCACATACAAAGTCCCTCAAAACTTACTACCGCAGAAAAGGAATACTATCTATGCCAGATAAATTTTTTGAGGACTTAAACGAATATCTTGAAGTGAACTCAGTAAAAGGTACTAGATTAGCCTTCGTTGTAAGAATTGTAGCAGAGTATATCAAAAAAAATAGGTGATAAAATTAAATTTATGAGCATTATCACGAATTCTATTAGAGATGGAAAAGAAGTAGTTGACTATTACCCTCTAGGTCAAAAGCAAGAGAAGGTATGTATGTATGGCTATAATGAAATACAAAAAACTATAGGATTTTAGACGAAAAGCAAAATTAGATATAAAACATATGTGTTATGTTTGAAAATCACGTATTATAAAGCTAAACAATTAAAAAAAAATGACAATACAATACCAATTCATCAAAAACATAGCAAAACTACCTTTTGTAAAAAGCATCATTCTTTTTGGCTCAAGAGCAAGAGGAGATAATGAAGAAAGATCCGATATAGATCTTGCCGTTGACTGTTATGGATGCTCACACAAAGATTGGCTAAAAGTTCTTGATTTGGTAGAGAAAGCAGATACTTTACTAAACATAGATTGTGTAAGGTTTGACACACTGCAAGACACAGATAAACTTAGGTAAAACATATAAAAACAAGGAAACATTATATATAGCAAAAAATAATATTTATGGACAAAAAACATTGGCAGGATTCACTACAAACATTAGGACAAGCTATACAAAAGCTCCAAGAAGCACTTGATAAGACTACGGCCAGACTGGAAGATATAGAAATATATCGAGATGCTACCATACAACGATTTAAATTTACTGTGGAGTTATTCTGGAAAGTACTGAAAAAGTTTTTAAATTATGAGCGATTAGAAGCAAATACACCAAGGGAAGTGCTGAAAAAAGGCTATGCGGCACAAATTATTGACAAAGAAGAAATGTGGCTTGGAATGATGAGCGATAGGAATTTAACTGTTCGAGTTCGAAATAGCGCTTAAGTACTAAAAAACCCGTTTCAATTATAGAACGTTTTCTGAGTAAGATTTTTTCAAATAAAAGCATAAGTTTATTTATCATACCTTTTTTGATGCCGGTAATCAATTTTACTCCTTTTTCATACGATTCATGAAATAATTCTTGTTTTATGTATCCCTCCCAGTTGAGTGTTTTGCTAGGTATAGCACTGGTTCTCTATCATCAACATTTCCTGCTGTTAATTGAAGAGATTGTATTTCCCCTTTCTCATTAATTATCAGATGCAGTTTAAACCCGTAAAGCCAACCTTTAGTAGTCTTGCCGATCTTCGCAATTCCCGCAAATACCTTACTTTTTGGATGACAAACGGCTATTGGCGTTGAATCTACGTATGATATTCCGGTGTCCCTCGCTCCATGACAATACCACTCAAGTAATAGTGCTAAATGCGCTAATACACAACTTTTTAGTTCTATAAAACGATTATAAGAGGGTTGCATAACTATTGTAAAAATACTTAAAATTTTTACATGGTGATTGATGGTATAATAATACAATAATCATGATCTCGGAATATCGCATCCCTGGGACTCTTGTCGGTGTACAATGTGGTGTAATATCAGACAATGCTCTCTTATGTAAATGTTTCATGATAGAAATACATACGAAATACATTGTAACCTACGTCAACACCTCGTTTCTCTCACTTCTTAATCCCAAACTGGGGTTATAAGTGTTGAGGTGCCACTACCAAATACAATTTTTAATTTATTCAGTTCCAGTTATGCCATTTTGTTGGTCTATCCAATAACATCCAGCTATTAAAGCCAACCCGTGTTCACCTCCACCACTTTGATAATGTTCAGACTTCAGCTCTGAATGTTTATATAGCTCTTCAACACTAGTTAAATCGCTACCAGCATAAATAGCTTGATATAGTGATAATGAATATAAATCTTTTTCATTTACCATTTTATCTACTATTATAGGAGTTAGTAAAACTTTGTCTTCTAAAACATTAGGTAGCCATTTATTAAATGATTTTAATGCTTGGAGATTTATTGCAGTAGAGTAGAAATGATATTTTTCATTGTATTCGTCAATTATTTGGTTAAACGTAGTATTAAAAATTTCTAACTTCTGATCTCCTAGTTCTTTTTTACTTTTCGCCGCTAGTAATTTAGCTATATCTTTGCATTTATTGATATTAATCATATTAATACCTTCATTATATTATTATAAATCAGATTTATAATCACTATGGTCATCAGGTACTAAATAACACAGCACATTTCCATATATACTGTCATTCAGTTCATCTCGACCATGTGTTACAAGTTTGTATTGTCCTAGTTTTGATGTCCACACTTCTGACACCCAGTTATTGACATCTTGAATATATCGTGCAGCATGAGTAAACCCTTTCCCTTCTAGGGGCTTCTCTCCTTCTTCTCCTGATATAAAATAAAAAGCTATAGTATCGTCTTTTGGCCCCGAAATAGTGTCTGCTGGTTTGTATTGCTTGTGTGGTAAAACTGATCTATCCTTATATGCTTCAAAAAACTCACTTACAGCTTTCATACAATCACTCTTATTTTCATCATATTTGAACAATTGTTTTCCATTGTATCCAGCGGCAGCGCGATATGCCAATCTAGCATTATAATGAGGATTTATTTCTCTATTAGGATCAATGAATTCCCTCACTCCTATAGCCCATCCTATGCAATTAAATTCTAGAGTTTGCTCAGCTATCACAAAAGAATCACTACAGTTGAATAACTGAAAAGTACTTTTTATATTATTGCATTCACTTGTTGTAACTTTTCTAGGAGTTAATAAGTGAAATTCCTGTTCTTGTTTTTTATTATTATAAAGTTGAGTCATAAAATATTAATTGTTTTTATTAGTTTTTATTGCTATGAGCTCATGCTAGACCAGTTGTAAAAAATTAGCAAGTAAAAGGGTACCGTCAACTTAATATTTTATGACAAAGTATGTTCATATGATGGGCCCTTTTATGCATAACAATATTGTGAAGCATCATCATACAATGCAAATGCCTTTTTCATTTTTTCTCTATAATTTGAAGCTTGAAATTTATATCTACCTATTTTAAATAAATTGAAGAATTGTCTGCATGAAGAAAGGAATTGCTGTATCCAGCCTGGATCTTTAAATTTCCTCATCTGCCGTTCTTTTTGTCTGATAAGCTGCTGAGGGTTTTCTATTAGATTATTCAGTCGTTTATGCTGCTTATGTTCCGTAGACTTGAGTATAGATCTCTTGGCAGCACCATAGCTTCCCAATTTATCTGTAATTATGACTCTGGGCGTAAACCCGTATTTTTCCAATAATTTCCTGAAGAATCTCTTCACCACAATTGTCTATAGCTCTCCATAACCAGAAAATATCTCCATGTACTACTTACCCTCATTTCATCTAAATGCCATTTATCTCCGGGTTAATATTGCCTTTTCTTACGGATATTATTGCTATTATCAAGGTAATTTTTCGATTCCATTCTCCAATGCTCTCATAACTTACTTCAATACCTCTATACAGCAATATTTCCGATATATCTCTAGACTTATGATATAGCATCACTACATACCGTATTATTTCTCCTGGATAATCTATACATTGACGATCTACTTAAAATTAAACACCAAATCATTGTGTAACAACTATCTAATTCAGCATATCATTTTAAGTTGACGGTACCTTTTAAACAGTTACGTAAAGAACTAAGCATAAAAGTAGTGAGACAGCCTAAGAATTTTACCGTATGTGTCGTCTGAAGAAGAGACCAAAAAATATTAGGATATTGATTTAGACAACTGCTTTTTATTCTATAGCAGGTGAAGAAAAAAACATCAATCCTGAAAGGAAAAAGTTTTTCTCACGCTGCAAGATACGCCTCAGTCTGGTGATCAGAATCATATCAACACTATCCTCTATGATATCTTTATCAACCCTTGTCAGTAAATATATATTTACCTTTGAGATTAATTTCCGAAAATTGCTGATGCCGATTGGGAACTTCATATATCCTACTTGAGATTCTCTTTTTGTATTACCGAAAAAATTAACTATCGCCTCTCTTACGTCCTTTATATACTCCTCTTTGCTTTGCCAAAGCTATCCCCTTTAATTGCCGCTCTCGTATTAATGATCTCTCAAACTCAGCAAAAGCCCCCATAACTGATAACATTAAATTTGACATATGGGAATCTTCCCCAGTAAACGCCAACCCTTCTTTAATAAACTTAACTTGGATACTTTTACCAGTCAAAGTTTGTACAATTTTTCGCAAGTCATCAAGATTACGTGCTAATCTATCCATACTGTGAACAATAAGAGTATCTCCATCACATACATTTAATTGATCATTTCTAAAAGTTGTGGCTTATCACTATTTTTACCTGATGCTTTATCAAGAAATACCTTATCTAGCTTTACCCCTTCAAGTTATCTTTCTGGATTTTGCTCAAAATGATTAACTCGAATATACCCAATTGATTTTTCAGTCGTATTAATTATCTAATACAAATTACTTCTGAAGTTATCTTAGCTTCTGCCCATATTTTATCTGCGGTTACTATTGGCAATTCTAATTTTTGCCCAAGAGCTAAGCAAAAACAATCTGCTATTGATAAACCTAGGTTTTTATTAGAGTTTTTTATATTAGTGATGTTATTACTATTGTCGAATTCGCAGATAACAAACTTACTTATTAGCGACTCTAGCAAACTCTTAGCAATTTCAATTGGCATACCATTTCTATTTAAAACTATAATACATTCGGTAGCGTTAATTACTGACATAGATGAATTCTCAAAATACTTTTTGGCATCGATCACCAGTTTTTCGTTATAAATAACAGCCAACAATGCTGAAGAATCTATCACAAAACTTTTAGCCTCTCTCATTATCTCGCTCTTTTATTACTTCTTCTCTTCGCATTGACAATAAATCTTCAACTAAATCAACACCAAAACAATATTTTTTAACTAAATCTCTGGCATCATTAATTTTTTTATCTATAGTGTTAATATGGATCTCGTTACCAACTAAGGCAACAACTACATTATCCCCAGTTTGTAAATTAATTTGCTTTCTTATTTGCCTGGGAATAGGGATTCTGCCATTTGAATCTAAAGCGACATGATAAAACATTTTGCTCAATAAAATAATAATTTACATACATCCTAATATAAACCAAAATATCGATAATGCCTACTTTAACTTCTTAGGTAGAAATTAAATCAGATACATAGTATGCTATAATTAATTATTCCAAATCTAGGGGCGATATATTTAACCTCTATAATTTTAATTCTAATCTCTTGAATTAATAACGTCTTATCATTTTGCTTTACTTATAGCAGGCACCTGTTTTATCCCCAATTTCTTTGTGATAACACCGCTTTGGGTACCGTCCTTGACATTTTATGACAAAATATGTTCTTATGATGCACCATTTTTTAAGCAACGCATGATGGTAGAAGAAAGGCAGAAAACAGCTGTGTTAAAGCCGATTTATCAAATTACTAAGAGGTTAATGACAAACCTTAAGCTATCCCAGCAAAATATGCATTACTACGCCAACCTAATTAATTACTATACAGTTCATGATTTACGCATGCGTCTGAAAATTGAGCAAACCTATCCTTACTTACTGTGCTACGTTTGGAAACGCTACCGGCAAATCAGTGATAATTTGGTTATAGCGTTTTGCTGTCATTTTAAACAGATTGAAGATAAAATCAAAGAATTGTCTAAGGATAAATTCTCTCAACATGTTATGAACCAACGTGAAGAGTTTATTACAATGAGACGTTTAGCACAACTATATGTTGATGATACGTTGTCCGATGAGCTTAGTTTCGGCGCCGTGCGCCAAAGAGCCTTCTCGATTTTATCCAGAGACAAGTTGTTTAGCAAAGTATCCAACCTTGGTAAAAAACCACCACGAGAAGTAGATTTCTATTGGCAAACCATTGATGCCGTTAAATGTGGTATTAAGTCCAATTTACGTTATTTAGTTGAAGCACTTAATTTTTCGAGTACAAACCCAGAAAGCCCATGGCTCCCAGCTATTCAATGGATTAAAACCGAGTTTCCAAAACCTCGGCGATTAGCTCCAGAAATAGGTGATTGCCCAGATAACACTATTCCAGCTAAACGGAAGACAGTCTTCAATACCGCTCACTCAGCCAGGAACTGGTATCATTAGCGGGAAAAGAGGATCCTCATTCAACAGCTAGATATATTCTCGCCTCTGCCCGGCCAATATCCTGGCAATTGGATGACTTATTTGCAGAATTACCACCACTTTGGGCAAGTTTTAATAAGGCATTGCATAAAGGTAAACTCAAGCATCTGCGTTATGACGAAAAAGATAAAACGCTACATTTGCAAAAGACCAAGACCAATAAGGGCGAGCAAATTCAACACCATTTTTATGAACAAGTGCCATTTTGCGATATTATCGATGTGTTGAGTTTCGTCAACAAATACTCTGGATTTTTATTCGCATTTACTCACGTACAACCACGTTATGCCAAGCACTCGGTAAAAGAAGATTGTTTAATCGCAACCATAATTTTGCTCAAGCAATGAATAATGGCAATTTAAGCCCAACATCCCATACACAGCATTACAAGATACCCTCTAATCCTGTGTTCGGTTGGTAACTCTCAAAGCTGCAAATGATTTAATTAGTAAATGACATTTGCCCAGATGTCGATTTTTCCATTTTATTCATTCGACCTTGAAGTACTTTATAGTGAAGTTGATAGGCAAAAATATGAAGCTGAGACCCCAACCATTAAATCCTGGTACTCCAAAAAGTACTTCAGAAAAGGTAAAGGTGTTGTGGCATATACACTTTTGGCAAATCATGTACCACTCCAGACTGGACTAATTGGCGCTAACGAACATGAAAGCTACTTTTTGTATGGTGATTGGCAATTCCATAAACTGACACTTACTTATAAAATCTACTCCTATAAATGGTATAGAAAGTTTACCTAATGACTTTTTAATAACTATTTCCCAAATAGTGACGGTGCTAATAAAAACGATATTTTCTGGGTTAGAAATCTTAGATCTATGATCGCTAGAGAGTTTTGGGTTATCATCCAGCTACCAAAGTAAAACATGTGTATCTAATACATATTTCATATCAGGATTCAGGCTCATACTCTAGTTCCCGAATTTAATTAGTGCTAGGAGCATGAGGGTGAATGACGCAAAAAGAAACAGGTACAACGGTTGGCATGGGCGCAACTGAGGTATGTTGTGCATTTCAAAAAATGGGGTTTGTTTTTAAAAAAAAGTACACTCTATAAAGAAGCAGATTCTAAGAAAAAAGCAGAATTTTTAGAGAAAATATCATCAATACCTCCGGATAATTTAGTGTACATCAACGAAAGTGGAATGCATAAATATATCTATAAAGAACGTGGATATGCAAAAAAGGGGCAAAAAATATACGATTTTATCTCAGGTAGCAGATATTCTAAGGAAAATTTTGTAACTGGCAAGGTGGGGGAACAAAATTATAGCAGCGATGTGCTATCGGGATAGTTGTGATACGAAGCTATTTGAATTTTTGGTTGAGAAATTTCTGATACCCGTGTTAAAGCCTGGTCAGACAGTGATAATGGATAACGCTAGCTTCCATAAATCACAAAATACAAAAGAAGCAAAATGTAGTCTACTATTTTCACCACCTTATTCACCAGAATTGGATCCAATTGGTGTTCTGTTGGTGTTCCCTCATATTTTCAGAAAGAAATTTGTTGGCTTGGTAAATTGGCTATTACAGAAGACTTTCTTCATTTCTAAAGTATTTAATAAATCTTTATCATGTTGAATATAATAAAGATATGAACGATATGTAAGTTTTTTTAGAAGTTGACTATTAATAATTTTTACTATGGAAGCCATGGAAAGATGTAGTTGCAAATATTCCATGATTTGAGATTAAAAAGGGTCGAGAACCCTACCTTTCGCATTTTTACTACCTTTAGGTCTACCTAAAATCTTACCTGAAGCTCTCTGCCAACCCTTGCTTAGTTCTAGTAGATATAAAATCACGTTATAAAACCGGGATATAGCATCCTACAAAATATAGTATCAGAGGGATTGGCAATAGAGCGTAAACGCATTAATATCAAATAATGAAGTAAATACAGATGAGGCAGAAGCATAAGACTTTAGAGGAGCTATACAGTTTGTCGCAAAGAGTTATAAGTAAATTAGAGATTTCTAAACAAAACATCAAGTACTATGGGGATTTAGCGATATATTACAATGCAAGAGATTTATCAAAATTAAGATACAATCAGACTTATTTGCATGTTTTATGTTACATTTTTATAAAGTATCAAGCAATTAATGATAACCTAGTAGGGGCATTTAGATACAATATAAAAAAAATAGATGATGGTATTAGAGCAAAGGTAAAATGAAAGATATAAGAAAGGAGAGTTGAAGCATTTATAAGTATGATGAGCAAAAAAAGAAGTTTATCTGGGCTAAAGTAAAAGCTCAAAAGAATGAAGAATTGGAAAATAGATTCTATTCACAGCTACCATTTTGCGAGATAAACCAAATAATGAGCTTTGTGAATGAGAAGACTAATTTTCTCTCAGCAGCCTTTACAAGATCGTTATCATAAAGAAGAAACAATAAGCGATGCTAGAAAAAGAGCTGCAATTTTATCAAAAGCACTTAATTACGGCGATTATAAGATGTCGCGAGCTAGTGACATTAGTTATCAAGAACTAAAAACAACATCGTCACAAACACTGAGATTAGATACATTGAGAAAATCAAATGATATAATTTGTGATGCTATAACTAAATTGCCTATTTATCCATATTATTCAATTGACTTAGAATTGTTGTTTAGCAGTTTAGACGGACAAAAGTATGAATTAGAAACACCAAATGTCAAAGCAAGAAATTCTAAAAAATATTTGAGAGAAAAGCCAGGAGTCAGTGCATACACAATTATTTAATAGTTATGTTATAGGCTCTAATGAGCATGAAAGCTATTATGTATTTGATATTTGGTATAACAACGCAACAAGTATTGAACCGCAGGTAATTACAGGTGATATGCATAGTGTAAATAAAGGTAATTTTGCCATACTACACTGCTTCGGTGCTCAATATAAATCAAGGTTTACAAGTCTAAATTACCGAGCTGAAACAAATATGCTGCGGGTAAAGATATCGCAACCTATTCTAATTACCCATTAGCACCAATTAATAGGATTAATTCAGAGATTATCATAGGGAATGAAGAGAAGATAAATCAGATTTTAGGAACACTTGCATTATAAGAAATGAATCAAGCTAATTTGATGAAGAAACTATGTAACTTACCACCAGAAAATAGCTTGAGAAAAGGGATATTTGGGCTTAATAAACTAATTCGTAGCATTAGAGTACATGATGGATCCGCAATTACAATACAGAAATGTACACAGATCTCAAAACAAAATAGAAGAATATCATAAATTGCGAGCAGCTATTAATAGGTGGAAGAAAGAAATTATGCGTTCTCTTCACACGAGAAAATAGTGATGCAAGTGTCTTGCAATACGGGGTTTATAAGGCCGGAAGATAGGTTTTCGCTTTTCAAACGTTCGTTAGGGTTGGCCTATATTTGCTCCTTCCCCTCTAGAACTAAAAAATTATTTCCTGCGCTAATAGGGTAAGCATTCTGATATATTTTAAGAAGCACTTTTGGTATAGTTTTGTAAACAAAAACACATTTTTCTATATTTAAAATTTCACCTATATTTGTTGGGATTGGTAATTCCTGAATTAAATATTCATGAGCGTTGTTGAAGTTTATTACCTCATCTCCTTCTTTTTTCCTGTGATTTTGTTCTAATATTTGTTCTGATGTGTCGACACAGATATCATAAAAATCCTTATTTTCCGCAAAAAGTTTTTTATAACGATCTAATAACTCAATATATGACTTATTATTTTTTAATTCAGATAATTTTATTATCTTTTTTTGTTGTTCTATTTCATCAGTAATATGGATATTTTTTAGAGATTGAATGATTTTATTAGTCAGATAATTTTCTTGTTTTCTGATTTTGTGTAGGGCTTCTTTTTCTTGATATCCTAAGCTCATAAGCGTGTATATAGAAATTTGATCTGGAAAAAATACTTGAAATGATTTTGAGTTGCTCTTTGCCCACTCTAATATCGCTGTAATATTATCTACAGAAAAGAAGCTGTTAAATGGACTAATACCCATTACTAAGTGGCAGGAATTTAATGCCGTTGTATTTATATCATTCGGATATAACTTATTGATCTTTAGCTGTGACATTGTGACCGTCTATAATAAATAAATTGGTAAGTTTATACTAATAGCAAGGCCAAGGTCAGAGTTATTTCGAGCTAGAATTTTTCCTCTATGTGCTAAGACTATTTCTTTGCATATTGACAAACCTAGCCCAATGCCACAGTGTGCAGAGTTACTACCCACTATATAAGGCTCAAATATTAGCTCTAATTCTGATCCTGGAACACCTATACCGTTATCCTTAATTAATATCTCTACTTCATTTAGAGTTGTACATACAATGATTTTTATTGGAGCCAGTGTCTCTGTATGTTTAATAGCATTGCTCAATATACTTCTAATCACCAATTTCATTCTTTGATAATCTATATTTAAATGAAACTCCTCAAGTTGACTTTCTAGTATAATTTCTGGAATTGTCCTGCCTATACTTATATTTTTGAATTCTTGTATTACGTCATTGATAAGTACTATTATATCATGATTTGCTAATTTCAAATTCTCATATTTATTAGCAGTTCCTGAAATATTAAAAATATTTCCCGTTAATTCGGCGAGAGTATTAGTACACCCTATCATATCTTGTATAAGCGTTCTTTTTTCCTCATCACTTTTTTTCTCCCAATCTTCCAATAATAAAATTAATAAAAATTGCAATGAATTTATTGGATTATTAATTTCATGCGCTATATTAGCCAGCATGCTATCTTTGATCTTGAGCAAGTCTTGTACTAATATTTTAGTGTCTTCTAATTCTTTTAGTTGCTTTTTCTGCTCTGTAATATCTATAGAGACTCCCATTATGCCTATGCTTTTCCCATTTTTATTGTATAGCGGAACTTTCGAAGTTAAGAATTTTTTTGTTTCATTGTTAGCATCCTTAGTTGTTTCTTCAACTTTTATAATGCAGTTTTCTTGAATTACCAAACTATCGTTTTTTATTATACTGGACGCTTGATCTTTCCAAACTAAATCATAATCGCTTTTTCCTATTATTTCAGCGGTAGATTTATAGCCCGCCATTAACGCCATATGTATATTGCACCCTAGATAACGTCCACCAAGGTCCTTCCAATATATATTTGCAGGTATAGCATCAAATATTTGTTCTATTATTTTGCTCTGCATCTTTACATTGATGGTTTTATTGCATTTTTAAACTTATTTGCCCACTAATGGCTTGTATATTTTGTTATTCTACATATTGGTATTATGTCTAAGTGACCTTTTTTATAATGCAGTGAACATACTGAGATTTAGTGAGTTGCAATCTCTATTACTAAACAACCTAGCATGACCATAAAGTACTACTACACATTCAAAGCCCACTGGGTTAGTGCTAAACTTCTTTTTTACCTATTTCAATCAAAATATTCTTTTTGTTTTTAAAAATTTGCTATGCATTCTGGTATGAGATATTATTTATGTCATTTAAAGCACTTGATAAGTATAATATAATCGCTCAATATTTAGCTCTATTGACTGTAAGCTCACATTTTTTTGAATTTGTCCATTTATTACTTTTTGCATGCTTCGGGAACTATGAATCATATAGATTTATTGTGCAATAATAACTCTTAGTCTATATGGGCATGTTGTTGGTTATGAATACACTGATAAACCTCATACCCTATTAATGCAAATATACTAGTAGCAGCAATTATACATGGGATATGTGGATTTTCGTACCAAATATTGCTAGCTTGCTCATCATTACTATCTAAATTACAAATCATATTACTATATGTATAATTTAAATCTTGTTTACCAAATAACTCAGTACAATAAGAAGCATAATGGAAATTAATAGCCTCGATTATACCTAATTTATTAGCAAAGTTATAAGTATCACCTTTTGCTTTTAATACAGTAATATTGTGCAAAGAAATATTATGCTCTCTGATTTCTTTTAAGACTATGCCTATATTGTCTTTACAATCTTTATTAGTAAAGCACAGCTTTTCAGTAAGTAAGTCTGCTTTGTTCTTAGATAAATTTTGTATCCAATACTCACTCGTAGTTAAATTAGCTAAATATACAGTTGCTATTCCAGACTTTACATAAGTAGGAGAAGCTAGTCCTTGCTTAATATTTAATAAGTAATGAGTAAGAATATTTTCTATATTTAATTGATAATTTTGATTAATGAAATTAGTTATGCTCATTAAATCACCAACTCTTCCATGAATCACTATTGACTTACAATTATGTTCACCAACCGTTACTACAGTAGAATTATATGGTAATTCTTTAAAAGCCCATTTTTCAACTAACTGCCCATTACAGGAGGTGAGAAAAACATTAATAGGAACCTTTAAATCTTTGTTAATAGATTTTGCAATGACTTCTTTTATAAGAGTTTTAGCTAATATATAATGTCCAGTTCCTTCGGGCAACCCTGCACGTACCTGAGCTAACTTGTCTGGTGATTTAAACAACCAAATTTCAGCATCACTACATTCTGGTGCTTTATGAGATTTCTCACCATAATATATTTCTGGCATACCAGAATATTTATTGCCTGCTCCATGGGCATTTATAATAAAAAATTTAATTAAGTGATTTTTCGCATAATCAGAAATAGTCTTCTTGAGTGTATTACTATTAATATTGTTGTTGTCTCTAGAATCAATAACTAAAATGTTAAACCCACACTTATGGAGGGAGGATACCATACCAGGTATATTAATTGGCTTCGTTCCATCGGGGCCTCTTAAATATATTACGGTTTCGCTTTGGTCTAAGCTTTCATATAAATGATATTCATTATAAATTGAAACATTTTTATTATTAGGGAAAACGAGTTTAAAGCCCTCAACTTCAAAATTTTGCAAAGTGGTCGAATTAAACCCTTTGGTGCTGAGATAGTATAATAGAGAGTAACCATCCTCACTTAAAATTTCCTTATAAGGTGCATAATCTCTAGCTACTTTTATTATCGTATTTTGAAAAACATCTTTTTTACTATTATTTTCTATAGTATAATGCCCCGAAAACTCGGCAGTTTTCAAAAAATTACTAGCCAAATAACTTAGTAAGTCTTGAGATAAATGATGATTATCTAATAATTTCTCTACATATTTCGATTGTGTGGAAAGAAATTCCCAAAAAGATATATCTTCAGTAAAGAATATAGCACTTTTTTGTTGCTTAGAGTTTAAATTTTTAAATGCACTACTCTTAAACAAGAGATCAATTACTTCTGTATCCTGTTTTATTAAAAATTTTAAAATATGAGGAGTATCAGTCCACGCAGTAGTGATAACTTTAAATTGTCCTTCCGAAGATAAAGTAGTTAAAACATCACTATTTAAGAATACCTTGAGCAATTCTATAGCTTTTTTTCTAATGAATGCGCGGATTACAGTATCACCATTTGGTGGTTGGGGATTACTTAAAACATCTACTTTTAAATCTTCATTTAACGAATTAATAAAATTACTTCTAAGTACAGTATTTAAGTTTTCCTCTGAGTTGATGGACTTTAACAAATTACTATTATTTAGTATTTCTTTTTTCTGAATATCGCTAAGCTTTTTTATAAGCGCATCATTTTCTAAAACAGCTAAAATATCATCTTTACCTTTTTTTGCTAATGACCATAAACTTGGATGATCAGCTTCACACTTTTCATTTAAAATTTGAAATACACTACTCGAATCTAATCTAGAAAAAGCTTTGCTATTTAGCAATGAGCTTATACACTGCGCTCCCTTTCTAATAGTAAAACATAAAGGGGAATTACCAGAGCTATCCTTATAGTTTAAAAGATTACAAAGCTCTTTATCATTTAACTTATTAATTAGCTGATTATCTAAAATTGCTTCTAAATGTTGCGTTGAACGAGAAATTGCGGTCTCAATAATGGAAGCGCCTGTAGAATCATAATGAGTAAATAATGTAAATATCTCTTTATAACTCATTTGCTCTTTGTTAGAAAGAGCTTCCAAATGATCTTTAACAAACTTTGCTTCCTCGTTTTGGATAATACCAGATAACTCCTCAACTAAAGACTTTATTTCTTCCACTTTACTCATTTTTAAGTTAACTCATCGTAATGTATTCCTACTTGCTCTAATATTTGATTTTGCAACTCATGGTTTAATGAATGGAATACTTCTGAATCTTGTAAAATTTTCACATAATCCTCAGATCCTTTTGCATGTAATACATCTAAAAATGTGTCTCCTGATTGATCTTTGACACCAAAAACTTGAATAACTTCTTGTGGAGAAAGATTTAGAAAAGTATTACTCTTTATTACAGCTTTCACATGTTCAGGCGACTGATTAAAAGCCGAAATCAGCACAGGCTCTCCACTTTGATTGTATGTAGTAAGTATGTTGAGTTGTTGTGTAGAGTTAAGCTGTTTGAAAATTATATCATGGTTAAATATGGAAGATATATAATCAGGGCCTTTAGAGACAGCTACTTCTATTAGTTTTTTACCATCATCGTTTTTATGCGTAAATAAATTCAATATACTTTCTCCAGGAAGATGGAAATCGTTATATATATCTAATAAAATATTTAATTTCGTTAAAGGCTGGGTTAAAGCTGTAAATGAAAGTAGACTATTACCATCAATATGATCTCTTAATAAAAGACTATTCAAAGCTTCCCCAGGTAATTTCTGTAAAATTTCTTTATTTATTATAGTTTTTAAATGCTCTATAGAAGAATTAGTAGCAGACATAAATAACTCTGTATCATTTGAATCTTTTAGAGTTAACACCTTAAATAGGTCTGAACTTAACATATTTTGTATTGCTGTACTACTAAATACTGCTTTTATAAAAGCAGATGATTCGTGTTTTAAAGCATATTCTATAAAGCTGATACCATACCCATTCTTTTCTATTAAGCTCTTTAATCTGTATTCTGCTCCTAGCTTTAAAAAGGCATTACTATTCAACACAGCTTTTATATGATTTGGAGAAGTACGGGCTACCTGCTCTAAAAGGGTATAGCCATGGTTATCCTTTATACTTAAAACGGCACATATATCTTTTTCTTCTAGTCCATGTAGTAAACTATCTAAAATAACCTGTAAACACCCAGGCGATTGATTGGCGCTAAGTGCTAATATATTGAGTCCTTGATTGGTTTTTTCATTTAAAAAGCTAAGCCTCTCTTCTGGAGTCAATAAATTTATCTTTTCGTTTATAAAGTTTATTAATACCTTAGTGTCAGAATTATGCTTAATTTTTGACACTATTTCTTGAAGAATCAGATGATAAGTCATATCAACCCACTAGCATCATACGTTAATTACCCTCAAGTAAGATAGAGTGTATACCAACTATTTTATACACTATCTATCTTACTTTCACTATCAAGATTTTATTTAAGACCGTAATACTTATCAAGCCCTATGATATTCTAGCATAAATTTTTCGGTGTTCTCATTCTTTTTGTTACCATAAATACCATGTTGCTGTATAAGACCAGCTGAGTACTATAGCAAATTTAGTTCCAAATTTTATATTATACAACTATTCCAACTATATAATAATCCTTTGTCTATGTGATTTACATGTATAATTCATGTTAAAGGCATCTTAAGACAAAACGGCAGAGTATACGTGTTAGACGTAGGAAGAAGAAAAACAAGTAAAGTCATTTGAGGGACAATTTTTAGAGCTCAGTGTTAAATCAGACATATGTCTAAATCCATTTAGCAATATAGATGGCTCAGATCCCGAAAGGATGCAAGACTCATGATTAGTACTCAAGCCAATTATAGCTATGATGGCAGCACCTAAAGCTGGTACAACAGAGCTAAAGAGCTATCTCAGAAGAGAGGGATAAGACACGACTTACCAGAGAATGTATACGGTACTAAGCGTGATTCAGAAATCGAACTTC
>CAXOVX010000026.1:0-30985 GCA_964213345.1 Alphaproteobacteria bacterium | reverse complement strand
CTCTTCCAAACTCACCATTACTATTTGACTTAATACCATTCACCTACCATTTATCCTGCCCACTTTCATCAATAATACACTAACTTATCCCATCTCGCAACAGCCCCATAATGAAACTCTTTTACTGAAGATGTCCTTCGCAAAATTTTGACGAATGCAATAACTCCGTTTGACGATTTTACTATTTAGCGTTACCATGACAGGATAATCGAAACTTAGGCAATAGCTAGGATTTATGATGCTCAAGGGAATCCCAAATTTACTTACGGTGTTGCGTATAGTTTTAATACCGATATTGGTGATGTCATTTCTTCTTAGAGAGAAGAGTCCATATTATGTAGCAGCTGGGATTTTTATTTTTGCCAGTATTACCGATTATTTGGATGGTCAATTAGCTAGAATATATAAGGCCCAAACAAATTTGGGCAGAGTATTGGATCCTATTGCGGATAAAATGTTAGTTGCCTCAACTTTGCTTATGCTTGTTAATGCAAAAATGGCTCCTATTGCACCTACAGTAGCAATCCTGTGCAGGGAAATATTTGTCTCCGGAATGCGTGAATACTTAGCAGAAATTAAGGTGCAACTTCCCGTCTCTTTTGTGGCTAAAATTAAAACTGCGCTGCAAATGGTATCTATATGCTTTGTATTATTAGGAGAAGAAGGCTCAAATATTAGATACGCAGATAAGATAGGTTACTGGGGACTGTGGGTTACTGCTGCTTTAACACTGTTTTCTGGGTACGTTTATTTTAGAAAGAGTCTTGATCATCTATCGTGTAACAACAATTAACTAGAAAGCTTTTTCCATATAATAGTTTTGATTACGTCAATTGCTGTGTACATTTCATCAATGTTTTGCTATAAATGTATTCTCTGCATGCTTCTTTTGTTATACCACATCGAGTGGCGATTTGAACGTCGCATCGTGGTGTGGTAACGTATAAAAGTAGTGTTTGCTGCATGCTGGTTCATTGCAACAAGCGCAGGAGTGTTGTGCATGGATGGGGGGTCTTGCAAAATGCACGGCTATGAAGCATACCAGGTTGGACAAAATAAATAAGGTTAGGTGGATTAGCGCACATGGCAAAAGATGATATAGTAGAGTTTAAAGGCAAAATATTAGAGCTACTACCTAATGCTACATTTAGAGTAGTGTTAGAAAATGGGCACCAAATCATTGCATATACCGCGGGAAAGATGCGCAAAAATAGAATTAAGGTACTTGTGGGTGATGATGTAACGGTTGAGCTAAGTTTGTATGATCTAAGTAAGGGAAGAGTCATTCATAGGCATAAAACCTCGAATGCACCAATTGTACCCGCAAATAATAGCGAAGGAAAAGAGCAAGAAGTATAGGCTAAAATGAGCTTTTGATTAGTGATTAAAAATTTGTATTTCATTTTTCTGAAGCAGAACTGTTGTTATTGCAAATATTTGAAAATGCCCCAGGGCCTCTTGCCACTAAGGTTGCAAACTACATATAATGTCCATGATTTTTATGTTAGTACCTGTAATTTAGAAGCGTATAAGGTAATCACAAATAAATGTACTTGGCAAAATGGTCGGATATTGCTCGTTGGAGAAAGTGGAAGTGGAAAGAGTCATCTAGTAAGTATATGGCAGAAAGAAAATGATGCTGTCTGCGTAAAAAACGTTGATGCGATTCTAGACAAGTATGGCTTAATCATTGAAGATATCGAAAATTTTGCTGATGAAATGTTGCTTTTGAGCCTTATCAATGTTGCTGCGGAAAATAATTTGCAGTTATTGATGACGGGGCGGTGTGTACCGCGATATATAATGCAAGATCTGCAATCACGCATGAATGCTACTTACAAAGTTCTCATTAAAAATCCGGACTATGAACTGATAAAAGTACTTTTACAAAAGCAGTTTGCAGATCTTCAATTGAAGGTGGATCCGGAGATTGTAGAGTACATAGCATCCCATGCTAAAGTAAAAACTTTTCATTCCATAAAAGTCTTAGTAACACTAATAGATCAGATATGTGCACAATATAAGCGAGAAGTAAGTGTATCTATGGTAAAAAGGATAGTAAAATTTATATAGTTTTATTGCAAAAATTGCCAATATAACAACATATTTCTCTAAAATCATTCCCATATGGGACCTATCTACTAGCATTTATTGTATTTTTCAGCTGGGTATCGTACATTCATGTGATTTTATGGTAGGGAGCCTCTCCTGGGGCTTCTTCCTTGCAAAACACCTCAACGTAGTGTTCAATAACTTTTCGATCACTACCATAATCTGGATATGAATCTGCATGCAGATAACACAATAAAACAATTAAATACGGGGAAAGTATCCAGGATGAAGAAGATCATCTATTTTGATGTGAGATGAAAAATCAGCGGGATTAGGTCGAGGAAACTCAATATTTGGTATCTTGGTTTCAATTTCAGCAGGCTTAAATTCAAAAAGTGGAGTTGTAATAGCTGGCCCCACTTTCATAGGATCCCTATCTAGATGTATGGGATTAGGATTTGAATTTAGATTAAAAGGATAATATCTCTTAGAAGGATCTTTTAGAAAAGGACTTTGGAAGGACCTGAATTTAAAGAATCAACCAATGGATCAACGAAAGATGGGGAAGGTACTTCACTTCCCCATTTTCATACATGCCAACATCAATACTATACTACAACTTCCCTGCTCTACGTGCTTCTGCTTCTAGTACCTCCAGCAGCCACTTCACCCAGTTGTAGTATTTTTCTTCCAAAGTATCACCAGGGACACAGTCTAGGGATCTCCATTCTACTGCATTGTATACCCACTCGTGGGGGAATGGCTCTAGAGCTAACACCTCTCTACCTTGTTTTATGGTAGACTCCAAGTCTTCTTTACAAAACACTTCCACATAGTGTTCAATAATTTTTTGATCACTACCATAATCTGGATATGAATATGTATGCAGATATCCTAATAAGCAGTTAAAATCATCATATTTATCTCTAAAAAAGTCCCACTCTTCAATACTTATAGTCATAATAACCTCCTAATCTATTGGATATGAACTAATTATTTTAATTGATCCGTCAGCCATTTTCTTTAGCACAACTTGAGCTTTTGTCTTAGGCTCTAGTTTATCGGCACCTTTTCTTAACCCATAACCTATTTCTTTATCAAATGTTGCCTTAAACTCTTGTTTGCTATATGGATAGGCTTTTTTCCACTCTACATTTCATCTCCTAATGTTCTTAAAACAGCAGATAACCAAACTAAATGATATGATGTTGGCATGCTATTTTTATCTATAAGCTTTTTTAATGCACTAATATCCCAAGATATTTGCCCTATAGTTAGATCTTCGCTTTTTGGAGTATTATACACATCATAACGAAAATCACGTGGTATATACCAGTACATATCATTTTTAAAACTCAATTCTTTCATTCCGATATCTTCTAAATAGTTAAAAATTTGATCTATGCATATTTTTAATTCCTTTGTTGTAATTTTCATATTATTTTACCCTAACTTTATTAAAAATTTCATTAATTTTTCCTTCAAAAGCTTTAATTTCAGATTCTATGTGTCGTATTCTACCATCTATAATGCTGCGTTTTATTTCTTCAGTCTTAGCCTCTTTTAAAACATCTTTGCTATCATATTTTTCGGGGTTTTGTTTATATTCTGATAATTTTAATTTGTGCTCATTAATTTGTTTACTTAACGAATTTATAGATTTTATATCATCACTACTTAATTTTGCTAAATCGAAGTAATCTTTATTTGGGTGATCCGGTATATCTATATCATCTTTAGCACCATCCTTATGATCATCTTTTTTCTCATTTTTTACATCCTTAGTACCATCATCGTTCTTAGCATCACTTGCTTTTTCCTCTGCATCACCGTCTGTCTTCATTTTTGGTGCGAAAGGACCATGCTCATGTGGATTTGGATCACATTTCTTTTCTGGGTTTGGTTCAAGTCCGCAGAGCTGGGGAAGGTACTTCACTTCCCCATTTCATACATGCCAACATCAATACTATACTACAACTTTCCTGCTTTACGCGCTTCTGCTTCTAGTACCTCCAGCAGCCACTTCACCCAGTTGTAGTACCCCTCTGTCGTTGCGTTTTCAAATTTTTCAAACGGAAATCTATTACATGTTGTACTTACCCACTCACAAGGAAAGGGCTGAAGTTCAAGTACCTCCCTACCTTGTTTTATGGTAGACTCCAGGGCCTCTTTGCAAAACAACTCCACATAGTGTTCAATAACTTTTTGATCACTACCATAATCCGGGTATGAATCTGCATGCAGATATAATAATAAGCACGTAAATTCACTATATTTATCACTAATTCTTCTATCTTCTTCAATACTTATAGTCATAATAACCTCCTAGTCTATTGGATATGAACTAATTATTTTAATTGATCCGTCAGCCATTTTCTTTAGCACAACTTGAGCTTTTGTCTTAGGCTCTAGTTTATCGGCACCTTTTCTTAACCCATAACCTATTTCTTTATCAAATGTTGCCTTAAACTCTTGTTTGCTATATGGATAGGCTTTTTTCCACCACTCTTCAATTTCCTTCACATTTTTCTTTATCACCTCTTTCGTTACTACCTCTGCTGTGATTACATCTGGATAGCTACTTACCGAGATATCATTACTATTGCGTCCTTGCTGTTTTGCCAATTCAGCAAAATCCCCTATCCTCTTCTCTAGATATTCTTGATCCTTCTCGGTATGTTTCTTTATAGTATGTCTACACTCACACGGTCCTGGGGAAGGCATTGGCTTCCCCACTTCGTGAATCATCTGCAGTGCTATACTACAACTTTCCTGCTTTGCGTGCTTCTGCTTCTAGTACCTCCAGCAGCTGTTTCACCCAATTATAGCATTTCTCTGCATCGCTACTACCAGGCATATTGCTAGGAATTGTATTTGTAGTACTTATTACCCACTCATGAGGGAATGGCTCTAGAGTTAGTACCTCCCTACCTTGTTTTATGGTAGACTCTAGATCTTCCTTACAAAACACCTCAACGTAGTGTTCAATAATTTTTTGATCACTACCATAATCCGGGTATGAATCTGCATGCAGATATAATAATAAGCACGTAAATTCACTATATTTATCACTAATTCTTCTATCTTCTTCAATACTTATAGTCATAATAACCTCCTAGTCTATTGGATATGAACTAATTATTTTAATTGATCCGTCAGCCATTTTCTTTAGCACAACTTGAGCTTTTGTCTTAGGCTCTAGTTTATCGGCACCTTTTCTTAACCCATAACCTATTTCTTTATCAAATGTTGCCTTAAACTCTTGTTTGCTATATGGATAGGCTTTTTTCCACCACTCTTCAATTTCCTTCACATTTTTCTTTATCACCTCTTTCGTCACTACCTCTGCCGTGGTTACATCTGGATAGCTGCTTGCTTGTTCCAGGTCTGTTCCATGTTTAGCTTTATAATCGGCCATCTTTTTTAGGAACTCTTCTTTATCCTTCTCGGTATGTTGCTTGATAGTATGTCCATCCCAATCACCACCTTCGTGTTCAGATAACTTCAAATCTACAATATCCTTCAGAGCGTGTTTAAATACCTCATCTTTACCACCTTTGCTATCATCACCACTTATTCCTGTGCTATCACTTTGTTTAGTACTATCTTTAGCATCTTTTTTTGCACCATCTTTAGCACCCTTATGATCATCTTTTTTCTCATTTTTTACATCCTTAGCACCATCATCGTTCTTAGCATCACTTGCTTTTTCCTCTGCATCACCGTCTGTCTTCATTTTTGGTGCGAAAGGACCATGCTCATGTGGATTTGGATCACATTTCTTTTCTGGATTTGGTTCAGGTTTTAGCTTCGGTTCATGGTCTGATGCGAAGGGGTTGTATTGTGGCTCAGGTTTAACAGGTTGTGTTTTTACGGGTTGCTCTTTTACATCATCAGGTTTTTTCTGAGGCTCAACATGCGGAAAGTAGTATTCAGGATGAGGAAGATCTATTTTGATGTGAGATGAGAAATCAGCAGGATTAGGTCGAATAAGCTCAATATTTGATATCTTGATTTCGGCAGGCTTAAATTCCACTTTCATAGGATCCCTATCTCGATATATAGGATTGGGATTTGAATTCAGATTAAAAGGATCATATCTCTCAGCAGGATTATCTAAAAGGGGCTTCCTGTAAGGGGCTTCTTTCGATGGATCAAATAATGGATCAGCAAAAGCTTTTGTATGGTATGGGCTTAAAGGATCAAAGCCCAAGGGATCTGGATCATTTTTACCCAATACACTACGTACCCCATAAGAATCAGGTCTATCCAATACACTACGTACCTCATATTTATCCCATGAATTATGTACCCCATAAGCATCAGGTTTATCCCATGAATTATGTAACTCATATTGAGGCGGTTCAGTTTTAAAAATCCTAGAATCTGACGCAAATTTATAAGGATCTGATTTTTCAAAAGAATTTAAGTTATAGGGATCAGCTATGGTGTTAATTTTGAAAGGATCGGATTTCGGGGTCTCCCATGAAGGAGTATTATAGAGAGGTGTAGTCATAGGACCAGTATAAAGTCCTGGATTATCATTCAGCCCCAGGTTATTACCTAATCCTAGGTTATTTGTGTATGGTGCAGCGTTATACCCCCCTCCTACAGCAAAATTGTTATTATTTGCTGCAAACATAGGCCTGGCAAAATTATCGTTTACAGGTATGCCTCCTCCAAAATTTCCACCATAACCATAATTTGCACCATAATTTGGCATGCCGCCACCGTAAAGATTGGCGCCACCACCATATCCACCATAATCAATGTTTGGCAGAGCTGCCCCACGTTGCGCATTTACGCCTTGTAATAGGAGGTTGGGCAGTGGATCATACTGCTTAAAAAAGTCATTAATTTGATCAAACGTATTAAACCCGATGCGAAAACAGCTGCTTACAGCATTACTGATAATCTCTAGGTATGACTGTTGTAGGGGATTTGTTGGAGATCCCAGTATCTTATTTATTGATGTGCTAGAATTAGTATGTATTGCCAGTATGCACGTATTCTCCAGTCGCTCATTGTTTTGCTGCCAACATTGAGGTAATTTTGCCAATAAACTATTGTCGAGTATTTGTGAAGGCAGCTCAAATTGTGCTATTATCGGCAGAATTAAATTATAATGATCAAATAGCTGACTGCTATTTGTACTATCGTTGTTAGTAGTATGATCTAGTATGCAACTATCATCAGCATCACTATGAGTGTGATGCAAGACCACGTTCAGAAAATCATTCCACGTTTCTCCAGTTATACATGTGCACTGCACCGTATTTTGCGATAATTCGTCCATGCTTACTCCATAAATATGCAACATCATTCCTCATTTATTGATTAATAAACAGTACATGATGTTTTGTTAATAAAACCGTAGAATAAATGTAATGTAATCTTTGTGTCTCTGACAAGAAATATTTTACGAAGTGCAATATTGTGCGATAAAACCCTATGATCAATTTTTTTGTTGCTGTAGGGGATAAAATTTTCGCTGATATTTAATATTATTAAAAATATAGTCACAATACATACCAAAGAAAAAGGGCAAAAAGCAAAAAAAACGAAAAATATGTTGGGAAATAGCAACAATTTAAGTCTATACTTAGGTATTGGTATAAATAATTTTAAATTAAACAACGAATCTTTGTCGGCTCAATTATGAATAAAATTTTTTTCCATCCTTCGCCAAATTTCGATGGACGTCCAAATTTCACTGAAATTTCTATGATTGTTGTACATCATACTGAAGTAGATACAGAGCGATCTTTAGACTTGCTAACCAGCTCAAGATCAAAGGTAAGTTCTCACTACTTAATTGCTAAAGACGGTAAAATTATCCAATTAGTAGAAGAAACAAAAAGAGCCTGGCATGCCGGAAAGAGTTATTGGGATGGAAAAGAAAATATTAACGATTGTTCTATAGGTATTGAGCTTACTAATTTAGGGCACGAACCCTTCCCACTGAGGCAGATGAAATTTTTTATAGATCTATGTAAAGAGATTATAGAGCGATATGCAATAAAGCAAAAAAATATTGTAGGGCATTCTGATGTAGCGCCTGATCGAAAAATAGATCCACAGTCAAGGTTCGATTGGAAGGTGCTGCACTCACATAACATAGGGTTATATCCAGACATAGTTGAAGATTCAGCGTGTAGAGTATTATTTAGTGCCGAGCTGCAGTCAGCGCAGCCCCAACAAAAGAGTGAGAATTTTGCGCTGATACAACAACAATTGCGTGAATATGGCTACAATATTGCAATTACTGGAGTGTTTGATGATCAAAGCCAGCACGTAATTGCTGCGTTTAAACGGCATTTTAGGCGGAAATCTGGTATATACGGAAATATAGTGTGGGATGCAGATGACCAAAAATCTTTAGAGCAATTACTTGTACTCGCGAAATAAGATTATACCAAGTCCCATTTTTGAATGAGCGCACTAGGAGTGCAACGGTAAGGGCGGTGGAGTGTAGAGAAAACTACATGACTGAGCCCGCTGCAGCGCGACAACGTGGGTGTTAAAAAATGGGACTTGGATTTACATAGGTATTGGTTTTTCGCTCCTGTGCAGTAGAAGTATTATGTTAGATCTGTGGGTATATATTATCAATAACGCAATAATTGTTATAAATAGTGAGTTAATCCTGGAAGTAGTAAAATAACTGACAACCGCTGTACAAAAAATACTCACGAGAGAAGAGAGTGAGGATATCTTAAATAAAAGAAAAAGTATTAGCCATATTGTGATAGCAACGATGCATAAATGCCAATCTAATGCAAAAAAAACTCCAATGCTAGTTGCAACGCCTTTACCCCCATTAAATTTATCAAATATAGAAAAAACGTGCCCCACTACTACCATATAACCGGCAAGTGCTACGATATATCCAGAATGAGCAAAATTTTGTGTAATATAAACAGCTATCCATCCTTTTAAACAATCCAATATTGCTGTAATAATTCCAAGCTTTTTCCCGCCAATTCTCGTAACATTTGTGGCTCCTACATTACCGGATCCCTGTTTCCTTAAATTACCAAGACCAGCAATTTTGGCAATAATAATGCCGTTGAGTATTGATCCTATGACGTAGCTCAACATAACTAGCACTAAATCAGACATAGCTTCCTCAAAATTTGATATACACTTATGCTCATAATATTTTGTTTGATAAAATTGCTTTTATACTTTAGATTCATGTTTGCAATAGCAATTTATACTAAATTACCTTTATAACATACACGTTGTTGCACTGCGGGATTTGAGTTTAGTGTGCAATTTGTTTACACTCCTTTACCCTCATCCTTGTGCTTTTAGTGTTCATTTAAAAATGAAGTTTGGTATTGGTTGTTTTATTGTATTCACGAATAATCAATTTTTGTAGTGGTTGAATGCAGCAAGATTTTGGGTGTAATTCCCCCTATGTGGGACGTTGTATATTTGGTATATCGCGCAAGCTGGTTGTTTTTGCCGTTGTTGCAATTATAGGTGGTGTTATAAATGTAGGCTGTAGTTGTCAAACATCCTACCTACCGGAAATGAGCATAGCGAACCCGCAAGATCAGTATTTAACGTGCCAGCAGATAGTTTATGCTATAAGCGAATCCAAGTTTTGGCTGAAAAATGTGAACGAGAGATGTGCTCGTCCTCAAATTTTTGCGAAATATCCGCCATGTATACCGGCAGTAAAATTAGATGCAGCGCGCAATGAGTATGTATTAAAGGACCGTATAGGATATCTAAATACGCTATACGGGTTAAAAGGATGTTCTGAAAATCCCTCTGGTGCGGCAGATAAAACTTCTTTATCAGCAGGTGGAGACAAAGCAGAAAACGGTAGCATGACAAAAGTTGAGATGCCTGTAAATGACAAAAGATAGTTTGGTATGCCCATTTTTGAATGGAGAAGTAAAAAGAAGAGGCTGTTGTGTCGTTTACTGTGTTGCTAGGTTGCGTGGAAGATATAGCATCCAAAGTAACTGAAATACTAGACAAAGATGTGCTTGCGATATCCCGTGAAGAATGCGAGTACGAGATCATTTTGTCTATGCGCTATGTAGTCTTGGCGGCCGCTAAGCGTATTCGCCCTTTCTTATTAGTGCAGTTTGCAAGCATTTTTAGTGTACCGCAAAGTATAGCTCTTAAAATTGGGGCTGCATTAGAATTGGTACATAGCTACTCCCTTGTACATGATGATCTTCCAGCACTAGATAATGACAACTATCGCAGGGGACAGCTAAGCTGTCACAAAAATTTTAGTGAATGTACAGCAATATTAACAGGTGACGCTTTATTGACTTTGGCATTTGAAGTATTAAGCAAGGTTGATGTAAAAGCATCACAAAAAATAAATTTAATTAGTGTACTCGCCAAGGCTGCAGGCATGTTAGGAATGATCAAAGGTCAGATTTTAGATATTAAGATAAAACATACACATAATATGAGTATAGAAGAGCTAACGCATATACAATCATTAAAAACAGGCATGCTTTTTTCAGCTGCATGTGAAATGGGTGCTATACTAGGTAACGTGACAACTAGGCAAAGATTAGTATGTAGAGAATACGGGATTTCATTAGGAATACTATTCCAAGTTATGGATGACATAAAGGACGAAAAATCCGACCGAAAAAAAGGCGTTAAAACATTACGTACATATTTTAAGCATGATGACGAACTAACTAGCCATATTAATAAGCTATTAATGCAAACATTGCATTATTTGGAAAAAATTCAACCAATAGCTGAACGTAACAATACCATGGGCGCACTATCTTTGTTGCAAAAATTTACTGATTTCATTGCTAATAAAGCGTAAAATTTTATCTGCAAAAAAAGATTATAATCCTTGCATAGTAAGGTCGTGCATATAATAGAAATAAATTAAGCAATAAAAGTCGTACAATGTCGCATTTGGGTCCCTATGAATAATATATCCGTCGCTTACAATTATGCTAAAGCCCTATTTGAAGTTGCCCCTTCGGATGTGACTCTAGCTGCAGTACACAGAAACCTTGCGTTATTGCTGCATGTATTGCAAAATGACAAATTTTTTAGCCTGCTTTTTTTGGGTAAAACAGTGCCAAAATACGCAAAATTGAAGGTTTTTGGGCATATGGTAGCGGCTTTGCGGGAATTTGGTAATAAGATAGAGAATTTGACGGTGGTCTTTGTTACAATTTTGATTCAAAATAACCGGTTGGACTTATTTAGCGCTATTGTAACCCAGTTAAACGGATTAGTCCTAGCAAAGGAAAAGGTAGAGCAAGTAGAAGTGGTTTTGGCTTGTGAAATAGAAGAGCAATCTAAAATAGAGTTAAGATGTGATATCGAGGAAGCTTTGTCTTCCAAGGTTAGTATTCATTTTTCAGTTGATCCTTCTATTATAGCGGGCATGATAATAAGGCATGGGTCAAAATTAATTGATTGCACTATGAAGACTAAGCTAAGTAGGTTATGCCAATTTATCACTCAAGACCAGCTAGTTGCAGCAGATTAGGTTTTATGAAATATAACAATATATAGCTAGTATAATATTATGAGAATATCTGAACTATCTGAGCTTATCAAAAAAAGAATCAATGACTTTGCGCAAGTTTCTACTGAAGCGATACAGGAAGTAGGCGAAGTTGTAAAGGTTTCAGATGGAGTGGCGATTGTATATGGCTTGAATAGCATTGAGGCTTCAGAGGTAGTTCAGTTTGAAAGTGGCGTAAAAGGTATAGCACTAAATTTAGAAGAAGATGGCGTAGGTATAGTAATATTGGGAGATGAGCGTGCAGTCAGGGAAGGTGCAAAGGTATCACGTACCAGAAATATTATAGATGTTCCCGTAGGACAAGGTTTATTGGGGAGGGTAGTAGATGCACTTGGTAATCCTATAGACGATAAGGGGCCTCTGCAAAATGTAGAACGTCGCTTGATTGAGATTAAAGCCCCCGGTATTATAGAAAGGCAATCTGTGTTCGAGCCAATGCAGACAGGCATAAAAATCATCGATGCTCTTATCCCCATAGGGCGTGGGCAGCGTGAGTTGATTATAGGTGATAGACAGACTGGAAAAACATCCATTGCTGTTGATACTATCCTAAATCAAAAGTACATCAATAATGATACTTCAGATGTCAAACAAAGACTACACTGTATATATGTGGCGATAGGCCAAAAGCTATCGTCAGTAGCTAGATTAGTCAAGCTTTTGGAAAACGAGGGGGCTCTAAAATATACTACTGTAGTCGTTGCATCTGCTTCAGAAGCTGCTCCTATGCAGTTTTTTAGTGCATATGCAGGATGTACCATGGGTGAGTATTTCAGAGATAATGGAATGCACGCACTAATTATTTACGATGATTTGAGTAAGCATGCAGTTGCATATCGTCAAATGTCACTGTTGCTACGTAGACCTCCTGGACGTGAAGCATATCCTGGTGATATTTTTTATACACATTCGCGGTTGCTAGAGCGTGCAGCAAAGTTATCGGATAAGTTTGGCGGTGGTTCGTTGACGGCTTTGCCTATTATTGAAACTCAAGCAGGGGACGCTTCTGCATATATTCCGACAAATGTCATATCGATTACAGATGGTCAAATATTCTTGGAGACTGATTTGTTTTATAAAGGTGTTAGGCCAGCAATTAATGTAGGGATATCCGTAAGTCGTGTCGGTTCAGCCGCACAAACAAGAGCTATGAAGCAAGTAGCTGGCAGTATAAAGTTGGAGTTAGCACAATATAGGGAAATGGAAAGCTTTGCACAATTTTCTTCAGATCTTGATGCCTCAACTAAGAATTTGATAGCGCGCGGACAAAGATTAGTAGAGTTGTTAAAGCAATCTCAGCATGCGACATATCCTATGGAAGAGCAAGTAGTGTTGATATTTGCAGGGGTTAATAGCTATTTAGATCCAATTGAGATTCAAGATATAAAAAGATTTGAGGCAGGGTTGGTATTAATGGTACGTAGCAGTTATCCGGGAATACTGGACAATATACGTCAAGAAAAGAAATTATCAGACACAATTATTAGTAAACTTCATGATGTTGTAAAAGAATTCAGCAAGACTTTTTAATTTGTATGAACTGGATTTAATTATGTAAGCAAAGAATAGGATATGGTTTCTCTGAAAGCATTGAGGGGTCGCATACGAAGTATAAAGGCTACTCAAAAAATAACGAAGTCTATGCAGCTGATTTCAGCTTCTAGGTTAAATCAGATGAAGAACAAGATAGACGCTGCCTTGCCTTATTTTGAGAAAATACGGGAAGTTGTGGGGAAAGTACTTGCGGGGACCAATACGAAATTTTCGGAATATCCTTGGGCGTACAACCTGCGGCTGCTAGACGGTGGTAGTGCCAGTAACTTATTGTTTGATGGTGCTCTTATAGTCTTACTAACAGCTGATCGTGGTTTATGTGGACAGTTTAATAGCTATTTAATAAGAGTGGCTAAGCAAGAAATTGCCACTTTAGATAAAAATGTCACTCTATTATGCATTGGCAAAAGAGGATATGATGCTTTTAAAAACTATAAGGGAATAAACGTTATACCATACACCATTAACGTACCAAGTATCAAGACACTAAATTTTGCAACAGCATGCGAGTGTGTGTCCCATCCTATTTTTGATATTATTGCGGCACAAAATTTTAGTACTTGTAAACTAATCTATACACAATTTATTTCTGCACTTAAGTATTTTCCTACAACACTACAATTAGCTCCAATTACTGATGATATTATGGCATTTCATTCTCGTATAGAGGCGCACCCTTTGCCAATCAAAGAGTCATTACCTACAATAGAACACTCTTATGAGCCTGAAGCAGAAGTACTATTCGCAAGTTTAGTAAAACATTATTGGTTTATAGTAATATACCACGCGTTACTGAATAACATGCTGAGTGAGCATGCTTCTAGAACATTTGCCATGGATAATGCTACGCGTAATTCAAATGAAATTTTGCGTGATGTTACCATTGAGTATAACCGTACACGGCAAGCTTCTATAACAAGAGAGTTAATCGAAATAATTTCCGGTACAGAGGTACTGAAAGAATGAAAATTTAGGGCTCTTATACTGGTATGTGGCCCAATACACCTACTGGATCACTGTGCCGGAATTTTTCTATTATGTTCAGTTTTCGAGAATAAAGAGGAAGGATAATAGTTTCTATATTGATGATACAACAAGGTTTTTAGATTTGTGCCATTCAACTCCATCACTACTATCCGCTAAAGTGGGTAGTTTGGATTAACTCTTGTGAAGCGGATTAATGAGATGAAGTCTCAAATTTATCGTTTTTGTGATGTAGTTCTTGATTTTCAGTAGACCTTTTGCATAACTAAAGAAGAAGTAAGAAAATATTAAGAGTAGTAGAGTTAATATTTAAATATCTTAGTGCGGAATGATTTAGGCGTTCGACCGCGGTAAAGCACATAGTCAAATGAAAAATAGTAGTAATGATGATAAGGTATTAATCTAAGTATGGAGATTTTTATTTGCAGTCACTAAGGTAAAGACGGTTGGTAAGGTCATATAGCAAAGATTTTAGAGATGTAGCACTGGCAGATTGATGAGGAGTGGATGCAGAGAAGAGATACTCTTCTACTTTAATTTTTCTTAAACAAATTGCAGGAAAGGCTAAATAAATAGCAGTTTTGCGCAATGAGCTAAAGGAGGTGTCGTGACGTTTAAGCGCAAAAAAAATAAAAAAAACAAAAACAGATAAAATTGCTCCCAGTGCTCATTCAAAAATGGAAATTAATACTATATGAGGCGCACGGGTGCTTTCTCAAAGCACATTTAAATTTTCTTGCATACGCGCTAGTGTATCTCTTTAAAATCCTGATTGCAACTCTGTGTCACATGTGATACCCACTTATACCAAGTCCCATTTTTTAATTAGCACTAGGAGCGCAATGGTGAGGGTGAAAGAGTATAGTATAGTAAACCTCTACATGACTAAGCCTGAATCCCGCAGCGCAACGATGTGGGTGTTGAAGAGGAGTTAGTATTAATGACTTTTTTCGAACCCTACTTATGCTGATGGCGGTACAATGTCAACATTTAGTGTAACTGAAGCTGATGGATAGATTGTGGATCTTACTTAAAAAACAATTTCTGAGAATGAGAATTTTGATACAGAGTAGCAAATCTGTATTTGTGAGGATGGTAAGATGTCTTTCTGCTGCTACGGTTGATTTGGTAAAACATGATGGAATTGAGCATGCAGGATATATATCGTTTTTATTAATGTTGGGCATTTTTCCATTTTTGGTATTTTTTGTAGCGCTCGTTGGGTTAATTGGAAAAGTATACCTAAGTAAGCATTTTGGCGAGATGCTGGTTTCTACCGTAACACAGCTAATACTAGATAGTTCCTGGTCAAATTTTATCAATGCGCTAAAGCCTAGGATAATCGAAATCACCAGTACTCCTCCCCAAAGCTTTCTTACATTAGCTATCCTTAGTGCAATTTGGACAGCTTCCTCAATTTTTGAAGGTATACGCACTATATTAAATAGGGCTTATAGGGTTAGTAAGCCACCATCATATCTATGGCGTAGATTAGTAAGCATAATAGAGTTTGTGGCAGTGGTATTTGTGATGCTAACAATTGTCTTTTGTCTCGAAATTCTACCTTCTCTCTTTACGCTATTGTATGACGTATTACAAACAAGCGTAGAGCACACCTGGTTACTACAAGATATATTGAAACTTTTTCATAGTACACAAAGCATAAGGTTGTTAATAACACTGACCTCAACTTTTTTCCTTATCGCATATGCATACTATTTTTTGCCAAATATAAAGCAAAAGTTAGTATCAACTTTTCCTGGAGCTGCCGCCTGTTTAATAGGATGGTGGATATTTTCCAAAATGTTTAAGTATTATATTTCAGTTTTTCCTCAGATAAATTTCATTTATGGCAGTATTGCTGGTGTTATTATTTCACTATTATATTTTTACATGTGCAGCATGATTTTTATATATGGTGCCGAGCTAAATTATCATTTTTCTGTAACTAATACAAAATCCAGCTAAGTTTTATCAGTTTTTTCGTCAAATTTTAGCAGCAATATCCAACTAATACCAAGTCCCATTTTTAAATGAGCACTAGGAGCGCAATGGTGAGGGCGAAGGAGTGTGTAGTAATACTACATGACTGAGCCTGAATCCCGCAGTGCAACAACGTGGGCATTATAAAGGGGAATTGGTATAACACTCATAACCCCAAGCACAAATGATAATGCAAAGTAGCCGAAGTTTAATGCATTGAAATGGAATAATTTGCATAGGAATGGATTGTATAGAATCAATAGCAAAATACTTGGAGCACTGCCTATGATCCACCATAAAGCTGGATTCTTTGAGTTAAGAACAGTATATATGGATCTAGAAGAAAGATTGATGAATATCATAGCAAGATTCGAGGCCACCAAACTCGTAAAAATGATTGCCCTGATTTCTTGCTCTCCAAGTTTGCAATATTTGGCAATAATGAGGACAACAAAGGTCATAGCAAATGCACTCATACCCTGTAAGATGCTGTGTTTGACGGTATCACGGCTAAACAACCTGCCCTTTTTTCTAGGAGGCCGGTTCATAATATCCGCATCTTCAGCTTCAGCTTCAAAAACAATTGAGCATGTTGGATCAATTACTAATTGTAAAAATAGTATGTGTATTGGTAATAGCATTAGGGGCCATTTAAGCAATACTGGGACCAACGACATACCAATAATAGGTATGTGTACGGACAACAGATATGTAGTGACTTTTTTGATATTATCGAAAATTCTGCGTCCTAGCCTAACTGCCGTGACGATAGAGGAAAAATCATCATTTAATAATACCAATGAAGCGGATTCACGCGCTACATCAGTCCCTCGGCCACCCATTGCAATGCCGATATGAGCCGCTTTGAGAGCCGAAGCATCATTTACTCCATCTCCAGTCATGGCTACTATTTCATCATTGGCCTTGAGAGCATTAACGATACGTAATTTCTGTTCTGGTAAGATACGTGCAAAAATGTTGACCGTTTTTATTTTTGCTTCTAACTCTAAATCATCCATGAGAGCAAGTTCAGGACCAGTAATAAATTGCTCAGTATTATCTAGCTCTATCTGTTTACCGATATTTTGGGCAGTTCCAGTATAATCACCAGTAATCATTATCACTCTGACACCAGCAGTGTAGCATTTTTTTATGGAATTCAGAACATTGGAACGAACTGGATCTGCAAGTCCAATAAGTCCCAAAAATTCAAAGTCAAAATCATGCTGTTGAGCTGGTAATGCTTCATTCCTAAATTTTGCCTTCGCAACACCCAAAACTCTCAGGCCCTTATCTGCCATTTCTCGAATCTTTATAAAAATTTCTTTTATTTGATCTGTATTAAGATGGCATAAATCAATAATAGCCTCTGGTGATCCTTTAGCAGCAATAATATAATCCTTATCCTTTTTAGACTGCCAAACCAAAGAGATTGCTAGCAGCTCTTTTGAGAGCGGATATTGGTGTATCAACTGCCAATCTTCATGTATGTGTTCTGAATGTTCTAAATATTGCTCACCGAGTTTTTTTATTGCAATTTCCATTGGATCAAATGGATCACGCTGATTAGCTAGCATGCTATATTCAAAGAGCTGATGAAATTCTTCTGGCAATTGCTCACAACTCTGATTGATTTCGAAATATTTATCGCTAGCATATATTTGACTGACTGACATTTGATTTTGAGTAATTGTTCCCGTTTTATCAACGCATAATACTGTTGCTGCTCCTAATGCTTCTATTGCTGGAGCATGTCGCGTTAAAACATTTTTTAACGATATCCTCCATGCGCCTAGGGCTAAGAAAACTGCCAGTACTACTGGAAATTCTTCTGGAACGATGGCCATTGCTAGAGTAATACCAACTAAAAATCCTTCTCCCAAATCGTTATGTAAAAAACCATAAATAAGTGCTACTATGAGGCTTAGGGCAAAGCCGTAAATTGCAAAATTACGTACTAAATGATCGGTTTCTTTTTGCAGAGCTGTGCGCTCTGTTTTTATATTCATCAGACTTTTTCCAATTTTTCCCATTTCAGTTTGAGCACCTGTAGCTATAACTTTAGCAACTCCTTTACCTTGAATAACGTGAGTACCCGAATATATTACACTGCAATTTTGAGATTTTTCTGCAGCGTTATTGTCATTTAAGTACTTTTGAACTGGCAATGATTCACCGGTCAAAATCGCTTCATCAACAAGTAGATGATCACATGATAGCAAAACGGCATCTGCTGGCACACAATCACCTTCACTAACTACGATAATATCATTGCAAACTACTTCACGCCCAGCAACACGCTTTCCTTGTCTATCTCGAATCACGAAGGCACGAGGACTAGATAAGTTACGTAGAGCATTTAAAGCATGTTCACTCCTTTGTTCTTGATAATAGGTAATACCCATAACAACAAAAACAAAACTAAGTAATATTAATGCTTCATCTTTATCACCTATAAAAAAATATAAGGTCGCGCAGGCAACCAATAATAAAAACATTGGTTCACGAAAAATTTGCCCAAGGAAACTCAGTGCAAAAATTTTTTTATCTGATTGAAGCTCGTTAAATCCGTTTGCTTTTAATTTTTCTGCAGCTTCTTGCGATGTAAGACCTGAGGTATATCCAGTAACTAGAGCCATAAGATGTAAAGATTTGATTGAACTTCCATTATTTAGAGTAGAAGAAAAATACGAAAAAATCTTTCTAAAATTTTATTTTAATTCCACATAATACTCCTAAAATGGGCTTATCATTCAGAAAGAATTTTTTATCACTCTTTATTTGCGGCAGTGATATTTCGAGGTACGTTAACAGGCCTTTATTAATTTTGTAATCTACTCCCAAAACTAAATTACTAAACGTTATCTTATTTGGTTTGCTTTCCTCAAAAACATTATTGTAGCTTTTTATATAAGTTACGCTGATCCCAAAATGGCTAATTACATAAGATGCTCCTAGCGTCCAATAATTGTTAGTGTGAGATAAATCTAATTTTTTTGCTATTAGGCCCGAGTTATGTAAATCTCCGTAAGAAGATCCTATTGAAAATCCCATATAAGACAAATTAAAACCTACTTCATGCCCTATGAGAGCAGACAGTTTCTGCTCACTACTTTTATCGTATGGCCTTTCTGGTTGTCCATATTCTCCAGTAAACCCAAATTTTAACGATGTTCCCGAGATTTGTGTTGCATAGCTTAGACCTAGCTGCACTATGTTTTTGTATTTCCTATTGTACTCATGATCCAGTACCTGGTTAAAAGCTCTCCTTGGATCGAAAGCAGAGATGAAGCTGCCAGTTTTCTCTTTGTTCCGTGTATTGTGATTTGGGATATACGATAATCCTAAGTGCAGGATACCATTATTATTTGGCACTGATAAAAAATATGTAAATTTGCTTGTTCTTGCCCTCTGTAATCCATATCCCACTTGGTTACTCCACAAATTTGGTGTAAATACAATTTGCGGTATGTATAGAGAGAAATCTGGAACAAGCATTTGTTGTATCCAGTATGTGGCATCACTAGATATACCACCACTTGCACGCGCTATACTAGATGCATTTATTTGCATCAATGATGCAATACCTTTGCCATTACCCAGTACCAACTTCCATTTCTTGCCCTTTACAAAAATTAAATTTTCCTGATACAAGCTCCGGTAATTATTCTTCGCTTGCAAGGTATTAGCATTTAATTTTAACTGAAATCCATAATTTAAGGCACTATCCCTATTATAAGAGTTCCAGTCCATCCCTAAATTACAGTTAGCAGATTCCTCAGTAATGCCAGGATCATGTAAATTCTGTACGCCCAACTGTGTTTCTAACATCCCAGTCAGGGAGATTCCCTGAAAAATACCTTTTTGCTCTGCATATGCGCCAAAATTCAGATTAATCGAAATGATATATATGACTACAAACATGAATATGACGCTTAGGAATATAGGTTTTTTATCTATTTTGCTACTTCCGCATATCATAAAAATTGTCATAAATATTTAATAAATATTTAAATGGCACATATGGATATTGAATTTCATTACTATATTACATTCTTAATTGCAATAGCAGCAGGATTCCCATTAAATGCTGCATATAAAATTGCTTATAGCTCCCAGTATGTCGATGATAATGTTACTGAATACAAGGTATATCATACTTTCAGTAGTATTAATCATTCTTGGAACAATCAGAAAAATAAGAATGTCCCTACAAATCACTACTACAAAAATTTTATCACTCAAGTCTATAATCCCATGTTGTCCGAGAATATCCGCAATTATATTTTACCGATATTCCATTTTTTACCAGGAGATGCTAAATATGCGGCAAGTAAGAGAAGAGATGGTCAGGTAAATGGTTTATGCACCACTCCTAATAGCAAATTAGCAAAATTAGTATTGAGAAAAGCTTTGAGTGAGTGCAATGTTTATTGGATAGGAATTGCATCACATGCTTTTGTAGATACTTGGGCACATCAAGGATTTACGGGAACCTTGGACACTTTTAACTCCATTTGCCCCAATTATTGCTACCCATTGCAAAAAAATTTTGATGACCTAGAAGTTGAATTGAGTGATGGAGAGCGTGGCGTAAGAGACATTCAAGTACATTACGATAAAATAGGACATATTGATGCCCTGGGAGAACCTGATCAAATCGGTAAGGTGTGGTATGATTATAGATTAAAAATAAATAAAATTGAGAATAATAAACGCTTTTTAAGGGCATCCAAGCATTTATTTGATGAATATGTCCGTTTTACACTGAGAGAACCATCTTGCCCCTTCTTAACAGGTAAAATAAGGCGGAAGTTTACGTTGTTGCGTACTGTGTTATTGCAGATTTTTTCAAATGCTGCAGATTCTAATATTGGGAATTATGCACACAGGCTACCTATCTATAATAACGCTTCATCAGTAATAGCAGGCAGCCTAATCTTAGAATATAACCGCAACGCTTGGTTTAATGATGCCGTTGCTAAGTGTAGGAATTATACATCACTAGCCGAGAATTATAGTAAAAAATATTTTTGGCAGAATTCAAATTATTTACGCGATGATTGGTATCTCTTTCAGCAAGCTGCAAAATTACATAAAAATTTTCTGTATCCTTTCATAGAGCACAGACTGCAACAACATGAGGTTGCTGAAAATTTTACATCTAGTTAACTGAATTACATATTTTGTAATACATTTGATAGATTTTTTTATTAAGTAAAAATCAATAATATATTGAACTTAATTTGATATGTGCTAGAATGTCCAGTGAACGGATTGGAAGGCCGTCAATTGGGTTTTTGCAATGTTGTGCTTCTGGCAACCTCAAGATAAATGCAAAAGGTTAAAATTGTACCAAGCCCAATTTTATACCAAATTGACCGATTTTTAGGATAAAGTTGCGCATTCTCTTGTCAATAAACAAGCGTAGCAAAATTTCCCAAAGATCAACTTGTGTCGTTTTTAAATAGGATCAGTACAATTTAAAATTTTTTTAAAATTTATAAAAAAGTTTAGACATGACAAATTTTTACAAAAATACACTGAGTACGTTGAAAGTTCTATTCTTGCTTACAGCTGTGCAATTTTGCTTACCCCATTTATGTAGCATTACGTGCGCAAGTGCAGATGATGATAGAGAAAATATTACCGAAAAAGAGGGAAAAGATACGTGTAATATCGAAATTGCAACATACATAGAGCGATTTGATATAAAAGAAAATGACAAAAATTACAATGGGCATACAGTCGCTAAACACATCAACAAGGATAAAGAATGGTTGATAGAGAATTTACAAAATAATTCTAAAATGAAGGCAATGAGTTCTTATGATGATGCAAATGTTGCTAATTCTACCGTAAAATCCATCATGCACTCCAATACAAAAAAAATAAGTGATTGGTTATTGAATAAAACAACCAAATCTTTGCAACTAAAACAAGATATGAAACAGAAGATAGGATACAAATTTATGCAAAATAACAAGAAATTGATAGAGTGCAATAGTGCGATAGTAGTTCTAAAAAGATACGGCAATAAGTGTTTTTATGTACTTACTTCTTATCCCATGGAATAAGGGGGCCGTTGCAAGGTAAAATATTTAGGATTTTGGAGGAGAGGTATCGGAGGCTCTATTATGAGTAGAGATGAGTTCTAATGATTTTAGCCCGAACTATTTTTGCAATTATAGCTTTTGACGTCCATGTCGTCGCGTTGCAGGAAATGGCTATCAGGGGATGCTACAATTGGGAGACGTATAAAACACGTTCTTATCTCTGATGGCATACAACTTTGCAAAACGCCTCAAGGTACTGAAGGGAAAGCTCCCTGGCAATTTAACAACTCAAGAACACTGGACAAAATCTCCAGAACCCATTTATAGTCAACCTACCATCACTTTTTAATGGAACTAAACATCCAAACTAGGAAGTCAAGGTAGCGTTAGCCGGGAGAAGGAGGTGTAACAAATTAGTCAGTAGCATGGGAGGATAAGATTGTACCCGGCAATGGGTTTTTTTGCACCCGATACAAGATTGGCAGATCTATTAAGATCGTACACCTAGTGCAAAGGATTCTAGATGCGGACGAGAGTATGCGTTTTATGTCTCTGTGGGATAGGTTTAATACCCTTGCCTTTAGGCGAACAGTTTAGTATTATTTTTTTATTTTATGTTATACAGGAAAGGGTCTCACAGCATATATGAATATTAAAATATCATATTATCTGGTGTACTAAAAGGTAGGTACAGAGTATTGACGGGGGTTAATTGCCGAAAGAGTTAGGGAGCTTATTAGGGAAGTGTGTTTAGCTAATTACGTGAACATCATGTCTGGCCCATTAAGTCCGGACCATGTTCATATATTGGCGTCAGTGTTGCCTAATATGGGTATTTTGAAATTGGTGCAGTATATTAAGGGTAAAAGTAGCCGTAAAGTGCTAATGGAATTTGAGCAATTAAAGAAAAAATATTGTGGACAACATATATGGGCTAAAGGATATTTTGCAGTTACAGTTGGTAACCTAAATGAGCAGTAAGTTCAGGAGTGCATTGAAAACCAGGAAGCGTATCATAGAACGATAGTTTTGAGATTCCATCTCACTAATCTGCTTTGCAAGCGTTAACTCAAACTACCTGCTTTAGCGGGTAGTAGTTGATCTCTTGCCAATAGATCGTATCCGAATTAAGGCAACAAGAAGTACACGTAGCAACAGATTATGGAATGTTTAAAAAAAGAAATGCAGTGCGCAAATAAAATTGAAGCTAAAGAGCACGCTATCACAGGAGATGAAGAATTGAAATAAAAAAAATGCAAAATCAAAGACATGGATAGTGGAGCGGAGGAATCAGCGCATTTATCTGCACTAAGCAGCTATATTAAGCATTTACACAATCAATTGATTGTACAATCATACCGATTCCCTGTATATCTCTATTCTCCATTTTGTATAAGTTTGATGTAAGCACGTAGCATAGAATATATTTTGATATGGCACATATAATTTTATTTGGCAATGAGAAGGGAGGCTCTGGAAAGACCACTACTGCAATGCACCTTATTATAGGATTATTGCGTTTGGGATTTTCGGTAGCCTCGATAGACTTAGATGTCTACCAACAATCATTGTCGCGTTATATAGAAAATAGGAAACGTACTGTTGCAGAAGGTGGGTTGTCACTACTACTACCAGAGCACTTTACACTATCTAAAAAAAGTGACAACTTTAACATGCATGATGATGGTATTAAAGTAAAGAGTGATGAAGAATTTTTTGTTGCGTTGTTAGAACAACTAAAGCCCCAATACGATTTTATAGTTATAGATACACCAGGTAGTCACAATGAACTCAGTAAGCTAGCCCACTCTTATGCAGATAAAGTGATTACACCTATTAATGATAGTTTTTTAGACGTAGACTTAATAGGGCATATAAACCCGGATAAGCCAGACATGCTCTCTCCAGGAGTTTACAGTGCTATGTTATTTGAGCAAAAGCTAAGAAGAGCTGCACGTGATAAACAAGAAATCGACTGGCTAGTCATACGCAACAGGCTTTCTACTCTAGATACAATAAATAAAAAAAATGTAGACTCAGCAATATACAGGTTAGGTAAAAAACTTGGGTTTAGGGTCTCTCCTGGCTTTGGAGATAGAGTTATATTTAAGGAATTGTTCTTGAATGGCCTAACTTTGTATGATGCGGCTATCTCCCCCAAAGTAAAAATCAGTACATCAGTACTAGCAGCTAGACAAGAATTACGGGAGTTTATGCGTGCTCTGCAATTACAGGCAATCAACGATTTACTAATAAATAAACGTTCTTGAGTTAAAAATGATACTATCTTTATAAAATGACTTAACAGAAGCAATGATTGAAGTCGGTTTGCTAACGGATCTTTCGCATAGCTAAAGAAGAAGTAAGAGAGTGGTGTATGGTAAAATATGTAACGCATCTTAGTGCGGAAAGAATTGGGCGTTTCAACTGTGGTAAAAGTATAATGTTTGAGAATATGATAGAGATTTTACTCAAGGGCTGAGACAAAGCGAAAATATTATGGTGGTAAGAAGAAGAGAATAGGTTGAGCATGCAAGATCGCTTAGTTATGACACTAGAGCGCTTAAAAAAGCTAGGACATATTTTTATATTGCGCAAGATTACAGGATTAGTGAAAGATCAGGTGGGGAGGATGTTTTATTAAGGCGCTCTGCATGATCTGGAAGGAAATTCTTACTCAATAAATGACACCAAATATGAAATTATTGTTGTTGATGCAACAGAAACTCCTATTGAACATCCAAAAAAAGTAAGAATATTTCTGGTTGGTAAGGAAAAAGACATTCTCAGATTATTGGTTTATATCAGGTATTATATTTAGATGGAAATGGGTTGGTTTTTGAAGGCAGCGTCCGCAGCATCTGCTAAAGAAGGAAGAGTATTTTTTCAGTATTTTGCCCGACGCCTTTTTTAAATTGGCCAAAAATTTCTCGATTGAATTTAAATCTGGTGAATAAGGAGGTAAAAATAGCAGATGACATTTTGCCTCTTCTATCATTAGAGTTTTTTCAAAGCCCTATTTGTTTGTAGCAAAATATGCTTGTTTAAGCACGAGAAAGGAGGGAATAATGAAATGGGAGTTGATTGCGGAACTACCATTACCAGATTTCAGGGGACTAACAGGAGTTAAGAAGCCTACATTTATAAAGATGGTAGAAATACTACAAAATGCTCATGAACAAAAGAAATCACTGGGAGGTAGACCAAATAAGGTGTGTATAGAAGATATGCTGTTAATGGCTTTGGAATATTTAAGGGGAATATAGGACCTATTTTCATATTAGTAAGAGTTATGATGTAAGCGAAAGTAATGCATATAAAAAATAATTAGGTGGGTTGAAGATACTCTCATAAAAAGTAAAGTTTTTAGTTTACCAGGACGTAAGGCTTTGTTAAAAAGCGACATGGAATATGAGGTTGTTTTAGTTGATGCCAGCGAAACTCCGATCCAAAGACCTAAAAAAACAGCGATATTTTTATTCAGGGGAAAAGAAAAGACATACCATAAAAAGCCAAGTAGTAGTAAAAAAAATTAGCAAGATAGTGATTTGCACCAATTTTAGCAATGGTAAGCGTCATGATTTTCGGTTATTTAAAGAATCAGGAGTTAGATTTTTAACAAACACAGAAGTAATTACGGATACTGGTTATCAGGAATTAAATAAAGTACGTGCTAATAGCCTGTTACCGAAGAAAAAAAACAAGAAGCATCCCCTAACTTCTGAGGATAAAGGCGAAAATAAAAAATTATCAAACCAGCGAGTTATAAATGAAAATGTTATTGGTATGCTTAAACGCTTTAAAATCATCGCTGATAAATACCGTAACCGAAGAAAACGATTTGGCCTTAGATTTAATTTGATTGCAGGCATTTATAACTATGAATTGGCATAAATAGGGGTTTGGAAGAACTCTATTTTTCTTGTATTTTGTGATTTATGGAAGCTAGCGTCATCCATAATGACCGTCTGACCAGGCTTCAACGTAGGTATCAGATGAATAACTCTGTATCGCAAGTTTCCTTGTAGCACATTGCTGCTATAATCCAGCTATAAAGTTCTCCTTCGAATATCTTCTACCTGAGGTAAATTTCTTGCCTTTTTTCGCATATCTACGCTCTTTATAAAGATATTCCTGTATTCCACTTTCATCAATATACACCAAATTATCTCAAGATATTGATGATATTTCCTCTAAAAACTCTTCTTTTGTCTTAGGACCCCGCTTCTTTGTAAAGTGTTCTTTTTTGAAAACAACCTCCATCCTTTGAAAGACGCAACATATGCCAGTTGCAGTCATTCCAACCATCGCATCTATTCCTCCCTGTGCCAGATTCGGATTTCCTATGATAATTTGCATCAACTGTTCATGATTTGCTTTAATCAGTTATTGCAATTCTTTTTAGGACTTACATCGCCACTTTCTCTTCAGGCTTTCCCAGCGAAATACCGATGTTTTGCTAATGCCTATCATCATACATACTTCTTCTATACCTTCTCCATCTTCAATTTGTTTCAGCGCTACCTCCACTAAAACCCTTGCTATATGGCCTTCCCATCTTAGCTACCTTAGTAATTATGAATTAAAACTTTAATATTTATACAATATTTTAATCATAACTACAACCCTTTTTCATTTGACTATGACGACAAGAAAAGTGGTGGAAAAAGCCACATTTGCAAAGAACCAACCCGGGAGCTTATGTACAAAAACCCACAGCTATAACCAAGGAATTCGGAAAACAAGAAGAAAAAGAAAACGCCGCCTAACACAAAAAGGTCCCCTATCTCATTCTACTACCTTTAAATCCACTCATAATAGCCAATTTTTACTCAACATATCTCGTAATATTTAAGTTTAGCTGAACCTTAACTTCCGAATGTAAAACTACTTGCACTGTATAAACTCCCACTTCTTTTATCCTAGTGGTCATGATGATGCTTTCATTACCAATCTGACACTGACTAAATTCAGCAAGTGCCCTCACTACATCTCTCGAGGTTACTGAGCCGTATAGCTTGCCGTCATTTCCCACCTGTCTCACCAAAACAAGCTCCAGCCCCGCTATCTTACTGGCTTTTTCCTGTGCCTCCAGTATCTTTTTTTGATTTTCTGCTTCTAAAGCTACTCTTCTTTGTTCAAAAAACTCTTTATTCTTTTTTGTGGCTCTTAGCACCTTATTAAGGCGTAACAAATAATTACGCGCGAACCCATCCTTCACCTTGACAATAGAGCCTATCTTCCCTAATTTCGCGATATCCTCTATTAAAATCACCTCTAAAGCCATTTCACTCCCAATACATGTTTGATTTCTACTTACAACTATTTACCTATGGTAACAAGGCAAGCAACCTAGCAATCTTTATAGCATTTTTTAACTGACGCTGTTTTTTTGCTGAAACTCCAGTAAATCTTGTGGATAGAATTCTATTCTTTTCCTCTGAAGTATATTTTTTTAACAATTCTACATTTTTCCAAGTTATTTTTGGGGCACCAACACCTGACAAAGGACAGCTCCTAGCCTTTTGGGCTGAGCTTGCAACACTCGCTATTTTGTTGAACAAAATCGTATTAGGAATTACATTACTATCAACGCCCGACGAAAGATAGTCTCTGGTTCTCGGGGATGAATCTGCAGTACTTGCTGTCTCTGATAGAGAATTTTCAGCTTCTGGGATTGCTCCCACCTCCGCAGCGCTTGCTATTTTATCAAGCGATACAGCACCAGCACCATCCAGATAGATGTTATTGTTTTTGTTATTCGCCATACTTTTTATCTACACTAAAAATTTACAAAACCACCGATTGTATGATTAACCCAAAAATCATAGTTCTGCAACCACATTTTTACCCACTTTTGAATAATGGAAATCAGACAATTTAGGGAAACTATCTATCTTTTTCGATAGAGGATTGCATCATAATTGAGGCTGTTTTTTCAATTTCTTTCACCTTTAAAGTTAAAAATCTTATTACTTCCTCGTTCACTTTGTAATACGTTTCTAGCTCTTGAACAGCTTCATGGCTAGCATCAATGGCTAGTACGACGTAATGTCCTCTCTCATTATTCTTAATCTTACAAGCTAGTGGACGTAATCCCCAATATTCCTCTTTAATTAAAGTCCCGCCTTTTTCTTGAAGTTTAATCAGTAAACTTGCAATGGTGCTACGCACTTCCTGCTCCGGAACATCCTGCTTCAATATAAAAACACTTTCATACAACGGCATCCAACTTTCTCCTTACAACCTTTATTGATAGTAACTTACGCCTTTCGAGGTACATACTATAGATAATTGCAAAAAATGAAAGCAATTTTCTTACTCCTTCTATAAATTCTGGCATTCCATAACACAGCAACCCACTACTCTAAGAGAATCGAGGCATTTATCAGAGCGACTCGCATTCCGAAATTGATGAATCAAAGAACAAAAAAATTAATGCACGCGCATCCTAGCCACCCTTCCTACCAACAAGCCCACCAATTTTTCCATTTAGTGGCGAATTTGGCAGCGGTGGCAACTTAAAATTAGATAGCTCGGCGTTCTGACTTATAAAATTTGTAGCTTGAGCGAGTTTTGCGAAACAGGTAAACACAGGCTGCCCCTTACTAGGTAAACTCTCCCACCCACTAAACGGCTTCATCGCGCCTGCATTAGGGCCGATAGAGTCAGACATAAGAACCCACTTATAAAACACATTCTTCTATCTCCGATGCTAACATATGCTACAACAAATTACGACAAAAATTTTTTTGCTGCACTCATTAATTTCCCAAGATTCAGTTAATCTTAACACCATATTTTTTTATTAAAATTTAAATATTTCAATTTTTTATTAAAAATATTCGCAAAATTTTAATAAAAATAATATTGACCAGTAATTATCTCTTCATTAGCCTGCACGGATGGGACTACATTTTACTAGCGACATAAGGTTATATAAAAAAGAGGCTTTATGGAAACTGCAGTCGAACTGCTAGGCTGGAGCGCAAGCAATGTTAGTAAATATTATGATTATTATAGGTTGCGGATCGGTATTATGGTACTGGGTTAGGTATTCCTTTGTGGTTGGCCCATGTTCTTGGTCGATGCAGAAGTTAAGCCAAATTATAGTGTAACTATTTAACTGATATTCATGAACTGGATCAGTCATCGAAAACTGTGCAAGACTACGGTGATCTATGATACTAATATGGTAAATGTAAGGTAATAAATTTATGAGAATGGGTTTTGCCTTAATAGTGGGGGCGATGTTTGGTCCAGAGGTTAATAAATACCATAGTTATTATAAGGCTGTAGACACAATCTTGGATATAGGGCTAGGGGCTTTTTGTGGCTGGCCTCTGTTTCTAGTTAATGCTGGAGTTAAACTTTTTAATAATTATGGTATAGATTGTCTGATGCCCGAACAGAAGGATAGTGTATTAGCAACATATGTAATGCCAATTGCAAATGTTGTTACAGACTTAGCTATGATAGCAAATGGTTTATTCAATTCAAAAAGCACAACGGATATTGCTTACAAAAATTTTGAAAAGACTTCTAAAATTGCTGGATCTCTTATGCAAAAGGTAAAAGGCTACATTACTAATGGTGTGGATATCATGAATAACGCAGAATCTTTAAGTACTATGTCAAAATTGCACTCCGCTATGATAAACTTAAATATAGCTAGCAAAGCTGCTGAACAAACAGTTTTTGATATTCCTCAAATAATTTCTGTATTCTCCAGATCTTTTTTGACATTTAGCGATATTCATAAGATGATGTTTTCCCATATGTTCCCCTGCCTACAAGATACTAATAAGACAGAAAGTAATAAAACTTATGAGCTAACATCAGGTAATAATATTTCATGTAACTATCTACAAGAATTAACAAAGAATAACAATTCGATAAAAATAACGAAATTTATTATTCAGGTAAACGAAAATAATATAACTAAAATAGCTATCAATTCCACATTGTTTAATAACATTGCCGATCTTATTAAAGGGAAAGAGGTAGGCAACGTAGAAGAGATAGGCACTAACGTTAGTGAACTAAATCAATCGTCGCAAATTGAGCAATACCATGACGATCTATAATGGACCTTCTGCGAAATACTTGAAATAAGTGTAAAAGTGAAAGAAATGGAGTTGCTTCTCGAAGATTTTTATAGGCGTGTTTTGAGTTAACTGTTCCAGTAATAATATTAAACCTCGTATTATTTCTTCAAAACTAATAATTTTGTAGTACTGGCGGAATCCAAATTTTTATTATAAATCCAGAACAATGAAACAATTTTTTACCAGTACATAATATTTTTCATTAGTTATGTTAAGATCATGATTAGGCTGCATCTGACCCAATTCATTAACACTGCCTAAATCTAGACTTGCACTAGCATCACTGTCATTAGTAGTCGTAAACTTTATGTCGTTCATTTTTGCATCATTAGTTTCAGCCACTTCAGTCGTATTATTAATCATTTTATTTATGTTGTTTTCCTGTACTTTAATTCCATCTGTTTTTATTAACTCGCTGTTTTTACTACATTCTTGCTTCATATCGTTTAACAGCTCTTTACGATAATTAATCAACTCTTGCTTCATACCGTTTGTTTTACCAACATACCAAGATTTACAACGGCACTTAGCATTGGAACGCCATATTGTACTAATGCACTATCTTTTTATTCTGGTGTCAAATAATCTACGCCATAATTATTAAACAATTTAACTCCAGAGTTAAATTTATTAATGGGACTGTTGGTGGCTGGAATTTTTGTATTTTCAGGAGTTAAAGACGCTATTATTTGAATGATTTTAGCTAAGGA
>CAXOVX010000025.1:0-1088 GCA_964213345.1 Alphaproteobacteria bacterium | reverse complement strand
TAGCAATTTATTGTTAACAGCTAAAATTAAGATTAACAATAGATATCTTTATTTTGAAATTTTTATATAAATATAAATATTATATTATAACATCAAACAAAAGAATATATAGTTTTTTTATTTGTAATATAAAATAAAAAAATTAAAATGAGAAGATTGTTGGAAGCGTGATGGCCTGCCATATAACCAGGCCAAGAAGGGGGGCCCCCAAATATTGGCCTAATATCATATCAGGCCATGAAAGGGGGGCCCTTCTTGGCCAGGTACAGAGGATTAGTATAGCTGCACGACTTATACCTCAGATTTTCAAAGACGCGAGCTCAACTCCTCGGATGGCCAGTTTTATCAGCTTTTTTTAAAAAAATTTAATTAATTAAAAACTATTAAATAAATCATCATTCCTAGCGCATCTGGGCAACCCGAGGCAACCACGAGCTTGGCTCTAGCGATCCCTTTGTCTGGGCTCCCCCAACCACTTGTCCCTTAAGGCGCGACGAAGAAATCTGTCATGTTTATATAAGTCTCAGTTATCTGAGCCTAGTTTTAAAAAAAAGTATTAAAACTATTAATCTAATCTAATAATCAAAGAATTGGATTTAATTCTAAAAATGTAATGATTAAAGTCATTGAATGACTCGTTACAGAAGCTGTAACAGCTGTATCAGGTCTTTATTTTCTTCCAGCTGATTTCTGGAATTTTGCAAACACTGCCATGCAGGTCTTATCTCCGTTAATGTTCCCTAAATAGGTTGCAACCTCATTGGCTTTGTTGCTCAGCGTGTTGTTGCTTGCGATATCCATGATAAAACCATCCTCCATCAAGACTTTCCTCGCAATGAAAAGTAGTTAACCTCCCCTGTGAGGCAAACGCTCCAACAGCCCCGCCTTCCTGACATAGAAATAGAATGGCCTGTCCCGAAAATCCTAACCATTCTTTGCTCGGATTGCTCCAGCGTTCTTCATTAGGACTACCAGAACTAACTCACATACTCGACAAAGATAACTTGTCGCGGACTAATCTTCGTCATTCAGCTGGTTCTGTGATCTTTAAAGACGGCACGGTGCACACGAATCCCTGCTTATTGTCT
>CAXOVX010000024.1:0-34038 GCA_964213345.1 Alphaproteobacteria bacterium | reverse complement strand
GCTTGAAACCTACTAAACCTGCCATCAATACTTCGTTCTAATCCCAAACTGGAGTAATAAGGGCCTCCATAGGCCTACCAGATATCAAACCATAGTTTGGTTTCCAGCATAGAATCTCAAAGGGGGTTCCCAGCCGCCATCACAAGCTGCGTGTAAACCTACCTAACTCTTGTTTTTACGTACCATTCTCTGCATTTTTTCTCGTACCAGCTGTATATTGATGCGTTCTAATCATTGTAGAATCTATCATTAGCCACTTCGATATCTTCATCCAACAGCAAGTGTGTTAAAATTTACTTGCCATACTCCAACTTTACACCACCTCATAAACCTTTTATGTATACTCAATCATTTACCGTATTCACAAGGCAGAGCTCTCCATAGTATCCTATTCAATCCCACACAACTCAATTCTGTTATCCTTTCCACTCCTGCCTCACCTTCTTTACCAGGCAAACTCCCGCTTATCATCTCCCAATGTTCATTTCTTAATTCATATAACACTTACCTCCTTTTTTGATTTTTGAGATTATTTCATTATACTATTATACTACTTTATATCAAATATCGACAGAGCATAGTATGTACTCTTGGTTACGGTATATTTAGGCGTTTTATGTAGCAAGATAGGAGTGCAGAAATTGTCTAAAATATTTGGCAATTCTTCGAGAGGCAATAAATTTTGGTATGGCTATAAAGAGCGTGTAAGCGTGGGATGTGAAATTTGGTATAAGATATGCGTGCTATATGTTTCAATCTTAGGCGATTAGTAGCAATCCCAAGTTCCATAGCACTAGGAGCGCAATAAATGACTGAACCTGAATCCTGCAACGTGGTAACATACGCGTTAAAAAGGGAAATTGGCATAAATGTTGTAGAGATGAGAATATAATTTGACTATTTACACGTTTTATGCATTTATATCCACAGGCTGTGGTGCGCGTCATATCGAAGCCTCACCACGTGACAAAAAGTAGTTTTTTATTTTTTATTCGTTATGTCTGTAAATAAATCCATTAAAATCCACTTCGTTAATAAAGATGGTACCACTATAACTGTTAGCGCGCCTATAGGCTTATCAGTGCTAGAAGTGGCACATCAAAACAATATTGATTTAGACGGAGCATGTGGTGGCGCTTTAGCCTGTGCCGCATGTCATGTTGTGGTAGATGAGGAATTTATTGATAAATTACCTCCTCCCTCTGCCGAAGAAGAGGATGTACTAGATCTAGTATTTGGCTTAACTAAAGCCTCCAGATTAGGATGTCAGATTATAATCACAGAGGAGTTAGAGGGGTTGATAATAACGGTACCAGGTACAAAAAGCATTACGTAGTAACCTGAGATTTGGCGTAATACCAAGTTCCGTTTTTTAATGAGCACTAGAGGAGCAGGATGGTGCGGATGAGGGAGGCAACTGCATGACTGAGCCTGAATCCTGTAGCGTGGCAGCGTGAGCGTTTAAAATGGAACTTGGTATAGGGCCCCCCTTGTAGAGTAGAGGAGCGGTGTGTATGTTTCACTCATTGACAAAGCTTTAGTTAGATATTATATGTTGTGAGAGCAATGTTTAATGTCTTAGCGTAGTTTCTTCTATGAAAAAGGAAAGCACTATAGTTACTCCCTTAATGCCAAAAGCAACGGCAGTGTGGTTGATAAAGCACACAACTCTGACGTTCGAACAAATTGGGGAATTTTGTGGATTCCATATGCTGGAAGTTAACGGTATAGCTGATGGAGACGTAGCACGCGGTATTACGGAAATCAATCCTATACAAATGGGGCAACTTTCTAAAGAGGAAATAAAACGATGCGAAGCTGATTCTACCCAGCGTCTGCATATTGCTGAGGGCATGAGCCAGATGATATTGACTGAACGAGTAAAAAAGAAAAAAGTTGGTAAATATACCCCAATTGCTCGTCGTCAAGACAAACCTAGTGGCATAGCTTGGTTGTTGAAGCACTGCCCGGAATTATCCGAAAACGCAATTGCAAAATTGCTTGGTGCTACCAAAGACACTATACGCGCTATAAAAAACAAGACCCATTGGAATCATGCTAATATAAAAGCTAAAGATCCGGTAATGTTAGGCTTATGTTCTCAAACTGAGCTTAACAGGGTGTATGAATCAGCCAAAAATACAACGAAGAAAGAGGTAGGAAAAGAAGGTTGATTTACAACCTTATCTGGTTTTTCAATTTTTTATATCGTTGTCAATATAGGTTAGTTTAGCAGGTTGTTAGCACTAGACTTTCGATTCAACATAGACAAACTGTATTGTTATCGCAAAAATAAGCAAGATTAGTTCATAGCTAGGGTTGAAGATTTAAATGTTTGCACTTTTATAGTATATTGGGTAGTATCTTACCAGTTTTACTAGAGCCAACCGGATGCAACGTATGCTGGATAAAACGAGCGCAATGCGCTCACTCTTCAATAAAGGGAAAATAGTTGATGCATTACGCAATCCAAAACAGCACACGGACGTACTGTTTGCAATATGCGTGTTGTGCATAGTAGGTGTGCTACTTTTTCCAGTTCCTCCATTGTTGATGGATTTCTTGCTCAGCACTTCGATCGCTATTGCGGTGCTGATATTGATGACTGTACTTTTTCTTGATAAACCATTAGATTTGAGCGCTTTTCCGAGCATCTTACTTATTGTAACCATGTTGCGTCTTTCACTGAACGTTTCAACAACAAGGCTTATATTAGCAAATGGACACCTAGGCACAGATGCAGCAGGACACGTTGTAGAAGCATTTGGATACTTTGTGACTCAAGGATCTGTTGTAATAGGCACTATCATCTTCGGCATATTAACAATTATTAATTTTGTTGTCATTACAAAAGGTTCTGGACGTATTGCTGAAGTAGCAGCAAGGTTTAGTTTAGATGCAATGCCAGGAAAACAAATGGCTGTAGATGCTGACCTATCAGCGGGATTAATAGGAGAGCAAGAAGCAAGGGAGAGAAGAAAAAATTTAGAGGATGAAAGTACTTTTTATGGAGCAATGGATGGAGCAAATAAATTTGTTAGGGGAGACGCTGTAGCGGGATTGTTGATAACATTTATTAACTTTATTGGTGGCGCGTTGATAGGTCTTGTACAAAAGGGCATGACCCTTGAACAAGCCATGCATACCTATACTATATTGACAATAGGTGATGGCTTAGTAACGCAGATTCCAGCATTACTAGTATCCATTAGCGCTGGCTTGTTGGTTACAAAGTCAGGAGTAAGCGGATCAGCTGATAAGGCTATACTGGAACAATTTGGCAGACATCCCCAGGCTATAGGAATTAGTGCAGCCTTACTGTTTTTTATGGCGGTAGTAATGCCTGGAATCCCGTTCGTTCCATTTACCATAATATCTGGATTATGTGCTGTAAGTGCTTATTTTATATATAAAGCCCAAAAACAAGCAAAATTACACCCAGTAGGACAAGGTCCTAAATCATCTGGAGAAATAAAAGCTGGTAGCGATAGCGCTTTGTTGCAGTCTTTGCAAATTGATAGCATCAAAATAGAACTAGGATATGAATTATTGCCTTTGCTCAATACTACACAAGGGCAAAAAATCACGGATCAAATCAAAGCTTTACGCAAACAAATAGCAAAAGAAATGGGATTTTTATTACCATCGGTTCGTATCCAGGATAACATGCAGATTGAACCTAAAAAATACATCATAAAAATAAAAGATGTAGAATGTGGATCTGGTTATATCGTGCCTTCTAAAATTATGATAATGGATCCTAAGGGCAAGCCACTTACCATTCCAGGAGAGGGCACAATTGAGCCTGCATTCGGACTACCTGCACGATGGGTTGATGCTAGCGCGAAAGAAGAAGCGTTATTTAAAGAATACACTGTCGTGGATCCTACAACAGTTATTATCACACATTTGACGGAAATAGCGAAAGAGAATATCGTGGACCTGCTTACTTACGGCGAAGTGCAAAAGCTCGTTGATAACCTACCTGCAGAGCATAAAAAACTTGTTGAGTATATAGTACCAAGCCAGATATCTCTTGTTGTATTACAGCGCGTACTACAAGGATTGCTTAGTGAAAATATTTCTGTACGAGATTTGCCACTTATACTAGAGGCAATATCTGAAATATCCACTTTCACAAGTAATGTCAGCAAACTTATAGAGCATGTACGTACACGCTTGGCTAAACAAATTTGCCACATAAATATGAGTGATAACGGCTATGTACCTATTATGATACTATCACCTCAATGGGAGCAGCGTTTTATCGAAAGCATTGTGGGTGATGGAGATAATAGGCATCTTGTAATGCAACCAAGCCAGCTGCATGAATTTGTAACAGCGGTAAATAAGTCATTTGAAAATCAAGCTGCACAAGGAGAAGTACCGGTAATACTTACATCTCCAGTATTAAGACCGTTTGTACGTTCTATTATTGAACGTTTCCGCCCTAATATAGTTGTGATGTCACAAAATGAAATATATCCGAAAGCAAAGATCAAGACTGTAGGACAGGTATAAAAATAGAGTAATGCCCAATTCTCTATCCAATCTATAAGCAATAATATAAAAATTTTATATGTTGTTTATATTTTTAGCAAAAATCGATAATAGACCTTCTTTTGGAACTCAACTTACACTCACGAAATGTAACTGGCATACTTCCGCATACCTTACAATTTTTTTTACTTAAGGAGCGAAAAATGTACAAATATTGCCAATATAATATTGATTATTGTACATAACAATGTTAAGGTCAATCAGTCAGGCTGAAAATCGAGAGCTTGGCATGATAAAAAAAATGATTATTTTTGAGGTTGCAGATGGGTTATGACCATGTTTGTTCGGCTTTAAACGAAATAGAGGATTTTTGTTTGAATTTTTTGCACAAAATAGATGGACTAACTTCCATTCCTCCTTTTGTGTTGCCCGGTGTAAACGCTGTTACTAATGAGTTTGTGCGTGGACTAACTGGTGTGGATGTAGATAGAGAACTACGCGATATTGGTGAGAGAAGTGGAATCAATGACGGGAGAGATGCGGATCGTGCTACAGAGTATGCTACCAGAGAGGGATTATTTAGGAGATGGTAGGAGTAGTACATGGAAGAAGATGGGCTGTAGTACTTGGGGGTTATGTAGATGCATTTCTGGGATGACAAAAGACTTGGTGCAGTCTTGATATACGTTACGATAAATTGGCCATGGCATTCCCGTCTTTTGTTTACACAGTAGCAATATTCATTCGGTGAAAATAAATGTTGATAGAACCTGGATTCATAAATTTAAAGCAAATGGCAGCCCTGGCTTTGCAGTAAGATCTGGGCAAGGTATAAACATCTCTCTTGGCAGAATATCAGTCACATTAGCAGGAGTGCTGCAACCTTATTTATCAAGCCAGATTGCATATCCACGCTTACATGCTTTTTATAGCCATAGCAAAATATTACCTCCCTTACAACCAATTCTCGCCTGTTTGTCTTTTGCAATATTCCGCAACACCTTATTATTCAGCTTCTCGTACTTCTGTTTCCTTCTTCACCCTCTCTTTTTTCCCACAGACTCGCTTTTGATATTATGGGACTGATGCTGGATGGTTTGTATTTTCAGGAGTTAAAGACGCTATTATTTGAATGATTTTAGCTAAGGAATGTGTCTTATAGACTGTGTTTAAAATTTATTATTTGTGTATTCTAGAAGATTCTCTATATTTTTGGTGATTAGCTATACCAATCCCTTGATTGGCAGGGTCAATATGCACAACGTTTTAAATAAAAACGAATAGCATGCATAAGTGCTGAAAACTTATTCTTTGCTATGCTAAAGAGGCGTGAATATATAGTATCTTTAGAAAAGACCCACTCAAAAGGCGCCCTCCATATAGAATCCGAAGGGTCGAACCCACCATTTTTACCCTTCCTATCAGTCTTCTTAATTCCTCCAAGATGCCCTCTTTTAGCTATGGCTATAGTTTTGGCAGGAGACGTGCAATACCCATTATCTGCGTATATAGAGCGCCTAGACGGGCACACATGTTTAAATCCCTGGGCATCTGTTAACGTTTGCTGGTGTAATCGTCGCCTTATCTACACTCACATGTTTTTTATAACCATACAAAAACTTAGTACCACCTTTACAGCCGATCTTAGCTTGTTTATCATGTGCCACTTTAGACAAAACTTCATTATTCAGTTTTTTATATTTCTTCCGCCTTGCCTCATCTCTCTCTTCCCACAAACTTGCCTTCGATATTAGGTGCGATGCATCAACAAATGTAAATACCTCGCTTATATAATTGCGCCATAAGCTGATCTCTGAAAATACTAAATATCCTAGATAGCTTTGGTCCCTATCTTTTCCCTTAGCTTACTAAATACGCTATAATCTGGAGTCGCATCCCTTAAATCAAACTCACAAAACCACTTTGCTGCGTTGCCATCACTCTATCTTTCAAGTTCTTATCGCTCAAATCTTCCATCAATTGCAGAAGCACTTAAATAGCCTATGAACTCTGTAACCTTTGTAATTAGCTGGCAACTCAACTGCTGATAACTCACCACTAATTGCCGCAAAATCAAATAATGCCTTGAAACTCCTCTATTGATTATCCCTAGATACCAACTCTTCCAAACTCACCATTATTATTTAACTTAATACCATTTGTCCACCATATATCTTGCCCACCTACATGAATAATACCTTTTATCTCATCTCGCAACAGCCCCTTAAAGGCTAACAAAGAGGAATCATATGGAAATAGATTTTACAGGAATATATTGTTATGTTGATGATTTTTGCAAAGGATGTATAACTTGGTTGGAAATACATTTATAAAAGGCAAGGACAACGAAAGGCAAGAGGAGTAGGAAGTGCAATATGATCCTTAGTGAGGTAGTGACTATAACTAAACTTACTCTATTAGGCTACCAAGAGAGTAAGTTTAGTTGTTTTATGTGTATGTAAAACACCGGAGAGATTTCGAAAATTTATTGTTGTATGATAGGTTTGTAGCCGTATTGAAGCGTATTTTGCCTATATTATGCTGCTTATTGCAATGCATTACTGGAGAAGTTACTGGTATCCAATTTGTGGACTCTACACCCCTTGAGACGTGCAAGGCTCTACGTGGCACTAGACATAAGGGTTTTCGTAGAATTACTACAAAAAGTAGAACAAGCACCGGTTGGTTTTATGGCCTGAAATTACACACAATTTTCAATGATAAAAGCGAATTTTTTTCCATCAGAATTACACATGGTAATGTTGACGACAGAAAGCCAGTCTTGACCATGGTAAAGGGTATGTGGGGAAAATTATTTGGCGATAAATGATATATCTCATAAGAATTAGCAACACAGCTATTGAATCAAGACTTGTTGCTTTTTACTAGGCTTGAGAAGAACATGAAAAATAAATTATTACTCCTCCAAGATAAATTTTTGCTCTATAAACGCAATATTATTGAAACTATTTTTGGCAAACTCAAGCAATTTCAAAGACTATGGCACTCTACTTTCAGATCTGTAGAAAATGCTTTTTGTAATCTTGTGGCTTGTTTGATTCCATACCAATTATCTCTCTATAAACCCACTTCTCTACCACTATTATCTTGTAATCTTATATCCTTACTTCGGGTTACTTAAGGTACTATGACCCCTATAACTCCCATTTTTTGCGTAAATTTTGGTATATCTCAAAGAGATATTAAAATAAATATTGATGCTTGTCTTTTGATTCAAGCTATGGATAACGTGTCGAAATAATATGAATTCATGATAATAGTCACATCTTTGAAGAACTAACAACGAAGCTATTAGATCAATTTTTATTTTTAAAGAGAGAAGATAAAAATGCTCCTCCTACTTTTATCCCGTCTAAGCTAATACCGTGCCCTAGCCATTGTTCTAGATGCAATGCTACATCGATATTATGAGATTTCAAAACTTCATAAGTTTCGGTTGCTGCCTCAACCACGACAATTTGATCTTCTTTACCATGTACTAATATAAATTTTGTATTAGATATATTTGCTTGCACTGGTATTGCCGAAGCGATCAACATACCGGAATAGCATATAACACCCTTTGGTGGTACTGACATTTGTAATGCTGTATGCAGTGCCAGCATTCCACCTTGCGAAAACCCCATTAACGCCAGATCATGATAGGTAAGATTAAATTTATCCAATTGTTCTTCAATAAATTGCAGCAAGATAGGGATGGCTTTGTTTAGTCCACTAAGTATATACTGCTCGGAATGCTCTTGCATGCTGAACCATTGATAGCCATCGCAACCACCTTCGTATGGGAAAGGTGCATTAGGAGCAATGAAATGTGCACTTGGTATGTAATGATCGCGAAAATTGTGAGCCACATTAATCAAATTCTGCCCACTTGCACCATATCCATGAATTAGCACAACAAGCTGTTTTGGAGGGCTGGATCTACTGTGATCTGATGGTAATACACAAAATTGTAACGTCATAATACCTCCTAGTTATAAAATAACATTCTTTCTATCTCAAAAACTTTCTCCTATTTCCTACCCATCTTCTATTCTTTTCCCCCATTTTTTATGCACAAGTCTCGCGTCTTATCTACTACAGCAGGTTTTGTGCCACTAGGACTATAGGATCACAGATATTGAACTGTTTTACCTGAATCTCAAGTTTTAGCAATGTATTAAGCATGATTTTTGCTTTGTCGTATGATATGTTGCCTATCGTGCCAATCAATTCTTGTAACTGCTTGCCAAAAACTGGGATCTTTAAGCTGTTGATGACTTGAGCTATCGAAAAATTAGGGTTGATAATCAATTTATGCTTAATTTGCATAATATTCACAAAATAGCGCTGCAGTGCTCTTAGTAAAAAAATATGGTTAATATTGTAAAACTGAGCTTGTTTCATATTCTCTATAAGATCCTCTTTGTTTCTGTTACTTACTGCATTGCATAGCTTGTCTATCGATATAGATGCCTCATCTTCCAGCAATTTTACAACATCCAAAGCGTTAATTATCTGCCTATCGTTGCTTAAATTGGCTTTATATAGGCATAATTTGTCTAGTTCATGCTTTAAAATTCTTCTATCTCCATGCGCCAGTGATACTATCATCTCCGGTACTTCGGTGGTATAACTCACCTTTCTTTCTCTAAAGTAACCCATAACGTATTTTACAAGATCTTTAGCATCTTGTTTATAACAATTTAAGCAGGTAATACACTCCTGTGTTTCAAAAATTTTGCGTAATTTAGATGTTTTTTTTAATTCACCTGCGGATATTAGAAGAAAAGATAAAGTTTGCCTGGTGCTAGTAAGTAATACTTCTAACTCCTTACTTAAGCTATCAGTAACCTGCTTTAGAACAACAATTCTTACATTATTGAACAACTTAACTGTAAAAAGCTCATTATAAAGTGGCTCCAAATTATCTTTGACTTGTTGGTACTCGTACCGACAGACATCTATCGAAACACCTCCTAAAAGAGATCCACCATTTTTACTATTTTCGCATACGGTTTTTATAAGTTGATCTATCGCAATATCCACACCTCCTGCATCTGTACCGAAAATGAGCCAAGAACGTGCCAGCACGGTGATATCGGCTGTAGCGAGCATCTTTACAAAAGTTTGGTGAGTTATAAGCATTTTTTTAAATGAAAAATTATTAAACTTTGCCGTTTACCATTTCAGTTAACGTAACACCGACCTTATCGTTCACCAATACTATCTCCCCTTTCGCAACTACTTTGCCGTTAATATACACGTCAACAGGCTCTCCGACTTTTTTATCAAGCTCAATTACAGTGCCTGAGGTAAATTTCAATATATCGCTGACCCTGAGCTCTGTATTGCCTATTACTACAGATACTTGCAACGGCACATCATATACTGCTTGTAAATCTAAATTTGTGTTATTTGAATTCTCAACCATTTAATTCTACCCCAATATGTGTAGTTAACAAAAAAAATACCACTCTTACTCTATCTATACGTGCACGTGCAGACCATCCTATACTTCACGTAAAGCGCTTTTTGTATTTAAGTAATCACCAAGTAACTCATCCAACCCTTGTAACAACATTTCTTTATTCTTAATGAACGCCCCACCTTCCCACCTAATCTTACAATCACCGGGGGCTATTTCTAGATCTGGTATTAATGTGAATTTGAAATTGTACTTATTACCCAATAACATCTTCGGAAATTTATCTTGCACTAACTTAAGGCAATCAGGATTAACATCCACATTTATCAGTGCTTCGTCTGTTAATAATGGTAACTTTTTTCGCAAAAAATCCAGTATTAAGTTTTCTGGTACATACTCACATAAGTGCTCTATAATTCTTTTACCAATGGCATATGCTAATAACACGCACTCTTCGCTCAGGCTATGCAATGCAAGAGCTCTTTGCTCATCTATAGTATCTAAATTTTTACGTATCTCTAGTACAGTTTGCAGTGCTTGGTGCTCCAAGTCGTTTACTTTATCTTGTAAAAAATTTTCTACCTGTGCATGCTCTACGTGTTTTATGGCTTCACTCAAGCCTTCTTGCTTACCTTCAAAGAAAGCTTTTGCCTTTATTTTCTTTAATTCCTCCAGAGACAGAGTAACACTGTGCTTTGTAGCTTCGGTAAACACAGACCTCGCTTCTGATTGTACTAATTGCCCGCTGTTAGATCCTTCAACTGTTTTATCCTGTAATTTTACTTCATTCTCTTCATTCGGTATGCATGGGCTACTTGCTCCTTTCGCACTATCTGAAACAGAACCTGCAACAATAGATTCGGATATTTGTAAATTTTTAGAAAAATCTTCTAAATGTAATCTACGTATCAGCATCAATTAAACTCAATACAAATTTTATTCTGAAGCATCCTGTCCTTCCAATTTTATGAAACCTTTAGCTATCATGTCCTTAGCTACATTTATAATGCCAAGTCTTGCTTCTTCCATTTCTTGTCCTGTAACTCCACTACTCACTGTATCTATTTCCTCTAGTAGTAGTTTAGCAGCTCTTTGTGACATACAGCGTACAAAGGCATCCTGAATTTTTTGAGAAGCACCACGTAATGCTATTGCAAGCTTTGATTTATCAATAGTCCTGATCAAAGTTTGCATGTTATATGCATCAATCTTTGCAAGGTCATCAAAGGTAAACATCCACTTTTTTACTTTCTTAGCTGCTTCATTGCTATATGCTTCAAGTGTAGACATGAGCTTAGCTTCATTCTTTCTGTCTAAATTATCAAATATCTCTGCTAGTACCTTGTTATTATCTTTTTGGTACAATCTGGTACTTTCTGTCGAAAATTCAGTTTGTAGCATTTTTTCCAATTTTTCCAATGCCTCCCTTTTTATCTCGTCTAGTGATAACATGCGTTTCATCACTTCGAGAGCATATTCTTGGCTAAAAGATGCTAAAATTTTTGCAGCACGCGCAGAAGGTATCTTAGCTATAATAATTGCAGTTGTTTGTGGATATTCGCTCTTTAAGAAGTTAGCTATCAATTGCTCGTCAAAAGTACCTAAACGTTCCCAAATATTACTCAAATTCACTCCCTTGACTTCATTCATAATCTGTTCAAACTTTTCCTTATCTTCCGAAACAGTATCTTTTAAAAATTTTTCAGCGATTTTTACATTACCAACCACACTCAGTGAATCATTTATTTCATGGATAAATTCAATGACAATTTTTTCTACTTTTTCTGAATCTATAGATCCCAACCTTGCCATTGTTTGTGAAATTAAACTAATTTCTTCTCCATCCATACTACCAACTACTTTTTTAGCTGTCTCAGCTTTCACCATCATCAACAAGACAGCAACTTTTTCTACTCCTGATAGCATACGATAACACCCATTTCGTTTTTATGATCATCTAATAAAAATGCAAATCATCCTTATTTGCTGTTGCATGTACCTATACTTCGTGCTTGTATAGCCAATTTCTTAGCACCGTTACGGCATCATCTGGATTTTGTTGCATGACTTCATTTAAATACCTCATTAATTCAGCATACCGTTTCTCGCCAAAAACTTTACCTGAAACACGCTCTTGTTCCATTCCAGTAGACTGTGCAGCAGATTCTCCTGACATTTGGGTTTCTCCATGTTTTTTGTCTTCAACATCAATGGTTTCGTTTTTATGTATACCCATAGCTTCTCCTAACTCTGGAATCAAAATTGACCCAGCACTTTTAGCGCTGCGCAAAAACTTACTTATCAACGGACGTATTAGCAATAATCCTGCCAATGCAAATACTACTAGAACAATAATTAACTGCGTAAAACTATGAAAATTTTCACCGAATTTACCCAATATACTATTATTTTTCCATTCAGCAGCATCAATATCGTCACTTGTTATAAATTTCAAATTAATTACTTCAACTCTATCTCCCCGACTTTGATCTGCTCCTATTGCTGCTGACACTAGAGCTCTCAATTTTTCTAACTCATCTACAGAACGCTCCTTATACAATAACTTCTTATTTTGAGCATCTACGGTGTATATACCATCTACGAGAACAGCTATAGAAAGCTGCTTTACCCTTCCCCAAGGTATTATCTTGTTAGTAATGGTTTTAGAAATTTCGTAATTTGTTATTTCATCTGATTTATTCTTATTTTTATTTGGAGCGTTTTGCTGACGTTGCTGTGGTAAATTTGGTACATTATTGGCAACACTCACATTATTATTTTGCAATCCTTCTTGCTCTTCTTCCACGCTACTTTTTCTTGATCTAATAGCTTGCTCTTCTGGATTATATACCTCTGTATTTACAACTTCCCGATCAAAATCTATTAACGCTGAAACATTAACTTTAACCTTACCAGCCCCAACATATCTTTCTATCATTTCCTCCACTGCATTTTTAAGCCTATTTTCGAGATTAGTACGATATTCTGTTGCATTGCTAGGAGTACCTTCCTCTTCATCATCATTTTTTACCTTGAGTGGCTTACTATTTTGATCTAGTATGGTGACATTTTCTAATTTTAGTTCCGGTACAGCCGTAACTAATAAATGGGCTACACCATTGATTTCACCTTTAGATAATTTCTGTCCTGGTTTGATTTTCAATACCACAGAAGCCGAGGGAATGGGTCCTATTTTGGAAAACAGCTCTTTGCGCGGTAATACCAAGTGGACCCTAGCAGTTTCTATTTGAGCCAAATTGCCAATGGTCCTGGAAAGTTCACCTTCTAACGCTCTTACCAAATTGACATTATTAATGAACTGTGAAGTGCCCAAAATATCCGATTTATCAAAAATCTCATAGCCTACAACACTGCCAGAAGATGGCAATCCCTCCTGAGCGAGAATCATCCTTGTTTTTGAAACTTTATCTACAGAAACAAGCACTTGATTGTTGTCTTTATCTTGGTTTTCGTGGAATGGAATATTTAAAGTTTGCAATCTTAAAGTGATTGAACGAAAATCTTCCGCAGACAATTGCTTATATAAGGGAACCATTGTTGGTTTTGAAATACCTAGAGAGAGGAAGAGAATTAGCGCTATCATTATTAATGCAGACGTAATGATAAATACCAACTTAAACTTACCTAGTTTATCCAAAAATTCCATTCTAACCCACGCTAAAACTCAGAAATTGTTATTTATACAACATTCCATCAATAAATACTCAACATCCATCCTAAAAATGACAAAACTGCATTTGCACGACTTGGCCAATCTACTTTTAACTCAAATTGGCAACTCAATCCCAAAACTTAGCTAGCCCACTAACTCAAAACCAGCTTTGCTATTGTTAGATGACAATCCAAAGAACACAATATAAGTAAAAACTTAAAATTGATCAAGATACTTTATTTTACAATTTAAGTTTTTACTTTATGTACATATTGCGTACAATATCTCTATTATATACTATTTTGTCTGTAATTAACAGCTAACATCACACTGTTTGCAAAATGTTCTGGTTATGCTTGATGGAACATCATTTATTTCGGTTACCCCTATTCTTGCTGTTTTTATCGAAATTGTCATCTTCGTTTAAGCTGTTTCTTAAAGCTCTTATACCACGTCCAACCTCACTAATTACACGTGGCAATTTACCAGCTCCAAACAAGATAAATATAATTAGCAAAATAAGTGCTAACTCTCCCAATCTTCCACCCATGTCTTTCTTTTTATCTCTAAAGTAACACCAAGTTCATGCTGATCATCAGTCTCTTCACTAACTTAAAATAAGTCAAGGTTTATATTTGAATTAATACTATGGCTTCGCAAATTATTTTGTTAATAAATCTATTTTTTTACAATTATAGATTGTAATAGTGTTAAAAATTAATTAAAATCATCTATATAATACGTAAAATGAAATTGTCGATGTTGAGCGGCATCATTTTATCGTGACCTCCTAGGTAATTTTAATTTTGGGTAAGAGAAAAATATGGATAACACAAATGTACATCATAGACAGTATGGAAAACCTAAAGAGCAGCAAGTGGCTAATAATGTAAAACAGAGTACAAGCTACACGACTGAGCCCGACACCAGTGCACAGCAGATAGCAATGGATCAATGCTCTGGAGAATTAAAACGTTGCTATGCTATGACAAGGGACAAAGATGACGCGACAATTACACATTCTGAAGAGCTAAAGTATTGTCATGTTGCTGTGCATGAAAAGAATAGCAGTCTTACCCGTACAACGGAAAAATTACAAGAATATAATAGTACAATAATAGCTTTGCGCAATAATTATACTGAAGATTTACATCGCTGTAACGCTACCATAAATGGAAAAGAAGACGAACTCGCATACACCATACAGCAATTAAAAAAGTGTTATAACATGGTAGAAGAACTTCCTATAACAGCAGACATTGAGAACGAATTTAAAAATATCAAAAAGCAAGAAAATGAAATACAAAAAAACTTTACGAGCAGCGTAAAAGCATTTGAGGTCTTGTGTAATACTAATACTACATGTCTCGAGAATGTTATATCCATGCAAATGGCATTTTTATCAGGATTTAAAGTACTAAAAGCGCAGATATTAAATCTAACTAAAGTTGCTTGGGAAGAGTCGCATCCAAATAGTTGGTTTAAATGTCTATCTTCTTGTTATAGTAACCAAAAAGCAAATTGTCATAATAAAGTAAAAAAAGATAACGTACTTGATGTGATGGAGAAGTACGGGCTAAGAGATGACATACTTAATGTTACCAATAAGACAAACGCGGAACAATTCACAAAAGATCCCGCATTCTATAAATATGTTGTGGGATTTGTGGCAAGATATTGCGGCGATTGTGATCATAAAAAAATTTTAGCAATACAAAAGCAGCAGTGCGAGAGTCTAAAAAGCGACCTAGACTCAGTGTTAAGTTCTCACATTGTAGATAGCATTGAGCATTATTGTGAAGAGCTGGCAGTACCTCAGACTATGATGAATTATCCTTAATGCCCCAATACCCAATGAAAGCTAAAATGTTATAAAATTTAAAAAGCAAGTTATGGAGAAAAAAATGGACAAGAGTATTCTTTGCAGGAAGATCAGTTGTTTGTTGCTACTCCAATTCTTTGCTGTGTGTGCTGCAAGTGCGGATACGGCGCAAACTCCATCAAAAAGGAATTTATACTTCCAAATCACCGGAGGTACAGTATTGCCGCGTGAACTTAGGAGTAAAATAGGTCATAAAGACGACTACTACGCATACAATAATTTAAAACCAAGAAGTAGCATGGTGTATGGAGGCAACTTAGGTTACCAGTTTTACAACAACTTAAGAGGTGAAGTTGCAGTACTTCACTTAGCAAAGCAGAAGTTTGAAAATAACATTGAGCATTACGATGAGATTAAAGACTCTATCAACGTGAATCTTGACGAACATCTTGTAAGACAGGAATTTTCTAGTACAGCATGCTTCGTAAATTTTACTTTACACTCTGAAGAATTTGGTAAGTTCAAGCCATACTTTACAGCCGGCGTAGGCGGCAGTAGAAACGAAGCTGGTGACCATAATATGTATGACGAGAACAATTATACATCTTTCAAGCACAAAATAAAAGGAAAGACTAGCTGGTATCTTGCTTGGAATCTTGGAGCTGGAATGGGTCTAAATATTAGAAATCGGCTAGATGTAGATCTTGGATACAAATATCTTGATTTAAACCATGCTCCGACATCTGATATAGCTATAGAAGCGGATGATGGTATAGAATTCAAGACTGACCCTATAAATCCAGAATTTACAGCGCACGCCATATTATTGGGTATAAGGTTTTATTTTTGATATTTATCTGTAATTATGGTTACTTATTTCTCAGGTAAGTAGTACTATTTTCGTAAATTAAACTGGTGATAATTTAAATACCGTACTTGGAAAATAAAAATTTTATCGTATTTTTATAGAAAATTTGTAGAAAATCTGCTATTGCAATGTGACTAAGTAATAATAACGTGTGAAGTGGGGTCTGCACTTATATTCTGTAATATACAAATAGTTTTTTAAACTGCATTACCATTATGAAAATACACAAATTAACTTTATTCTTTGTACTTACCACATTTTGTTTTACAGCTTGTAGTGCTCAGGATCGTAGGATATTCCATCGTAAAGTGGTACAAGATGATATAACAAAGGGTGTAGATAATATCAGGCAGCAAGAGAGAGCTATGCGTATTATCGTGTTGAGACCTCCTACGGTTGCCAGAGAAGTTCAAGCTGAGTTACTGAGTGAAAGATACAACGTACCGTATATTTCAATGGGAAAGGTGCTTCACTCTGTTGTAGATTCCAGCAGGGAATCAGGTAGAAATTTTGATGCGATTATGAAGAAAGGCGAGTTAGTTCCAGATCACGTAGCAATTGCTCTACTCGCGCAAATTGTACAACAGAATAAGTATTCTAGAGGTTTTGTTTTAGATGGATTCCCGCGTACTGTTACACAAGCTAAAGCTTTAGATAGAATGATAAAAATTTTACCACGAGGATATACTGTTGTGGTGAATGTTGAGGCAGATGATCAAGCTATTCTAGGGCAAGCGAGGCATAGAGCTTTATGTACGAGATGTAACACTGCAAAACTTGAAATTTTTAGAGATGAAAAAGAGTGTGATGTTTGTCAAGGGGATGAAACTGCAACAGCAAATGATGAAGAGGAAGTGATATTACATAAGCTGCATGTGTATCGTGAACAAATAGCGCCTATTATAAGTTACTATTTACCACGCAAAGAATTTGTTACGGTCAGCATTGATAAAAGTACGCTAGAAACTTTTGATAATATTGTTTCTAATATCGAATTGCAGAGACAAATATTAGTAAAAAAATAGTAGTTTATGGTTAAGATGCCACATTGGCCTGTGCCATACGGAAATAAGTATGTGAATTTTAGCTTAGCAGCAATACAAGAACTACTTAAGGCGCTAGACAATCCAAATCAAAGATTGCCGCCGGTAATTCATGTTGCAGGTACAAATGGTAAAGGATCCACGCTTGCCTACTTGAAAGCAATTTTTGAGAGTGCGGGGTATGCAGCACACAGGTACACTTCACCACATTTAGTAAGGTTCAACGAAAGAATTACGATAGCGGGACAAGAGATCGATGATGTATTATTATACCAGCTTACTGAAGAGTGCAGGCTTGTAGCCCAAGATTTACAAGTTACTTTTTTTGAAGGGACTACAGCAGTAGCGTTGTTAGCATTTTCGAAATTTACTGCAGATGTAGTATTGCTGGAGACTGGAATGGGAGGACGGCTGGATGCTACAAATGTTATAGATCATCCACAGCTCACTATCATTACCCCCATTGCACTAGATCATACGGAATACTTGGGTACTACATTAAGACAGATTGCAATAGAAAAAGCGGGTATAATAAAGCGTGGATGTCCCTGTATAATTAGCTGGCAACCGGAGGAAGCTATGTACGCTCTAATAGAGAAATGTGAAGAAATGGGCGCTCCATATTTTGCTTGGGGAAAGAAGTGGCATTTTGAGCGTGAAGGTGAGGGGATGAAGCTTAGAATTATTCTGCCAGCAAATTATAACTCAGATTTAATATCTTCGAGTAGTCACATAGCGGAGCTACATTTGCCTAGTCCTAGTCTTGTGGGATTACACCAATTTGTAAATGCGGCAACGGCCGCAGTGGCAGCGTTGCATCTTTCATACTTACGATATAGCAAAATTACGCTAAACTGTATAACTGAGGGTATAACTAGGGCTGTATGGCCTGCTAGGATGCAGAAAATTACAAATGGGATTTTGTACGATATGCTCCCTCAGGAGGTCGAATTGTGGCTGGATGGGGCACATAACGTTGCTGGAGCAGAAATGTTGGCCGCAAGCATACGTTATATGATGTCAGAAAAACCACTGTATTTAATAAATGGTCGTACCAAGAAGAGAGATATAAAGGGATTTCTTCAGATTTTTGCGGATTTAGCAAAGGCCGTATGTTGTATAGAAGTAAAATCTGAGCCATTAGCCGAAAAAGCTGAAAATATTTATAAATGCGCCATAGAACTAGGATTTAAAGCATTTCTATGTGACACTTTGCATGAAGCGGTACTAAGGTGTCTGGAAGATAGTGGGCAAGTTCCTTGCCGTATACTTATTTGTGGATCACTCTATTTGGCAGGAGATGTACTAGCCGCAAATCAGGGATAATACTGTCACTCATACTTGTGATATTGAAATAATGATAAAGGTGGTACGTTTTCTTTTTTTATGCGAAAAAGGGCGTATTGGGACTATTATGAAAATTTAGATGAAGAGTTTATGCACTCGTAACCTCAGTTTAGACTTGGTGAACTATAAAAATATCTTGTTGCATTAACAGTACCTTCATGTTAGAATCTCATATAAAATATGTTGTATATATACAAGAGCGGCGTCGAATGGTTACGTGGCAAGATATAAGAAAGTATAATGCTGCTCCGGTTCGGAAGCAATTTTTTATCAAGAAGAGTGAGTTTGGGCAAGGATTGGGTGTAGATGCTAGGAAAGAATTAGTTGAGGTTCTTCCAAAGTTGGAAGAAGGGTCTCTGCAAGTAATATCGAGAGGAGTACAAATTTTATGGTATGAAATGCTACTACGTGGTAAGTACTTCGAGTGTGGGGTATATAAATGTATGGTAATTGATGGTGCAGAATATAAACTGTATGTAGGGGGGAAGCGAAAGTCAGTTATTACATTTGACACTCAAAAACCCTATGTTTTGTCGAAAGAAAAAGAATGTGAAGAATGCGTTACACTTTACAAAGTGTTCCAGACATATAATTGCATAGGCTGGGCGTTTGGTGTCAGTGGTTGGCTTAACGTTCCCGCGATAAATGCGATCTACAATACAAAGTTTAAGCATTCAACTGAATTAAGTAAGCAAAAAGCGTGTGTAGAGGCAATAGATAGCTATATAAAAGAGATTTTGGGTCCTACTTACGGTAATTCAGAGTCAAACTGTTTAAATTTGATGCAAAGTTTAAAAGCAGTAGAGAAGCTAAGTACTCCTACCAAAAATAATAGCATCGCCTTGTATTTTAATGATACAATAGACAATGCAGGTTTTACACATGCTACTAGATATGTTGAAGGTATAGGATGGACTTCTAAACTAGGGTACGAGGAGCTTGTGATTCATAGTCTTAATGAGTTGGAGGGTGTGTATGGCCAAGTATTATGCTATGCCGAAGTCAAAAGTGGGGATGCACAGATGGAAATAAAACAGGAGCTATGAGGTAATTAATTAGTGTTTCGAGGGGAATATGACACAAGATTACAATAGCACAAAAATCGACAAAGCAATGCAGGGGTTTTTGTTGACGATTATAGATAAGTGCATGTCAAGTCAGCTAGGTCGTTCCAAGTTTGATGTGTTAGAAGGTAGTTACAGAAACATACAAGAGGAATATCACAAAAAATATCACTTGTTCTCAAGTACCGGTAATATAACTAGTCTTACTTCTTATCCATCTTTTCAAAAAATTATGCAAGAAAATAAAGATTTTATGACTATAAGATTAGTGAAAAGCATGCTTGATGGAAATATAATGGCTAAATTGGCATTTGATGAAATGCATAAAAATAGTGAGGGTCTTGTACTAACAAACATTCAAATATTGGAAAATGAAAAACTCAAAAGTGAGTTCATTGCTGGTGGTGCTACTGATGGAGCTGTATCTAAAATATCAGCAAATCATTGGTTAGACTCTGGTGCATTCACTGAAATGTGGCACAAATATCAGCCGGGGATTATAGACACTAAGCATAGTGGATTGCATCATGATAGCGATATAGGATGTGTACTAACCGTTGAAATAGCGTACCAACAAGATAACACTTGCTGTCACTAGATCTCGTATCAGCCTTGGTTAGGCGGTATAACACCAGCTTTGTTTTTTCACGCTCACATTGCCACGTTACGGGAGGAGCTAGGTCACGTGGTATTTTTGCTCTCACCATTGCGTTTTTAGTATTAATAAAAAAGTAGGACTGGTATATACTCTGGGCGGTAAGTTTGTATAAAACCCCCTGCAAGACTGTTACTTCTAAGCGTGGTCTCCGTGCTTTAGCCCATATATTGCATGCTCTATCGCACTTGAGAATTGTCCTGTTGGGGCTGTTGCAATATGGATATAGAGGTATAAATTTAGTGATTTTACAAAGGTAATGGGTATGTTAATACAAAGAAGTGGAAAGTATTTGAAAAAAAATGGACTAGTATAGCTAATAGAACGCTATTTGTTTTGTAATAAGTATATCCATAAAATAGCCCCGCCAGGGTTGCCAGCAGCGCGTACGATACGCCACTCCTCAAATGCGCCATGCCAAATATTAGCGAGATAAAAAGAATTGGTAAACAGGCATGCAGATTGTATTTTTGACATAAAATCGTTAAATATTGTTGGATAATGCCTCTAAAAATGGTTTCTTCTAAAAAACATACAAAAAATAAATTATTTACCACCCAAATCCACCAAATTTTAGGAAATTTAGGATCAAGTGCTAAGCATCTTGCACTAACAGCAACAATGGAAAGAGTTATTACACATACTACGGACATTTTTATTATTAGGCATATGTCGTATTTTGAGATAGGACGATTGTCGTATAATTGACTCAGTAAAATTCCCAAAATAGCTTGATCGAATTTTAGACATAGTGAAAACAGAGCTGAATACTCAGATAATTGAAGATTTTCAAAAATACAATAATTGCGGAAAACAGGTATTATATGTAAAAGAATGAATAGGCTTATGAGTAAGAGAATGGCAAATAAAATTAGCTTTCTTACTGCCGATGACAACTTGATAATGCCCAATATCGAGATTCCTTTGTCATTGATAAGTAGTAGCTTGCGTAAAAAACAAAGCAGCAAGATAGCGCACAACCCAATGACAGTAATCGTATTACTAAGTACCGCCATGAGCAATGTTAGTGCAAATGAGTAATTGATCACTTTTTTGGCTCTGATAGAAAAAATGCTTATGATGGTAAATACCAAACACACATAGGTAAGCGCTATCAATGTGAAATTTGACATACATCTCCCTTATTCGCCATTGATTGATATACTGCAACCATACTTAATGAAAAATTTACCATAAAAATGAGTTTACCTAAGTGCACGGTTATGCATACTAGTAGATGGGGTTATACGTACTGTTCGTATGTAAGGAGCGAAAAACAAATGAGGAGGTCAAGACTAACATGGAATTACATATGCTTCAATTGATTATTATAGCTGCTATAGTTGTTCTGTTTATAGTAAGTGTGAAGATTATACCGCAGCAACAAGTATGGATCTCTGAAAGATTCGGAAAGTACAGTGCGTCGCTGCAACCAGGGTTAAATTTTGTTATTCCATTTGTAGATAGGATAGCGTATAAGCACACTCTTAAAGAAAGAGCTATAGAAGTGTCAGAGCAAACAGCTATCACAAAGGATAATGTTACCCTTATAATGGATGGTATCATTTATGTAAGAATCGTTAATCCTGCAAGTGCCTCATATGGTGTAGAGAATCCATACTATGCTGTAACGCAGCTTGCCCAAACTTCCATGCGTTCGGCGATGGGTAAATTGACTATGGATACTACATTTGAGGAAAGAGAGCTTTTAAATTCTCAGATTGTTACCATTATTAATGAAGCTGCTGCTGCGTGGGGTATTCAGTGTATGCGCTACGAGATACGCGACATCAAACCCCCTGCTACTGTATTAAAAGCAATGGAGATGCAAGTAGCTGCTGAAAGGCAGAAACGTGCAGAAATACTGGCATCTGAAGGAAAGACGCAATCAATGATAAATATTGCAGAGGGAAGAAAGATAGAGGTAGTATTAAATTCTGAAGCCTCCATGGCAGAGCGTATTAATAAAGCCAAGGGAGAATCTGAAGCAATACAAGTTGTTGCTACAGCAACTGCGGAAAGCATACAAGTAATTGCAAAGGCCATCAAAATTGATGGTGGAAGCGAAGCGGTATCCCTGAAATTAGCAGAGCAGTACGTGGAAGCATTCAAATCTATGGCAAAAACCAATAATACGTTAATTGTGCCAGCTACAGTAAGTGATGTTGGTTCCATGGTAGCACAAGCGCTAACAGTTTTTCAGCAGATAAGAGATAAAGGAGCAAAAGTAGATGAAGCAAAAGAGCAATTACAATAGACTTCTTTCGAAACTCGCTTATGCTAGGAATGAACTGATTGTTTATTAGGTACTGCTTTGTACAACCCACACCGAATAAATGAAATTATTACATTATGGAAGTAAGATGAGTTGGATAGGGGATAAATTGCTACGGAAAAAAGATGCACTAAAAGGTTATGTGAGTTTGTTTAAGGGGTGGATTGGTGCGTTGCGGAATAAGTTAAGGAACCTTTCTCAGACAAATTTAGATCTGGCTCTTTACCACTTAGGGCATGGTAACATAAATGATGCTATTTTTAGGTTGAACCTATTAAGACTATTTCGGCTTCCTATTAATGAAATAGATTATTATCTTGGTAGATGCTATGTAGAGAAGTTTAAGTTTCAGTGTGCTGTTAAATATTTACAAATTTATCTAAATACTCCTCCTCCCCTTAAGTTACAGCAGGAAGCTCAGTATTGTTTAAAAATAGCCACAAATAATCCGCAAGATATTACGGAGATTCCGTCATCCATAATAATCCATAAATTTAATCAAATAGCAGATCGATATAATAAGTTATTCTTTAATGATCAGCCAGATGCTCCTCAGGCCGTCCTCGTAAAATTGCTGCAACAAACATTAACAAACTCTCTTAAGCCTTTTGGCAATCATATATTGGATTTGGGGTGTGGAACTGGCATAATGGGGTTGTTGTGCCGGCAAAACCGGATAATAGACAATATGATTGGGGTTGATATTACGCCTAAGATGCTACAACAAGCCCAAGAGCTTACTTTTGAAAATAGTAAGGTGTACAATCAGCTGTATTTACAAGATATAGGTCAATACCTAACACAGACTGCAGCAGTATTACGCTCGAAGTATGATATCATAATAGCCTCCAATATCATCACATATTACGCCAGAATAGATTTGCTATTCTCAGCATCTCACACTATTTCTAGTGACTCTGGTATTTTAGTGTTAGTGTTTAAAAATACCCTAAATCCAAGTCTGCAACGACAATTTATGGATAAAATAGAACAATTCTACTATTCACCACAATATGTCAAAGAACTTGCGGAACAACACAAATGGCTGTTTGTAAGTGAGCAAGTAGTAACATTTTTCACCAAGGAAATAGCAACAATTCTTATTTTATCCAAGCAATCGCTGCAAGTTATAAAACAACCGGAAGAAGACGCTGATGGTGGTAGGGAGAAAGAGGTAGCAGTGAAACTGTAAAGACACTACTTAATTTTAAGAGAAAAACACGGCCGCATCTTGTCAAATTGGTTTGTGCTACTCTAGAAAAATCGAAAATGCAACAATAGACAGAGGCGATAATGAAGAAAAACCAAAACCTCTTAGGCATCCCTTAGGCGTGGAATGGGAAGACGTAGAGAATTGGAACACAATTCTGAGACTTGTAGTACAGCAACACGGGAAACAAAATACAGCTACCGGACCCAGTGCCCCGCGCGCTCCAAGAACACCAACTACCCCCAAAGCGGCGGTCTTCTGCGCAGAAAGTGGGCGCCTCACTCACTTATTTTGTGCCTACCCTTCTTCTGCTCCCCCGCTTTCTTCTCTGCCTGCAATGCATAACTCCCCTCACTACACTTAAACTTTTCACCCATGGCTCTTTTTTTCTCTCTATTAAGGGATTGATGCTGGATGGAGTTTTTGTATTTTTAGGAGTTAGGAACGCTATTATTGAAATGATTTTAGCTAAGGAATGTGTCTTATAGACCGTGTTTAAAATTTATTATTTGTGTATTCTAGAAGATTCTCTATATTTTTGGTGATTAGCTATACCAATCCCTTGATTGGCAGGGTCAATATGCACAACGTTTTAAATAAAAACGAATAGCATGCATAAGTGCTGAAAACTTATTCTTTGCTATGCTAAAGAGGCGTGAATATATAGTATCTTTAGAAAAGACCCACTCAAAAGGCGCCCTCCATATAGAATCCGAAGGGTCGAACCCACCATTTTTACCCTTCCTATCAGTCTTCTTAATTCCTCCAAGATGCCCTCTTTTAGCTATGGCTATAGTTTTGGCAGGAGACGTGCAATACCCATTATCTGCGTATATAGAGCGCCTAGACGGGCACACATGTTTAAATCCCTGGGCATCTGTTAACGTTTGCTGGTGTAATCGTCGCCTTATCTACACTCACATGTTTTTTATAACCATACAAAAACTTAGTACCACCTTTACAGCCGATCTTAGCTTGTTTATCATGTGCCACTTTAGACAAAACTTCATTATTCAGTTTTTCATATTTCTTCCGCCTTGCCTCATCTCTCTCTTCCCACAAACTTGCCTTCTATATTAGATGCGATGCACCGACAAATGTAAATACCTCGCTTATATAACCTTGCGCCATAAGCTTATCTCTGAAGATACTAAATATCTTAGATAGCTTTTCGGTCCCTATCTTTTTCCTTAGCTTACTAAATACGCTATAATCTAGAGTCGCATCCCTTAAATCAAATTCACAAAACCACCTTGCTGCGTTGCTATCACTCTATCTTTCAAGTTCTTACCGCTCAAATCTTCCATCAATTGCAGAAGCACTTAAATAGCCTATGAACTCCGTAACCCTTGTAATTAGCTGGCAACTCAACTGCTGATAACTCACCACTAATTGCCGCAAAATCAAATAATGCCTTGAAACTCCTCTATTGATTATCCCTAGATACCAACTCTTCCAAACTCACCATTATTATTTGACTTAATACCATTCGCATACCATTTATCTTCCCCACTTACATGAATAATACCTTATCTTATCTCATCTCATCTCGCAACTGCCCCATTATAGCATACATTTTCTTATCCGATTTATAATCCTTAATCTTGCTTTCATGCTTCTCCAAATCTTTCTGTAAGCTTTCTATTTTGTTGACTCTTGCGGTCAAATTTTCCACCATCTTATTAACTTTCTCTGCTTCATACTTGCCAACACACTATCTCCTTCTTCATGCCTTTCCACTACTGCTTTTTCAAACTCATCTTTTTTTCACGATGTTATTTATAACCTTTATAACTCTGCTTACCTCGATACCCCACCTGCCAACAATGATGTCACCAACACTCACGCTAATACCCCGTAATTCTGTGTTTAGTTTTATATATATATCATTTGTTTTCTCGCTAGCACTTTTCCAACATGACTTCCCTGCTACTATTACAGCCTTTTGATACAGCTCCGCTACTTTAGTACCTGATCGTAACAAAATTCTGCTACACTCAGGCAGATATTGGCAGTTTTTCTAAGAATCCACTTCACCCCATCCATCACCACAGTACCGACAGCCTGAGTCCACCTCACAACCCAATCTCTCCAAAATCCTTCATTACCCCCCCGAGTAGGTATCAACGTTTCTTCCCACCACTTAGCTATGGGGCTCGCGATGTTCCTATGTAGCCAACCTCCCGCTACACCATATTCTTTTTTACACATCCATAAAACTCACTCAAAATCCATCTTAAAACTTTCGAGCATCAACGCAGAAAATCCACCTGCATTTTTAATTTGCTTGAGCAACTTTGCTGCTTCAACATTCACTTTACTCTGCTGCATATCTACCTCCCACGCAAAACTGCCTGCAAATCTGATGACGCAAAGGCAAAAAACGCCCTGCCCTACGTCCCATAATCACAAAAGCAACTACAACATCGGGGCTACTCCTTAGCTCATAATGATTCCAAAAACATTAATTTCTTCTACAATTTCAATTTTAAGCAAAAAATGTAAATTACGATACTCTTAGAAAGTGTATAATTGAGGTAGAAGTTGCAGGCTTATGATAATACCAAGTCCCATTTTCAAATAAGCACTAAGAGTGCAATGATGAGGGCGAAGAGTATAGAAAATACTACATGACTGGGCCCGAATCCTACAACGCAACAATGTAGGTGTTTAAAAGGGGACTTGTGGTATAAGCGAATTTCGAAAAGAGTTTATTGTATCAATAAAAATATTTTGATACAAAAATAATAAGTTTTTGTTTTTAAATATTTACAAAACTTATTACACCGAATACCATAAATAATATGGGCAGGTTTTGTGAGTTATAAATTATGAAAAAGCAAGTATTACCTTTAATTCTTTGCGGCGGTATTGGGCATAGGTTACGTCCATTATCAAGTGTGGAATCGCCAAAACAGTTTATACCTATAGTGACTCAGTACAGTTTGCTGCAAGAAACGGTTTTACGAGTTAGCGATGCATCGACCTTCTTACATCCTACATTTGCTACTAACTCTAATTATTACACCCTATTAAAACAGCATCTTACAGGTATCAATTGTAAGTACAGCAACATTATCTTGGAACCAGAGTACAAGAATACTGCTGCTGCAGTCGCAGTTGCAATAATCCACCTGCAACATAAATACCCAAGTGATACTCCTGTATTGATCTTGCCAACAGATCATTACATACCGAAGAATTGTGCATTCGTAACGCTAGTGCAGCAAATGGTTGCACATCTATCGTTCAATCGAAAGACCATCATCGCTTTCGGAATACATTCTGATGAAAATCAGACTCAATATGGATACATAGAATATGGAGAGGACGCAATCTCTGAAGGGGAATCCATATATCACGTACAAAAATTCGTGGCAAAACCAGATAAGGAGGTAATGGAGACCTGTACCGGCAATAACAAATATTTTTGGAACAGCGGCATCTACTTCGCAACGCTAGGAAGTATTTTTCGAAATTTACAGCAACACGCACCAATCCTCCATGAAATATGCGATAAAGCTATAAAACAAGGCATGTGCAGCGTTAACACAAGCAACCTGATACCAGATCCCTATCTGTTCAGTCTTGCCGAAAATACAACAATAGAGAAGGCAATAATGGAAAAGACCCGAAACCTCCTAGCGCATCCCCTAGGCATGGAGTGGGAAGACGTAGGGGATTGGAACACTATCCTTAAGCTTGCAACACAACAACACGATCGAAAACAAAATGGCAGTACCGACCAGTGAACCCCGCGCTCAAAGCGCACCGGACCTCCATCCAAGAGAGAAGAGGACACCCTCCTACACCAATCCGCTCTCTAGCACTCACATCATCGTACTACAGAACTCAGGCTCAGTCATCGTAGTCAAGGCTGTATCTTAAAAGCGGCATCTATAGCATCAGCTAAAGAAACGCATTTTTTCAATATTTTACCTATTAGCGTCCTTAAATTAGTCCAAAATTTTTCAATTGGATTTAATTTTGGTGAATAAGGTGTAAAAATAATAGACTACACTTTGCCTCTTTAGGTCGTATTAACACTTATTTTAACCACAAATAGATTCTTGCAATAAAGACGAAAGAGAGATAAGCCACATCTAGCTTATCGTACCTTGTAGCGACCTTTAAAAATACTTTAATCTGTTGAACATACGCTCTTAAGTTGCGTTCTTTATATAATTCCACATCATATCCTCTTGGATGTTTGCGCATAACACGAGGCGGTATAATACTTCCGCCCCCACTTTTGTTGCCACTTCTATCAATACAGTTTGCATCATAAGCCTTTATCAGCTATCAACGCTCCCCTTATCTTGCCTTCTATAAGAGCCAGAGCCTTTGTATAATCGGACCTTTGACCAGCAGTAATCAAAAACCATGCTGCATGAAGTTTTGTTGTAAAGCCCCCTTTCGACCTTCCTAACTCTTGTTCTTGCACCAGCTGCGTGCTGACGCGCTCTTATCATCGTTAAATCTATCATGATCCATTTATCCTCATCCACAGCAAGAGTGTTAAATACCATTTGCCAAATACCAGCCTTTGCCCATCTCATGAATCTTTTATGAACCGTAGCCCATTTCCCGTACTCCACTGGCAACGCCCTCCACGGCGCCCCAATTCTAGATCCACATAACTGCCAAAACCCCCTCTATTGTCTCCCCCGCTATGCCCTTCTATCACCTGCTTTGCCAGGTAACCCGCCTTCAATCACCTTCCATTGGTCAGCCCTTAAATCGTATAGCATCTAGCCTCTCCTAAAAATTGATTCTAGGTACATTATAATATCTAAGACACAACCACTTTTTATTTGACATAGCACATGCTACACCCCCTCACTCCCACCATTGCGCTCCTAGTGCAAAAAGGGCGGGGTTACCCCCCCACTTTCTTTCATTTGTTCCTCTCCTGCTGCTTGCCTGCTTTTTCCTTTGCCTGCGACGCGTAAGTCCCCTCACTGCGCTTAAATTTTTCAACTATGGCTTCTTTTCTCTGCCCTATGCTAGTAGCATATTCTTTCTTCTTCGATTCATAACCCTCAATATCGCTTTTACGCCCTTCCATATCTTTCCGCAAGCTTGCTATTTTGTTGACTCTTGCGGTCAAATTTTCCACCATCTTATTAACTTTCTCTGCCTCATACTTGCCAGCAACACTTTCTTCTTCATATCTTCCCGTTACTGCTTCTCCAATTTCCCCTCTGTCCTTCGCAATGCCCTCCATAACCTTCTCCATCGTACCTACCTCCTCACCAATGATACCAGCAACGTCCACCCCAATAGCCTTCAACTCCGTGTTTAGTTTTACGTACATATCATTCACTTCTTTGCCAACACTACCCTCACGCGATTTCTCTACTACTATTACGGCCTTTTGATACACTTCCGCTACATTCAGCACCTGATCGTAACAAAATTCTGCTACACTCAGACAAAGATTGGTAGTTTTTTCTGCAGTCCACTTCAACCCATCCATCACCGCAGTGCCGATGACCTGAGTCCACCTCACAACCCAATCTCCGAAATCTTTCATCGCCTCCGCTACAGCATTACCCCCTTTTTTTAGCGCAGGTACCAACGTTTCTTTCCACCACTTAGCCATGGGGTCCGCGATGTTTTCTTTTAGCCAATCCCCCCCTAGACCATATTCCTTCTTGCACCACCCACCAAACTTATTCAAATCCGTCTTAAAACTTTCAAACATCAACACAGAAAACCCACCTGCATCGTTAATTTGCTTGAGCAACTCTTCACTACTCATTCCCACTTTACTCTGCATATTACCCCCCGTATAAAAATTACCCCACAAACCCGACGAAAAAGCAAAGAACGCTCCGCCCTACGCCTCATAGTCACGAAAGCAACTACAATGTTGTAGGCTACTCCTTATCATATGACTCCAAAAGCATTCATTTCTTCTACAACTTCAATTTTAAGCAAAAAATGTATTTTATTTCGCTAATTATGAAGATTGTGTTGCTTTTTGCGATAACAATCATATTACTGACAATTACGATATACCACCATCTTAGAAATAACTGAGGTAGAAGTCGCAGGCTTGTGATAAGCAGCGCACAGGAAAAACAAAATAACAACTGCCCATATTACATCAAGGTCCACCCAAATTGGACAACTTATTTTTTGAAAAACGAAAAAACCACACCAGGACCTAAGCTTTGTAAAAAGAAAAGTGGTTGTAACATTATATTATGACATTAGCACCGATTGCACTGCGCAAACAGATTGCACAAGCGACACACTACTCAGAGGTAAGATTAAGACATTAACAGTTTTCAAGTTCCAACATCAGGATACAAATACATATACTCACTTGAAAGAAGCTTAGATGGACAATTTAGTATATAAACTCCAAAGTGGGCTTATTGCCAACACTAAATCTGCCTCTCAATAAGCTCGTACGCAGTCGAGCTCAAATGCGATCTCAATCACATTACTTGTCACCGCACTTCAAGAGAGACCCACCACAACTCTTTTTCAGGATCCCGACTTCTCCCGTGCATTATCTCACTTCTGCACAACATTGCTCTGACTCTTCTGCTGCCGCCCCCTTATCAAATCTTGAAACTTAGTCCCGCGGCCTGCTAAGGCGTGATAAGCGTCAACCTTTTTCCCACGTGCTTTTATTGAAGCCTCCAAACTGATTTTCTCATTTTGAAGTTTTTGCAACTCAATTGCTAGCTTCTTACTCTGCGCCCGAGCAAGGTCGTTCTTAATTTTTTCCTCAAAGTCAGTCTGCTGTAATTTTAAATCTTGATTAGTTATTGGCTTTTCCACCTTTGGGGATAGTACTGCCATGATTTCCTTAAAATCTATTTTCCCCTCCTCATTTTTAAGCGGATTCTTGAGCAATTCTTTTGTTATATTGTCTATAGCAGCATTGCAATTTTTCAGATGTGATCCCTCTCTTGCTATCATAAATCGTTGATACCACTCCATTATATCTTGCACCAAGTTATGGAAAAATGTCGCAACTTTTCCCCCCACTCTTCCTTTTGACTCATCCATGAATTTACCAACTCCATCCACAACATTAAGCACTGCTCCTTTCATTTCTTGCACTGATGTAGCCTTCAGTGCAGAGACAGAGTCAAACACCTTTTTCATATAGGGTACAACCTTCTCTGTTAGCCATTTTTTTTCTGAATCACTACTCGATTTAGCAATGTCTCCAAGATTTTTTTCTGCAGTCGCAACAAGATTCTTCAACTGTCCCGAAAACTTGGTCAGATCTTGCTGCCCCACCACCTCCTGTCCACTCTCCACATTCTTCTGTAGTTCTCCTGTGAGTTCCGCACGAAATTTCCCAAATTCCTCAAAAACGTGCTCTACCCTTTCTTGCTGCAACATACATCCTCCCTAATCAAAAATAATTCACCTGCCTCCTTTCTGCGTGGCTCTTCACTCATCAACTCCACAAGACCACTTCCACCATGCAGACTCAACCACTGTGAGGCTATCATTCATCATACAACTACAACAAGCATATTTTACTTCCCAATACAAATTGGTAAGCAAAAAATGTATTTTTTTTAGCTTATTATGAAATTTATGTTTATTTCCAGGATAATATTCAGTATTACCCTTAATAATCTTCAATGATAAAATTAGTACAAATAACCATGTTAACACCAAGTCTAATATTAGCATATGCTGCTATTACAATATTAGGTATAATCACCACCTTTGGAATAGTATGCATAAAAAGGATAAGCGATGGTTTAAAGGCATTACAACCTCTCAATACTCAAACAATATCAACTATTCATGACGGATTTCAGGCAAATAGTCAGCACTTACAATTTCTGCAAAATAGTATAGGTCAGAATGTGCAGTCTATTCTGATTAGCCAACAGAAACATTTGGAATTATTACACAATCAATTAGTACAGATGGTGCAATTGAATGAGAACAAGCTAGAGAACGTTAGAGCTACTGTTGAGGGACAACTAAATAAAATTCAAGAAGACAATAGTGCTAAGTTGGAAAAGATCCGGCTTACTGTTGAAGAAAAATTGCATAATACTCTTGAAAAAAGGCTTGGGGAATCTTTCCAGGTGGTAAGCGAAAGATTGGAGATGGTGTATAGAGGTCTTGGTGAAATGCAAGCCCTAGCCGTTGGTGTGGGAGATCTGAAAAAAGTACTAAGTAATGTCAAAACTCGAGGAATTTGGGGCGAAGTTCAGTTGGGAGCAATCTTAGAACAATTACTGATCAAAGAGCAATATGCGCAAAATGTAGCAATTAGGGAAAATTCACAGGATAGAGTTGAATTTGCAATAAAATTACCCGGTAAAGATTCCACTATCTCATATATAATGTTGCCAATTGATGCCAAATTCCCATTGGCAGATTATCAGCGTTTGGTTGAAGCACAGGATAATTGCAATATACAAGAAATTGAAGTGCAATACAAATTACTAGAAAGTAACATGAAAAAGTCTGCTAAAACTATATCAGAAAAATATATTCATCCTCCATATACCACAGATTTTGCCATTATGTTTTTACCAGTTGAGGGATTATATGCTGAAATATTACGTAGACCAGGCCTTGTTGACACAATACAGCGTGAATATAAAGTCATTGTCACAGGTCCCACTACACTAAGTGCCATCATCAGTAGTTTACAAATGGGGTTTAGAACATTAGCAATAGAAAAAAGAGCTAGTGATGTGTGGAAACTGCTAGACATTGTAAAAGGTGAATTTATAAAACTTGGAGACATGTTGAGCAAAACAAGGATAAAATTGGAACAGGCTGGGCAAGCTATTATTGATGTGGAAAATAAGTCTAGAATGATTCAGAACAAGCTACACCAAGTAGAGCAGGGAGAGGATAAGATAGAGACACTATGATCTTAAGCAAGAGAATACTACATACATTTTTCATGATATTAATATTTCAATTGGTATTACTAGATAGCGTAAACCATGCGGTGGCTGCTGCGTCAATTTTTGATTTTGCTGTGGGCAGTTCCGATTATTCAGCAGATAAACATCATGACATCAGTGATAAATCTGATGTACACAGCAATATATCAGATTTTGTACTTAATGAGGAAAAACATGAGCATAGACAAGACATAGATGCAGATGATGCCGCAAAAACAGCAACAAATGGAGATTTTCATGATGGTGCTCAAATATTAACAATAAACGTGAATACTGGTAACCGAGCAACTCTGACAGGCTATAAAGATCAAATTGTATATTTCAATGACTTGAATATAAGTGTAGAAGAGTGTTGGCAGGAAAATAGCGACGTATATCAACCTGAAAGTAAGGCACTCATTGCAATTCATGATTCAAAATTCAATAAGCTAATTTTTAGGGGATGGATGCTAAAAAAACATAAGTTCCTGTCTCAACCTATACATCAAGAGTACTTTTTTTATTTAGATAAGTGCGTAAATTAGAACTATGACAGCCGGTTAGAAAAAAGGCGGCAAATCTGCTATCTACATCACACAACAACCACTTTTTTTTAGAACACAACAACAGCAAGACTCAGAAAAACAAGCCATAGTATCAACAATTAACTCCTTAGAATTAGAGATTTCTTGAACGCAATGCCTCAGAGAGAGTATTTTTTGCGCATCAACTGTTCATCACCAAGACAAGACCAAAGCTCCCCGCCACTCTTCCGATTATAGACACCTCCTTACGCAACCCAGAATTATACCAAGTCCCCTTTTAACGCTCGAGTTGTTGTGCAGTCATGTAGATCACTATACTCCTTCGCCCTCACCATTGCGATTATAGTCCAATGGGCATGGGTTGGGTTTTGAAGGCAGCATCCACAGCATCTGCTAAAGAAGGAAGAGTATTTTTCAATGTTTTGCCTACCAACACCCTTTAAATTGGCCAAAAATTTCTCGATTGGATTTTAATCTGGTGAATAAGGAGATAAAAGTAACAGATGGCATTTTGCCTCTTCTACCATTTCTCTTGTATTTTGTGATTTATGGGAGCTAGCGTTATCCATGATGACCGTCTGACCAGGCTTTAACGCAGGTATCAGAAAAATTTCAATCCAAAATTCGAATAACTTTGTATCGCAAGTTTCCCTATAGCACATCGCTGCTATAATCTAGCTATAAAGTTCTCCTTCGGAATATCTTCTACCTGAG
>CAXOVX010000023.1:0-7119 GCA_964213345.1 Alphaproteobacteria bacterium | reverse complement strand
ACTCCGTAACCTTTGTAATTAGCTGGCAACTCAACTGCTGATAACTCACCACTAAGTGCCGCAAAATTAAATAATGCCTCGAAACTCCCCAACGGATGATTTCTAGAGACCAACTCTTCCAAACTCACCCTTAGTATTTGACTTAATACCATTCACCTACCATTTATCTTCCACACCTCCTTTCTTGGTAGCCTAATATTATAGTTACTATCTCGCTAAGACTCATATGCCCACTCCTGCACATATGGCTTTTCTTATCTTTCTTTATATATTCCAATAAATGGGCTCTCCACTAGGGGACAAATCCTTTGCAAAATTCATCAACATAACAATATATTCCTGTAAAATCTATTTCCATATGATTCCTCTTTGTTAGCCTTTAAGGGGCTGTTGCGAGATGAGATAAAAGGTATTATTCATGTAGGTGGGCAAGATATATGGTGGACAAATGGTATTAAGTTAAATAATAATGGTGAGTTTGGAAGAGTTGGTATCTAGGGATAATCAATAGAGGAGTTTCGAGGCATTATTTAATTTTGCGGCAATTAGTGGTGAGTTATCAGCAGTTGAGTTGCCAGCTAATTACAAGGGTTACGGAGTTCATAGGCTATTTAAGTGCTTCTGCAATTGATGGAAGATTTGAGCGGTAAGAACTTGAAAGATAGAGTGATAGCAACGCAGCAAGGTGGTTTTGTGAATTTGATTTAAGGGATGCGACTCTAGATTATAGCGTATTTAGTAAGCTAAGGAAAAAGATAGGGACCGAAAAGCTATCTAAGATATTTAGTATCTTCAGAGATAAGCTTATGGCGCAAGGTTATATAAGCGAGGTATTTACATTTGTCGGTGCATCGCATCTAATATAGAAGGCAAGTTTGTGGGAAGAGAGAGATGAGGCAAGGCGGAAGAAATATGAAAAATTGAATAATGAAGTTTTGTCTAAAGTGGCACATGATAAACAAGCTAAGATCGGCTGTAAAGGTGGTACTAAGCTTTGGTATGGTTATAAAAAACATGTGAGTGTGGATATGCGTGAGTGTGTATATGCAGTCTGGTCTTATAAATAAGGTGGCGATTACACCAGCAAACGTTACAGATGCCCAGGAAACATGTGTGCCCGTCTAGTGGCACTATATATGCAGATAAGGGGTATTGCACGTCTCCTGAACTATAGCAATAGCTAAAAGAGTGCATCTTGGAGCAATTAAGAAGAATAATATGAAGGGTAATGTGTTGATTTAGACAAATATTATACTAAAATGAGGGCGCCATTTGAGAGGGTCTTTTCACAAGATAATAAATATGCACGCCACATTAGCATAGCAAAGAATCAGTTTTCAGCACTTATGCATGCTATTCGTTTTTATTTAAAACGTTGTGCATATTGACCCTGCCAATTAAGGGATTAGTATAGCTAATCACCAAAAATATAGAGAATCCTCTAGAATACACAAATAATAAATTTTAAACACAGTCTATAAGACACATTCCTTAGCTAAAATCATTCAAATAATAGCGTCTTTAACTCCTGAAAATACAAACCATCCAGCATCAGTCCCAGAAAACAACTAAACTTACTTTCTTGGTAGCCTAACATTCTCGTTACTATCTCGCTAAGGCTCATATTGCTCTTCCTACTCCTCTTGCCTTTCGTTGTCCTTGCCTTTTATAAATGTATTTCCAACCAAATTATAAATCCTTTGCAAAAATCATCAACATAACAATATATTCCTGTAAAATCTATTTCCATATGTTTCCTCGTTGTTAGCCTTTAAGGGGCAGTTGCGAGTGGGATAAATTAAGGTATTATTCATGTAAGTGGGCAAGATAAATGGTAGGTGAATGGTATTAAGTCAAATAATAATGGTGAGTTTGGAAGAGTTGGTATCTAGGGATAATCAATAGAGGAGTTTCGAGGCATTATTTAATTTTGCGGCAATTAGTGGTGAGTTATCAGCAGTTGAGTTGCCAGCTAATTACAAGGGTTACGGAGTTCATAGGCTATTTAAGTGCTTCTGCAATTGATGGAAGATTTGAGCGGTAAGAACTTGAAAGATAGAGTGATAGCAACGCAGCAAGGTGGTTTTGTGAATTTGATTTAAGGGATGCGACTCTAGATTATAGCGTATTTAGTAAGCTAAGGAAAAAGATAGGGACCGAAAAGCTATCTAAGATATTTAGTATCTTCAGAGATAAGCTTATGGCGCAAGGTTATATAAGCGAGGTATTTACATTTGTCGGTGCATCGCATCTAATATAGAAGGCAAGTTTGTGGGAAGAGAGAGATGAGGCAAGGCGGAAGAAATATGAAAAATTGAATAATGAAGTTTTGTCTAAAGTGGCACATGATAAACAAGCTAAGATCGGCTGTAAAGGTGGTACTAAGCTTTGGTATGGTTATAAAAAACATGTGAGTGTGGATATGCGTGAGTGTGTATATGCAGTCTGGTCTTATAAATAAGGTGGCGATTACACCAGCAAACGTTACAGATGCCCAGGAAACATGTGTGCCCGTCTAGTGGCACTATATATGCAGATAAGGGGTATTGCACGTCTCCTGAACTATAGCAATAGCTAAAAGAGTGCATCTTGGAGCAATTAAGAAGAATAATATGAAGGGTAATGTGTTGATTTAGACAAATATTATACTAAAATGAGGGCGCCATTTGAGAGGGTCTTTTCACAAGATAATAAATATGCACGCCACATTAGCATAGCAAAGAATCAGTTTTCAGCACTTATGCATGCTATTCGTTTTTATTTAAAACGTTGTGCATATTGACCCTGCCAATTAAGGGATTAGTATAGCTAATCACCAAAAATATAGAGAATCCTCTAGAATACACAAATAATAAATTTTAAACACAGTCTATAAGACACATTCCTTAGCTAAAATCATTCAAATAATAGCGTCTTTAACTCCTGAAAATACAAACCATCCAGCATCAGTCCCAGAAAACAACTAAACTTACTTTCTTGGTAGCCTAACATTCTCGTTACTATCTCGCTAAGGCTCATATTGCTCTTCCTACTCCTCTTGCCTTTCGTTGTCCTTGCCTTTTATAAATGTATTTCCAACCAAATTATAAATCCTTTGCAAAAATCATCAACATAACAATATATTCCTGTAAAATCTATTTCCATATGTTTCCTCGTTGTTAGCCTTTAAGGGGCAGTTGCGAGTGGGATAAATTAAGGTATTATTCATGTAAGTGGGCAAGATAAATGGTAGGTGAATGGTATTAAGTCAAATAATAATGGTGAGTTTGGAAGAGTTGGTATCTAGGGATAATCAATAGAGGAGTTTCGAGGCATTATTTAATTTTGCGGCAATTAGTGGTGAGTTATCAGCAGTTGAGTTGCCAGCTAATTACAAGGGTTACGGAGTTCATAGGCTATTTAAGTGCTTCTGCAATTGATGGAAGATTTGAGCGGTAAGAACTTGAAAGATAGAGTGATAGCAACGCAGCAAGGTGGTTTTGTGAATTTGATTTAAGGGATGCGACTCTAGATTATAGCGTATTTAGTAAGCTAAGGAAAAAGATAGGGACCGAAAAGCTATCTAAGATATTTAGTATCTTCAGAGATAAGCTTATGGCGCAAGGTTATATAAGCGAGGTATTTACATTTGTCGGTGCATCGCATCTAATATAGAAGGCAAGTTTGTGGGAAGAGAGAGATGAGGCAAGGCGGAAGAAATATGAAAAATTGAATAATGAAGTTTTGTCTAAAGTGGCACATGATAAACAAGCTAAGATCGGCTGTAAAGGTGGTACTAAGCTTTGGTATGGTTATAAAAAACATGTGAGTGTGGATATGCGTGAGTGTGTATATGCAGTCTGGTCTTATAAATAAGGTGGCGATTACACCAGCAAACGTTACAGATGCCCAGGAAACATGTGTGCCCGTCTAGTGGCACTATATATGCAGATAAGGGGTATTGCACGTCTCCTGAACTATAGCAATAGCTAAAAGAGTGCATCTTGGAGCAATTAAGAAGAATAATATGAAGGGTAATGTGTTGATTTAGACAAATATTATACTAAAATGAGGGCGCCATTTGAGAGGGTCTTTTCACAAGATAATAAATATGCACGCCACATTAGCATAGCAAAGAATCAGTTTTCAGCACTTATGCATGCTATTCGTTTTTATTTAAAACGTTGTGCATATTGACCCTGCCAATTAAGGGATTAGTATAGCTAATCACCAAAAATATAGAGAATCCTCTAGAATACACAAATAATAAATTTTAAACACAGTCTATAAGACACATTCCTTAGCTAAAATCATTCAAATAATAGCGTCTTTAACTCCTGAAAATACAAACCATCCAGCATCAGTCCCAGAAAACAACTAAACTTACTTTCTTGGTAGCCTAACATTCTCGTTACTATCTCGCTAAGGCTCATATTGCTCTTCCTACTCCTCTTGCCTTTCGTTGTCCTTGCCTTTTATAAATGTATTTCCAACCAAATTATAAATCCTTTGCAAAAATCATCAACATAACAATATATTCCTGTAAAATCTATTTCCATATGTTTCCTCGTTGTTAGCCTTTAAGGGGCAGTTGCGAGTGGGATAAATTAAGGTATTATTCATGTAAGTGGGCAAGATAAATGGTAGGTGAATGGTATTAAGTCAAATAATAATGGTGAGTTTGGAAGAGTTGGTATCTAGGGATAATCAATAGAGGAGTTTCGAGGCATTATTTAATTTTGCGGCAATTAGTGGTGAGTTATCAGCAGTTGAGTTGCCAGCTAATTACAAGGGTTACGGAGTTCATAGGCTATTTAAGTGCTTCTGCAATTGATGGAAGATTTGAGCGGTAAGAACTTGAAAGATAGAGTGATAGCAACGCAGCAAGGTGGTTTTGTGAATTTGATTTAAGGGATGCGACTCTAGATTATAGCGTATTTAGTAAGCTAAGGAAAAAGATAGGGACCGAAAAGCTATCTAAGATATTTAGTATCTTCAGAGATAAGCTTATGGCGCAAGGTTATATAAGCGAGGTATTTACATTTGTCGGTGCATCGCATCTAATATAGAAGGCAAGTTTGTGGGAAGAGAGAGATGAGGCAAGGCGGAAGAAATATGAAAAATTGAATAATGAAGTTTTGTCTAAAGTGGCACATGATAAACAAGCTAAGATCGGCTGTAAAGGTGGTACTAAGCTTTGGTATGGTTATAAAAAACATGTGAGTGTGGATATGCGTGAGTGTGTATATGCAGTCTGGTCTTATAAATAAGGTGGCGATTACACCAGCAAACGTTACAGATGCCCAGGAAACATGTGTGCCCGTCTAGTGGCACTATATATGCAGATAAGGGGTATTGCACGTCTCCTGAACTATAGCAATAGCTAAAAGAGTGCATCTTGGAGCAATTAAGAAGAATAATATGAAGGGTAATGTGTTGATTTAGACAAATATTATACTAAAATGAGGGCGCCATTTGAGAGGGTCTTTTCACAAGATAATAAATATGCACGCCACATTAGCATAGCAAAGAATCAGTTTTCAGCACTTATGCATGCTATTCGTTTTTATTTAAAACGTTGTGCATATTGACCCTGCCAATTAAGGGATTAGTATAGCTAATCACCAAAAATATAGAGAATCCTCTAGAATACACAAATAATAAATTTTAAACACAGTCTATAAGACACATTCCTTAGCTAAAATCATTCAAATAATAGCGTCTTTAACTCCTGAAAATACAAACCATCCAGCATCAGTCCCAGAAAACAACTAAACTTACTTTCTTGGTAGCCTAACATTCTCGTTACTATCTCGCTAAGGCTCATATTGCTCTTCCTACTCCTCTTGCCTTTCGTTGTCCTTGCCTTTTATAAATGTATTTCCAACCAAATTATAAATCCTTTGCAAAAATCATCAACATAACAATATATTCCTGTAAAATCTATTTCCATATGTTTCCTCGTTGTTAGCCTTTAAGGGGCAGTTGCGAGTGGGATAAATTAAGGTATTATTCATGTAAGTGGGCAAGATAAATGGTAGGTGAATGGTATTAAGTCAAATAATAATGGTGAGTTTGGAAGAGTTGGTATCTAGGGATAATCAATAGAGGAGTTTCGAGGCATTATTTAATTTTGCGGCAATTAGTGGTGAGTTATCAGCAGTTGAGTTGCCAGCTAATTACAAGGGTTACGGAGTTCATAGGCTATTTAAGTGCTTCTGCAATTGATGGAAGATTTGAGCGGTAAGAACTTGAAAGATAGAGTGATAGCAACGCAGCAAGGTGGTTTTGTGAATTTGATTTAAGGGATGCGACTCTAGATTATAGCGTATTTAGTAAGCTAAGGAAAAAGATAGGGACCGAAAAGCTATCTAAGATATTTAGTATCTTCAGAGATAAGCTTATGGCGCAAGGTTATATAAGCGAGGTATTTACATTTGTCGGTGCATCGCATCTAATATAGAAGGCAAGTTTGTGGGAAGAGAGAGATGAGGCAAGGCGGAAGAAATATGAAAAATTGAATAATGAAGTTTTGTCTAAAGTGGCACATGATAAACAAGCTAAGATCGGCTGTAAAGGTGGTACTAAGCTTTGGTATGGTTATAAAAAACATGTGAGTGTGGATATGCGTGAGTGTGTATATGCAGTCTGGTCTTATAAATAAGGTGGCGATTACACCAGCAAACGTTACAGATGCCCAGGAAACATGTGTGCCCGTCTAGTGGCACTATATATGCAGATAAGGGGTATTGCACGTCTCCTGAACTATAGCAATAGCTAAAAGAGTGCATCTTGGAGCAATTAAGAAGAATAATATGAAGGGTAATGTGTTGATTTAGACAAATATTATACTAAAATGAGGGCGCCATTTGAGAGGGTCTTTTCACAAGATAATAAATATGCACGCCACATTAGCATAGCAAAGAATCAGTTTTCAGCACTTATGCATGCTATTCGTTTTTATTTAAAACGTTGTGCATATTGACCCTGCCAATTAAGGGATTAGTATAGCTAATCACCAAAAATATAGAGAATCCTCTAGAATACACAAATAATAAATTTTAAACACAGTCTATAAGACACATTCCTTAGCTAAAATCATTCAAATAATAGCGTCTTTAACTCCTGAAAATACAAACC